>JABDJK010000012.1 GCA_013002535.1 Hyphococcus sp.
CTCTGGGAGGCAATATTGACGCCGGTGACCTACAAGATCGTTGGCGCCCTCAAGCGTGCTGAAGGCGTTGATATTTACGATACTTCGACGGATTATTCGCCGTTTTCGATCAAGGCCTGAATATTGGATGCGGCGCACCATGGTTAATGGGGATTAACCCAATAAAGCGACAAAAAACTGCCGATTCACGCCATGGTTGCGTTTTCGAAAGTTTAACGGTCCAATTGTTGCTCCTGCGAAGAAAAGCTCTTGCACTGTGCCTATTACAGGCATAATACTCGGTTTGTTAGGGGAGAAATCTCGCTTTGAGATTAACCATTAGTATTTAGTATGGGGATTTCCATGAAGAAGTTAATTTTTGGCGCAATGATCGGCGCTATCGCGATGGCTGGCACGGCGTCCGCGAACATCATCACCGTTTCTGGTTCCGATCCAGATGGAGCGGGTCCAGATGAGCCAATTACCATTGATTGTGCGCCATCTTGTGAAGCTTTCACAGGTGCAGGCGGCGTTGATTGGGGTGGGGCAGTCGTTGATCCAACCGGTCTCGGCACGCCCTCGATGACATTGGCGGACGTATATGACGGCGCGCCTGCTGGCGTTGCCGACGAATTGATGGATATCAATACGCTTGCCGGCACGAGCTTTACGGCTGCGGACTATTCCAAAGATGACACGTCTCCACCATCAATGTTTACGACCATGGCGGCGTACATCGGCTTGAAGCTTGGTCCCGATGTAATTTACTTGATCAATACATCAGGCGGCGCGTTGATGATCACGGTCGATACAGGCGACGTACGCGGTTCTGGTCTCAGCCACATCACCGAATTCGGCGAAGTTGAGATTCCGGTTCCCGGTGCGATCTGGTTGATGGTTGCCGGCATCGCAGGCCTCGGCTTTTCATCCCGCAAGAAAAAAGCCTAAAGCGTAATTGCTTTCAGAATTTCGAAAAGGCCCGCTTTTCAGCGGGCTTTTTCTTTGCGCGATGCTCCAGACGGATTTGACAGGCATTTACTCCCGTCCTATACGCCGCGCTTCATTGACGGGTAGGCGCGTGGACCGCCGTTGAGATCGCGATCGGGGATAGGCCCCGTCGCCGGGCCGCGCCGAGAGTGAGGATATATGTCAAAGCGCATTAGCGCCAAGCACAAGCTTGACCGCCGGGTTGGCGAAAACGTCTGGGGCCGGCCAAAATCACCAGTAAACAAACGCGATTACGGACCTGGCATGCACGGCCAGCGCCGCAAAGGTAAGCCGTCTGACTTTGGCCTTCAGCTGATGGCGAAGCAAAAACTGAAAGGCTACTACGGGAACATCACGGAAAAGCAGTTTTCCAAGATCTATGACCGCGCCGTTAGCCAGCGCGGCAACACAGCCGAACAATTGATCGGACTTCTTGAAAGCCGTCTCGACGCCATCGTTTACCGTGCGAAATTCGTGCCGACAGTTTTTGCGGCGCGCCAGTTCATTAATCACGGTCACGTATTGCTGAACGGCGTTCGCACAAATATTCCATCAGTCCGATTGAAGCCGGGCGACGTTGTTGAGATCAAAGAAAAATCAAAAAACATGGCGCTGGTCCTGGAAGCTTTGCAAAGTCCGGAACGCGACATTCCTGATTACATCGACGTCGATCCTAAAAAGATGACCGTCACTTATATTCGCGTACCGGAATTCGCCGAGGTGCCGTACCCTTGCACAATGGAACCAAATCTCGTCGTCGAATATTATTCTTCGTAAGAAGGAAATCGAATTTAAGTTTGAAAAGGCCGCTCATCGGAGCGGCCTTTTTAGTATGATGGTTCAAATACCCACCGCGTCACAGCTTGGCGATAATTGATAGGGCCGGGAACGGTCTCATAAGTTTTCAGATATTTGAAGCCGGCGGTCTGCAGTGTTCTGTTTGGCGCTACATTATATGCGTTCGGCTCGCAAAAGAGTTTTTTCAGTTTCAAGCGTTCGAAATATAAACGGACGCTTTCGATAACGCATCTTGCGCCGACGCCTTTGTTGCGGCTATCGGCGTCGAGCACATGCAGATGCATGCGCGCTGAGGCGCCGAATTCAATTTGGTCGACGCTCGAAAATCCGATTTGCAGCTCGCCCGACAACCATACCAGCTGGAAAGTCTCGCGCTTTTCAATCGCGCGCGCGTAGTCGGCTGCGTACGTTTCAAACCAAGCCTCGCGCGCCGGAAGCCGAATTCGATCCACACCCAGCATACGCAAGTAATCGTCCGACGCCTTGTGAAAATAATCGATCCGAATGCCAACTTCGCTGAGCGCCATTTCTCGCACGGACAACGCACCGCAATTATTCGATTGGCCGGGCAGGCTGGTGTCAGCCACCGACTTGTTTGCGCATCTGCGCGATCAGCGCATCAATGCCCGTCGCGCCGCCGCCATTATTGGCGATAACAGACGTAAACTGGCTGCGTTGCTCGATCGCGAGCCAGACATTGTCGGCGCCGGCGTCGACGACGGCCATGTCGCCGTCTTTCGAACGGTAAACCCGCCATTGAATGACGGCGTCGGCGAACGGATCACCCGGGTTTGGATCCGCGAGTTTGGAATTGACGATGATATCGCGCTCGGACCGGTCGATAGATCCGGTGACTTCAAGACGCTGTCCGGAATAATTGGAAAGGGCGTTTTGATAGACGATCGTAGCATATTGTTTGAACAGCGGCAGATATTCATCGCGTTGTTCGGCGGTCATTTGACGTGCATATTGTCCGAGCGTGAAAAGTGCAACGCGGCGCATGTCGACATGCTTATCGACGAGGTCAGCAATGCCGTCGAGCACAGCGTCTTCTGTCTCTGCGTTTAAAACCGGTTCCGCTTCAACCAGGATGGCGCCGATGTAAGATTCAGCAGGTTCATCAGCGAGCGCAACAGTCGGCGATGACAACGCCGCCGCCGCGAAAGCGCCAACACAAATTGAACGAAAGTTTTTCAGTGAAAACATTTTTTTTTAATACCCCAGTCGGCGATCTTATTGATCGTCCTCAGAAAGAACATCAGCAAGATCATCTTCAGCTAAATCTTCTTCCAATAATTCATCCAGCTCATCGAAATCGTCAAAACCGCCAATGTCCGGCAAGTCGTCGAAAACTGTTTGGCCATTGGCGATTTCGCGCCTGCGGCTTTGTAGATAAAAACTGCGCACTGAAGCATAATAATCGAGCGAATTCTCTTTGATGTCAGCCAACGGTTCAAGGAGCGGTTCGCGTACTGATAGCGCTGTCGCGCCTGTACGCGCATATCGTGTGTAGCTTGCGGCGTCAGTGCGCAGCCAGAATACCGGATCAGCGACAGTTTCTGTCGCCATGCCAAACCCGTCGCGCAATGTGCTCGGGCCGAAAAAAGGCAAATATAGATATGGCCCTGAATCAAGACCCCAGACTGCAAGCGTTTGACCGAAATCCTCTGTATGGGGCTCAATCCCCATGCGCGCGGCCGGATCGCCCATACCGCCGAAACCGATTGTCGTGTTTACGACAAAGCGACTTGCAGTGTCGCCAGCGCGTTTGAACTCCCCTTGCAGAATATCATTGACGAACGTGAATGGCGCGCGTGCGTTGGCGAGCAAGTTCCTGATGCCTTTGCGTTGTTTCTTATGGGTTGTCGCGCGGTAGACCTTTGCAGCGGGAACGACAATGGCTTCGTCAAGCACATTGTTGACTGCAAACATTTTGCGGTTGAATCCTTCCCACGGATCATTGGTCGCTGATGCAGAAGTATCAGCTGTTCCGGCCTCAAGCTCTTCGGCAAAGGCGTCGGACTGCGCCGCCGCGCCAGGTGACGCAAGCAAAATGGCCGCTGAAAATATAAATACTACGCTTTTCACGCCGTTTCCTCTCATGGCTGAGAATCGCCGAATACCTTGGTTTTTTCGTGGCAAAGATAGTGCGGTCATTGGGCCCCGCAAACCTTAATTGTCAAAATGCCTGGATTCGCGCCTATTTTTCCAAATTCTTGATTTTGCTGATAAACCCCGTCTTGTCATCATATAAAGATATCTTTATATCTTTTCCGGCAGTATTTCGGGCGTGAAGGTGAGCTTGGACGGTACTCTTGGCATTTTTCGTGCGGTCGGCGAGGAGACGCGCCTCCGGATTATGGCGTTGTTGGTCTGCGGCGATCTGACGGTCAGTGAAATCACGTCAATCCTGGCGCAGAGCCAGCCGCGGGTCAGCCGTCATCTGAAGATACTCGCTGAAGCCGGGCTCGCCGAACGTCATCGCGAGGGCGCGTGGATGTTTTACCGCGCCGCCAGCCCGCTGGAAAACAAAGAAATTGCCGGCGTTCTGGAAACCGTGCGGACCATGTCGCATTCCGGTGATCGCATTCTGGCGCGCGACCGAGAACGATTTACCCAAAGCCGGGAAGCGCGCGCCGCGCTTGCCGCGAAATATTTTCAGGAAAACGCGAAAGAATGGAATCGAATTCGCCGGTTGCATCTGCCGGAAGCAGATATTGAGGAAAAGCTGCGCGATATCGTTGGTTCTGATGATGTAGATTTGTTTATCGATCTCGGCACCGGCTCGGGCCGGATGCTGGAAATTTTTTCTGATCGTTTTCAACGTGGCATTGGATTTGACCTTTCCCATGAGATGTTGGCGGTCGCTCGTAACAATCTTGAAAACGCGGATATCGAAAATGCGCAAGTGCGTCATGGAGATTTATTTGCAATCCCCCATGAAGGCGGCCAGGCGGATATCGTCTGCATACACCATGTGTTGCATTATCTTGCCGCGCCGGAAGATGCGGTGCGCGAAGCGGCACGGCTCTTAAAGCCGGGCGGGAAAATAATTGTTTCAGATTTCGCACCCCATGATCTCGAATTTTTGCGCGAAGAGCATGCGCACCGGCGGTTGGGCTTTGCCGATGAAGAAGTCTCTGACTGGTTTGACGGCGCGGGATTGACGTTAAAACAGACCGAAGCTCTTTCGCCGAATTCGCGAGACGACAAAAAGCTGACTGTCAAGATATGGCTTGCAGAGGCGCCGGCGGGCGTGCGCCGGTTGCATGACCAAAAAGTTACGCGAGCATAAGGTTTTAAGACAATGTCCAATCTGAATGTGTCATTCGAATTTTTTCCGCCAAAGACGGACAAAATGAATGAATCCCTTTGGCGTTCTTTTAACAAGTTGACGCCGCTTCGCCCGCGCTTTGTCTCAGTTACATATGGCGCGGGCGGCACGACACGTTCACGCACCCATGACACCGTAGCCCGCATGATCAAAAAAGGCGCGGCGCCGGTTGCGGCGCATTTGACCTGCGTCGCTGCGACCAAGAACGAAGTCGACGACGTCTTGCGCAACTATTGGAAATCGGGCGTTCGTCACATCGTCGCTCTGCGCGGCGATCCGCCGGGCGGCGCGGGTGAGCCGTTCACGCCCCATCCCGGCGGTTATGAAAACGCTGCTGCGCTTGCGGCAGGCGCCAAAAAAATTGGCGATTTCGAAATTACCGTCGGTTGCTATCCGGAGAAACATCCGGATTCTCCATCAGAAGCCGCCGATATTGAAATGCTGAAACGCAAAATTGACGCCGGGGCGACACGCGCGATCACACAATTCTTCTACGATAACCAGGCGTTTTTGCGCTATCGCGACAGACTCGATGCAGCCGGCGTTAAAATTCCGGTGGCGCCGGGCATTATGCCGGTGACGAATTTTAATGGCTTGCGGCGGATGGCGGATATTTGCGGCGCCACCATTCCGGGGCGCCTCGTCAAACTGTTTGAAAACCTGGACGACGATCCGTCAACACGGAAATTGATAGCGGCGACGGTCGCAGCGCAACAATGCCTAGAACTCGCCGATGAGGGTGTCGAGGATTTTCATTTCTACACATTAAACCGCGATGAGCTCACCTATGCGCTTTGTTTGATGCTTGGCGTCAGGCCAGACTTATCGCTCCAGGACGCTGGCGAAGGCGCCGCTTGAATTACAATGCCGGTTTTTACTGGCTTTCTCAGGAAAATCACAGTGACAACTGAAGGACGCGCAACTTTCGTCAATGTCGGCGAGCGAACCAACGTAACCGGTTCGGCGAAGTTTCGAAAACTGATCAAGGAAGAGCGTTATGAAGAGGCGCTCGCTGTCGCGCGCCAACAAGTTGAAAACGGCGCCCAGATCATCGACGTCAATATGGACGAGGGGATGCTAGATGGCCCGTCCGCCATGCGGACATTTCTGCGGTTGATTGCATCTGAGCCGGACATCTCGCGCGTCCCGATCATGATCGACTCGTCGAAATGGGAAGTGATCGAAGAGGGCCTTAAAAACGTACAAGGCAAGGCAATCGTCAATTCGATTTCGCTGAAGGAAGGCGAGGCGGCGTTCCTGGAGCAGGCGAGGAAAATCATGGCCTACGGCGCCGCGACCGTCGTCATGGCTTTTGACGAAGACGGTCAGGCCGATACGGCTGCACGGAAAATAGAAATCTGCAAGCGATCTTACGATGTTTTAACGAGCGCAGGATTTCCGCCCGAAGACATTATCTTCGATCCAAATATTTTCGCGGTGGCGACCGGCATCGAAGAACACAACAATTACGCGGTGGACTTCATCGAGGCGACGCGCGCTATTAAGGAACAATTGCCCCACGCAAAAGTCTCCGGCGGTTTGTCGAATATATCGTTTTCGTTTCGGGGCAATGATCGCGTGCGCGAGGCGATGCATTCGGTATTTTTGTATCACGCAATTAAAGCCGGCCTCGACATGGCGATTGTAAATGCCGGCCAGCTGGAGATTTACGACGAAATCGATCCGGCATTGCGCGATCCTGTTGAGGACGTGATCTTGAATCGGCGAAACGATGCGACCGAGCGGTTGTTGGAAGTTGCCGAGAAATATCGTGGCGGCGGCGCCAAAAATAATGCGCAAGATTTGTCTTGGCGCGAAGGAACAGTCGAAGAACGCCTGCGGCATGCGTTGGTAAAAGGCATTACCGAGTTCATCATTGAAGACACTGAAGAGGCGCGCATCAAACTCGGCCGTCCGCTCCATGTCATCGAAGGGCCGCTGATGGATGGCATGAATGTCGTTGGCGACCTTTTTGGCGACGGTAAAATGTTTCTGCCGCAAGTCGTAAAATCTGCCCGCGTGATGAAACAGGCGGTCGCGCATTTGACGCCATTCATGGAGAAAGAAAAAGAAGAACAGGGCCTCGAACAGGGCAAACCCAACGGCACTATCATTATGGCCACCGTCAAGGGCGATGTTCACGACATCGGCAAAAATATTGTCGGCGTTGTTCTTCAGTGCAACAATTATAAGGTGATCGATCTTGGCGTGATGGTTCCAAGTGCAACCATTCTTGCAGAAGCAAAAAAACACAACGCAGACATCATCGGCGTGTCGGGCCTAATTACGCCGAGCCTCGACGAGATGTGTCACCTCGCGTCGGAAATGAAGCGCGAAGAGTTCGATGTGCCGCTGCTGATTGGCGGGGCCACCACAAGCCTTGCGCACACCGCAGTAAAAATTTCGCCGAATTATGACAATGGCGTAGTCTATGTCACGGACGCAAGCCGCGCTGTGGGTGTCGCCGGCGATCTGGTCTCTGAAGAGCGCAAAGGACCATACCTATCAAACATCAAGGATGAATATGATCGCGTGCGCGAGAAATTCGCCAACCGTCAGAACAAATCCCCACGCACGTCCTTAAAAGATGCGCGAGCGAATGGCGCCAAGATTGATTGGGCGGCGTATGAACCGCCGACGCCGAATTTCACCGGCGTCAAAATATTTTCAAAATACGCACTTACCGAGCTGGTCCCGTATATAGACTGGACGCCATTTTTCGCAGCCTGGGAGTTGCATGGCCGCTACCCGGCGATCCTCAACGATTCCAAAGTCGGTGAGGCGGCGCGGGTGCTATTTGATGACGCACAAAAGATGCTCGATCAAATGGTCAGCGAGAAAGTCGTGACGGCAAATGCGGTTATCGGGTTTTGGCCAGCGAATGCCATTAGCGATGATATTGTGCTTTACGGCGATGAAAGCCGCGACAACGAACTCGCAAGATTACACGGGCTTCGCCAGCAAATTCAAAAACGCGATGACGGGGTCAATTACTGCCTTTCGGATTTCATTGCGCCAAAGGATTCTGGCAAACCCGATTATATTGGCGGCTTTGCAGTGACAGCGGGCATTGGTGAGGATGAATTCGCCGAGAGCTTCGACAAACGCAATGATAACTATTCTGCGATCCTTTCCAAAGCGCTCGCCGATCGTCTTGCTGAAGCGTTTGCGGAGCATATGCATGAGCGTGTCCGCCGTGAATTCTGGGGCTACGCCGCCAATGAAAAATTCAGCCCGGAAGAATTGATTAGCGAGAAATACCAGGGTATTCGCCCGGCGCCGGGCTACCCTGCACAGCCCGATCATACGGAAAAAGAAACGCTGTTCCGATTGCTTGATGTTGAGAAAAATGCAGCGATCAGCCTGACAGAGAGTTTCGCGATGACGCCCGCGTCGTCGGTCAGCGGTCTTTACTTCTCTCATCCGGAATCGCTCTATTTCGGTGTTGGTAAAATCGCCCCCGATCAGGTTGAAGATTACGCAGCGCGCAAAGGTTTAAGCGTGAAATTGGTTGAGCGCTGGCTTTCGCCAATCCTGAATTATACGCCGGGCGATCGCTAGTTTGCACAATCGCCGCAGTTCGTTCTCTGGCAAATCCCGGTCCGGCCCGGTAAGACCAGATATATGAGTTTTTGGGAACGTATAGAAAAAGCGGCCAAGACCGCGCGGCGACGAACCATCGGGGCGTTGCTCGACGCGATCGCTACGCAGAAACAACGGCGCAATGAAGCGGCGTTCTCGATCGCGTTGATCGCGTTGTCGGCGAAAATGGCCAAGGCCGACGGCGTTGTCACCGACGATGAAATAGATGCTTTCCGCGAATTTTTCAGCTTTCCTGAAGATCAGGCCGACAAGGTGCGCATGGTCTATCATCTGGCGCAACAGGACGTCGCCGGATTTGAGGAATACCTCACCAAGATTTCCAAGATTTTCGAAGACGCGCCGCAAGTGCTGGAAGACGTTCTTGATTGTTTGTTTTTCGTTGCTGCTGCAGATGGCGTCGCCCATCCGCGCGAACTCGAATTGCTCGACCGCGCCGCAGAAGTATTTGGCCTGACCGACGGTTCATACCGTCGATTGAAGGCCGCGCATTTGGGCTTTGGCGATGATGATCCGTACTTAATTTTGGGTGTTGCTCACGACGCGACCCTGGAAAATGTAAAGGACGCGTATCACGCGCTGGTGCGCGAACATCACCCTGATGCGCTTATGTCGCGCGGCGTCCCGCCGGATCTCGTCAAGATCGCAGAAGGGCGAATGGCGGCCATAAATACCGCTTATGAGCGAATATTAACCGAAATCACATAGATGTTTCCTAAAGATGAGCGATATTCACTGGACGAATGGCCTCGTCTTTGCTTTGATTATTAACGTATTTGAACGAGTCGTGTGTGGTGAAATCTCTGGAAACGCAAACTACGTCTGGCGAATTGGCGAATTCTGAGCGTCAAAACCTTAAGTCCCGTTTGACGGATATTGTCGTTTTTTCCGGATTCCTGGCCCTGTCCGGCATTGCGGTTCTGGCTTTCGCGGTGGCGACACCGATCATCCTTTTAATTTCCGCGATCGTTGGTTTGACGAGTGGAAATGACGATCGCGGCAACTGGCGACCCGCCGCAGCCTGAAATTTTTCGAAATTAATGTCGATTATAATTGGGGTGCGCCGCATGGCAGCGTAGAAGGCGACTCTGTCCTCGCCGTAAAGCCAAGCTGCATGAGCCCCCGCGAATTCGCCGTATTGATAACGATGTGTCTCCTTTGGGGGTTCCATTTCGTCGTCATCAAAGTTGCCGTTGGCGAAATTCCGCCGATATTTTACGCGGCGATCAGGATGACACTCGTAGCTTTTATCATGGCGCGATTTTTACGCTGGCGACCGGGTGAGATGGCGCCGGTGATGGGCGCTGCGGTGTGTCTCGGCGCCTTGAATTATTCTTTCATGTTCACCGGCGTTAAATTTGCGACGGCTTCAACCGCTGCAATTGCGCTGGAATTGTTCGTTCCCTTTGCGACGATTTTGTCGGTGATATTTCTTGGAGAACGTATCGGTTTGCCGCGCATCTTAGGTATGGCGTTCGCGTTTGCCGGCGTCGCGATTATCGCGTTAGGCAAAGATGATCATATTTCGCCAGAGACCCGTATTGGCCTTGGCGTTGGACTTGTCGCTTGCGGTGCATTTGTAGAAGGCGTTGGTGCGGTCCTGATCAAAAAGGCGACGTCGTTTAAGCCGCACGAATTATTGGCCTGGTTTTCGCTGATTGGCGCAATTTGCCTTTGGTTGATCACCATCGTCTTTGAAAGCGGGCAGCAAGAAGCACTTGCTGCGGCGGACAAAAATTTGATCATTGGCGCAATACTGTATTCGGCGATTGGCGGATCGATCATTGGTCACTCGGCTTATTATTGGCTCTTGAAGCGGTTGCCGATGTCGGTGGTCGCGCCAAGTGTTCTGCTTACGACACTAATCGCAGTATTTTTCTCGGTCATTTTACTGGATGAGCCATTCGGGCCGCGCTTTATCATTGGCGGCGCTATGGTGCTGGCGGGCGTTGGCGTTGTGATTTTGCGAAATACAGCAAATAGCGGCATAAAAGCGCCATCTAGTGAGGTTACGCCGACACCATGAAGATAATTGATACGCCGTCACCGAATTTCGATGATCGAGGCCGCGCGATTGATATGATTGTGTTGCACTATACCGGCATGACATCCGGCAAGGCGGCGCTAGACCGGCTTCGCGATGAAGAAACAAACGTCAGCGCACATTATCTGGTTGAAGAAAATGGCGACGTCTATCGGCTCGTCGATGAAGGAAATCGCGCTTGGCATGCGGGTTTATCAAGCTGGCAAGGCGACACCGAAACGAACGCTCGTTCTATCGGTATTGAGATCGTCAATCCCGGTCACGAGTTTGGTTATCGTGATTTTCCGGAAGCGCAGGTGGGCGCAGTTATTGATCTCGTGGCAGACATTCGAATTCGCCGCGAAATTTCGCCAGCGCTGGTGCTTGGTCACTCCGATGTCGCGCCGCGCCGCAAGGAAGATCCGGGCGAGAAGTTTCCATGGGGACTGCTCGCGGCGAACGGGCATTGCATCACGCCATTCAATGGTGAGGGCAATGCAAACATATCTTATGAGGATGCTTTGGCCGCCCTAAGCGATATAGGATATGATGCGCCCGCCGGCGATCACGCTGCAGCGCTGTTGGCGTTTCAGCGGCGCTTCAGTCCGCAAGCATTGGGGCAAGGGTTTAATGGCGTTACGAAAGCAGCGTTGATTTATGCGCGCGACGCTAAAGCGTTAGTGGCTTGATATTCGGCTTGACCCATTCGTGGCGGGCCTTCACCGAAAACAAAACATTTTTCGTCCAGAATTCGAACAGCCAATCGCTCTTGCCGAATTTAGTCGCAAACAAACGATTGCAAACTTCATAGACGGGCGGATTGTCATTTTGCGCTTCGAGAAACAAGCGCGCGATGACCAGCGATCCTTGCGTAATCGTTTCGTGATAGCCGGCGCTGTCCGTATTCTCGCCGCCAACCGAATTGTTGAACCGCTGAATCATATTCGGCATGTCGCGCTCGGCATCTATGTCGGGACGTTGCATAATAATATAAAAGGCGCCGGCCCAGTGCGCGCCGTGGGTCCATTCTTTTTCCGACAGCTCGCAGGCTATGAACCTTTCAACGAGGCGCTCGACCTCGGCGTCGCTTGAGAAATGATAAAGCGCTGCAGGCACGACAATCTCTTCTTGGAAAATGACCGCGTTCAATAGCGCCAACGACGCCTGTTGAAAAGCGCCGGGGTGGTTGATCGCGACCCAAATCCCGCGCATCTTGAACACCTATCCAAATTGTAAAAGGCGGGGCGGGATGAAAGTCGATCGCAGAACATTTATGGCGGGCAGCGCAGTTTTGGCCGCGGCGGGAACGGCGAGCGCGTCAACACAGACCAGTGGCGGCGGGGTTGCCGAAAAGAAAGCCCTGGATAAACTGGAAGACTATATCAATCAGCACCGCGCGGACTGGGGCATTCCCGGCATGACGGCCTGTGTTGTTAACCGCGACGGTTTCGAGGGGATTATCTGTTCGGGATTTGCGGATGTTGACAAGGACGTTCGCGTTGGCCCCGATCATCTCTTTCAAGTTGGTTCCATAACAAAAATGATGACCGCGCTCACCGCATGGTCCCTCATTGATGAAGGCACGTTGTCGCCGGAAACGCGATTGCGTGATGCTATGCCGGAAATCAAAGTGCAGGGCGGTGACGAGATCACGCTGCAACACCTTCTCAACCACACATCCGGCCTGCCGCGCAGCATCAATATGTATCACGACGACGGCTTATGGACCGGCCCGGCAGCGGGAACGCATTACGCTTACAGCAATCTTGGCTACCGGCTTGCCGGCGCTATCGTCGCGCGTGCGGACGGTAGATCATATCCGAAATGTGTTGAAGAACGCGTTTTGCGCCCGATCGGCATGATAAATTCGGTTGGCGCTATGCGCAGTATAGATCGCCCGCGTTACGCAAAAGGCTATCAACCATTATTGCTGGACCGCCCTTCGGCGCGCCCCGCGCCAATGGTCGATGCGCCCTGGGTTGATTTTGACGGCGCCTCCGGTTGCGTCGCGGCAACTGCTAGCGACATGGCGAAGTTTTTAAAATTCCTTCTGGGCCTTGCCGAAGGTAAAGGCGGCGATGTTTTCTCAGATGAAACGGCGGTTCGCTTTCTCGCTGACCCGGCGTCAAGAAACGGCAATGGGTTCTACGGAAATGGCGTCTCTCGCGTAAAATATGGCGGCCGCGATTACCTTCATCATACCGGCGGAATGGTCTCGTTTTCTTCTGCGCTTCACGTTGATCCGGAAGCGGGCGTTGCGGCGTTCGCGTCCGGTAATGTTCACTACGCGCGTGATTACCGCCCGCGTGATGTTACGATCCTCGGTTGCCGACTATTGCATGCAGCAACAACCGGCGTAGCCTTATCAAGCGGGCGATCAACAAAATCGAGCGTATCTGAACCGTCGAAATACGCCGGGGTCTATACATCGGAAGGCGGCGACAGTTTCGAAATCGCCGCTGCCAGCAATTCCATTTCTATGCATCGCAGCGGCGCCAGCGCAGCCATGCAATCCATCGGATCGAATTACTTCCAATGCGACGATCCGGCATTTGCAGAAACTGGTCTGCATTTCGAATTGAAAGAGGGAAAAGCAATTCGCGCCTGGGCCGGGGGCGTCGAATATCTCACTTACCCGTCGACAGGATATAAAGAAACGCCTGCAGCTGTCGCTGGGCTCGAAGGCTATTACGACAATGATGACCGATGGGGCCTTCCGACCCGCGTATTCGCGCGCGGCGACAAGCTTTGTCTGACGAGCGCCAACTATACCAGTATGTGGCGACGCAAAGATAATGGCGATTGGCGCCTTGATACCGGCGGCCCGTCGGCGGAGTGGCTGAGGTTCGATACATTTATTGATGGAAAACCACAGCGTGTGATTGGTTCCGGAGAGGTTTCCTACCGCCGTTTCAGCTAATGCTTGACCCGCATCGTTCCCCGCGCCACATCTTTTCGCGCCAGACGGTCGGACGGCCGCGTCGGGTTTCAAAACCTGCCGAGGAAAGTCCGGGCTCCATGGAGGCACGGCGCCGGGTAACGCCCGGCCGGTTTGTTCAGCAATGGGCAGATTGAGGGAAAGCGCCACAGAAAACGAACCGCTCCGGTCCGCCGGAGTAAGGGTGAAAAGGTGCGGTAAGAGCGCACCGCTTGGCTGGCGACAGGCAAGGCACGGCAAGCCCCGCCGGGAGCAAGACCGAATAGGGACGACGCGTCGTTGACAGGTGCGCCTTCGCACCCAGTCGTCCGGGTTGGTTGCTTGAGCGAACGTGCAAGCGTTTCGTCTAGAGGAATGGTCGTCGCCCGTGTTTACTTTCGGAAACGCGGGTACAGAACCCGGCTTACAGACCGTCTGGCACTATTATCTACCTGAACTCATTGCGCGCAATCCACGCCGATATAGAATGCAAACTATGAAAAGCGAATTCGACTGGCCAGTGGAGAACCCGTACTTGTTACGCAAGCGCGTTACGAAAGACGACATTGACGAATATGGCCATGTCAACAATGTGCGCTATGTGGAGTGGGCGGCGGATATTGCCTGGCGGCATTCGCAAACCCTTGGCATCGGCTTTTCAGATTACGAGCGCCTCGGCGTCGGCTGCGTCGTCTGGCGTCACGAATTTGATTACAAAAAACCGTTGTTGCCTGACGAAGAGTTTGTCTTGGCGACATGGATTTCAGGCAGCGATAAAAGACTGCGCGTCGAGCGCTCCTATGAAATTCGCTCGGCGACGGATGGGAGTTTGAATTTTTCCGGTAAGACGTTATTTGTGACCATCGATATGCGGACCGGAAAGCCAGCGCGCATGCCGCAGGAATTCATTGACGCCTATCGCCCCGCCTAGAGACAAAGAAAAGGATCATCATCATGCCGTCATTTGACGTCGTCTCGGAAGTCGATCTCGCCGAAGCCAAAAACGCCGTCGATAATGTCAGCCGCGAAATATCCACGCGTTATGATTTCAAAGGTTCGAAATCGACGATTGAGATCGAGGGCGGCGTCATCACCATTTTCGCCGATGACGATATGAAGCTTCGTCAGATGCACGAAATCCTGCAAGGCAATATGCAAAAGCGCGGGATCGAACCCGGATCGCTGGACTACCAAAAGGAGGAGCCCGCCGCTGGTCAATCCGTGCGCCAGCGCGTCCTTCTGAAAGAAGGCATCGACAAAGAACTGGCGAAAAGCCTTGTGAAGCAGATCAAGGCCGAGAAATTCAAGGTTCAGGTTGCAATTCAGGGCGACGAACTGCGCGTCACTGGCAAGAAACGCGATGATCTGCAAGCCGTGATTGCTTTCCTGAAGGGCCTTAAAAACGACCAACCCATGCAATACAAAAATTTCAGGGATTGATCGGCGCCAAGCCGTCTAGCAATGGCGCTTGCCATCGGCTAAGACCGGGGCGCTGAGCAGGAGAATTTGAATGGCCGAAATTGAAGCCGCGTTGATGGATATCATCAAGGAACATGCGGTCGGATTGACCGATGAATTGACGCGTGAAACGGAAATAAACGCGTTAGGCATCGATTCGTTTTCGGTTGTCGAAATCATCTATGAAGTAGAAGAGCGGCTCGGCGTTGAAGTGCCGTTTAACGCCAATGAAAACCCATTCGGCGATATGAAGACGGTCGGCGATTTGATCGACGCGCTCAACAAACTCATTAAAAAGTAAGCACCTATGGCCCGCAATGTTGTGGTGACGGGAATGGGTGTCGCGACCCCCATCGGCGTTGATGTCGCGTCATATTGGGACGGATTGTCGAACGGTCGATCCGGCATAACCAGGCGTGAATATACAGCGGATGATCTCGCCTTGACCGTCGCGTCGGCGCCGATCGACGGCCTTGATGAAAAGCTCAAGGCATTAGGCGCCGGGACCGCACGGGCAGACCGCGTATCACAACTCGCCGTTTACGCAGCTGAGGAAGCCGTCGCTTCATCCGGTATTGAATTTGAAAACGAAGATTCGCTTCGCGGCGCCTGCATTATCGGCACCGGCATCGGCGGACAGGCAACCTTCGACAACAGCTATGTCGGCATGTTGCGGCGCGGTCGTCGCCCGCATCCATTGACAATTCTACGGGTCATACCGAACGCGCCGGTCAGTCACGTTTCGATCAAGTACAAGCTGCGCGGACCGGCCTTTGCAGTTTCTAGCGCCTGTGCGTCGGGCGCCCACGCCATCGGCACTTGCGCCGACATTATCAAAAGCGGCGCAGCAGATTATGGTCTTGCCGGCGCCAGCGAGGCGATCTTGTGTTATGGCGCGCTCGATGCCTGGCGTTCCATGCACATCATGGCGGACGAGACCTGCCGGCCGTTCTCAAAAAACCGCAATGGATTGGTGATCGGCGAAGGAGCAGGCGTCTTCGTATTGGAAGAAGAAGAACACGCTAAAAAACGCGGCGCAAATATTCTGGCGCGCATTGCAGGCTTCGGCATGAACGCCGATGGCAATGATATGATAAATCCGGCGGTCGAAGGCGCGTCAGGCGCAATGCAGCTTGCGTTGCAAAACGTTGAGATCAACGATCTGTCAGCTGTCTATATAAACGCTCACGGGACGGGCACCTTGATGAATGATCCGACCGAAACCAAGGCCATCCGTGATGTGTTCGGTGCGGGCGCCGATGAGCTAATCGTATCTTCAACAAAATCCATGCACGGTCATTTGTTAGGCGCGGCCGGCGGCATAGAGACTGCGGCCGCGATCTTGGCGCTGAATAACAATGTGGCGCCGCCCACGGTCAACCTTGATGAGCCTGATCCTGAGTGCGATTTAAATTATGCGCCCAATGAAGCCGTGACACGAAAATTTGATCTTGCGCTTTCAAACTCATTTGCATTTGGCGGTCTGAACGCAGTCATTGCGTTGGAAGCCGTGTGACGCCTAAGCGTGCGCTGCTTTGCTTTTCTTTGGCGCAAATTTATTGACGCTGGTGCGCAGCCAGACGAACCCTTTGATCATGACGACCAGTCCGACATAGCGGACAATGTAAATCCCAAGATCATCCAGAAACGTTTTGAACAAAGCGGCGATTGACGCGTAGATCGATTGAATATCGGCTCCAGAGGACGCCATGCCGGTGATCGGCCAGATTGTGCGATCGATCACGAGGGCATAAAAAGCGACCAGCCAGATGTTCGTGCTTTTCTTTGCGAACATGGCGAACAGGAACGCTATTAAAATCGCTCGGGGCAGGTCGGCGGCCGTAAATCCGATTCCGATGATATATTGTAGATCCTGCATGGCTTTCACCTTCGCATCCGTGGCTTTTTCGCTAATCTATTAACGTCCGATCAAGGTTAACGCTCGGTAAAGTTTTAGAGGAATTGACCGCAAGATTCGGGTGTTTCCGTGCGATATTCGCCATTAAAGTCACTCGAATATGGCGAACAGCGACTTGACACTTGGAGAGGGCGAAATGGCCGATAATCTGGCGCCAATAGCCAAGGCGATCGATTTTCTGGTTGAGGAACGCGACCGGCAGCCGGGGCTGGACGAAACAGCTGAATTTGTGGGCCTGTCGCCGCAGCATTTTCAACGCGTGTTCAAGAAAGGCGCAGGGGTCTCGCCGAAACGATTTTTGCAATACCTGGCCGCGAATGACGCCAAGGCTGCGCTCGCGCGCGGTGAGAGCGTTTTCGACGCATCGTTGTCAGCGGGGTTGTCCGGACCATCGCGTTTGCATGATTTGTTTTTAGTGTCTGAAGCTATGACGCCCGGCGCCTATCGCAACAAGGGCGAGGGGTTAACCATTCATTACGGCGCAGCGGACGGTCCGTTCGGACGCGCAATTATTGGCGCCACCGAAAAAGGAATTTGCTGGTTGAGCTTCGCCGGCGTGAAGAGTGTAGAAGACCAAATCCGAGAGATGCAAGAAGATTGGCGCGCTGCGGATTTTGTTAGAGACGATGAGCATATTGCGCCGATTGCGTCGCAGGCATTTGCGTTTGCCTCTAACCAGAATTGTGATGGGCAATTGCGTCTACATGTAAAGGGCACAAATTTTCAATTGAAAGTGTGGGAAGCGTTATTGAAAATCCCGGCAGGCGCGCTCGTAACCTATGGCGATTTGGCGAACGGCATTGGTAAACCAAAAGCGTCACGCGCCGTCGGCGCTGCGGTCGGCGCCAATATGATTTCACTTCTCATTCCGTGCCACCGCGTTATCCTAGCGTCCGGCGTTGTCCACAATTATCGTTGGGGCGCCGATCGCAAACGCGCGATTCTAGCGCTCGAACAGGCGCAAGTTGCGGCGTAGCGGCTGGTTGCTCTGCCAATCAGGCGTCACGACCGACAAATTGAATTGCGTCGAGTTCTATGCGTGCGCGCGGTATCAGAAGATCTGATACGACCGTAGTGCGCGCTGGAATTGCGTTTGAAAAAACTGAACCGTAAATTTCGTTATAAACAGCAAAATCGTTGGCGTCTGATAGCCAGGCGTTGACTTTGACAATATCTGCGATTCTTGCGCCGCCAGCCTTTAGTTGCGCACAGAAAAACCCCCGCCGAAGCGGGGGTCAAACTTAGGTCAGTGCAAGTTTTTATTAGGCGACTGAGGCCGCTTTTTCTTCCTGTGGGTCGCGCAAAACGTAGCCGCGGCCCCAAACTGTTTCGATATAGTGTTCGCCTTGTGTCGCTGCGGCGAGTTTCTTGCGCAGCTTACAGATAAAGACGTCGATGATTTTAAGTTCCGGCTCGTCCATGCCGCCATAAAGATGGTTGAGGAACATTTCCTTGGTGAGCGTTGTGCCCTTGCGCAGGGAAAGCAGCTCAAGCATTTGATATTCTTTGCCGGTCAGGTGAACGCGCTGGCCCGAAACTTCGACGGTTTTTGCGTCGAGGTTCACCGTCAGCGAACCGGTTGTAATTACCGATTGTGAATGTCCTTTTGAGCGGCGGACGATTGCGTGAATGCGTGCTACCAATTCGTCTTTGTGGAATGGTTTGGTCATGTAATCGTCTGCGCCAAAACCGAGGCCGCGAACTTTTGTTTCAATGTCGCCTTGACCCGTCAGAATCAGGATTGGCGTGTTGACCTTGGAAACGCGCAATGACTTGAGCACGTCGAAGCCGGTCATATCCGGAAGGTTCAAATCAAGAAGGATAATGTCGTAGTCGTAGACTTTGCCGAGATCGACGCCTTCTTCGCCAAGATCTGTTGTGTAACAATTGAAGCCATCTGACTTCAGCATCAATTCAATGCTCTGCGCGGTGGCGCCGTCATCCTCGATGAGCAATACCCGCATTGTCCGTCTCCTTTTCGTCGCACGGTATCCCCTGTGTTCGATGACCGCGCTTTATTGTTTTATGACGACCGAACTAACGATAATATGCTTTAACAAGTGTTAACGCTGCGATCGGCGGCGTCGTTTGAGTCGGCGACAAATTCATTCTCCGGGAACAATTCTAACCGTGCAGCCCTCGTATTTGCTTGATTTGCTGCGCTTGTCATTAATCATGAAAAATATTTTTTTTTCGGGTTATGTTAACCGGGTCCGCGACGGCAATTGCGGACCGGGAGTCGTGTCGCCGGCGCGGTTTTGGCAACGCAACAATCACCAATTGTCGGTTTCTGTACGCGGATTTGCTGTTTGACTCATTCGCGCAGGTGCGTGATTGTGCAGTCGTTCAGGTGTTTTCAAAGCATTGGATATTCGGTCGGGGCAGAGACGAAATTGGGGGAAGATCCAAACAAGAGTCAGGCCAATAGGGTAGGCATTCCGCTATCGATCGGGCCTGTGAAAACGGCGTTCAAAGCTGTTTTTCGTCCTGTTGTGCTTGAGATGGCGGAGGCTGAACGTCAGCAACTCAAATCCATTTTTCGCACTTCAAGATCTTTGGTCGAATATGGCGCCGGCGGAAGCACCCGATTAGCGTTGCGTTTCGGCCTAAACGTTACGAGCGTTGAGTCGGACCCGAAATGGATAACAAAAATCAGGCAATCATCTGAGGTCGTGCGCGCCGAGACTTCCGGAAAACTAAATCTGCTTCACAGTGATATTGGTGAAGTCGGCCCATGGAGCAAACCGGTTGATCCTGAACCAAATGATAAATGGCTCAATTATGTGAATGCGCCATGGCCGCAGAAAACTGATCTGGTATTGATTGACGGCAGGTTGCGTGTCGCTTGTGCGGCCAAAGCCGTCTTCGAAACTGGCCCGTCAACGACTGTTATAATCCATGATTTCTGGCCCCGTAAGGAATACCATGTGGTGCTTCCAATGTTTGACGTTGTGCACGAAGTGAACACAATGGCGGTGTTGAAACCTCGTTCGGATGCAAATCAAATCGCTAAGAAACTTCTCGCAGAATATCGATATGTAATTGATTGACGCGGGTTTGTTCAACGGCTTGACCTTAATGCTCACTGAAACATTTTCCTACATTTACGCGGACTTAATCCCCGGTGCTTTAGCATTTGCGCGAACGGCGTCATCCAACCGGACCCGCCATACAAGAACGGGCGAATATGTCTTTGCAAGCGCTGGGTATCAAAAACAAATTTGATCCCGTCTCAATTGAAGCAGAGGTTATAGCTGTTGAGGGGCTTACGGTCGTCGTATCGGACAGGCTTGGTCTTTTCTCGATTGGCGACCGGATAGAGATTGAATCTGGATCCCAGGATTTGTTAGCGGAAATCGTCTCCATTGGCGACAAGGTTGCAACGGCGCTTCCATTTTCTGCGCTGACCGGCATCAAACGCGGCGCCAAGGTTGTGTTATTGCGCGGGGGCGACGTCGTCGCGCCGTCCGCCGCGTGGCTAGGCCGCATTGTTGATGCATTCGGCAGGCCTATCGACGGTAAAGGAGCGCTAATATCAGGAGAGGTTCCCAGACCTTTGCGCAATTCGCCGCCTTCGGCGCCTACGCGCGCTCGGCTAGGTCAGGTTTTCGACTTTGGCGTCAAGGCGCTGAACATGTTCACGCCGGCCTGCGAGGGCCAACGCATTGGCATATTCTCCGGATCCGGGGTCGGGAAATCGGCGTTGTTATCCATGATCGCCCGAAACGCTGCATGCGATTATTCGGTGATCGCGCTAATTGGCGAACGGGGCCGGGAGGTTCGGGAGTTTATCGAGGATCATCTGGGTGAAGGAGGCTTGGCGCGTTCGGTAATCGTTGTCGCGACCTCCGATGAAAGCGCTCTCATGCGCCGCGAGGCGGCTTATCTGGCAATGGCGACGGCGGAATATTTTCGCGACGACTTTAATGGCGGCGGCGGAAGTGTGCTTTGCCTAATGGACTCGCTGACGCGGTTCGCCATGGCCCAGCGCGAGATCGGTCTCGCGTCCGGAGAACCACCGGCGACCAAGGGCTTTACGCCGTCGGTGTTTTCATCATTACCGGCATTGATTGAGCGGGCGGGACCAAGCATAGATGGTAGGTCGCCAGGATATATTACAGGCGTATATTCGGTGCTTGTCGAAGGCGATGACCATGACGAACCGGTCGCCGACAATGCGCGGGCATGCCTCGACGGGCATATTGTCCTTGACCGCAAGATCGCTGAACGCGGGCGGTTTCCCGCAGTCAATGTTCTTCGCTCAAGCTCCCGGGCGCCACGCCATAACTTGCCGAAAGAAATTACGGACCTAGCGCTGCGCGTAAGGGCATCCGAAGCAATTTACGACGACATGCAGGAAATGGTGCGTATCGGCGCCTATCATCGCGGCACGAATGCAGAAGTTGACGCTGCGATTGATCTGCACAGGCAAATAGAATCATTTCTGGCGCAGGAAGTTATGGTAGGAGTATCAGCCGATGAAGCACGCAAGATATTGACCGGCTTATTACCTGATGGGCGAGAAGTATGAACGCCGCAAAATTTGTTAGCGGTCTAATAAAATTGAAGCGTCTCGCGAAAACCGAGATTGAACACGCTCGGGTGGATCTCGCAGAAATCGAAACGGCCAAAGCATCGAATAGTGCGGCGATGGAAGCGCTGGTCCGAGATTGTGCCGAAGCTGACCAAAGCGCAAAAACCGATCCGGCGTTTTTGTCGGCGAACATCCAGTTTCGCGAAGGTGTTGTGCTGCGCCGAGAGGCGCTGAGGAAAGCCGGGTTCGCTTTGGAAAAGGCCGAGGCCGAAATTCGCGATCGCCTGGATCAAGCCGTTCAAGAATACAAAAAACTCGAAATATTGATTGCGGTTGACGCTGAAAAGGCGGGCAAGGCCGCAAAGAAACAGGAAATCGCCGGCGCAGACGACTGGGCCGCTCGCGCCGCCTCGAAATCCAACTGATCGCAGTTTGTTAGTTAAAAATTAAGAATTTCAGCCGCGAATTTGCGTCATGCTGATTCGAACGTTCCATTTCTGTTCCGTAATAAACCGAAAAAACAGCGGATAAAGGCGATTCTTCCTTTGACTGACCATAAAATCCCATGTTACCCCATATAGACCCAAATCGAGTTTGGCGACGGGCGGCGTGCGCTATTTCCTGCGCGCGACCAGAATGGGAATTTGTTGATGCAACGCGGCGGCGGGGCGCGATTTTTCGGGTCCTATACAAACAAGATTGACGCAAAAGGCCGGCTCGCGACGCCTGCGGCTTTTCGGCGTGTTATCGATCTTGAGCGCGACAACCGCATTTACTGCATTCCGTCTACTGACAACGCTTGCCTGGAATGCGGCGGCTATGAATATGTAGAAAATCTGATGGCGATGATCGAAGAGCTCGACCCTTATTCGCCGGAGCGGATCAGCCTCGAGTTGACCGTCGCCTCACAAATGACGCCGCTGACTTTGGACAAAGAGGGACGGCTGAACCTCACTACGGAATTGCGTGAACATGCGGGGCTTGAAGACAAAGCCCTGTTTGCTGGCGCGATCCGATCGTTTCAAATCTGGAATCCCGCGACATTTAAAAACAAGCTCGCCGAAGCGAAGAAAATCTCAGGCGCTGCCAAATTGTCGTTGCGCAACCCACCAAGGGCGGCGGCGGAATGAGCGCTCAAGAAGATCATATCCCCGTGATGTTGCGCGAAGTTCTTGCGGCGCTCTCGCCAAAAGAAAATGGCGTTTACGTTGATGCTACCTTCGGCGCGGGCGGTTATTCCAGAGCAATTCTGGAATCTTCTAATTGTACCGTGTACGGATTCGATCGAGACCCAAATGCTATAGCTGATGCCGCTGATCTCGTTGAGCGCTTCAAAGGCAGGCTCTTTGTTAAGAACCGACCCTTTTCGGAAATGCGCGAGGCGCTTGCCGAAGATGGCGTCGAAAACATCGATGGTGTTGTTTTCGATCTCGGCGTCTCGTCGATGCAGTTGGATCAGCCGGAAAGAGGTTTTTCCTTTCGTGACAATGGCCGCCTGTCCATGCGCATGGATTGCGGAAGCCCTGACGCCGCCGATGTAATTGCTGCGGGCGACGTAAAGGAACTCGCGGCTGTTTTCAAAGCCTATGGCGAAGAAAAAAAGGCCAATGCCATCGCCCGCGCGATTGTTTCGTCGCGCGATGAGGCGCCAATTTCCACGACAACTGCGTTGGCGGACATAGTCTCGGCTGCAAGCCCGAAATTTCCGATGCAAAAAATTCATCCGGCAACGCGCGTTTTTCAAGCCTTGCGGATTTTCGTCAATGACGAGCTTGGCGAATTGGTGCGTGGCTTGCGCGCCGCAGAACAATTGTTGCGACCGGCTGGTCGGCTTGTTGTCGTTGCCTTTCATTCCCTCGAGGACAGAATTGTCAAACGTTTTCTCGCCAACAGGATGAATGCCCGTCAGGGCGGATCCCGGCATATGCCCGAAAAAGATCAAATCGTTCCGTCGTTTGAGCCGGTCTACACCAAACCGCTTTCGCCGGATGACGACGAAATTGTGAAAAACGCCAGAGCGCGGTCGGCAAAATTAAGAGCGGCCGGGAGATTACCGGCGCCGCCGCTAGTTTTTGCCGATGAAGATATCGGTCTGCCGTCATTTGAAATTGTCGACGCTTTTAAAAGGAAGCTTGCGCTATGATTCGTATAACAACTATTTTTCTATGCATTCTTCTCGGCGCCTCCGCGGCGGGCAGGTATCGCGCTGAGCACTCTGTGCGCGAAGCGCGCGTGGAGCTTGATCAACTTGAGATTATAAAGCAAGAAGAGCTGCGCTCGATACAAATGTTGCGTGTGGAGGTTGCTTATCTAGAAAACCCGGAGCGCTTGGCCAAACTTGCAGTCGCAAAAACAGACCTGCGCCCATCAGATCGCGAACAAATTCTCGATGAGCGCGAATTTGCTGTCGCTATGGGCCTTGAGACTGAAGAACTGCCGCCGGAATATTCGGCGCCGTCGGAGACTATCGCCAATGCGATTGCTATGGCGCAGGTTGCCGATGCCGACTAGCTGGATATCAAGCGCCTTGCGGCGTGGGCGCGCCAGAACGCGCCCGGTAGCCTATGTCGTCGCGGAATCCGAAATGTGCGAAGAAAGCCCCGCTTTGCAGGTGCGCGCTAATCGAGGTCAGTCACGGCATATGATGCGCTCGCGCATGAGGGTCATGATGTGCGCTGTAGTATTTTCTTTTGTGTTTGCGTCGCTTGGACTTCGCCTTGCCTACATTTCTTTTGGGGACGCGCATATTGCGGAGCGATATCACACCACAAAGCTTGCCGATGCCGAGCGTCCAGAGATTATCGATCGCAATGGCGCGATTCTCGCGACGGATCTTCCGATGATCGCGCTGGAGGTTGCCGGGCGAGATGTGTGGGACGCAAAAGAGACCGCCGAGGCTTTAGGCAATGTTTTGTCGGATATCGACGTTACAACACTGGAAGAAAAAATTGCGGGTGGGCGTTATGTTGAAGTTCGTGCAGACCTGACGCCGGCGGAGCGGAAGGCAGTTTTCGATCTCGGATTACCGGGTGTTCGGTTCGCAGCGCGTACGAAACGGTTTTATCCGCAAGGCGCGCTTGGCGCTCACGTCGTCGGTCATGAAGAGCCTGGAAAAGGCGGCGTCATGGGGCTCGAGAAAACATCAAACACATGGCGCAGTGACGGCCCATTGCGCGCGTCCATAGATGTCCGCATTCAACAAATTGTCGAAGATGAATTATCTGCGTCGATGGAAAAATTTTCGGCGAAAGCCGCGTGGGCGGCAATTATGGATGTCGAAACAGGGGAGGTTATATCGCTTGTCAGCCTGCCGGACTTTGATCCAAACGCGCCGGGCGCCGCACCGGCCGATTCTCGCCGCAATAGGGCCACCTATGATCGCTATGAGCTCGGCTCGGCGTTTAAAGCATTCACTGCGGCGGCCGCGCTAGACGCGGGCATTGCGGAAGAAACGACGACCTATGATGCGCGCAAGCCGTTTCGCGTAGCTGATCGGCGGATAACGGACTTTCACGGCGAAAACAGAGTGTTGAGTTTGTCTGAAGTGGTTCAGTATTCGTCAAATATCGGGATAGCGCAGATCGCCACAGATCTCGGGCCGGAAAAACAAAAGGCCTATTTGAAATCGCTTGGTTTGTTCGATGCGCTGCCAATAGAGCTAAACGAGAATCGCAATGTTGAATTGCCATATCAATGGGGCCCGGTTGAGGCGGCGACGATAGCCTATGGCCATGGCATCTCCGTTACGCCGCTGCATTTGCTTTCGGGATTTAGCGCTGTCGTAAATGGCGGGGAATATAGGCGCCCAACATTCCTTGCCGGTGAAATACCGCCGAGCGCGCGGGTATTTAACGAGGAAACGAGTGCAACTATGCGCCGAATTTTACGGCGTGTTGTTACCGACGGCACGGCGCAATATGCGGAAGCTGCAGATTATTTCCCTATCGGAAAAACGGCTACGGCCGACAAACCCGTGGCTGGCGGTTATGATCGCAACACGCGCATTGCCAGTTTTGTTGGCGCGTTTCCAGGTTACGCGCCGAAATATGCGGTGCTTGTTTCCCTGGATGAACCGCAGCCCCTTCCTGAAACTTACGGCTACGCGACAGCCGGCTGGAATGCGGCGCCGGCATTCTCGCGTATTGTCGAACGTTCGGCGCCCGTACTTGGGTTGCGTCCTGTCAACGAAGCTGCCGCCTTACAAGCATTTGTCTCTGGCTATTATGAAGGGTCCCGCGAAGCATTATTGCAACACTCATCTATTGAGAGAGTGCAGTGAAATTGTCGGAGTTGGCTGGCGAGAAATTTTCAACTGATCCGGAGATCACCGGGATAACCGCTGACAGCCGGTTCGTTGAGAAGGGGTTCCTTTATGCGGCAATAAAAGGAGAGAATGCTGACGGCGCCAAATTTATTCCGCAAGCAGAGCAAAATGGCGCAGCGGCGGTGCTTGGCGCGCTCGGCGTTTCGGCGAGCGTTCCTACAATTTCGGACCCTGAACCGCGACGGCGACTGTCGCAATTGGCGGCGAAATTTTACGAAAAACAGCCAGGGTTTGTTGCTGGGATTACGGGCACAAATGGGAAAACGTCGACGGCCTTATTCGCGGCGCAGCTCTGGTCGTTGCTCGGTGAGGCGTCAGGCAGCATTGGAACGCTTGGTGCGGCAGGCAAGAACTTTCACACACCACTTCAGCACACGACGCCGGAACCGGTGACGTTGCACCGCGTGTTGGCGGAAATGGCGGGCGCAAAAATCTCCCACGTCGCGATGGAGGTCTCCAGCCATGCGATTTCACAATATAGGGCGGATAGCGTAAAATTCTCTTGTGCAGCGTTTACGAATATCACGCAGGATCATCTCGATTATCACGGCAGTTTCGATGCGTATTTCGACGCCAAGGCGCGGTTATTTTCTGAGTTGGCGCCGCAAGGCGCCACTGCGGTTGTCAATGCTGACGGCGAAGGCTGTAACGAGATCATAAAACTTACAAAAGCGCGCGGTTTGAAAGTAATGACGACGGGTTTGGACGGGCGCGACATCAGGCTAGTCCGATTTAATCCGCAACCGACTGGCATGAACGCCGTAGTCGAAGCGCGCGGGAAAACTTACGATACTTTTGTTCCACTTGTCGGCGCGTTTCAACTAGAAAATGTTCTGCTCGCAGCGGGGATTGTCATTGCGTCCGGTGCTGAAGCAAAAAACGTATTGCCGCACATCGCAAATCTTGCGGGCGCGCCCGGCAGGATGGAATTGGTCGGAGAAGTTTCGGACGCGGGCGTTTACGTCGACTACGCGCATACGCCGGACGCTATCGCGACGGCGTTGAGGGCCATTCGCCCGCATGCTTCGAAAAAAGTCGTTGCGATCATTGGCGCCGGCGGCGACCGCGACCAAACAAAGCGCGCTGCAATGGGCATGAGCGCGAGCGAACTTGCCGATAAGGTTATCGTCACCGACGACAATCCGCGTAATGAAGACCCCGCTAAAATTCGGCAAGACGTGCTGGCGGGATGCGACAGCGCCGTTGAAATCGGGGATCGGCGCGAAGCCATCGGGACGGGGGTCTCGATGTTGCGAGAAGGGGATGTGCTGTTGGTGATGGGGAAGGGGCATGAAACTGGTCAACGCATTGGCGATAAGACGTTTCCATTCAGTGATGTTGAGGAAGTGCGCGCTGCAATTGACCGTCGTCAAAAGGAAATCGGGAGATGACGAGAGAACTTTGGACAGCGATTGAGGCTGCCGCCGCCACTGGCGGCGCTTTGTGCGCGCGCGGCGATCGATCGCTTGGATGGGCGGCGGAAGAATGGGCTGCGCGCGGTATATCTATAGATACGCGCAATTTGAAACCCGGCGATATTTTTGTCGCATTGCGCGATGCTCGGGACGGGCATGAATTTGTGCCAAACGCGTTTGATGCAGGTGCCGCTGCAGCGCTCGTCGCTGGCGCGCCGGAAAATGCGCCCACCGGCGCGCCGCTGTTGGTTGTTGGCGACACGCTTCAGGGCTTGCGCGACCTCGCGGTCGCGGCGCGGCTTCGCAATTTTGGCAAACGCATTGCCGTAACGGGTAGCGCCGGAAAGACGAGCACCAAAGAAATTTTGCGCGGTGTTCTCGCGCCCTCAGGTTCGGTTCATGCTGCTGACAAAAGTTTCAACAATCATTATGGCGTACCGTTGACGCTGGCGCAGCTTCCCATGAATGCGCGTTATGGCGTTTTTGAAATTGGGATGAATCATGCCGGTGAAATTACACCGTTGACTGAACTCGTCAGACCTCACGCTGCAATTGTGACAACCGTCGCCGCGGCGCATCTGGAGTTTTTTAAGTCGGTTGATGAAATCGCCGCGGCGAAAGCGGAAATTTTCTCCGGGCTCACTCGCGGCGGCGTCGCGATCCTGCCGGCGGATAACAAGTATTTTGACTTTCTCAAAAAACGTGCAGAGCAAGCAGGCGCCGCCGGGTTTATCAGCTTCGGTGAATCTAAAGGCGCCGATTTCAGATTGTTGCACCATGAAGCGGCCGGCGCCGGCGCAAAGATGAACGTCTCCATCAATGGGGACAAGCGGGAGTTCGCGTTTGGCATTCCCGGCAAACATCAGGCTGTGAATCTATTAGCCGCGTTGGCTGCCGCAAGTTCGGTCGGCGCTTGTATTGATGCAGCGATTGATGCAGCTGCATCACTCGTTCCCGCCGATGGGCGCGGCGCGCGGACCAGTATCCAAATCGGCGCGGGCGCTGCAACCCTTATCGATGAGAGCTATAACGCCAACCCAACATCGATGGCGGCGGCGATTGGGCTTCTTGGCGATGCGCCTTTAGGCGCCGACGGGCGGCGGATCGCGGTGCTTGGCGAAATGCTGGAGTTAGGGAGCGATGCGCCGTCGTTACATGCAGGCCTTGCAGAAAATTTGAGCGCGGCGAAAATTGACAGCGTCTTTGTCGCCGGAGCGCTTATGGATAATCTGTGGGATGCGCTGCCGTCGGCAATGCGCGGCGCAAAAGCGCATAACGCAAATGATCTCGTCAACGATGTTATCGCGGCGCTTGCCCCAGGCGATGCGATCATGGTGAAAGGGTCGAATGCGTCCGGCGTCAGTATCATCGCCAAAGTCCTCTGCGAGCTGGGTCAAAAGGAAACCGCCATTTAATGATTTATTTTCTTTATGAATTGAACCCGGCGCTATTCAACGTCTTTCAATATTTGACGTTCCGAACCGGCGGCGCGGTGATGACTGCGTTGTTCATTTCATTTTTCTTCGGCCCGGCGCTCATTCGATGGATGCGGCGTAAACAGGGCCGCGGCCAGCCGATCCGTAAAGACGGTCCCGAAAGTCATATAATTGAGAAGGCCGGGACTCCGACAATGGGCGGCGTACTAATATTGCTGTCGCTGACTGTCGCAACATTTCTTTGGGCGCGCCTCGACAACGCCTATGTATGGATCGTTATGGGCGTGACGCTTTCGTTCGGCGTTCTTGGATTTATTGACGACTACTTGAAGGTCACAAAACAAACGGCGAGCGGCGTCGTTGGCAGTCTAAAACTTGCCGTGCAATTTGCGGTCGCACTGCTCGCCGGATATTTATGCATGAAGACTCTCGGCGCTGCGCCAGACGCGCCCGTTGGCATTGAAACGTCGGTGCCCGTTCCTTTTGTTCCAATCAGGATTTTTGAAGCGTGGTTCAATGCGCCCGGCGTGCCGCTTGGGATTTTGATAATTCCATTCGCGGCGTGCGTTATCGTCGGCGCTTCGAACACGGTGAATCTGACGGACGGACTTGATGGTCTGGCGACTGTCCCGGTGATGATTGCGGCGAGCGCTTATGCGTTGATTGCATATCTCGTCGGTAATGCAATCTATGCGGCCTATCTTGGTGTTCCATACGTTCCAGGAACGGGCGAGCTGGCAATTATTTGCGGGGCGATCATCGGCGCTGGTCTGGGTTTCCTATGGTTCAATGCGCCGCCCGCGGCGATCTTCATGGGCGATACAGGCTCGCTGGCGCTTGGCGGCGCGCTTGGTTCAATAGCGGTCGCCGCGAAACATGAAATCGTCCTTGCGATTGTCGGCGGTCTCTTCGTGCTTGAAGGATTATCAGTAATGATCCAGATCGCGTCGTTCAAATTATTCGGCAAGCGCGTCTTTAGAATGGCGCCAATCCACCATCATTTCGAACAATTGGGCTGGAAAGAATCAACAATCGTGATCCGTTTTTGGATCATCGCGGTCATACTTGCCCTTGTTGGTCTGGCCACATTAAAGTTGCGGTAAAACCATGATCCGTATCCCTGATGTAAAAAACAAATCGATTGGCGTTTACGGCCTTGGCGTCAGTGGCATAGTAGCGGCTGAAGCCCTCGTCGCATCAGGCGCGAATGTTTTTACCTGGGACGAGAACAAAGATGCGCGCAACAAAACCCGCGGTTCGGAATACCTGGCGGAGCATCCGAAACAATGGCCCTGGGATGAATTGTCCGCGGTCGTTGTCAGCCCGGGCGTGCCTCTAACACACCCCAAGCCCCATGCAATTGTCCGCAAAGCGCGCAGTACAAACGTGCCGGTTTATGGCGATACGGAATTGTTTGCGCGGGCAGTGAACGCAATGCCGGAAAACGCTCGGCCAAAGATCGTCGCGATTACCGGATCAAACGGTAAGACAACGACAACTGCGTTAATCGGCAAAATTCTCGTCGACGCAGGTGAAGACGCCCATGTTGGCGGCAATATTGGTGAGGCGGTTCTTTCGCTACCGCCGCCTGAAAAAGATTCGATTTACGTATTGGAGCTTTCCTCTTTCCAACTGGATCTGACTTTTTCGCTGCGAGCGAACGTTGCAATCTTATTGAACATCTCGCCGGACCATATTGAACGGCACGGCACGATGGACGGGTATCTCGCCGCAAAGACGCGGATTTTTCATAATCAGCAAGTCGATGACATCGCGATTGTCGGAACCGATGATGAGATGCTGGAAAATGTGGCAACAAAGATGCGTATTTCCCACCCTGCGAAGTTCGCCCCCATTTCTGTCGGGTCGACCCTTGGCGAGGGCGCGTTTGTGCTCGACGGTCAGCTATTCCACAATCTTGAGGGTAAAACGCTGACGGCCGGCGACATCTCGAATTTCTCAGGTCTTCGAGGCCAGCACAATCATCAAAATGTCGCCGCAGCAATGGCGGCGTCAGTTTTTCTTGGCGTCTCGCCTGCGATCGCAATGCGCGCGGCGGAAAAATTTGAAGCCTTGCCAAATCGGATGGAAACCGTTGCGAAAATCGGCAAGGTTTTGTTCGTCAATGATTCCAAAGCGACGAATGCAAGCGCAGCGGCGCGGGCGCTTTCCGCTTTCAAAGATGTATTCTGGATTGCCGGCGGAAAACCGAAGGATGGCGGCGTATCATCACTTACGAATGATTTAAAGAATGTTCGCAGCGCCTATCTTATTGGCGAAGCGGCGTCAGATTTCGAACAGCAATTGCGCAACGCCGCCCATTGCATTCTTTGTGAGACCCTCGATGTGGCGGTGGCGCGCGCATATGAGGACGCGTTGAATTCCGACGCTGAGGACCCCGTTGTTTTATTGTCGCCTGCTTGCGCTTCTTATGATCAATTTAAGAATTTTTCTGAAAGAGGCGCCGCCTTTCGACGGCTGGCTGACCAATTACCACGACAAAATGGAGAAGCAGCGTGACGGCGTTTTCGCGCACCGATAACTCTTTCTTTGGGCGCTGGTGGTGGTCAGTTGACCGCACAAGTCTTGCAATCCTGGCGATGATCATGATGATCGGTTTTGTCGTCTTGTTTGCGGCGGGGCCATCGGCTGCAGCGCGTATTGGAATCTCAAACGAGTTTCACTTTCCTATGCGTCAGTTCATGTTTTTGGCGCCGACGATTTTCCTTATTTTTTGCGTTTCAATGCTGTCGCCGCTACAGGCGCGGCGGTTCGGCGTCATCATGTTTGTTGGCGCCGTTGGAATGATGTTATACACGTTGGTTTTCGGCGGTGAAATCAACGGATCCAAAAGGTGGATTGATCTCGGCTTTACCTCCTTGCAGCCGTCGGAATTTGCGAAACCCGGATTTGTCATTGCAGCAGGGTGGATGCTCGCCGAAGGCGCGCGCGATCCGAAATTCCCCGGCGGTTTAATCGCCGCGGGACTTTATGCGCTGTTTGCAGGTCTTCTATTGTTGCAACCGGATTTCGGCCAATGGGCGTTGATGACGGGCGTCTGGATGGTGATGTTTTTTGTAGCCGGCTGGAGCTGGCTTTGGATTGCTGTTCTCTGCGCGCTCAGCCTCAGCGCGCTGACGGTCGGATATTTTCTATCTGCCCATGTTGCCGCCCGCATTGATGGATTTTTGTCTCCGGCAAGTGGTGAAAATTATCAGGTTGATCGCGCACTTGAGACGGTCGCCAATGGCGGCCTTGCCGGGCGCGGCGAGGCAGCGCCAATCAAGGGGCAACTGCCAGACGCGCAAACAGACTTTATTTTTGCCGTTGCTGCCGAGGAGTTCGGCTTTGTCCTCGGCATTATGATTATTATTTTATTCGCCATCTTTGTTGGAAGAACGCTGACCAAAGCGGCATCGCTGCGCAGCATCTTTTGCCAGTGCGCCGTGACCGGGCTGGCCGCCATTATCGGCTGTCAGGCGATCATCAACATCGGTGTGTCGCTGCGGGCGCTGCCGGCAAAGGGCATGACATTGCCGTTCATTTCCTATGGCGGATCGTCCCTGCTGGCGACAGGACTAACGGTCGGCCTCATCATCGCGTTGACCCGCACCCAAAGCGGTGTTCGGCGGCGCAAGGACGTGATGCCGTGACCGGGTTGATAGCGCTTGCCGCTGGCGGCACCGGCGGACACATGTTTCCGGCCGAAGCGCTGGCGCAGGAATTGAAACGGCGCGGATATGAAATTTTACTCGTGACCGATGCGCGCGGCGAGCGATTTGCTTCGGATTTCCCTGCGGACGAACGTTTGTTAATCTCTGCAGGGACACCGTCAATAGGCGGGCCGATTGCGAAAGTCGCTGCAGCCGCTTCGATTGCAAAAGGAATATTCACGACTATCAGCGCATTCAAAAAAAACCGGCCGGTTATGGCCGTTGGTTTTGGCGGATATCCTTCATTGCCAGCAATGAAGGCTGCCGCGCTCTTGAACATTCCCTATGGCGTTCATGAACAAAACGGCGTTCTTGGCCGCGCAAACCGAATGCTCGCAAAAGGCGCGCAATTCACGGCGCATGCTTTTCCGACATTGGAGAAGTTGCCGCCGGGTGTGGAGAAGATTGAAGTCGGCAATCCCATTCGCGACGCGGTGCGAGAACAAGCTGACGTTGAATTCCAGTCGGTAGCGGACGGCGGCGAAATTCGTGTTTTGATTTTCGGCGGCAGCCAGGGCGCAAGCATCTTTTCGGACGCGCCGGCGAAAGCCATCGCAGCGCGCCGGGAAGAATTTCGTTCACGCCTTAGAATTGTTCATCAGGTTCGCGAAGATGATATTGAGCGGGTCAAAGCGCTTTACCGCGATGCGAATGTAAGCGCCGAAGTCGCACCATTCTTCAAAGATCTTCCAGCGCGCATTGCCGCCGCGCATCTAATAATTTCTCGCGCCGGCGCATCGACAGTTACGGAACTATCAACAATTGGGCGCGGTTCGATCTTGACGCCGCTGGCGATCGCCATGGACGACCATCAAACCGTCAACGCCCGTGTTCTTTCTGAGGCGAACGCCGCCATTTTGCTGCCAGAAGCAAAATTTAATGAAGAATCGCTAGGGACAATATTGTCCACATTATTCGCCAACCCGGCGCGTCTGGAGGCTATGGCCGCAGCGGCGAAGGGCGTTGTACAGACCGATGCTGCATCGCGGGTAGCCGATTTAGTTGACCATATTGCCGGCGCCCGCGCCGCGGCGTAATGAGCGGCGGAAAAACTGTTAGAGCACCGTCATGAACGACAAGACCAATATTGCGCCTTTTGATCCCCCAAAGATCAAGATACGGCTACCTTTCGAGGTTGGCACGGTTCATTTTGTCGGCATTGGCGGCATTGGGATGAGCGGCATTGCCGAGGTTATGCACAATCTTGGTTATACTGTACGGGGCTCTGATGTCGCGGATGGACCGGCGGTGCAGCGTTTGCGCGGAAAAGGCATCGAAATTTCCATCGGTCATTCGCCGGATAATGTCGCTGGCGCCGAAGCGGTCGTTATTTCAACGGCGATCAAGCGAGACAATCCGGAAGTTGCTGCAGCTCGTGCGCGCCATATTCCTGTTGTTCGTCGCGCCGATATGCTTGCGGAATTGATGCGTCTCAAATGGACAATTTCGATTGCCGGCACCCACGGCAAAACCACAACTACCTCGATGGTCGCCGCGCTCCTTGACGAAGCGACGCTTGATCCAACGGTGATCAATGGCGGGATCATAAATGCGTATGGCGCCAATGCGCGCCTGGGTGAAGGCGACTGGATGGTCGTTGAGGCCGATGAAAGCGACGGAACATTTATTCGCCTGCCAACGACAATTGCAGTCGTCACAAATATCGACCCGGAACATTTGGATCATTGGGGCGGGTTTGAAAATTTGCGCGATGCGTTTGACGCCTTCATCGAGAACACGCCATTCTATGGTTTTGGCGTTGTTTGTCTCGATCACCCTGAAGTGCAAGCGCTCGTCGGTCGCGTTACCGATCGGCGATTGATTACTTATGGCTCAAATCCGCAAGCCGATGTTCGTGCAGAAAACATTTCGTTCAAAGATGACGCCTCGCATTATGACATTGTCTTGCGCGACCGTGGTCGTGAAGTCAGGCGTATCGACAAAGTGCGCCTCGCGATGCCAGGCGCCCATAACGTATTGAACTCACTCCCCGCGGCGTTGATTGCAAATCGTCTCGGCGCGAGCGACCGCGCTATTCGCAACGGGCTTTCAAATTTTGCCGGCGTCAAGCGCCGATTCAGCCATGCGGGAGAGTGGAAGGGCGTCAAAATCATTGACGACTACGGTCATCACCCTGCGGAGATCGCTGCTGTGCTCCGCGCTGCGCGTCTCGTTTCGTCGGGCAAAGTCATCGCCGTGGTGCAGCCGCATCGTTTTACGCGCCTGCGTGATTTGTTTGATGATTTTTGTGGCTGTCTTAATGAAGCCGATGTTGCGTTCGTGACTGATGTTTTCCCTGCCGGCGAGGACCCGATTGACGGGTTTGACCGTGATGCGCTGGTAAAAGGTCTCGGACGCCACGGTCATCAGGACGCCCGCGCGCTTTCGTCATTCAACGACTTGCCTCATGAGATCGCGGCCATCGCCGAAGACGGCGACTACGTCATCTGCCTCGGCGCTGGAGATATTACGAAACATGCGAATGCACTTGCCGATAAATTGTCTGAGGCAAAGTGATATGTCGGGTCGGAAAATCTCCACCAACCACTTGCCCGCGGTTCGCGGCAAGCTGATCGAAAACGCTGACCTTTCTGCGCTCACATGGTTTCGCGTCGGTGGCCCGGCGGATGTTTTGTTTCAACCGGCGGACGAAGATGACCTTGCCGATTTCCTGAAGAACACGTCCGAAGACATTCCTGTCTATCCTGTCGGCGTTGGGTCGAACTTGCTGGTCCGCGACGGCGGCGTGCGCGGTGTTGTTGTGCGGTTCGGCGCACCCTTCGGCAAAGTTAAAATAGATGGAACGCGCGTTCGCGCTGGCGCCGCGGCGCTTGACGCCAATGTCGCCAAAAAAGCCAGCGCCGCAGGCATCGCCGGCCTCGAATTTTATCGGGGGGTGCCGGGCGCCATCGGCGGCGCCCTCGCCATGAATGCCGGCGCCTATAGCGGTGAAACGAAGGATATTTTAATCGAAGCCGTCGCCTATACCCGCAACGGCGGACGCCGCGTCCTTTCCAACGAGAACATGGACTTTTCCTATCGCCACTGCGGCGCCAACGAAGAGGGGCTGTTTTTCACCGAAGCGCTTTTTCAGGGCCACGCAGATGACCCGGAAAAAATTGAAGCCCGAATGCGCGAGATCATGGAAAAGCGCGAGACGACCCAGCCGATCCGCGAACGCACAGGTGGGTCGACTTTCGCCAATCCTGACCTTGCCTTGTCCGGCGGACGCAAATCATGGCAGCTCATCGATGAAATAGGCGGGAGAGGGCGCGTCGTCGGTGACGCGCAAGTCTCTGAACTCCACTGCAATTTCATGATAAATCGCGGCGATGCAACCGCGACGGACATGGAAGAGTTAATAGAGTCTTTACGAAGAGACGTCTTAGCTGAGACCGGTGTTGAATTGCGCTGGGAAATCAGGCGGATCGGTGAAGCGGCGTGACGAAAAAGTACAACAAGGTTGCGGTTATCAAAGGCGGTTGGTCGCCGGAACGTGAAGTCTCGTTGAATTCCGGCGCCGCTGCCGCACAAGCGCTGTCTGAGGCCGGCTACGACGCGATCGAAATCGACGCCAATCGCGATCTCGCTGTACAATTAAGAGATGCGCGACCCGACGCTGTTTTTAATGCGTTGCACGGACAGTGGGGCGAGGACGGATGCGTACAGGGCATTCTTGAGGTTCTTGAAATTCCGTATACCCATTCCGGGGTTCTTGCGTCGGCGCTTGCCATGGACAAGCAACGGGCGAAGGCAGTCTTTGAGGATGCCGGTATCGCAAGTCCGCACGGGATGATTGTAGCCATCGATGAGGCCGCCAAAGGTCATATCATGGAGCCGCCTTACGTCATCAAGCCGAATGCGCAAGGCTCGTCTGTCGGCGTCTTTATCGTCCGCGAGGGTGAAAACCGTCCGCCGTCCGAATTGACCAGCGCCAAGTGGGACCTTGGCGATGAAGTGCTGGTCGAAAAATTTATTCCGGGCCGGGAATTGACGGTTGCTGTGATGGGCGACCGCGCGCTCTGCGTAACGGAGATTATGACTTCCCTCGCATTCTACGACTACGAAGCAAAATATGCGGCCGGCGGATCGCAACATGTGCTGCCCGCTGACATACCTGACGACGTAACAAAAAAATGCCTGGACCTCGCGCTGCGGGCTCATCAGTCGCTTGGCTGTCGCGGCATGTCACGAGCAGATTTCCGGTATGATCCGCAAGCTGATGGTGAGCAGTTATATTGTCTCGAAATCAATACGCAGCCAGGTCTTACATCGACGTCATTGGCCCCGGAGCAGGCGGCGCATCTCGGTATTTCATTTCCTGAGCTTTGCGCCTGGATCGTTGAGGACGCATCATGCCAAAGGTAAAACGCAAAACCAAAGCCAAATCAAAAGGCGGAATATTTTCAAGGTTTCGCGATTATATATCACAATATATGACGGCTGCTGCGGCTGGTGTCACTGTAGTTGCCATCGGACTGGCGGCGCTGTTCTGGGCTGGCGGATATTTCGGTTTGCTGGGCGAGCAGGTCAGTCGCATGACCAATGCTGGCGCCGTTGCAATGGGAATGGACGTACGACGCGTCACCGCCAAGGGGCTGGATAATACACAGCGCAATGACATTCTTGACGCGGTCGGGCCGGTGATCGGATCTTCGATTTTCCATTTTGATCCCCATGCGGCGCGTGCGCGCGTTGAGAATCTTGGCTGGGTCCGCGTCGCCGCGGTTTCGCGGTTGTGGCCGAACTCGGTTCATGTCTCGATCCGTGAGCGCCGCCCTGCGGCAGTCTGGCAAATGTCAGGAACATTGCACCTGATAGATGAAAACGGCGTGGTCATCGCGGAGGAAATCAGCGATGCCGAATACACGAATTTGCCGCTAATTGTCGGCGCCGGCGCGCCTGCTACGGCAAATGAAATCCTTCGAGCCTTGCGTAAAGAACCGGCGCTTTGGGGCGCCGCGACTGCGCTGGTGCGTGTGGGTGACCGGCGCTGGAACATGCGCCTACAAAAGGGCGGCGATGTAAAATTTCCGGAGACCGATATATCGAACGCAGTGCGTGATCTTGCTCGGCTCCATGACGCCTACGGAATACTTGACCGCGAACTCGAATATGTTGACCTTCGCGATCCTGAAAACCTAATTTATCGCGAAGCCGGCGCCGACGAAACTATCGCCGGCTAAATAACAAATCATTTCGTCGATTGGCGCAAAAATGAAACTGCTACGAAGCGCAAATTCACATCGAATTCGCAAAAATAACGAAATCATTGCCGCTATCGATATCGGCGATTCAAAGATTTCCTGTTTTGTTGCGAAAGTTATTACGGATGGCGATGCACCCTTGGAGGCCGAGGTCATCGGTGTCGGCCATTATCGCGCGCCAACGCGCCAAGGCGGTCGTATCAGCGCGCATGAAATGGAAATGAGTCTGCGCAATGCTGTTGAGTCGGCCGAGCGCATGGCGCAAATGCGCATTCAAAACGTTCATGTCGCAATTCCTGGGAAGTATTTGCGCACCCGCCGGATTGGCGTTGATATTGAAACGGCGGGCGGCCTTATCACGCAAGAAGATGTTGACGATTGCATTGCTGAGGGCGCGAAAATAGCCGCCGCCGACGGCAATGTCGCGCTCCATGCAATTCCGACAATGTTCCAAATCGACGGTGAAGATGCATTCGCTGAGCCGGTTGGTCTAAGCGGCGGAATACTTTCTGTAGAAATGCTGGGTGTCGCAGCGCGTCAGAGCACATTGGACAATCTATCGGCGCTGATTGAACGTGCGGGGCTGACCGTTCAGGAGTTCGTTGCGGCGCCGCTGGCAAGCGCCGAGGCGGTTTTGATTTCTGACGAAAAAGATCTCGGCGTTGTCTTGATAGATATCGGTTCCGGATCGACGGATTTCGCTGTTTATGATGCTGGCGTCATGATCGACTGTGGCGCTGTTCGCGTCGGCGCAGGGCACATAACCAAAGATATTGCGCAAATTTTTGGCGCGCCGCTGGCGCAGGCCGAACGCACAAAAAACCTCCATGGCGCGGCGCTGATCGGTCCCGGTGATGAGCATCGTTTGATCGAGTTCACGCAACTTGGCGTGGTCGGCGAAAAAGTGCGCGCGTCCCGCGCCGACTTATGCGAAGTCATTATTCCGCGCATGGAGGAAATCCTCGAACTTATTGGCGACCAGCTGCCTGATGACAATTTAACGCGCTCGGGTCTTCGCAGGGCGGTCATTACAGGCGCTGGCAGCCTTCTTGTGGGCGCGCGGGAAATTACCGAGCGCACGCTTGCAATGAAAACCCGGATCGGGCGGCCAATGTCGCTCGCCGGTGCGCCGGAGGCCGCGTGTTCGCCAGGTTTTTCTGTTTGCTCTGGCGTCATTCATCACAGCATAAATTCTGACACAGAACCGAATTCTTCGCTTGGCGTTTCGGGGCAATCACTTCAAGAATTTCCCCAAGCAGCATTTTTGGGCGGTGTCGAAGCGTGGTTTCGCGCAAAATTTTAGACATCGTTAAGGGGCTGTTAACTTTTTAGAAAGGGTTCTGAACGAATCTTTAACGGTGGGGTAACCATATTGGCCGCCCCGAAACCCGCGCATTATCGGAGTGTTCCATGCCACTAAATTTAAGCGTTCCTGAGCTTACGGAGCTGCAACCGCGTATTACGGTCATCGGCGTCGGCGGCGCCGGCGGCAACGCCGTCAACAATATGATCGAAAGCCAATTAGAGGGCGTTGAATTCGTCGTCGCCAATACCGACGCGCAAGCCGTCGGACTGTCTAAGGCTGAGAAACGTATCCAGCTTGGCGTTAAAACAACGCAAGGTCTCGGCGCGGGATCAATCCCTGATATTGGTCGCGCAGCGGCAGAAGAATCTCTCGATGAAATCCTCGAACACGTCGGTAATGCGCACATGTTGTTTGTCACCGCAGGCATGGGCGGCGGCACAGGAACAGGCGCTGCGCCGGTAATCGCCAAAGCGGCGAAAGAACGCGATATTCTGACGGTTGGCGTTGTGACAAAGCCTTTTCATTTTGAGGGCGCCCGGCGGATGCGCCTTGCGGCGGCGGGAATAGAAGAGCTGCAAAAGCACGTTGATACGCTTTTGATCATTCCGAACCAAAACCTTTTCTCTATTGCGAACGAGCGGACAACTTTCCACGAAGCCTTCGCCATGGCCGATCAGGTGCTGCACTCCGGCGTTCGCGGCATTACCGATCTGATGGTGATGCCTGGCCTTATCAATCTCGACTTTGCTGACGTTCGCACGGTTATGAGTGAGATGGGCAAAGCAATGATGGGAACAGGCGAAGCGGAAGGCGAGAAACGCGCCATCGACGCCGCCGAAGCTGCAATTTCTAATCCATTGCTGGACGAAGTCTCGATGAAGGGCGCGCGCGGCGTTCTCATCAACATCACCGGTTCAATGGACATGACTCTCTTTGAAGTAGACGAGGCTGCAAACCGTATTCGCGCCGAGGTTGATCCCGAAGCAAATATTATCGTCGGTTCGACCTTCAACCAGGATCTCGAAGGCCGCGTTCGAGTTTCCGTTGTGGCGACCGGTATCGACGCCGTCGAAAATGAAACCCGCCCGTCGATCAAGATCAATACAGGCGCTGTTGCAAAACCATGGCGTGAACCACTGGTCGTCAACAGCCAATCCTCGGCCTCCGTGTCTGCGCCAGCTTCCGCCGCGCCCACGGCTTCACAAGCGACGCCGTCTTCGCCGGCGTCGGCGGCGGATGGGGCCAACCCCGTTGGCGATGTCCATGAACGGATCCGCAAGATGTTGACGGAAGGAAGCGCGGCGCAAGTCGACGCGCCTCGAACGCCGGTTCGACTATCGCCGACAAAACCGGCGTCGGCGTTGCCGGTTGTTAATTCTGCTGAAACGCAAAGGGTCGATCAGAAGAATCCCTTCAGGAGCGCAACCGAAATTGGCCGTCACTCGCTTGAAGCCGCGGTAGACATGTTTAAGTCTCTTGGCGGGGTCGGCGCTGAGCCCAATCGCGATATGCCGCCGCCGCGAGCGCCGGCAGCGCCGCGTCCGTCCGCGCCAACCAGCCGCGGCGATTTATTTGACGATCATGAGGACGCGGATCTGGAGATCCCATCGTTTCTGCGCAAGAAGAAAACTGGTTAAGCGCATACAGCCATAATCTGTTGAAAAACAAACAAAAAACGCCCCGTACATTTGTGTGGGGCGTTTCTTTTTCTGGCGTCGAAACAATCCGAAATAATCCTTTACCGTCTTTTTGCGCCGCAAAATAAACTAGTTTATCAAATTCGTTTAGAAATCTGATAGAGAGAATGCCGGGCAGCGTCATCGACGGGGAAAAACTAGTTTATGCGTTTCGATTCAAGGCAAGTTACCTTGCGCCGGGCAGTCGAGTTTTCCGGCATGGGCCTGCATAATGGCCATGATTGCCGTATTGTGCTTCACCCGGCAGCTGTGGATTCAGGCCTTCAGTTTCGCCGAATATATTTAAATGGCGCGACGCGAGCTTGCGAAATTCCCGTATCTCCGGACGCGGTTGTTCAAGCCAATCACGGCACTGTCATCGCAAACAAAAATGGCGACTCCATTGCGACTGTGGAGCATTTGCTGGCGGCGCTGGCTGTGCTCGGCGTCGATAATGTCATTGTCGATGTTTACGGCGACGAAATACCAATTCTGGATGGCAGCGCGTCGCCGTTTCTTGAAAAGATTTCCGCTTCCGGGCTAACGGAAATGGACGCCTCACGGCATATTATCGAGCTCTCGGACGCCATTTACGTTTGCGATGGTGATCGTTCGATCTCGATCGAGCCGTCGGACGGCTTTAGCCTGGATGTTTCGATCGAATTTGAAGATTGCCTTATTGGGCGCCAATCGCTTTCGGTTCATATCGAGGACCCATCCGAGCAAATGCGCATTGCGAGAGCGCGGACGTTTTGCCGGCTTCACGAAGTTGAAGGATTGCGAAATGCCGGGCTGGGCCGCGGCGGCTCGTTGGAGAACTCCATCGTCGTAGACGGCGACCGGGTGCTCAATGACGAGGCATTGCGTGATCCTGACGAATTTGTACGCCACAAGGCCCTCGATCTTATCGGCGATCTATATCTTCTTGGCGCGCCGCTGAAGGCCGCGATTACGGCTGAAAAACCGGGTCACGATCTAAATGTGAGGGCGGCAAGGGCCATTCTTCGTCAGATCAACGGCTTTGAGGCCGAAGAAAAGCCGGCAATTGCCGCTTCGCTCTAACGAAGATTTGCAAATCCACTGTTTGACGGGTCTTTCGCGCCGCATTAGAAACCAAGCTGCGATGTCGGTTGCAATAAAGGCAGTGTGATTTGTGAGTATCCGTACTTCTTCCCTTTTTAAATTGTTGGCTGTTTTTGCGGCGCTGGCTACGGCGGCGTGCGGCGGCGGCAAGAAAGAACGTTTCGCTTATGTCGAGCGACCCGTTGAATTGCTGTATGCGGACGGCGCTCGCGAAGTTGAGCGCAAACGTTATGATCGCGCAGTCGCCTATTTTGAAGAAGTCGAACGCCAGCACCCTTATTCGGCTTGGGCGCGCCGTGCGATGTTAATGAAGGCATTTGCGTATTATCAGGGAAATGATTACGAAGACTCACTCGCCGCGATCGATCAATTTATTGCTTTGCATCCGGGCAACAAGGATGTTGCCTATGCGTTTTATCTTCGTGCTATGAACCACTATGAACGGATTCGCGATGTCGGACGCGACCAGGAGTTTACCAATAGTTCTGTTGCCGCGTTGACAGATGTTGTTCGGCGATTTCCGGATACGGAATATGCACGTGATGCGCGCCTGAAGCTGGACCTCACTTACGATCACCTCGCCGGTAAGGAGATGTATGTCGGCCGGTTTTATCTAAAACAAAATAAGCACATCGCCGCGATCAATCGGTTCAAACGCGTCGTTACGCAATATCAGACCACCAGCCACGCGCCAGAAGCGCTGCACCGCATTGCGGAAGCTTATCTTGAGCTCGGCATTATCGATGAAGCGCGGGCGGCAGTCGCCGTTCTCGGCCATAATTATCCGGGCAGCCGTTGGTATCAGGACTCGTACGCGCTATTTGAAAAGCGCGACCTGGTTGCATTTGACGGTCGAAAGCGTCCACGCCGGGAGGCAAGCATAGCGAACGCGCCGGAGACGCCAATCGAGGACCTTGATCCATCTGATGTTGCAGATGTTCGACCGCCCTCCGCTGAGGAACTTGAAGCCTTGAGCGCTGATGATGGTCTATTTCCCGATATCGATCCTGCGGGCCGGGACACCAACGCCGATCCGGTTTTTTAACGCATAAGTTGGTTTTTAGCTGGATGGCGGACGCTTGGTGCGCTTCCGGCTGAATTGAAATTCGGCTATTGATGGCGAGTAATTTTTTCATTCTCGTTAGCCCGGTCGGCAATGCTCTCTGCGCTTCATATTCAAGATTTTGTTCTGATCGATCGTGCTGATCTGGCGCTTGGTACAGGACTAACAGCACTAACGGGCGAGACCGGCGCCGGCAAATCGATACTGCTCGATGCGCTAGGCCTTGCGGTTGGCGGGCGCGCAGAACGCGGCGCGGTGCGTAGCGGCGCCACGCAAGGCATTGTTGCAGCAACTTTCGACGTCGGGCCAAAGCATCCCGTTTGGGGAATTCTCTCGGAAATTGGATTGGAAAGCGGCGACGAGCAGATCATCCTGCGGCGCGTCCAGGGAAAAGACGGCCGCACGCGCGCCTTCGTGAATGATCAACCCGTTTCCGTTTCGATGCTGCGAACGGTGGGCGAGACCCTGTTGGAAATCCATGGCCAGCATGATGGCCGGGGATTTTTATCCGCAACCGGCCATCGCGCAATGCTTGATGAATTCGGCGGACTATCGAAGCTCGCCAGCAAGGTCGCGCAGGAATTTTCGAAATGGCGCGAATTTGAAAGGGAACTCGAAACACGTCGCCGCGAACGCGATTCGTCGCTTCGCGAAGCGGACTATTTGCGCCATGTTGTTTCGACACTGGTCGATATTAATCCGCAACCGGACGAAGAAAAGCGATTGGCCGAAGAGCGCGCTGCAATGATGGCTGCGGAAAAAATATCCGATGACCTCGATTCAGCGGCGGCGGCGCTCGACGAAGGCGGCGTGGACAAAAACTTGTCGGTCGCACTGCGCAATATTGAGCGCGCATCGGCGCGCTTGACCGAAGGGTTTCCAGCGTTAACTGAGGCTTCTTTGCGATTGGATGCAGCGCTAAACGAAACGGCGGAAGCGCGCGCAGTGATCGAGCGTGCAGTTTCCGAGTTCGGCATAGACACAAACGAACTCGAAAAGCAGGAAGAGCGGTTATTTCTGCTCCGCGGCGAGGCGCGCAAGCACGGCGTTACGCCGGACGGCTTAAGCGAATTTTTAAGCAAGGCAAAAACAGCCCTTGAAGATCTTGAGATGGGGGAGGCGGCTTTTGGCGACCTTGAAAGCGCTATCATCAAGGCGAGAAAAGAGTTTGAGAAAAGCGCGGCGTCCCTCTCAGTAAAGCGCAAAACTGCGGCAGCTAAATTGGATAAATCAGTAGCGGCGGAATTAGCGCCCCTGAAACTCGGCAAAGCAAGTTTTAAAACGCAAATTATCACGTCTCCAAACGAGCCAACGAGCGCCGGCATTGACGCCGTTGAGTTTATGGTGGCGACAAATCCCGGCGCCCCAGCAGGGCCGCTAAAGACAATTGCATCCGGCGGGGAGCTGTCTCGTTTTGTTCTGGCGATGAAAGCTGCTTTGGCGGCGGAAGAAAACCGGACGGTTATTATTTTTGATGAGGTCGACGCGGGCGTTGGCGGCGCTGTTGCTGATGCTGTCGGCGAACGACTGGCGCGCCTAGCGCAAGATGCGCAAGTGCTGGTTGTGACACACTCGCCGCAAGTGGCGGCGCGCGCTAAAGCGCAGTGGCGTATCGAAAAAACTCAGGCCAAAACAAAAACAACAACGAAAGTTGCGCCGATGGACGACGCAGATCGCGTCGAAGAAATTGCTCGTATGCTTTCCGGCGCCGAGGTAACGAATGAGGCGCGCGCGGCCGCGCAAAAATTACTCGGCCTCAAACCAAATAAACCAATCCGGAAAAAATTGGCAAAAACCGGGTAGCCGCAGTTTTGTTGATAGTAAAATGCTGTCACGTTCGCTATTTGAAATGTAAATCACCTGACCAATTATCGCGCTGCGCCGCATCGGAAAAAAGAAATAATGGCAAAGCAAAATCTCGCGCAAATTCCAGTATCGGAGCTCGATCAAGCCGTCGCGATTTCTGAGATCGACCGGCTGATTTTGGCGATTACCGAGGCGGATGACGCCTATTATGCCAAAGACAAACCGAAGATTTCCGATGCCGAATATGACGCCTTGCGCCGGCGGTTACTTTTGATTGAAAAGGCGTTCCCCAAGCTGAAGCGGGATGATTCGCCTTCCGATAAAGTTGGTTCCGCGCCCTCGGCCAAATTTGAAAAGTCCACGCATGCTGTCGCAATGTTGTCGCTGGACAATGCGTTCAGTGACGACGATGTTGTCGATTTTGATAAGCGCGTAAGGCGCTTTCTGGGTCTCGATGAAAAGGACGAGTTGGCTTTTGTCGCCGAACCAAAAATCGATGGGCTGTCGCTAAACCTCAGATATGAGGATGGTGATCTAAAAATTGCGGCGACGCGCGGCGACGGCGCTGTTGGCGAGAACGTCACAACAAACGCACTGGTTATTGATGATATTCCGAGAGCGCTAAAAAATGCTCCAGACGTGCTGGAGGTGCGCGGCGAAATTTATATGGCGCATGAAGACTTTGCTGCGCTGAACAAACGCCTGGAAGAAAGCCAAATGGATCCGTTTGCGAACCCGCGCAACGCCGCCGCGGGATCATTGCGACAGCTCGATGCAGCAATAACCGCGAAGCGGCCCCTAAAGTTTTTTGCCTATACGTGGGGTCAGGTCAGCGAGCCGCTTGCAGAGACCCACTCAGGTGCGCTGCAAAAACTGAAAAAGCTTGGATTTAAGGTCAACTCGCTGGCAAAGCGCTGCGCATCGGTTGAAGACGCAATTAAACATTACCGCAAGATTGAAGAACACCGCGCTACGCTTGAATACGATATTGATGGCGTTGTGTACAAAATCGATCGCCTTGACTATCAGCAACGATTGGGATTTGTCTCGCGCGCACCACGATGGGCGATTGCTCACAAGTTTCCTGCTGAAAAAGCAACAACAATCCTCGATGATATAGAAGTTCAAGTCGGGCGCACAGGAAAGCTGACTCCTGTTGCGCGTTTGCGACCGGTGACGGTGGGCGGCGTCGTCGTTTCGAATGCAACGCTCCACAACGCTGATGAGATTGAACGCAAAGATGTGCGAAAAGGCGATACGGTTATCGTTCAGCGGGCGGGTGACGTCATTCCGCAGATCGTTGAGGTTGATAAATCGAAGCGGAAAAAAGGTGCACGGAAATTTAAATTTCCTGATCGCTGTCCGGCTTGTGATAGCCACGCGGTCAATGAAGTGAATCCGGCGACCGGCGTTGCCGATGTTGACCGGCGCTGCACAGGAGGTTTGATTTGTCCTGCGCAAGCGGTTGAGCGTTTGAAGCATTTCGTTTCGCGGCTTGCTTTTGACATCGAGGGGTTAGGCGAGAAACAAATTGCGTCGTTCTTCGAGCAAGGCATCATTCGCGAGCCTGCTGATATCTTCACGCTTCGCGGACGTCAGGAAGCGGGAGAGATTGATCTCTTTACGTATAAGAACAAGGCAAACGGCGATATCTATCTCGATAAAGACGGCCATCCTGTAGCGACTAATAAAAAATCTGTTCAAAATCTCTTTGATGGGATTGAGCAGCGCCGTGCGATTTCTTTGGCGCGTTTTATAAATGCTCTTGGTATTCGCCATGTCGGCGAAACAAACGCTAGGTTATTTGCGACCCATTATGGCGACGTTGAAACATTTCGTGACGCGGCGGTCGGCGCTAAAAACACCGAAAGCGATGCGTATGCCGAGATGCTGACGATTGACGGTGTCGGCGCACTTGTGGCGCAAGGCGTGATTGACTTCTTCGAGGAGGATCACAATCGCGACGCCGTAAACCGGCTGCTATCCGAGGTTACCCCATTGCCCGCAGAGCGTCCGTCGAGCGATAGCGCCGTCGCTGGCAAAACTGTGGTCTTTACGGGAAAACTTGAATTGATGACGCGCGATGAAGCCAAAGCGCAGGCGCAGGGGATGGGCGCCAAAGTCGCAGGATCAGTCTCAGCGAAAACGGATATTCTTGTCGCCGGGCCGGGCGCAGGATCAAAGCTGAAAAAAGCAAACGAGCTTGGCGTCAAAGTTCTAACGGAACAAGAGTGGGTAAAATTGGCGGGCAGCGCGTGATCTTTCCGCGCCTAAAATCTTCTATTCGCGTTTCCGCACATTTACGCCGAGTTCAGGCGGCGGGCTCTTTTGCGACAATTGCACGAAAAGGCGACCCGGACGCCGGCGCAATCGCTGTAAAAGTATTTGTCGGCGCAGCGCGCGCCAAACTGTATATTCAGAGCCGGGACCTCGACGGAAATGTAATCTGGCGCTCGCCGGTGAATGACAGCGACGACTGTGATGTTGTTGAAGAAGCACATGTTGACGCCTGGATCAAAAAAGAGACGTCAATCGATCCCGATTTGTGGGTGATAGAGATTGAAGACGCTGAAGGCCGCGCCTTTCTGGAAGAAAACTAGCTCGCGGCGCGTTCGCCGATTTCATGGAGTTTGATGGACCGCTTCTTCGGAGCGTTTTCCGCCGGTTTCTTAACGCCTGCAGCTTGCGCGCGGACGCGCCAGAATCGCATAACGCGTTCGGCCGCTTCGGGCGGGATCTTTGAATAAAGATCCAGAATGCGCAGGGCCTTGTTTTGCTGGTTCTGGTCTTTCTGCAAACCAAAGACAATTTTTGCAAATGTCTGCCGCTCAATGTTCGCTGCACGGCAAGCGATCGCCAGCGACTCCCAGGTCTTGTCTTTGAGAATTGATTGCGCCGTTGACGTGTCGATGCCGACATGGTGCGAAAACGCGAGCAGAAATTCCGTTGATTTTCGCGCTTCGATAAGCTCCTTCAACAGGCTCTCGTTGATGCTGTTTGCATTTATCTTCGCGGAGATGAACTGGCGTGCTTCAGCGACTTCCGATTGAACATCGCGGACGGCGTCCTTCAAAATTTTGGTGCGGTTTGAATTTACTGCTTCATCAATGAGCGCCGGGTCAAGCATGTCAGAGCGCTTCAAAATCTCTTTTTTCAACGCTGATGAAACAAAGAAATACATTTTGGTCAGGAGTTGCGGCGGCAAATCCATCCGGTCGGTCATCGGCTTTTGTAATGCCTTAACCGACCGGGAATGATCGACCATTTTCTCCATAGACTTATCGTCAAAGCGGGCGCCGTGATTGCTGGCGAGAGTGACCAGCACTTCTTCGCTGCCGCGTTCGACCAATTCAGATGTTAGTTTTTCCGGAACTTCGCGGCGGCGTGAGATTGCCTTCATGTGATCCTGGCTGCGCTGCCGGACAACGCGCACGAGATCGTCTTCGGACAAAACTTCACTGCGCGCGAGGACAGGTTCGGCGACGGATATTTCGTCATGGGCAAGCTGGCGAATTAATCCCTTCGGCGCGTTCGGCACGTCAGCAAGCTTTTCAGCAATTTCCCGGCGGAGCGAGGTTTCGACCTGTTCGGTGACACGCGACATGATTACGTCGAAATGCTGCATCTCGCTGGAGGTATAGCGATCGGGCGTCGCCATAAAAACGTCTGTAATATCGCGCAAAAGGTCCCGGCGACGCTCGCTCGAACCTTCTTCCGCAACTGCTATCAATTCTTTTAAACGCGACGTACCGGCCGACATTTCCTGCCCTCCACAAACCGCGGATATTGTGCAAAGTAAGGGTAAATATTTCGTCGATTGGTCCGTTGTTGATCTGAAAGGCCCAGACAATGAGTTCGTTAACAAAATTAACCAAGCTAGTGATTGTTTTATCGTTCGCCGCAGGGTGTTCGACTTTTTCGGATTTATCGCGGCTAGGCGGCAATCTCGGCGGCGAAGACCAAAATTACGCAGCTGGATCGTCACTCAGCGGGCAGCTCTCCGGCAACGATCGCGATGCACTGGCCGACGCGTTTGTGGTTGCGATGGATGAGGGCTTTACCCAAAAATGGCGCGGGCGCCGCGTAGGCGGAACCATCGAGCCCGGCGCTTACGCGATTTCAAACCTTTTGGCGCATCCCGCTTCATTGATTGATGCTGTGCGCGCTGACCTCGATTTGTCGCACAAAATGGAAACTGACCTCGGCCTTTATGTTTTGACGCGCAATTCAAATGTCAGGACTGGCCCGGGTTCCGAGAACAAAATTGCGGAGGTCCTTCCATCGGGAACCGGTGTGACGGTCGTCGGTCGCGTCATAAATAAACCGTGGATGCTGGTTTCCGTCAATGACAGCGTTCGAGGGTATGTCTTTCAGGATTTGTTGATCAAGGCGCCGGGGACAGAACTTGAACTTGCCGGTGGGCCGCAACGCCGGCCATTTCTATGCCGGCGTTTTTCGCAAGAGCTTGTGACAATGCGAGATAAGGAAGAATGGCAGGGCGCAGCATGCCATGACGGCGCTGGATGGCGCCTTGCGCCGTCTGAGCCACAGCTTGTCGACGACGAAGAGCTGGCCGGCTTCTAAAACGGCTTCGTTGCGTTTCGCCAAACTATGATCGCCGCGCCCAGTCCGAAAGCGGGCAGAGATAACCCAATAGAAATTATGCGCGCTGTGACGGAATAGCCGTCTACGCCGCCAAGCAACGCGAACAGGGACGGCGTCGATAGGGCCAGTACTGCGGGCGCGAGGCGTAACAGGAAATTTTCGCGCAGGCTTTTTTCGTAATTGAACGTGAGTTTTGCAACTAACGCACCCGCAAGAGCGAAACCTATCCATTGAACTATCGCGTAGACCCTCCGAGCCGGCTCGTAGGATGCAGGATTAGTCCATTGATGAAACTGCTGCGCGGCATTTCGTGAAACGAATATATCCCAGATCGCGATCACTGCGTATGAAAGGGCGACAGCGATGATTACGGCGAGAATTGAGCGCGCATTTTGCGACAATCGGCTGGCAATATTGTGGGGAGCACTCGACACCGCTTGTCCCCAGTACCATTGTAGAGCTTTTCGCCGGTCGAAACGCGAAAGCCGCGTATATTCTTCCGCTAAATCGCCGAGCAGGGGGGCGGAATTTTCTTTCCCGCAGGTGAGCAAAATCAACTTTTGCGCGAAAGACGGCGGCGCGCTCGAAGGTTTATTTATGCCTGGAGATTCAGCGTTTTTGGCCATGGGCCAATACCTTTCAGCATATTTCCAAGCGCGAGCGCCGACTTGTCGAGTTGTTCTTTGCCGTTAGCATTGATGATGTAATGCCGTTTTGCGCGCCCGCCGCGTTCGGCCGTTGCTTCGCCAACACGTGACGAAACGTATCCCTTTTGCTCAAGGCGGCTGAGCGTTGCGTAGAGCGCGCCCACCGATACGTCGCGTCCGGCGCGCTCTTCGATTTCGCGTCGGATGGTGACGCCATAAGCATCGGCGCCTAACCGCACCAGCGCGGCGAGCACCAGAATTTCAAATTCGCCGAGATTTTTTGTTTTGCTCATTGTCCCGGTCCAGATATATCTTCTACAATGTAGAATAAATAATGGAGAAGTCAATGCGCCTGTTATCCCAGAACACATTCCCCTTTGCTCTCGCGGTCATAATTACCTTGTCTTGTGCGCCCACGACAATCGCAAACGCCGGTGAGACCTATGAATTGGACCCTTCGCACACCCATGTTGTGTTTTCGGTGCAGCGTTTTGGTTTCAATGACGTAATCGCATTTTTCCCGGCGGTCGCTGGCAATATTTCGCTAGATCACGATGCGCCGGAAAATAGCGCAGTGGAAGTTGAAATCGGCGTTGCTAGCATCGTTAGCGGCGACGCGACGCGCAATGAACACCTGGTCGGCGAATTCTGGTTCAATGCCGGCGAACACCCGACGATTACGTTCAAATCGACGTCAGTCGAACGAACCGGCGAAGATACAGCAGAGGTAACCGGGGATTTGACCGTGCTCGGCGTATCAAAGTCGGTATCCCTTAACGTGAAGCTCAATAAACTGGGCGCTGACCCGGCGAGCAAGCGAGACGCTGCCGGTTTCTCAGCCACTGCAACGCTCAACCGTCATGATTTTGGAATGAGCATCGCGGAAAATTTAATCGGCGGTGACGTTTCGATCAGGATCGAGACATTAGCGCATAAAGCGGAGTAAAATTTAGTTTCGGCGGCGTCCGCGGCGAGGATTGCCGTCGCGCTTGACCCGCTGAAGCCCACGCGCCACGTCTGAATAAAAATTCAACATGATCGGTTCGGCGGCGTAAGAGACGGCAGGGTAGGCGCCGTCGAGCCTTTGCACCGGAAGCCCCTGATGGGCGGCGACCATGAAATTTTTCCAGATTTCAGCAGGCGCTGAGCCGCCGGTGACTTTTTCCATCGGCGTATAGTCATCGTTGCCGACCCAAACGCCGGTGACCAGTTGATTGGTGTAACCGACGAACCAGGCGTCGCGCCAATCATTGGTTGTGCCGGTTTTTCCGGCGGCTGGTCTGCGGCCAAGGCTGGCGCGGCGTCCGGTGCCGGAATGCATTACCTGATACAAAAGGTGGTTCATGTTTTTGGCGACGCGCGCACTCATGACGCGTTCCGGCTCCGCATTTTCGTGCAAATATAGCGTGGCGTCATCACGCGTCGCGATGCGTTCAATGACATATGGCATCGGTTTTAAACCGCCGCGCGCGAATGGCAGGTAGGCGCCGGTCAATTCTTCCAGCGTCGCGTCAACGGCGCCAAGAGCAATAGCTCGAAACGCCGGAACATCGGGCACGCCAAAACGCATAGCCGCCTCCGCGACTTTTGACGGGCCGACGCGTTCTGAAACTTGCGCCGCAACGGTGTTGATCGATTGCGCCATTGCCTCAGTTAGTCGAACGGGTCCGCGATAGTTATCGGTATAGTTGGTCGGCGCCCATCCTTCGAAATCAACCGGTTGATCAACAAATCGGGTCGACGGCGACATGCCGGCTTCCATGGCGGCGACATAAACAAACGGTTTGAACGCCGAGCCCGGCTGGCGCTTTGCTTGAACCGCGCGATTGAACTGGCTCTCCTTATAGGCGCGTCCGCCGACCATGGCGCGAAGTGCGCCGGTGGTGTCGTATGCGACGAGCGCGGCCTGATCGCCGCCTTTTATTCTGAGATCGACGGTAAGCCCCGACTTGACTGCGATCTCCGCATCGCGTTGCAGTTTTTGATCGATGGTGGTCGTGACAATGATATCGCCAGGCGCATTTTCAACAAGTGTTCGGGATTTGGCGGCAACATAATCAAAGAAATAACCAAGATCGGAATCGGTGTTCTGATTGACGACGCTCGCCGGGTTTTGCCTGGCCTCACGCGCTTCAAATGGCGTTACGGCGCCGACTTCCAGGAGGTTATCGAGCACTTCGCTAGCGCGCCGTTCTGCGCCTTTTATGTTTTGGGTTGGCGCATAGGTCGAGGGCGCCTTCGGCAGCCCTGCGATCATCGCGGCTTCGGCAAGCGTTATATCGCGCGCTGATTTCGCAAAATAAGTCTGCGCCGCGCTTTCAACGCCATATGCCCCGGCGCCAAGATAAATTCGGTTCAGGTAAAGAGAGAGAATCTCGTTTTTGGAATAATGTCCTTCCAGCCAAAGCGCCAATAGCGCCTCGCGCAGTTTTCGAATGTAGGTTTGTTCTGGCGAAAGGAACAAATTCTTTGCGAGCTGTTGCGTAATCGTCGAGCCGCCTTCGACCACTGCGCCGGATTTCGCATTGGTCATGGCCGCGCGCAGCGTGCCGCGCAGGTCAACCCCGCCATGTTCAAGAAAGCGGCGGTCTTCTGTCGATAAAATCGCTTGCAGCAAATACCCCGGTAATTCTTCCGGTTGGACTTCTTCTCCGTAACGTGCGCCGCGGGCTGCGATCTCTTCTCCGTTGCGATCTAGCACGATGATCGCCGATTGGCGGTTTACGTTCCAAAGATCGGCGTTATCAGGAACGCGGGGCGCGACAAGAACGAACGCAAATGCGAGAACTGCGCTCGCGCCCAAAAACGCCAGCGAAGTTAGTGCGGCCAAAATACTCCCCCAGAAATCGCGCCACGCACGCCCTTCGCCGGGTTCTTTGCGATATTTTAAGTCCTCCGCGAATGGGTCTTTGGTCGGCTTTGTATTTTCTTCGCCATTGAAGGTGTTAGACAATGCTGTCGCCGCCGATTGCACTATGCCGCGGGTTTTTTCCCAAATGCCATTGCGTTGCTTTGGTGCTGAGTTGTCAGAACTATCATTCATGTCGACGCTACTATGGCCGGTTTCGCTACAGATTTGCATCCCTCTTTGGCGCAAAATGACGGCGGATTAAAGGCGTTATTTGCGTCTTTTCCTGGCGCTGCGCCGGGCTATTGGCATATCGACCGCCTGTGCTAGGGGAGACAGCGAGAAAACAATAACAACAACAGGCCGCTTCATGTCGCAAAAGCCGTTTTGGCAAACAAAAACTCTTTCACAAATGTCATCTGAAGAGTGGGAATCGCTATGCGATGGCTGTGGACGCTGCTGCATCTATATTCTCCACAATGAAGAGACCGGCGATGTCTTTGAGACGGATGTCGGATGTAAATTGTTTGATCCAAAAACGCGCCGCTGCCGCGATTATAAGAATCGCTCGGCGCGTGTGCCGGATTGTGTTCGCTTAACGCCGCAAAATGCAAAGTCGCTTCACTGGTTGCCAGAGACATGCGCGTATCGGCGGCTCGCCAATGGCAAGAAACTAAAAAAGTGGCACCCGTTGATTTCAGGCGATCCGAACAGCGTCGTGGCAGCGGGTATTGCAGTTTCGCCGCATTTGATTTCGGAAAATGACATCGATGATAATCTGCTCGAAAGCCGAATAACAAAAGAGCGGTAATTCGAATAAATTTCTATACTGAAAACCGGTTGAAGTAACCATACGGGACTCAACCCGAGGAGGGTATTCTCTAATGAAACCCGCATTTGGTGGATAGTTATCCCCCACCTTTCGGGAGGCCGTATGATGCCTCTCATGAAAAATTTACACGACCATAACTCACCTGCCTTATTCGATCCGCTGGGCGAACCAGTTAGTTGGAAAGAACTCTACGAACGTCTCGGCGATATTGCGATGCGCGAAACGGAACTGATGCTCTCCAGCCGTTCACAGAGCGGTTTGTTCGGCGCGCGTTCGTCCTTTGCGGAAAAACTCCTCACCGCCAACAACATCAGCTTTGGCTCTTCAGCGCTGAATATTTCATGGTTGTCGCCGGTTTGCGCGATAACGCGTTCACGCGGTTCAATGACGCGTTTGGGAAAATGATAGTACGCGAGATTGGCGAAGTTATAGGAAAGGACTGCGGTGGTCTCGCTGTCGCCGAGCTCGGTTTCCGCCGCGCGCCAGGCATTTTCGGCATGCTCGATACCGGCAGCGATTTCGCCGCGTTCCAGCGCATCATTGTGGGCTTGGTAATGCCGAACGTGATCGTTTTGCGCCAAAGCGGGGCTAGCAAAAAAGCAGAGACCAATTGCTGCGGATGATGCCAAGAAAAAATTTTACATCGATCCCGCGCCCTCATGGTGATCTAAGGCAATATTGGGCGATGCAACTGGCTGCCGCAAACGCTGGAAATGGCGCAATTTCCGCAAATTCTTAACCCTAAACTCTTCAATTTCGGGCAAAATCACCTATCTGTTGGCGTGGTTCGGCGCGCGAATCTGCGCCGGCAGAAGGTTTAATACGGGTTAACGAGTAAAGACGTGGCGAGAAATCCTTACGCGGTACTTGGCCTTGCGCCGACGGCGACTGACGCGGAAATCCGCGCGGCGTTCCGCAAACTCGCGAAAAAATACCACCCCGACAGAAATCCGGACGACAAAAAAGCCGAAGACAAATTTAAAGAAGTTTCAGCGGCCTTTGATGTTATTGGCGACGCCGAGCGGCGCAAGAAATTTGATCGCGGCGAGCTAGACGAGGAAGGGCGCGAGCGCGCCCATCCGTTTGGCAACTGGGGATCAACACGAAGCGCCGGCGGCGGCGCATACGGCCCCGATGGCGGCCCTGGCGCAGGCGCATCATTCGAAGATTTAAGCGATATTTTTTCCGATCTGTTCGGCGCCCGCCGACAGGGCGGCGCTGCGCCGCGCGGGCCTCGCGGCGGTGATGTTCGCTATCGCCTCGACGTTGATTTTCTGGAAGCGGTAAACGGGGTAAAAAAGCGCGTCACTATGCCGGACAATCGCACACTCGATCTCGTCATTCCTCCCGGTCTTGAAGATGGACAAACGCTTAGGCTCCGCGGGCAGGGCGAGCGCGGTTCGAATGGTCGCGGCGACGTTTATGTCGAGGTATCCGTTAAGCCGCATTCGATTTTTGAGCGGGTCGGCCCGAACATTCATATCGAGGCGCCGATTACGCTAAAAGAAGCTGTCCTCGGCGGTAAAATTACTGTGCCAACCGTTGGCGGTGATGTTTCCGTGAATGTCCCGAAAAATTCCAGTTCCGGTACGGTCCTGCGATTGCGCGGCCGCGGTGTCGCAAAGGGCAAAAATGCGCCAGCTGGCGACCAATTGATCAAGTTGAAAATCGTTCTGCCCGAAGGCGGCGATAAGGAACTTGAGGAGTTTATACGCAATTGGGACGCCGCCGACGCAAATTCCCGCAAGCATTTTGCTGGCGTTTAGCGGTCGCCTGACCTAGAACACTCCCCTGTTTTTTATCAGGTTTTGAGGCGTCTAACGTTTTGACGATATCCGCGAACAAACGCCGGCAATTGTCTGCATTCCTGGGCAGCTTGTCTGATGCAACCGCACTGAAATTGTTCGCGGCGCTGGACATCGATCGTTTGAGCGGCGGTCGCGACTTGCCGCACGATGATTTGTTGAGCGATCTGCGAACCCGGATGTTGGAGCGCGGCGCGCCGTTGCCGCCACGGATCAAAGACGCAAGGCGAATATTCTTTACGCCATTTGAAGACTTTTTCATCGGCGAGCATGGCGAAAAGAAAAGATCGTTGCGGATTTCCCGGTCATCGCTTGCGCCGATTTGGGATCTTGTTTTGTCGGATCCGCGATTGGCCGATGCAGCGGAGATAGCAAAAGAAATAGACGCGAAGGCGGTTAAGTACGAAGATAACGCGAAGTTGCTCCCGAAGTTTTTTTACGCAGCTCGCAAAGGACTGTCGTCATTGCTTGCGGAGGTTGATGCGAACGCCGACGTTCGCCGCAGCCTGATTCAACGCCTCGGATCAGATCAGGCTGTTCAAGATCTCCGAGAGATTGAAAATATTTCGCACAGCATCGAGTTTATAAACCAACTTCATGACCTGGCGCCGTCGAATGCGCCGTCCCTGTCAGAAGATCATATCTACAAATTGCGGTCGTTATTTCTTGACGCCCATAGCCAGTCGCCTGAGGCGGGGCTGGTTGTTCTGGCGGCGCTGAAAGGCCGACTCGAGCGGCCCTGGCGTGCGCTTGCCGTATATTACAATCTCGCACGAAGTGCTGATGATCAATTGCGAAAAGCGCAAGAAACCGTGTCGCTTCTGCCGCAACACTTGTTTGAAGATATCGAAACCCTTGCACGTGTGCTGGTGTATGATGGCGGCGGCGAATTTGATGCCGATTCCGCCCGCGCCAAAATTACCTATCTCTGTGACTATGCCGACGGTCTCGCAAAAGAAGCCGGCAAAGTCGGCGACAACGTATTTCTAAATCGTATAGAGGCCTGCCGCGAGGTTGCTGCTGAAGCCCATGAACGATTTGTAGAACAGGCGATGACAGCATTGCGCAAGGCTATGCCGGTGCGTCAGGCAGGCGGCTCAAGCCGTCTGATGTCGGTCCGGCCGGATTTTTCCGCGCCGCTAAACCCGACTGACGTAACGGCCGCTCATGACGCTGCGCGATACATCGCTTCGGCGCGCGAAATCATTCGCCGGCTTGGCGCCGATCCAGACTACTGTGAAACGATCGCCAATGAGGCACGCGAAAAAACAGAGATTTATGCCAAGGATCTCGTCACCGAAATTCGCGCCGCCGAAGGCGCCAGCCGCCGGTCTGCAAAAATCGCTCTGGAGAGCGTTTTGAATTTTTCAGCGCCAATACTGAAAAGTGATGTCGTCGGGTTAATTCGTGATCGCGCGGCCGCTGCAGCAGTTTCTGTTTAGCCGCATCTATTCGCAGCGGCAAACGAACTACTCAACATTATTCGTGGAGAATGATTAGATGGACGGCGAGACTAGAAAAGCCGAATTTGAAGGTGCGACGGGCGAAAAACTTGCTGCGGCGCTTGAAATGCCTGTGGGTGAACCACGTGCATATGCGTTGTTTGCCCATTGTTTTACGTGCTCAAAAGACATTAAAGCTGCGCGTGAAATCGCGCGGGCCTTGCGGCGCGAGGGATTTGCGGTTTTGCGGTTTGACTTTACCGGTCTTGGCGGTTCACACGGTGATTTTGCGAATACAAATTTTTCATCGAATGTTGGCGACCTATTAAAAGCTGCATCATTTTTGCGGTCGGAATTCGAAGCGCCGAGTATTCTGATTGGACATTCGCTTGGCGGCGCCGCGGTTTTGTCGGCGGCGTCGGAGATTGACGAGGTGAAAGGTGTTGCGGTGATCGGCGCGCCGTCATCCGCCGAACACATTACAATGCAGTTTGACAGTGCGCGTGACAAAATAGAGAAAGAAGGCGTTGCCGAAGTTTCGCTTGCGGGCCGTCAATTCTCCATCACTAAACAGTTTCTTGATGACGTCTCTGGACAAAACGTATTGGATCGCGTGATGGCGCTAAAAAAACCATTACTGGTAATGCATGCGCCGTTGGATCAGACAGTGGGCATCGAAAACGCCACTGAAATTTTTGTCGCCGCAAAACATCCGAAAAGTTTTGTCAGCCTCGATACAGCTGATCACCTCTTGTCGAATTCCAAAGACGCGCAATATGCTGCGTCCGTGCTTGCAGCTTGGGCTTCACGGTTTCTCGACGGCGGCGGAACGAAGAACAATCTATCCGAAAGGGCCCCTCAAACGCGAACGGTCAAGGGCGGCGCCGTAGCGACGAATATCGACGGGGAGGACTTGGCGGTGTCGTTATCAATCGACGGGCACCCGATGGTCATCGACGCCAGCAAAGCTGACGGCGGTTCGAACCTTGGTCCAAATCCGACGCGAACGGTTGAGGCGGCGCTGGCGGCTTGCGGCGTCATGACGATCAAGATGTATGCTCGCCGCAAAGGCTGGGACGTCGGAGACATCGAAATTTCAGTGAAACGCGGCGAATCAGAAGACCCGCATTCGCCATATTTACTTGAGAAAACTGTCTCAATTTCCGGTAATCTCGACGATGACCAACGAAATCGGGTGCTTGAAATTGCTGACAAATGTCCGGTTCACAAAATGCTGGCCCACGGCGTTACCGTAAATTCTCGAATCGATTGATTTGTTTAACAAATTTTAATGGGGGCAGGCGGCTTTTTCTAACCGATTCAGCCTCCTATTTATTCTAAGGTAAAAATCTTGGGGCGCTTTCAATCAACGAAGGCAGCAGGAACGAAATGAAAATGATGCGTATCACGAACAAAAACTTTATCCGAAATTTACTTCTTGCGTCTGCGGTGAGCGTGCTCGCGTTTTCCGCCGCGCCGGCAAATGCGCAAGCGCCGCGCTTGATGGCGCCGAATGTTGCAGCGGACGGAACGCTTTCTTTCGCGGATCTTGTCGAACAAGTAAGTCCGGCAGTGGTTAGCATTCGCGTTGAACGCGAGGTAGAAGGTCCGCGACTACCCAGCCAGTTTGAGGAATTTTTCAACTTTCGGCGGGGTCCAAATGATAATGATGACTTCTTTGGGCGCGGCGATGAATTGCCGCGCGCGCGGGCCGAAGGTTCGGGCTTTTTTATTGACCGCGAAGGCCACATTGTCACCAACAACCATGTTGTCGATGAGGCGCTCGGTGTGACAGTTTTATTGGCTGACGGCCAGGAACTGGATGCCGAAATCGTCGGCGTCGATCCGCTGACGGATCTCGCCGTGTTGAAGGTCGAAGCCGATCAACGACATGCCTATGTTGAATTTGCCGACGACGTAAAATTGCGCGTTGGTGATTTCGTTTTGGCTGTCGGCAATCCTTATGGTTTGAATGGGACGGTCACAAGCGGAATTGTTTCCGCCATCGGCGGTCAAAACCGCGAGAACCAGTATCTCGATTTTATCCAGATCGACGCGCCTATAAACCGCGGCAACTCGGGTGGTCCGACATTTGATCTGAAGGGTCGGGTGGTTGGCGTCAATACGGCGATCTTTTCGCCCAATGGCGGTAGTGTAGGCATCGGTTTTGCTATTCCGGCGCGTGTTGCGAAGGAAACTGTGCGCCAGTTGATCGCAAATGGGTCGGTGACGCGCGGTTGGCTCGGTATTCAACTGCAGGAGGTGACGACAGAATTAGCGGCGGCGTTGGGATTGAAATCCAATGGCGGCGTATTGGTTGCGGAAGTTATTGACGGTACGCCAGCATCTAACGCTGGTTTGATGAGCGGCGACGTCATCCTCGGCATAGCCGACAATGATGTAAAGACTTCAAACGAATTGTCCCGCCGCGTCGCATCGTTTCCACCAGGCGAGAAAATTAAAGTCAAGATTTTACGCGACGGCAAGACCAGAAATCTGACTGTTACTCTTGGCAAGCGTGACGATGACGCTGTCGTTGCATCACTGGATGATCCCGCAAATGACAATGATAGCGTTACCGACAGCCTCGGTTTGCGTGTCACTGAACTGACGGAAACTCTTCGTCAACAGTTCCGCGTGCCGGACGATGTTGACGGTGTCCTCGTTACCGGTGTTCGGCCAGGAAGCGCCGCGCAGGAGGCGGGGTTACGTTCCGGCGCTGTGATTCTTGAGGTCGATGGTGCTGATGTTCGCGACGCTGAAGATTTACGAAACAAAATCGAGAATGCGCGCGACGATGACAAAAATGCCATTCTTTTGCGCATGCAGCTGGGCGCCAATCGGCAATATGGCGCTTTGTCTTTAGAAGACGAATAGTTGTTCGGGTTTTTGCTGCCGCCGTTTTCGCATAGTAATATGTAAGCATCGGCGCGTTTTTCGATTTAACGAATAGAGATTTTATGCGAATTCTACTTGTGGAAGATGATGCGGAAGCCGCCGCCTATGCAGCCAAGGGCTTGCGTGAAGCCGGGCATGTGGTTGAACACGCACTCGACGGCGAAACCGGGTCGAACATGGCCTCGTCCGGCGACTATGATGCCTATGTGATTGATCGCATGTTGCCAAAAATGGACGGCCTGACGTTGCTTTCGCGCCAACGCGAAGACGGAGACGAGACACCGGCGTTATTCCTGTCAGCGCTGGGCGAGGTGGACGATCGGGTTTCCGGTCTAAAAGCAGGCGGCGATGACTATCTTGTCAAACCCTACGCGCTGCAGGAATTGCTCGCCCGCGTTGAAGCCATGGGCCGGCGGCGCGCCGCGCCGGCCTCTGTCAACACCCGGTTCCAGGTTGCCGATCTGGAGCTCGACGTTATTACGCGAACGGTTCGGCGCGCATCGAAGAAAATTGACCTGCAACCGCGTGAATTTCGCTTGCTTGAATACTTAATGCGTCACGCGGGACAGGTTGTCACGCGGACCATGCTGCTGGAAAACGTTTGGGAATATCACTTCGATCCGCAAACAAATGTTATTGACGTTCACATTTCGCGTTTGCGCTCCAAGATCGACAAGGGTTTTGAAAAGCCATTGCTAAAAACCGTCCGCGGCGCAGGATATACGATCTCGGACGAAGACTAAGGCGATGCTGCGGCTTCTCCGCACGACATCGTTTCGCTTCACGCTCATCTACGTTCTTATCTTTACGGTCTCGGTGAGCGTGTTAGGGGCCGCAGTCTATCGCGCGACGTTCGGCGCCGCCGAGCGGCAGACCGACATTACAATCGATAACGAGATTGCTGTTCTCTCGGAGCTATTCACGGCAAGTGGCCCGGGTACGTTGACGCGGGTTATTCGCCAACGAACGGCGTGGCGCGATGATTCCATTTACATGCTGATTGGCGCGCCGTCGGGCGCGGTCCTCGCCGGAAATTTAACAGCATTGCCGCCGGAGGCGCTGCTTGCCGAGGGTAGTTTCTTCGATTTTCAGTTCGAACGGCCAATTCTCGACGCGCGCGGCCAGGAAATTGGCATTGAAACTCGCGGCGCACGCGGCAAAGTTATGCGTTTTCGACCGTCGCCCGACGCTGAACAAAGTTATCTTGTCGTCGTCGCGCGCGATATCGGCGCACGTGAATTTCTCCGTGATCGGTTGGCGAATGTGATTTTGCGCGTGCTTGGTACGACGATCGCCATGGGTCTCGTGATTGGACTGGTTTTCTCACGGTCGCTATTGCGCCGTGTTGAAACGGTCAACAAGGCGACGCGCGCTATTCGCGCCGGTGATCTTTCGAAACGCATTCCGCAAACGGGAACTGGCGACGAGTTGGATGATCTTAGTGACAATCTAAATTCCATGTTGGATCAGATTGAGCGCCTCCTGGCGGGCATGCGCGAAGTCAGTGACAACATAGCCCACGATCTTCGCTCGCCGCTGACGCGCATACAGAACCGATTGACCGATTCAATCAATGCTGACCCGGAAACCAAAGATCGCGTACTGCGCGCGACACTTGAAGATTCTGAACGCATGCTTGGGACTTTCAATGCGTTGCTCTCAATTGCGCGCATTGAATCCGGCGAGGGGACGGGCGGCATGGCCCCCACTGACATTGTCGCCATTGCAGAAGAAATGGCGGAACTTTACGAACCCGCAGCGCAGGACGCCGGGTTCGAGTTAACGTTGATTACGGCGCCGACCCCGCCAATTAATGGCTCACGAGAATTAATCTCACAGGCGATCGCAAACTTTTTGGATAATGCGTTAAAATATGCTGTCGGCGGAACGAAAATTGAAATCAAAGTGGAGCCGAGCGACAAAGGCGGCGCTGTTTTGCAGATTTGCGATGACGGGCCAGGCGTCGAATCGAAAAACCGCGAGCGAATCATGCAACGCTTTGTGCGCCTTGAAGAAAGCCGCACCACACAAGGCAGCGGCCTTGGCCTCAGTTTGGTTGCGGCGATTGCGCGCGCACATAATGCCGAACTTGTTTTTGATGACAATCAGATTAGCGCGGCAAACGCAAAAGCGGCGAATCGGGGCTTGCGCATTACGATGGTATTTCCGCCAGTTTCCGATGAGCCGTATCGGCGCAATTTAAAGAAACCCAAGCAAAAAACAGGCGTTCCTGCATGATTAGGTGTTGCGAATTTTAGGAAATCAGTTCTTGTTTATTGCCAGGTCGCGATGACCGCGGCGAGATGCGCTCTCTTAGCTAGCGCAAAATTTTGAGGAAAGATTATGAGCAAAGCAGAGTTTATCGCGAATGTTGCGGATGCTGGCAATATGAGCAACGCAGAAGCCAAACGCGTCGTCGAGCTGGTTTTCGGTGAAATCGAAAAAGGCCTGAAATCAGCAAAGAAAGATGGCAAATACACCATCGGCACGTTCGGGACGTTCACAGTATCCAAGCGCGCGGCGCGCATGGGCCGCAATCCGCGCACCGGTGAACCGATCAAAATTAAAGCATCGAAAAGCCTACGCTTCCGTCCGTCTTCGATGTTGAAAGAAGCGGCCGGTTGCTGACGCAACTGAATTTTAGAATGATGGAAACCGCCGCCGGGATGACCCGCGCGGCGGTTTTCTTATTAGAAAGAATTCTGGTTTTTCGTCGCGCCCCGTGATCAACTCAACCGCATGCGATCAATGAAGCCATTAGGTGAATGCATATCCTTCACGCCAGAGCCGTTTGACCAGGGGGCGGCGAGCGAGATTGGGCAACGTCTTGCAGATCAATGGAACGATTTCAGCAGCAATGAGCGCGCTTTAATCAATGGGGTGGCTGGGTGCTCGCCATTTTTAAAGCGTACGATGTTGCGCAAAGATGTCGATTTACTTTCGATTCTAAAGTCGCCGCTTGATGGCCGGCTAAAAACTATTTCATCGGATGCTCGCGGAATTGCCAAGCTTGGCTCGCCGGACGAGCAGAACATTGCATTGCGCACGGCCAAAGCAAATGCCGCCTTAACAATAGCCCTAGCCGACATATCGAGCGCCGTCGATACGATGACGGCTGCGGAATATGTTTCGGAATTTGCTGACGCCGCAGTCGGCGGCGCCTTGTCGGCGGCTCTTTCGACAGCGGGATTTACTTCGCAAGAGGAATCCGGGTTTGCCATCATTGCGATGGGAAAACACGGCGCCGGGGAGTTAAACTATTCGAGCGATATAGATTTCATTGCCATTTATGACCCTGATGTCATGCCGGCGCGTTTTCGCGACGAAGCGCGCAAAACAGCCGTCGCGATCACAAAAGAAATGATAAACCTCCTGCAGTCTCAGACGAAAGACGGCTATGTTTTTCGAACGGATCTTCGTTTGCGGCCGGATCCTGGTGTTTCGCCGCTTGCCGTTACCCTCGCAGCCATAGAGTCCTACTATGAATCTTACGGACAGAATTGGGAAAGGATGGCGTACATCAAGTCCAGGTTTTGCGCCGGCGATGCATCCGTCGGTGAGCGGTTCATGGATATTATTCGCCCATTCGTCTGGCGGCGGTATTTGGACTTTGCAAGCATCGAAGATGTTAAGGCGGTTAAAAGACAAATTCATGCGTCCAAAGGCGGCGCCGACATTGAGTTTGCCGGCCACGATATCAAAACCGGCGCCGGCGGGATTCGCGAAATTGAATTTTATGTGCAGACGCAACAGTTGATACTGGGTGGACGCTCATCTGAGCTTCGCAAAGTGAAGACTTTGGATGGCCTGGAGGCGCTAGTCCGCGCTGAGCAAGTGACGCCTGATACTGCCGAAAAACTGTCAAGCGCCTATCGAACACTCCGAAAAACTGAGCATCGCCTTCAGATGATCAACGACGAACAGACTCACAAAATTCCGATGTCGGAAAATGATATAAACCGGCTTGCCTGTTTCCTCGGCCGAGAAAGCGCTGCGGCGCTTGAAGCCTCCCTACGTAAGACCTTCGCATCCGTTCGCGACGCGTATAGCGATCTGTTCGAATTGGAAGCAGAAGAATACCCATCTCCTGGAACGCTCGTTTTCACCGGGGTCGATGATCATTCCGAAACTTTGAAAACGCTGGAACGAATGGGTTTTCGCCGTCCGTCGGATGTGAGCGCAGCGATAAGGCATTGGCATGCTGGCGGTTTGCGGGCGACCCGAAACGCGCGGGCGCGAAACATCCTGACAATTTTGATGAATCCATTGCTTGCTGCGTTGTCGCGAGCCTCCGACCCCGATGACGCTTTTTTCGCATTTGAAAAATTTTTGGCCGGCTTGCCATCTGGCGTTCAGGTATTTTCCTTGCTCGCAAACAACACAGAAATTTTCGATACTTTAATAAAAATGATGACGATCTCGCCATTTTTGGCCCGGGAATTTTCGCGTCATCCGAATTTTGTTGAACGGTTGTTGGAAAATGATTGGTCGGCGCCGCCGCCGGATCTCGATGAATATCGAGTATTGCTCAAAGCGGCGGCTGCACGTGCTTCATATTATGAAGAGAAATTGAATGCGGTTCGCCGGTGGGCCGGCGAGCAAAATTTCCTGATAACATCCCAGCATATTGCAGGATTGTTGCCCCCGACGAAAGTCGGGAAATATTATTCAGCAATCGCTGACGCGTGTATCGATTTTTCGTTATCCGCCGTCGGCGACGAGATACGCCGGCAACATGGGGCATTGGATGCTCAAATTGTCGTCCTTGGCTTGGGCAGGCTTGGCGACCAGTCAATGACGGCTGCATCCGATATCGATTTGATGTTTGTTTATGAAGCTGATGCGACGTCAATGTCGGACGGCGTCAAACCACTTGGCGGCGCCGAATATTGCGGGCGGTTGGTTCGGCGGCTGATTACGGCGCTATCGGCGGCAACCGAAGAAGGCGGCCTTTATGAAGTCGATATGCAACTTCGCCCATCTGGTGCGTCCGGTCCGGCGGCAGTCTCTTTCACAGCTTTTTCAAATTATTATGAGAAGGATGCGTGGACCTGGGAGATAATGGCGTTGACAAAAGCCCGGTTTATTTCTGGCGCTGAGAGGCTGCGCAAAAAAGTCAAAAGCGAGGTTGAAGATATCATCTGTCGCAAGCGCGATAGAGTGCTTGTGGCGAAGGATGTCCGGGACATGCGGAATAGACTGGCGAGCGCCAAACCACCGAAAAACCTTTGGGATGTAAAGAATACCGTCGGCGGGCTGACTGACATTGCCTTTATCATTCAGTACTTGAATTTGGTGACGAGCTGCGAGCATGGATGCGGGCCGCTGGACACGGCGAGCGCAATCGCCCGGTTTGCTGAAATGGGCGAACTCGATAATGATGACGCTGCATTCCTGACGGATGCACAATCGATGTTTGATGCGTTGCTGCAAACGGGCAGGGCCGCAACAGCCGGCGGAATCGACATGGATTGCGCCGGTGATGGGTTGAAAGAAATGGTTTTTGAATTTGTAAAGGCTGATGACATAGAGCAAGCGGAACAAAACTTGATAAAAATCCAGGCGCGTGTAGCGGATGTATTCAACAAAATCGTCCCCGAACAAAAGAGCTAAGCGATTTAATTGGTGGCTGAAGTTTTTGATTTTCTAGTCGTTGGCGATTGCGAGGCCAGTCTGGCGAGCGCAGCGATTGCAGCCAAATCAGGCGCCCGCACTGGCGTGATAGCTCTGGAAACGCAGCGCCGCACTGGTCGCCAGTCGACATCTTCTGTACCGAATTTCTTGTGGCGACGCCTTAACCTTCAAGACTACGGTCTTTTACTGGAGCCGGTTGATGCGCGTGTTACATTGTTGCCGGATAAGAAAGTCATAAAGACGTTTTCCAATACCGTAGCGACTGCGTCTGAGATGGCTGCTGCTGGAAACGACGACTATCAATTCTGGTCGAGCTACAAAGATGAAATGGTCAGGCTCGGCGCCGCGACAATTTATCCGGTGTTGGCGGGCGGCAATAGTTCACGAAACAAAAATGCAGCCGGGTTTTCTGGGTCACCCGATAGCGTCGCTAGCGTATTGCGTTTATCCGGCGCAGCACATGATATGCTGAAGGACTATTTCGATAACGCCGACTTTATTAGTCACCTCGGCGCAAATATTTTGTGTCCGGCAGGGTTTGGCGGCGGGGAACCGGCGTCGGCGTTATTGCTGCCTGAATTTGCAAACACGCATTCGCAGCGCGTTCGATCAGGCAAAGACAGCACGTCACTTGCAAGAATTTTAAAAAAGATTTGTGACGAGAATGGCGTAGAGTTTTTTTCAAAAAAATTGAGCGGCGTTGCTGCGGCCGGCCGGAAGCATTGCTTGGTTACGTTTAAGGGGAGCGATGAGATCCGAACAGCCCGATTGTTTTTTGCAGACCCGGATCGGCCGTCTTCATTGGGCATAAACCTAGGCTCGATGCCGCTCGCCAGGAAAAATGCGGCGCAAGCGCGGGTTGTCCTTCGGTTGCGTGAAAAGATCGAGCCACCGGCGGGCGAAGAAAATGCGTTATTTCATATTATTGATGAATTCGCTGATCTGGAGAATGCTCGCGCCAGCGCCGATGACGGGCGTTTTCCTGATCCATTACCCGTCGCATTCGAATTTACAAATGACGGCGACATTGTTGTGTCTGTTTCCTATTGCCCAACATATTTTAAAGAAGCCGGTGAAAAGCGCGACTGGACAGGACAGGATCGTCAAGTCCTTATTCAACTTGTAACAGAAAGAATTGCTCAACGGGTTGAGGGCATAACCGGAAACGTCAAAAAGACCGAGATGCAAATCACCGGCTTATCGCCGTTGAACGTTGCGTGGGAAGTAAGTGATGCAGAGTGGCTCATCGTACAGCCCTCCCGCCATAATGTTATTGGCGCCGCTGCGGAAATGACTGAACGGCTTTTCGCCAATGGCTGACGAAGTAGAAAGAAAAGACGGCGGCGCTGGCCGCATCGAAGGCGGTGTTGATGCGATTGTTGTTGGCGCCAACGCCGATGGACTGACCGCCGCAGGATATCTTGGCAAAGCCGGCCTGAAAACTGTCGTACTGGATAGTAGTCTCGAAGTAGGCGGCCTCATTCAAGAACGTGTTTTTGATGATGGCCGTTCATTTCTGGATGGCGATCGTTTGCTGAATATTCTTGATGCAGCGGCGGTGGCTGACCTCGAACTCTATCGGCATGGCCTTTCTTATGCCGCACGCAGATTGGCGACGACGTATTTTTTCAAAAGCGGCGACTCAATTGAGCTGCCTGGCGATCTGCAAGCCCCGGCGCAAAATTCGACTGACTTCGATGTGAAAGGATTTGCGCAATTCGTTGAAGACGTGTTTGACACCGCTTCCTATTTGCGGCCTGCGTTTGAGAGCTCAATCGACAAACAGAGCAATGTCGTTACGCTCGATCAACTTTTACACGACGCGAGCGCCGATTTCGCTGAACGCATCAAGAAATTTACTGTGTCGGATGCTCAATCAATTATCGAAAAATACGTCGCCACACAGTCGCTGCAATCTGCATTGATTTCCGAGACAGTTTTCCGGCAAGAGAATAGTCCGCAAGATGCGTTTAGTTTTATGGCGTTGGTGCGGCGTTGGGCCGGCGAAATCGCCGGGCTGCAAGGAGCGATCGGTTATCCCGCGGGTGGCGGCGAAACGATAATTGCGTCGCTGCGCCGTGCGGTTCAGTCATTTGGCGTCGAGATACGTGCAGCGCAACCGGTTCAATCCATTTTGACGGAATGGGATAAAATTGCAGGCGTAGAACTTGAGCGCGGCGGACAAATCCGGGCGCCGATCGTTGTCGCCGCAAACAGCGCAAAAAAAGTTTTTCTGGACCTTATTGGGCCGGACAAAATTGGCGTTGACTTTCAGCATTGTTTGTCCGCGCTTAAGCCGCGTATAGCGTCAGCGCGATTAATGATCGACCTGAAAGGCGCTGCGCGCGACGAAGAAACACTGTCGAATATGCAGCGGCGTTTAGTTTACGCGCCTGATAGTGACGCATTGCGGCGCGCATATGCGGCGGCGCGCGCTGGTGAGGTTCCGGAAGAATTTGTCTTGGAGGCGATCTTTCCTGACATACTGGATGACGAAACAAGGAGCGATGATCGCCATCAGATGTTCGTTACGGCGCATCCTGTTCCATTCAAAGAAAAATTCAATGACGACTGGAGAGCGACTATCGAGGCCGCAATTCGTGAAAACTTGGAAATTTTTTCGCCGGGAATTTCCGAGCGCATTTCAAATATTATTTGCAGAATGCCTGCCGACGACGCCAAAGCTACGGGTGAAGACGCCGCGTCATTTGCTGCGCGCGCCGGGGTATTTCAACAGTTTGCGCTATCGTCGATTTTTGCCAGAAACTTTGAAATTGAGGGTCTGTTTTTTTGCGGCGCGGAGTCGCAGATCGGGACGGGCGTTTCATGCTCAGCCGGCCGGTCTGCCGCGCAGCGCGCCATAAAATTCGCTCGAACGGTAGAGCCGATGTCATGATTTTTCCGGTTGAGGATATTTTTGCCGAAGCGCCGCGGGCGACGCCTTTATATGCAGCGGCAGCCTCATCAAGCGCAGCGAATGTTTGGACTTCAATAAATGGTTGGTCGGTCGCTAGAGTCTACGACGCGGTTGAGACGGAATATGAATTTGCTAAGAATGAAGCTGTACTTGTCGATCTTGGCGCACTTGCACGATATAGCGTGCGCGGTGAAGATGCGGGCGCGTTCCTTTCTCGCTTGACCACTGCGCCGACGCCGAGACTGGAGGCTGGCGAGAGCGCTCGCGGTTTGATGTTGATGGACAATGGCGGCGTCATCGATCTCGCCGAGGTCTCTCGACTGAGTGACGAGTTGTTTCTGTTGACGACCCCAATGCGGCATCCGCGACGGCTGAAACTTGCGGCGCGCGGTCTAAAAGTCGTGATTGAGGATATTGCCAGTGATGTGGGCGCCATCGGCGTCCTTGGGCCTGCCTCATCGGAAATACTTGCTGGCGCCGGGCTTAAAGGTGCGGCGCAGCGCCTCGCCGCGACGGGGTCGTTGCGAGGCGTTGAGACCGCAGCGCGGCCGGTGCAGTTTGGGTCCGTCGCAGGCGTTGAATTGATATTCCCCGAGGAAGAAGCGCTAACGGTCTGGGAGCGACTTATACGGCGCGGCGGCGTGGCCCCTATCGGATTGGATGCGCTGGAGATATTGCGTCTTGAAAGCGGGGCGCCGCGGACCGGACTCGATTACACGCCAGCCGATCATATGCGCCCGGAGACAAGGCGAACGCCCGATGAGATCGGCCTGCCGCATCTGGCGCCGCTTGACAAAGGCTGGTTCAACGGCCGCAGGGCGCTTCGCGAGAATCCAAGACCGGCAGGCCGACGGTTAGTGACTATGTCTGTCGACGCCGACCACCTTTCGCCGGGGGCGGGCGTTTTCGCTGGCGACAAACCACTCGGCCGCGTCACCAGCTGCGCCTGGTCGCCGAGCAATAAACGCGTCATTGCCCAAGTAGATATCTCGACCGTGCGCATCGCCAAATCGTTCGAGATATCAATGGTGTCGACGGATGGCGCTCGCGCGTCAGCCCAGATATTCGAAACTTTGGAATCGAAAGCCGCCGTTGCTTATTACGACGGTATGTGATTGCGGTCCTGAACAAGTCGCCAAATGGCGGCGGTTTTGGCAATAGCGATATTTCATGCAACTGTTGCCGCCCTGGATGAATTCACCTTGGGAGGCGGGCGCATGATTTTAAGAACTTTCGCTACGGCAGTGCTGGTAGCATTCCTCGCGGCGCCGAGTTTTGCGCAAACATTGCTGATCGAAAATGTAACCCTAATTGATGGGCGCGGCGGGGCGCCAACTCCAGGCGCGTCCATACTTATTGATGATGAGAGGATTAAAGCTGTTAGTTCCGATACGATCGCCGTCGCTGAGGATGTTCAAAGGATCAAAGGCGCCGGAAAATATTTAACGCCCGGTTTCATCGATACCCATGTGCACTTGCGCCGCGAAACTATCGACGAGAATAATGCTGGCCGTGCAGGGCGTTCGGCATTGGCGAGCTTTCTTTATAGCGGCGTCACGTCAATCTACGATGCCGGCAACCGACCTGACCATATTCTCAAGCTGCGCGATAATGAACGCGCCGGTAAAATTCGGTCGCCGCGCATTTTTGCGACCGGCGGTATCGTTACCTATCCGGGCAGTCACGGCGGCGGGCCGGGCGCGACACTGGTCGATAGCTGGCCGGAGGCTATCCCCGAAGTCGACGAACATATCGCCAAAAAACCAGACATTGTGAAATTCACGCTGGAAGAACGCGGATGGGGCGCGCGGCCGTTAATTCCGATGTTGCCAGTGGACCTGCTTCAGCGGCTGGTCGAATATTATAATGACCGCGGCGTGCGCACCACGGCGCATACATCAAGCGAGTTGCGCGCGCGTCAGGCGATTTTCGCCGGCGTCGATACGTTGACCCATCCGGTGATACAAGGGCCGGTTTCAGACGCGTTTCCGAAGCTGATGGCTGCAAAAAAAATCCCGATGTCGACCACATTGACGATAGGTGAAAACTACGCGCGGCTTGCGGAACATCCCGAATATTTGGACCAACCGCTTTATCGCGCGAGCTTGTCCGTCAGCGAGATTGATCATCTCAAAAATATCGTTGCGAAAGAATTTTCCGAACGCAGTTGGACCTGGTGGATGAAAATTATGACGCCGATTGCTCAGGAAAACTTACGCAAGATTCATGATGCCGGCGGCATTCTGGCTTTGGGTACGGATCAGACTATCGGTCCCGCTGCGCACCGTGAAATGGAGTTGCTGGCGGACGCAGGAATTGCGCCAATCGATATCATCACCATCGCAACAAAAAATTCGGCGCTTTTCATCGGCATAGAAGACGACCTTGGGACGATTGAAGTCGGCAAACTGGCCGACATGGTGCTGCTCGATGCGGATCCGACCATCGATATTAATAACGCTAAAAAAATCAGCGCCGTGATTAAAAACGGCGCGGTGGTAGATTTTGCCGAACTGCCCTTGGCGGGCAGTCAGTAATTTATGGCGGGGCTGCCCGACGGATAGAGGACGCCCATTAAGCGCAGGCCGTCGTCGCTGGTGCATTCGAGCGAATGTTCCTGCCGGGCGGGCAAGTATAAAATGTCGCCCGCAGAGACATTGGTGCGGGAGCCGCGCGTCCACAGTATGCCGCTGCCTGAAATGATGTAGATCGCTTCTTCATAAAGATGCCGATGAAATGCCGCGCGTGACTTCGGAACCTCGCCGATAAATTGCGTTATATTCTCAGCGCCTGCGTGGTGATCGACCAGCTCCTGATAAAACCGGTCTGCCATGGATTTACGGTTGGCCGGATCGACAGCGACAATTCGGTCGTTGATCGCGATGGAGGTTTTTGACGGACGCGCGATCTTCTTAAATGCGCCGCCGCCAGGAGAAACCGCGGCGATCACATACATTGTCTCAGACGGCAAAAATCGAAACGCCTCGCCGCGTTTCACGCACGCGCCGGTCTCGCTAAAGAGGCACGCTCGCGATCCATTTATCTCGATGGCCCCGGCGCCGGACGCAACAAAAAATACGACGTCGCATTCGTCATGTACGCGCCATTCGGTCTCCTGGCCGATGGTAAATTCAAATACATGCAAGTTCGCGGCGCCATTCGCAGCATTGATTAATGCGGCCCACTGTAAGTCACCGTCATCGCAACGGTCATCGGGCGCCGGCGTCAGTGCGAAAGCGCCGCCGTACAGCATTGAGAGGCCGAATTTGCCGCCGGTTCTCGCAACGTCTTCCGCACCTTTGGTGGCTTCGATTTCTTCAATTGACGCGAGTTCATATCCATCGTCGAGATTGTTATGAGACCCGTCGCAATAGGGCGGCGATTTTGTTTCTTTACATTGGCAGAGCAGTGTTTCGCCGCTGTGCTTAGCGGCAAATACGATCGGCGTTTTGTCAGTTCCCTTGTGGGAGCCGTCGCAAAAGGGTTGCGCGGCGCTTTGACCGCACGAACACCAGGCGTACTTTCGCCCGGCCTCAAGGCTGACAAGCTTGGGTTTATTCGGCGGCGCGGCTGGCATCGAATGATGGCGCGATGGTCTCTTCGCCGGTCAGGATATGCGCTTCTTTTCGAACGAACTGCGGCAGACGAACCTTCGCGTCTTTTCGGCGCGGGAACGTCGCGCAAGCGACGGTGCCTTTGCCCGGCTGACTTGCGAGCGCCAAAATCCCGCCTTGCATTTCCATCAGTGATTTCGACAGGGCGAGGCCAAGGCCGGAACCATCGCGGCTTTTGGCGAAGTGGTTTTCTGCAAGCTCAAACGGTGCGCCCAGCTTTTTCAGGTGCGCGCGTTCTATACCGGCGCCGCTGTCGGCAACGATAATCGTTACGCCGTCAAGATCAGCTTCTGCGGTCAATGCGATTTCACCGCCGTTCGGCGTGAATTTAATGGCGTTGGACAGGAGGTTAAGCGTTACTTGCTTAACGGCCCGCGGATCACCCCAGATCGCTGGCGCATGACCAACGGAGGCGTTTAGTTTTATGCCGTTGTCGCTCGCACGCTTGGATACAAGTCTTATGCTTTCGTTTAGAACTTTCTCCAATTCGACGCGCTCTGACTCAAGTTGGAGTTTGCCGGCTTCAATTTTCGACATGTCGAGAATGTCGTCGATCAATTCAAGGAGATGGCGTCCGCTGGAAATAATATCGCTGACATAGTCTTTGTATTTTTCATCGCCGAGCGGACCGTAAAGTTCCGACTGCATCACTTCGGAGAAGCCGTTGATGGCGTTCAATGGCGTACGGAGTTCATGGCTCATATTGGCTAGGAATTCGCTTTTTGAACGGCTTGCTTCTTCGGCGCGATATTTTTCAAACTGGTACTTCCGGTTCGTCTCGGAGAGTTCGAGCCGCGACGATTGAAGGTCATCGACAATTTGCTCTAACTCGCGTTCCTTTTTCTTTTGCGCCCGCGCACGGCGTTTCATATCGGTGACGTTCGTCGCGACCGATACGAAACCGCCCTCGGCGGTCCGTCTCCGAGAAACATGGGCCCACCGTGCGCCCGGGAGCGCCACTTCAGCCGTGTCTTGTTCTTTGTCTTCGAGCGGCCCGAATGACGACGCGATAACGTCGCCGGCAACGCCCGCGCATGTCGCAACTTCGCTGACGGTCAAGCCAGGGCGCAGGACTTTGCTTGGGATGCGGAATACAGATGAAAATCGTCGGTTCCAGATTGCGAGACGGCCTTTGGCGTCCCAAAGAACGAATGCCTCCGGGATCGCTTCGATGGCGTCGCGCAGTCTTGTTTCTGCGATGGCAGCGCCGGGCGCAATCGACCGTGCGCCGGCTAGATCAATGGCGATGCCAGAGCGCTCAAATCGCGTCGCATCGGCAGACGTGCGCAAATAGGTTCGCGACCAGGCGCCGTCGGGCGTTCGGAAACGGACAACCCCTTCATTGACGCCCGATGGTTCGCCGGAAAGAATCGCCAGGGCGGTCCGTAAATCATGCTTGTGAACAAGGGCGGTTATTTCGCGCAAGGTGAATTGACGATCGCGGGCGCCAAGACCCAACGGCTCCAGGAACGAGCGGCTGAGCAACACGCCTCGTTCTTTTTGTTTGTAAAACCAGGGGGACGCTCGCCCGCCGGAAAGCGCGGCTTCAAAGTCGTTAAGTTTTGCAAGCGCATGGGCGGCTTCCGCTGCGGCTTCACTCTGACGGATAAACGCCGCCATCAGCGACACAACGACAACCGTCATCGCGGCAAGGATAACCGCGTAAATTACCCACACATTTGATCGCGCATAGATATCGCGGGCCGGCGCCGTCGCCATCAGAACTTCGCCATTATCAAGGACGCGCCAAACGGCGGTTATGTCACCGACGTTTTGGTTGATGCGTTGGGCGCCGCGGGTGGAGAGGTCGAGGCCCTGAATTACAGGGATCGAAATTTCGGTAACCGCGGATTTTCCGACCGCCGTCAACACATCGCCGGAGGACGACATATGGATCAAGGCAGATTGTCCGCCGGGCAAAGACGCTGCGAGACTTTCGCGCAAAGGCGCGCCAGTCATAATGGCAATATTCGCGGCGTCGGCGCCATCTGATACGGCCTGATGCAAACGCAATTCGGTTTCGAGTTCGCGCGCGGCGTTTTTATCGTTCAACTCAAAGACCAGCAGGATTGCAATGACAACGATAAAGGCGCCTGTTAGCAACGCGAGACGGCGCGGCGACAACGCATCAATGCGCGCCGCGAGATCTACACCGTCATTGCCTTTTCGACCTGCGGTCATACGACCTGCGCCCAATCTCATTGATTACGCTGACCCATTGAAATCACTGAAAAAAGCCGACTGTATCAAACAGGCCGACTTCCCGCCACGTGAATTCGTTTACCTTTTATTAAATTATTCTGCTTCGCGCCGAACTGTCACGCCCCGAATCGCCATCCGGGTAAAAAGATCGCGCGGAAACCGTTTGAGGCTGGAAACGGCCCGCGGAATTGGTTTGGAAGTGGGGAAAATCGGGGCAGGCGGGGCCGGCTCTACTCAGCGGAGCAATCCAGCTATAGCGCTTCCAACTTGCTGAGCGGTGTGGGGGCGCCGTCGGCGTCTTCTTGGTAGGCAATACGGGTCCAGTCGCCATTGTCATGGAGTTATAATTCAATGCGCGTCGTGGTCCCGGTTTCGGGATTCAGTTGATACATCACCATTTTGCCGTCCTCGACCGTCGAATGGAGAATGGTGGTCGCCGTCGTCTTGGTGTGCACTCAAATATTTCCCAGCGGACGTTTTCGCCGTTCCACATGCGGATATTGATGCCGCGTCTCTTGGTTTCAGGTTGGCCGGGAAACTGAACATCAAATCATTCGTCTGCAATCGCAAAGCCGTCGAGCGCCCACCAGCCGTTTCATTCGATCGCCAGATAGCCACGGCCCCAATTCTCATTTTCCGGGTCATATTTCCAGGCGCGGATCTCATGATTGCCCACAAGAAACGCATATTGCTCCAGTTATTCGGGGGCCTGCGGGTGGCGCTCGCCCAATTCGCAGGCGGCGAGATTGATTGCTATTGTCATTGAGGCAGCCAAATTTGCGAATAGGGCGGCAATCATATTTGGGCGGCTCCGTATCTGAATTTGATTTTCTGCTAGTAAGACAATTTCGCTGGGTGCGCCCTCAATCGAGGCTTGGAAATCTATTCTCGGCCCGCTAACCAAAGCTCATGAAACATTTTCTGAATACCGCTGATTGGTCGCGGCCTGAATTGCAGGCGATGATCGATGAAGCCCGCATATTGAAAACCTCTCCTCACGGCGATGCCTTAAAGGGCAAGACTGTCGCCTTGTTATTCCTAAATAATTCCTTGCGCACCCGAACCTCTTTCGATGTCGGCGCGAAAGAATTGGGCGGGCATGCCGTGGTGCTGTCGCCATCCGGCGGCATGTGGCCTCTGGAATTCGAGGACGGCGTTGTCATGGACGGCGAGGCCGAAGAGCACGTCAAGGAAGCCGCAAAGGTCCTATCGCGCTATTGCGACATGATCGGCATCCGCGCCTTTCCGAAATTCGTCGACTGGCGGGAAGACCGCAAGGACAAGATCCTCAACGCCTTCGCGACATATGCCGACGTGCCGGTGATCAATATGGAAACGATTACGCACCCGTGTCAGGAGATGGCGCATATTATGGCGTTGCAGGAGCGTTTGGGCGATCTTGACGGCAAGAAATTCGTCCTGACCTGGACCTATCATCCCAAACCGCTCAATACGGCAGTTGCTAATTCCGCCCTGATGATTGCTGCGAAATTCGGCATGGCGCCGACGCTGCTTTGCCCGACGGAAGATTACATTCTCGATGAGCGCTATATTGAACAGGCGTCAAAAGACGCCGGCGCCCATGGGGAAGCGCTGACGATTTCTCACGACATCGACGAGGCCTATGACGGCGCGGAAGTTGTCTACGCCAAAAGCTGGGGCGCCCTGCCTTTCTTCGGAAACTGGGAGCCGGAAAAAGGCATCCGCGACCGGTTTAAACATTTCATTGTCGATGAAGAAAAGATGGCGAAGACAAATTCGGCGCTCGTCTCACACTGCCTGCCCATGCGCCGCAACGTCAAAATGACCGACGCCGTATTCGATTCAGACAACTGCATCGCCTACGAAGAAGCCGAAAACCGACTGCATGTGCAAAAAGCGATTATGAAGGCGTTGGTGGGGTGAGTGGAAGAAGCTTCTGAATATTATTGCGACGACGAAATCGCCTTATTTGCAGGTGTTGCGCTTTTAATGCTTTCAGCATTTCTGATTTTTTTCCAAGAAGCCAGCTTATTTCGAATGAACAAGGAGTAAAACCATGTTCATCGTTGTGCTAATAGCGCCAGCGTTGGTAACGCTGGGAATTTTATTGGTACGGCGAGCTTATTTTGATAACGGCGTCATTGTTAGCATTGACCAGACCGGCGTCTACTATCATTGGAATTCTACCGACTTAATCCATTGGGATTCGATTGAGAAAATACGCGTCGCAAAATTACCTGATAAATTCCCGTTTGAAATAAAAAATATCCTTTTTTCGGTCAAAAAAACCAAAATCGATGAACGGACCCTAACGCGTGTAGGCAGATTGCAACGGTCAATAAATTCGCTGCTGGGTAAGCCGGATTTTGTGTTGAGCGCTCTCTACCTCAAATGTTCGCATGATGAATTGGTGGAAACAATTGCTCAATACGCCGAAAAAAATGGTGTCGAGCTAGAGCGGCTTAGTGTGACGCGCAGTATATGACTTTCCGATTCAAGGTACGATCCATAATATACTGCGATAAATTTACTTGGTGCGCCGC
>JABDJK010000081.1 GCA_013002535.1 Hyphococcus sp.
GGCGAGACCTATCCCCATACGCCGCACAAATTGCTGGCGCGCTTCGGTGACCCTGCCCGATTCGATAGAAATATATAAAAGGTTGTCGAAACCAAGCACCGCCTGCAACATGATCAACATGATGAGCGTGAACCAATTATCGAGCGCTAATAAACTTTCCATGGGGGCCGTCCTCCGAATAGGCTAGAAGGGTAATGGGCTAATTCGCGGCGTCTCGGCAAGAGCGTTTGCGAGGTGAGAAGAGGCCTGAGGGAGCGTTGAATATGTCATTGCGGATGATGATAATCGCGGGAATCTCTGTATTTATCGGGATCGCCATTCTGGCGGTGCTCCTTAGAACGCCGCGCAATGACCGGCCATGGATTGACGCCCTCGCCCGGCCGCCTGAATTCGTTAAGGGCGCCGATACCTTGTGGTCCATCCGAAACTTCCGCGCCTTCGTTTTCGACAAGGACGGCGAAACCGAAAAAGCCTGGCGCGAAGAGCTTATCGACGCCGAGGACCTTGCCGAGGTGTGGTTCTTTATTGAACCATTTGAGAAGTGGGATAGCGCTGCCCATAGTTTCTTGAGTTTCGTCTTTGAGGGCGAACACGCAAAAACCATCAGCGTTTCGGTTGAGGCGCGCCGTGAGGTCGGCGAGACCTATTCAGGCCTCAAAGGCATCTTCAACAAATATGAGCTGATTTATATCTGGTCGACGGAGAAAGACATTTTAACGCGCATCGCCGTTGATCTCGACCACGACCTCTATGCCTATCGCCTGAACGTGACGCCTGAACAGGCCCAGGCGATATTGATGCACTTTATTAACCGCACGAACACGCTTGCCGAACGCCCGCGCTTTTACAACACGCTCGTCTCGAATTGCACGAATGAGCTGGCAAAAGCAGTAAACGCGGCATTCCCCGGCGCCCTGCCCTGGCACTTTGCGCATGTCTTAACGGGTCATTCCGCTGAACGTCTGCACGAGCTTGGTTTCTTGAGCCCCGAGGCAACAGTCTTTGAAGGCATCAAGGCAAATGCAAATATCCGGAGCATTGTTCAGGATGTAAAAGCGCTGCCTGAAAATGAATTCGATGATGCATGGCGGGCCCATTTGGCGCCAAAAATACGCCCTCACGAAAAGATTAACGGGACTTCACGAGGATGAGTGCGCCGAAATGTTTGGCGCAAACGACGAGTTGAAATCTAAATTTCGGCTTTCGCCAAACCGTTTTTCTAGAGCGACGAACGCGGGCGCGAGCATCTTTTCAAATTAACAGTGCGGCCCTATCTCTCGATCATAACAGAGGAGAGACTAATGACCCGTTTCGTTACCATGCTGACTACTGTAGCCGTTCTGATGGCGGCTGTTGCACCCGCCGCATATACTTATGCGTCAATTGTCTAGGGTGCGCTTAACCTCCCCCGAGCGGCGCTGTTTCAATGTCAACAAGCGGCAGAGTAAGAACGCACCGCCAAACCCGGCCATTGCGCCCAGCGCATTTGCCGCACTGTCGAGTAATTCAGGCGATCGAACGCCGCCGATTGCCTGAACCCCCTCCAGGGCCGCGCCATAGGCCGCCAATAACAATGGCGTCCAGCGTTTTTTCCCGAACATCAAAAGTTGCGCCCATAATGCGCTTGCGCCGAGGGCGCCGTAAGCCGCAAAATGCGCAATCTTGTCGCCAAATTCCGGCGTTCGAAATACCATCGCAGAAAACCATTCTGCTATATCAAAGCCTTGCTCGACGGTTTCGGTATTAGGCGTGATCGTTAGATAACTGACAATTAAAAACAGGGCGGCAAAGACAAAACGCGCCCACAACACTCGCGATAGCATCAATTGTTAATCCCGTGCTTCGCCGCCAACTTTTTTTCCCAGGCCATGGCGGTTTCAACGATGAAGTCGATGTCATCATAACGCGGCCGCCAATCCAGAATTGTCCGGATCGCAGCATTATCTGCAATCAATTGTGGCGGATCTCCGGCGCGGCGCGGAGCAATTTCGCGGTCCAACGTCTTTCCGCTGACCCGCTCAAACGCTTCAATAACTTCATATACCGAGTAGCCGCGGCCATAGCCGCAATTCAGCGTTGTAGACGCGCCCCCGCCTCGTAGCCGGTCAAGCGCCTTCATGTGCGCTTCGGCAAGATCGGTGACATGAACGTAATCGCGGATTGCCGTGCCGTCAGGCGTCGCATAGTCGCCGCCATAGATTTGCAACTTCTCTTTGCGAAGGCCAGCGGCAATCTGCGCCGCCGCTTTGATCAGGTGTGTCGGCTTGCCGATCTCACCGGCGCGGCCTTTTGGATCAGCACCGGCAACATTGAAATAGCGCAAGGTGACGTATGATAAATCATGTGCGGTCGCCGCATCCTGCAAAATGCGCTCGCTCATGGCCATGGATGCGCCATAGGGCGTGATCGATACAATTGGCGCCTGTTCCGAAATCGGAACCCGCTCCGGCGTGCCGTAGACAGAAGCAGTCGATGAAAAAATAAACCGGCGCACGCCTGCCTCTACACAGGCGCGGATGAGATTCAGCGTGTTCGTTGTATTGTTGTGGTAGTAGTCGAGAGGTTTCTTAATCGACTCACCAAGGAGAATTGATCCGGCAAAATGAATGACGTCGGTAACGCCGTGTTTGTTGATAACGGCCTTTACGGTTTCAATATTGCCCGCGTTTGCTTCGACGAACGGCGCAGCATCTGGCGCAAGCCAACGCGCGCCCGTTGATAAATCATCCAGGGCGACTGCAGACTCGCCAGCATCATTCAAAGCCAGCAGCATGTGTGAGCCGATATAACCAGCTGCGCCAGTAACGAGCACGCTCATTGTCGTTCACTCCGAGTTTGTCGCCGCTAGACGACCTGATTATACAGATTGGCGTTGATTTCATAGAAAAATATCGCGTTGCGATGGCGGTTTGGAAACAATTTCACGTTATTAATATTGATGAACTCGGAGAACCCTTAGATATCCGGCATATATGATAAAAAAATTATTCACCCGTAACCAACCACAAGCGCACGCGCCCGAGGGCGAGCGTCTTTACGCCGTCGGCGATATCCATGGCTGCATCAGTGAACTGAATGCGCTTTTGAAATTGATCGAAAAGGATGCGAACTCCGACCTCGAAACCAGGATTATTTTTCTCGGCGATTATGTGGATCGCGGCCCCGACAGCAATGCGGTCATTCAGCGGTTGATCGAATTCGGCGAAGAAAACGAAAACGCGGTTTTTTTGAAGGGAAATCACGAAGCGGCGATGCTGGATTTTCTTTACGATCCTGAAGACATGATCCAATGGCTCGATTGGGGCGGTGAAGAAACCTTGAAAAGTTATGGCATCGGCAGCGTTCTCGGCCGTACGCGAGAAGATATTAGCGACGAGGTTGCGGAAAAAATTCCGGAAGACCATATCGCATTTCTGGAAAACCTGGATCTTACGTATTTCGCCGGCGACTATTTGTTTGTTCATGCGGGCGTAAGACCGGGCGTCGCCCTGAAAGATCAGCAGGAAGAAGACCTTTTGTGGATCAGAAAGCCGTTTCAAAACGCCTCAGCTGACGAGCGACCTGAACAAACCGTCGTTCATGGTCACCAGCCGATCAAAGCCCCGAGAGACGCGGGCTGGCGCATAAACGTCGATACAGGCGCATGCTGGTCAGGCATGTTGAGCGCCGTCGTCCTCGAAGGTGACGAACGGCGTTTTATAACGACTTGAATATGCGTTTCAGGACGCTTCTGCAGCTTTCTTGACCGGGCCGTTGTCAGCAACAAGACGCGGACCGCCAGATGCTGCGAGTATGGACCGCAGCGTTTCAACGCCGCTGCCGCTGTCGCCGCCCTCAAGCGACTTGCCGTATTCCGTCGCAAAATTTGAAGCGTCAACGATATGCGGTTGCGGCGTTACAAAAATTAGGCGCGCGCCCAAAAGAATAGCTTCGCGCCAGCGCTCCAAGAGTTCTCGCTTGTAGCGCGCCGGCGCGATCAAATAATCAGGCTCCGCCGCGCGGCAATCAGTTTCCGAGATAATGCGGGGGCCTTTTTCGCCGAGCGTTTCATTTTCCCGAGACACATGCGTGTCAACAACTGCAGTCACGACTTTCGCTGATCTCCCGGCCCAGCGAAGCAACGCATCGGTTTGGCTGTCTGCGCCGAGAATTTGCGCGCACTCGCCGCGCGAGGCGATTTCGTCAAGCAGCGTCACGAAACGCTCCTGAATGTCTTCCGCCCGCCGTTCGAAAGTCTGATATGGCTGAATTGAACGCATGGCGAGGGCGTTCTCCTCGTCCCATAATTTCGCAAGACGCTCATACCAAGGGTCGAAGTCGAACTCGTCATTGTCTTTGTGCGTAATGAAAAGGCGGATTGAGCCGCCTTCTTTTGTCGTCAACGTGCCTTTGAATATTTTCAGGTCTGCTTCGCGGATGAGCCATTCCAGCGCCGACAAAGAATAGACAGCGGAAACGCCGGATTGCAGCGCCTCAACGGAGTTGCGCGTGAGCACCATGGGCGAATAGAGCGTTTCCAACGCGAAGACACCATCTTCGGCAAGGAGCAATTTAATCCGCGCCAACATCGCGCGCGGGTCGTCGATATATTCAAAAACTGAAACGGCTGAAATTATATCGAACTTCTTCTTGCCGAACGCGCTGTCGAGTTCTGATGACGGAAATGCTTCACGCGCGGTCCAGGCCCACTCGCCGATCTCATCGACGGGCGCAGCCGGATCAACGCCATGACGATCAACCCAACGCGGATAATACGACAAGAGCGTTCCGTCATTGCAACCAATATCGAGGGCGGAGCAATCGCGGCCTGAAATCAACTCCAGCGATTCAGTTGCTACTGCGCGCAAGTGTTCGCGCGTAGAAGAATGGCGGCCGGATGGCGTTGTGTCTTCATAGGCATTTGGGACGGCGCTTTGCAAGAGACCGCATGCGCGCGAATCCCGCGACGGATCGCACAGCAAATACTCAACATTCTCTTTTCCATTGCGCCACATTTTGCGCGGGGCTGCGCCCAGCAATATTGAAAACGCGGGCGTCAGCGCTTTGGAACCGCAAGCACGGCAACTTGTTATCTTTTTCACGGGGGAATCCTGCCCTGTTCAACGCAACTTTAATGTTGCGTTGAACATGCACGACCCGGATAAAAAATACGTAAAAGCTTTGAATTTACTATATAAACAAACGCTACGATTACATTGTTTAACGAACGTTTTATGTGACGGCGAGAAAGATCAACGCAATCGCCGTCGCCAAAAGAGTAAGCATCGTTAACATAGTGCCAAGGGTCCGCCCTTTCGAGAAAGCGCCGAGACCCATTTCTGCGAAATAGGCAATGCGCGCCAGCAAGAAGGCCCCCCCAAGAATATTGATGAGCATGACGCCGCCGCCAAGCAACGCCGTCGCCGCAAGGCCAATAAGCGCCATGGGCGCATATTCAATATAATTGCCCTGCGCCCGGATCGCCTTCAACATTTCGTCATTGCCGCCGTCACCAAGATTGACTTTGTGTTTCATCCGCATCCGCCCGACATTGGCGCTTGATACGATCAGCAAAATGGCGTTGAGGCCGATCCATAGGCCGGCGGCTTCGATGGGGGACATAATTTTCTCCGTTTTTTTGTTTTATTGAGCCATGCGATGAATGAGACGGCGCATGAATTCCGTTCCTTCGCGCACCTGTTTTAGCGAAATAAATTCATTTGCCTGATGCGCCTGATCGATTGAGCCCGGCCCGCAAATCACGGTCGAGAGCCCGGCTTCCTGAAACTGGCCAGCTTCGGCGGCATAGGAAACGACATTAGTAGAATTTCTGCCGGTAATCGATTTCGCAAGATCGGCAGCGGCGTTTTCAGGCGACGGCGCCAATGACGGCGCGTTCGTCATTTGCTCTATGTGCACCCGGCAAGACGGCGCCCGGGCGCGCATTTCCGCCTCAACCCCTTTTGCATAGTCGGTAAACTCTTCAATTATAGCGGTGCGGCTATCGCCCGGAACGACGCGCAAGTCCCAATCAAACGTCGCCTCCCCCGCCATAATATTGAGCTGCGTGCCGCCGTGAACGACGTTGACAGTCATGGTTGAGTAAGGCGGGTCAAATGGCAGTTTTTCGTCGGCGTCGCGCGCTCGGGCAGCCCGCATCTCGGCAATCTTGTTGATTAGCTTGGCCGCCGCCTCGACTGCCGATACGCCACGATCGGTTTGACTGGAATGCGTCGTATAACCCGTGACGGTGACGCGGAACGAAGCAATGCCTTTGTGTCCGTCAATGACGTCCATATTAGTCGGCTCACCTACGATCACCGCTGACGGCATCGGCACACGCTCGACAATCTCCGAAATCATCCGCGGCGCGCCAAGGCAGCCGACTTCCTCATCATAGGAAAGCGCGAAAATCAGCGGGCGTTTTAATCCGGCAGCGATCATTTCCGGCACCAAGGACAAGCCGATAGCGGAAAAACTTTTCATATCGGCGACGCCGCGCCCGTAAAGCCGCTCGTCTTTTTCAGTAACCGTGAATGGATCGGTGTCCCAATCCTGGCCTGCCACTGGTACAACATCAGTGTGCCCCGACAAGACGACACCGCCTTCAACTTTTGGACCTATGACAGCGTACAGATTTGTTTTTGATCCATCGTCATTGGCGACGCGGAACGTCTCAATATCAAAGCCGGCGAGGAAACCTTCGATGTCTTCGATTAATTCAAGATTTGAATTCGACGATGTCGTATCAAACGCCACAAGGCGCGAAATCCATTCAATTTGGTGAGAAATATCCGTCATGGGAAGAGCTTTAATCGCTTTGATCGATGATGGAAATGATCAATAGCGCATAATGCTCATGCGCCATTCCATGCGCTTCGCGTGAGATAATGCGATTTGATAGTATCTCAACCTGCCATCGAGAATGGTTCAAGGCCAGATAGCCGCATAACGGTTTCAAATTCTGGAATCACGCGCGGCGCAACGCCGTCTACGGCCTCAGCGAACGCTTTGATGTGCGCCGGCGTGGTGCCACAGCAACCGCCAATGATATTCAACAGCCCGCTTTCGGCCCATTCCTGCATGTGCTTGCGCATCATCTCGGGCGTTTCGTCATAGTCGCCAAACGCATTCGGCAACCCGGCATTGGGATATGCAGACACAAAACAATTCGCGACGCGGGACATTTCGGCGACATAGGGCCGCATCAGATCGGGCCCAAGCGCACAATTGATCCCGACGCTCAACGGGTTTGCGTGACGCACTGCATTCCAAAATGCTTCCGTCGTCTGGCCCGATAATGTCCGGCCCGATTGATCGGTAATGGTCACCGACAACATCATCGGAATCTCGAAGCTAAGTTCTTGCGAAAGGCTCTTCACCGCAAATATTGCCGCCTTTGAATTCAATGTGTCGAAAATCGTTTCAATCAAGATCGTATCGGCGCCGCCTTCAATCAGGCCGCGGGCTGCCTCACCATAAGAATTGGCAAGCTCGTCAAAGTCCGTATTGCGCTTGCCCGGATCGTTGACGTCCGGCGAAATCGACGCAGTGCGATTGGTTGGACCAATGGCGCCGACTACAAATCGCGGTCGGTCGTCAGTTGATGCTTTATCCGCCGCAGCGCGCGCAAGTTTCGCGCCTTCGACATTTAGCTCGTAGGCGAGATCTTCCATCCCATAGTCGGCTTGCGCGATGGTCGTCGACGAAAACGTATTCGTCTCGATGATGTCGGCGCCGGCGCCAAGATAAGCCTCGTGCATTTCAGTGATGATTTTCGGGGCTGACAGATTGAGGATGTCATTGTTGCCTTTGATGTCCGACGACCAGTCGGCGAAGCGGTCGCCGCGATAACCGGCCTCATCAAGCTTGTAGTCCTGGATAAAAGTGCCGGCGGCGCCGTCTAGCACTAGAATGCGTTGTTCCAGCGCTGCCTTCAGCGCCGCTATACGGTCCTGTCGTTCAGTAAATTGAGTAGCCATTTCAGCCTCCCGCCAATCATATAAAGATATCTTTATATGATTGGCAAGAGTTTTACGCGGCGGGGACGAGAAAACCCCGGCCTCCAGGGAGACCGGGGTTTTGAAGGATCCAATTTTTTCGAAACTTAAGCGGCCTTGCGGCGTGTCACGCGCTTGGCGGGCTTTCGTTTCGCAACAGCTTTCTTCGTTGCTTTCTTCGCGGCTTTCTTTTTTGCCGACGCTTTCACGACTTTGAGTTTCGCTTTTTTTACGGCCTTGCGTTTCACGACAGTTTTCTTCGCCGCTTTGCGCTTGGTCGTATTCTTTGCCGTAGCTTTTTCGGCCGTTTTAGCTTTCGCTTTCACCGCAGTTTTTTTCTTCGCTACAGTTTTGCGCTTCGCTGCAGGATTTTTTGCAGTCGTTTTCTTGGCCGTGGTTTTCTTCTTCACGGCTTTGCGTTTGGCTGCTGGTTTTGCAGCTTTCCCAGTTTTTCTCATGATAGGTCTATC
>JABDJK010000098.1 GCA_013002535.1 Hyphococcus sp.
CACACCGAGCTAATCCTAGCGGCCGAGGAAGTGCTCTCCGCCCATGAGCGCGGCGAGACAAAATCCGTTTCCGCAGAGACGAAAGAGAAATTGGTGCTGCTCCATGAAGTTGAACAGGAGATCGGCAAGACCGGATTGCTGGCGTTGCGGCCCCATCTCAAATTCAACCGCCATGAATTCTGGGAGCTTTATATGCTCGAAAAAGAAGCCGGGTTCGCGCACCCGCGCGCGCATTAAAACCGCCGCGTCACAACAGAGTCGCAATTCATTTTTTGAGCGCCCAACAGGTTTCCATCGCAATCATTATGATGTCAGTTTCGCTGATCAAATTGCTATTTTTTTTTAAATCAGCAACGCAAAGATTATCACTACGCCAACCCGACGATCTCGCCGTTTTCATCAAGCCCAATATCGAGCGCGGCTGGCCTCCTCGGGAGACCCGGCATGGTCATGATATCGCCGCATACCGCGACGATGAATCCGGCGCCAGCCGCCAAACGAGCCTCGCGCACTTCAAGCGTATGCCCGCTTACAGCGCCGCCTTTAGTTGGGTCCGTTGAAAAGCTGTATTGCGTCTTTGCGATGCAAACCGGCAAATTTCCATAACCGAGCTTTTCAAATTCTTTGAGGCTGCGCGCTGCCGCGCCGCTATAGTCGACGCGGTCCGCGCGGTAGATTTCTTTGGCGACGGTTTCGATTTTGCCAGTTAGCGGCGTATCGTCTTCATAAAGTAATTTTACGTCAGGCGCGCCCTCATCGAGCTGCTCTTTGACAGCAGCCGCAAGATCAGTTGCCCCATCGCCGCCCGCTTCCCAGTGTTTGGCAATCGCACAGCGAACGTCCTGTTCTTTGCAAACGCGTTCGAGAACCGCAATTTCATCATCGGTATCTTTGACAAAGTGATTGATCGCGACAACCGGAGTCAGGCCGTATTTCTTGAGGTTTTCAATGTGGCGAACAATGTTTACGCAACCTTTCTCAACAGCGTCGGTGTTGGGCGTGCCTAGTTCGTCTTTAGAAACGCCGCCTTGCATTTTCAACGCGCGAATGGTTGCAACGAGAACGACAGCGTCAGGCCGCAATCCGGAGTGACGGCACTTAATATCAAGAAACTTTTCAGCTCCAAGATCAGCGCCAAAGCCCGCCTCGGTCACCACAACGTCGGCGAGGCGTAACGCAGTCTGCGTCGCCATTACCGAATTGCACCCATGGGCGATATTCGCAAACGGACCACCATGGATGAAAGCGGGGTTGTGCTCGATAGACTGAACGAGATTTGGTTGAAGCGCGTCTTTGAGAAGAACTGCCATGGCGCCGTCAGCGCCAATGTCGCGCGCCGTCACCGGCGTTTTGTCATATCGGCGAGCGACAATGATATCGCCCAGACGGCGCTGCAGATCTTTCAGGTCCGTCGCCAAACAAAGAATCGCCATAATCTCGGACGCAACGGTAATATCAAAGCCGGTCTCACGCGGCACGCCATGGGCGGGCCCGCCCATGCCAACGGTTATGTTGCGCAACGCGCGATCGTTCATATCAACGACGCGGCGCCAGGTTACACGGCGCGGATCAATATTTTCTTCGTTGCCCCATTGCAAATGATTATCGACCATGGCCGCGAGCAACGAGTGCGCGGACGTGATTGCGTGGAAGTCGCCATTGAAATGGAGATTGATGTCTTCCATGGGAATGACTTGCGCGCGGCCGCCGCCAGCGGCGCCGCCTTTCATGCCGAAACACGGACCAAGTGATGGCTCGCGCAAACACACCATAGACTTAACGCCGATCTTGTTCAGGCCATCGTTCAATCCAACCGATGTTGTCGTCTTACCCTCACCCGCCGTTGTCGGCGTGATCGCCGTAACGAGAATCAATTTTCCTTTTGGCCGGTCGCTTATTGATTTGATGTAGTCGAGCGATACTTTCGCTTTGTAGTGCCCGTAGGGAACAAGCGCATCCGCCGGCACGTTGAGGCGTTCTTCAGCCAGCGGCAAAATCGGTTTCATAGACGCCGCGCGCGCAATTTCTATGTCTGGCGAGCCCGGCGGCGGCAATTCCTGATCGCTCATGGAATTTTCCTTTCAATTCCCCTTCGGCCTCAGTTCTGACTACCAGCGAAAAACGCCCTGAAATGCAGACCGATATTTCTTGATTTTGATTCTCGAAATTTTATCGAAATTCGCAGATTTGTCAGCGCATACAGAGAATTATTTGTCAATCTAATCAAGGAATTGAGTGCTGCATCGCAGCAATTTGCACGACTGAAAGCCTTCGTAGCAGTAGCTAGTCGCTGACGTTTTCGTCGTCGCTTCTCGGATCGATCTCAAGCACAGCAGGCGTCGTTTTCGGGATGACGACATAGTCTTCTTGCTGATCCGCCGGCAGGGACTCACTGATGGCAAGTCGCACCAGTCCAAACAAGAATAAAAGAATGTGGATCGAACATGTGTACATGAACAATCCCGCTGGTCCGCTATACGACATCGCAAGCGGCGCCAATATCGGACCGGCGATAGAACCTGCTCCATAGACCAGCAAGAGCCCTGCGCTGACGATAACAAACTCATGGGATTCTGCATGGTCATTAGCGTGCGCCGCGCTGAGCCCGAATATCGACATACTGAAAGCGCCGAAGAATGCTGCGCTAATCAACATCGCGTCAGTCGATGTGCCGCCCAGTAAACCGAGGACGGCGCCGCTTGCGGCCGCGGCGAACGCCGTAGCGATCAATACTCGTCGCCGATCAAAGCGATCAGAGAGCATCCCAATCGGCCATTGCGCGAGGGCGCCGGCGATGATGGCAACGCTCATAAACGTCGCAATCATGGCGGTGCCAAACCCTAGCTGCACAACATAAACAGGCGCGATCGCCCAGAAGGCGCCGTTGGATAGCCCGACTGTCAGCGCGCCTGCGACAGCGAATGGCGAAACCGCAATCAGTTTTCGGAGATTGAGCTTGGCTTGCGTCAACGGTTCCGGCGTCGTCGATTTCGTCATTGCGATCGGCACAATCGACAAACAAATCAGGATGGCGACAAGCGAGAACAGCGAAAAGCCTGATGGATCAGCCGCTGTCAGCAAAAACTGCCCGATGGTCATCGCCGACAAATCAACGATGCGATAAACGGATAATACCTGGCCGCGGTTTTCATTGTTGGTGCGTTCATTGATCCAGCTCTCGATGATCATGTAGAGGCCAGCGAACGCAAAACCGGTGACGACGCGAAGCGCCACCCAGACAACGACCTCGATTGAGAGTGCATAAGCGAGCGCGGCGGACGCGGCGAGCGCTGAAAGCGCCGCAAAGGCGCGGATGTGCCCTGCGCGTGCAACCATTGCCGGGGCCATGACGCACCCGGCGACAAAGCCCGCGTAATAGCCGGACGAAATGAGGCCAATGATCGGAAGCGAGAACCCTTCAATATTGGCCCGAACAGAAACAAGCGTACCCTGAAGACCGCCGCCGGCGAGCAAAATGCCGGCAGAGATCAGCAACGCCGCCAAAGACAACAACATCCGCTGCATAGTCCGCACCTGAAGTAAAAGTGGTTTTGCAGTTACCCAGTAATATCAACGACGCCATCGGGGCCGCGCGCGTAGAGCGCCATATTGGCTTCCGCCGCTTTCCGCAAGGCGAAATCTGTCGGCGCCGAAATTGTCGCAAGGGCGGTGACGCCAAGCGCCGCTGACTTTTGCACCAGCTCATAAGAACACCGGGACGACAAGACGACAAATCCACCTTTCATATCGGCGCCGGCGAGCGCCATCGCGCCGAGCAGTTTATCGAGCGCATTGTGCCGGCCGACATCCTCGCGGGCGAGTTGAATGTCGCCGTAAAGATTCGCCCACGCCGCGGCGTGTACAGTACGCGTGCGATTATTAATCGGTTGATGATCGCCAAGCGACGCGAATGCCGCTGCAACCGCTTCGTGCTTGAGGGATATTTTTTCCGCGGTGACTCTCGGCAAAGGGTCGAACAATTCATCGGCGTTTTCGAGGCCGCAAAGCCCGCAACCGACATTGCCCGGCAGGGTCCGCCGGCGCTGGCGAACATCGAGACGTTTAAGACGCGCATCCTCAATCTTTAACCTGAGATCGGCGCCTCGATCAGACCAATTAATATCGAGCGCTTTAATCTCATCAACGCTATCGACGATTTTCTCCGTCAGCGAAAATCCAACAGCGAAGTCTGTAATGTCCTGCGGCGTCGCCAACATCACTGCATAGTTGCGTCGGTTATAGACTATGGCGACAGGCGTTTCTTCTGGGATGGCCCACTTTCCATCGGTGACGGAATGCTCGACATCCGTTGGCGGCGGCGCGCCGGTTTCATTTACCGGAAACACTACTCCGCCGGAACAGTTTCGATCCTGCGCATCCCCGGCGTCTCCTCCTCATAGGCGTTTTGCCAATCAGATTTATGGTTCGCAGGCGCCACTTCCACTGCGGTCACTTTATACTCGGGGCATTGCGTCGCCCAGTCAGACAATTCGGTGGTTACGACATTGGCGCCAGTCTCGGGGTGGTGGAATGTCGTATAAACGACACCCGGCTGCATGCGTTCGGAAATTTTCGCACGCACCGCCGTCTCGCCCTTGCGCGAGCGGATCGATACCCATTGCCCTTCGCGGATGCCACGGGTTTCTGCGTCGCTTGGGTGGATTTCAAGAACGTCTTCTTCCCACCAGTCGACATTATCTGTGCGCCGTGTCTGCGCGCCGACATTATATTGCGAGAGAATACGCCCCGTCGTCAGAATCAATGGGAATTTTCGATTGGTTTTCTCCTCCGTCGGCACATATTCGGTCATAACAAAGAGACCCTTGCCGCGGACAAATTCATCCACATGCATAATCGGCGTCCCGTCCGGCGCATCGTCATTGCACGGCCATTGCACCGAGCCTTTTTCATCAAGCGATTTAAACGAGACATTTCTAAAAGACGGCGTCAGCGCCGCGATCTCATCCATAATGTCCGATGCTGATTCATGCCCCATTTCGTAGCCAAGCGCGCGCGCCAAATCTTGCGTGACTTCCCACTCTTCCTTGCCGGTCTGCGACTTCATCACCGGTCGCACGCGATTGATCCGCCGTTCGGCATTGATGAATGTTCCGTCTTTTTCAAGGAATGAGGTTCCGGGTAAAAAAACGTGGGCGAAGCGCGCGGTTTCATTCAGGAATAGGTCTTGTATGATCAAAATATCGAGCGCCTTCATCGCTGCTTCGACATGATGGGTATTGGGGTCAGACTGGGCGACGTCTTCGCCCTGAATATACATGCCTTTGAAAGTTCCGGCGCAGGCTTCGTCAAACATGTTCGGGATGCGGTAGCCCGGCTCTGCGTCCATCTCGACATTCCAGGCTTTCTCAAACAGTCCGCGCGCATCATCATCGCCGACCGGACGATAGTCAGAAAGTTCGTGCGGGAACGATCCCATATCGCACGAGCCCTGAACATTGTTTTGTCCACGCAGCGGATTCACGCCGACCCCGCGCCGACCGATGTTCCCGGTCGCCATGGCGAGGTTCGCCATGCCCATGACCATGGTCGAGCCTTGTGAGTGTTCGGTAACGCCAAGACCATAATAGATCGCGGAATTCCCGCCGGTTGCGTAAAGGCGTGCGGCGGCGCGAATTTCTTCCGCCGGAACACCACTGATTTTGGCCACTGCTTCCGGAGAATTTTCCTCGCCCTTGATAAAGTCGAACCATTCCTTGAAGGACCGCAGATCGCATCGATCTTTGACGAATGCTTCGTCGAGCAGACCTTCGGTCGCAGCGACATGGGCGAAGGCATTGATCAGCGCAACGTTAGTGCCGGGCAATAATGGCAGATGATGCTCCGCTTCGATATGCGGCGTGCGCACGAGATCAATCGCGCGCGGGTCGGCGACGATCAATTTAGCGCCCTGCCGCAAGCGGCGTTTCATCTGTGACGCGAACACCGGATGCGCATCTGTTGGGTTGGCGCCAATAACCACAATGACATCGGCTTTTTCGACACTGTCGAAATCCTGCGTGCCTGCAGAGGTGCCGTAGGTCTGTTTCAGGCCATAGCCAGTCGGCGAGTGACAAACCCGGGCGCAAGTATCGATATTGTTGTTTGCGAATGCTGTGCGAACAAGTTTTTGAACGAGCCACACCTCCTCCGCCGTACAGCGCGACGACGTTATCGCGCCGACTGACTTGCGGCCATATTTCTTTTGCGTCGCCGTCAAACGATCCGCCGCAAACTCGATCGCTTCTTTCCAGGAAACTACTTTCCAAGGATCGGTGATCTTTTCGCGGATCATCGGATCGGTGATACGCTCCTTGTGCGTCGCATAGCCGAATGCAAATCGACCTTTGACGCAGGAATGACCGTGATTGGCTTTTCCATCTTTATGCGGTGTCATGCGGACGACTTGATCACCCTTGATCTCCGCTTTGAATGAGCAGCCAACGCCGCAATAAGCGCAGGTCGTTAGCACCGTGCGATCCGGCACGCCGTGTTCGATGACCCCTTTCTCCTGCAACGTGTCCGTTGGACAGGCTTGGACACAGGCGCCGCAGGAGACACATTCAGAATCGAAAAAGTCCTCGCCCATGGACGCGGCAACGCGGCTTTCAAAGCCCCTACCCTCAATCGTCAGCGCAAGCGTCCCTTGCACTTCGTCACAGGCGCGCACGCAGCGCGAACAAACGATGCACTTTTCGGGATTGTAGGTGAAGTAAGGATTGCTCTCGTCTTTAGCTAGATCGAAATGATTGTCGCCCTCATAACCATAGCGCACTTCGCGCAAGCCAACAGCACCGGCCATATCCTGTAATTCGCAATCGCCATTATCGGCGCAAGTGAGGCAATCGAGCGGATGGTCGGAAATATAAAGTTCCATCACACCCCGGCGCAGTTTCGCCAAACGATCATTTTGCGTCGTGATTTTCATGCCGTCTTCCACCGGCGTCGTGCAGGAGGCAGGCGCGCCGCGACGGCCTTCAATCTCGACCAAACATAATCGGCAGGAGCCGAACGCCTTGACGGAATCCGTTGCACAAAGTTTTGGGACAGACAGCCCGAGCTCGTTCGCAGCACGCATTACTGACGTGCCTTCGGGAACGGTTACGGTGAATCCGTCGATCTCCGCCGTGACGGTTTTCTCGGCTTCGATTTTCGGTGTTCCAAAATCTTTTTCACGTAATAAGGCCATAATACCCTCGCATCAGCGTTTACCCGCCGAAATCCTCCGGGAAATGCCGGACGGCGCTTCTGACAGGCATGGGGGTTAGCCCGCCCATGGCGCAGAGCGATCCGTCGACCATAAGATCGCATAAATCTTCCAGAATTGCCAAATTTTCAGTTCGATTTTCACCGTTAATGATCTTGTCGATTGTTTCCTTGCCGCGAACCGCGCCAATCCTGCATGGCGTACACTTGCCGCAACTTTCAATCTCGCAAAATTCCATGGCGAAACGCGCCTGCTTCGCCATATCGACGCTGTCGTTGAACACAACGATGCCGCCATGACCAAGCATGGCGCCGGCCTCGGCCAACGCTTCGTAATCCATCGCAATGTCAAATTGCGACGCGGGCACATAGGCGCCAAGCGGCCCACCCGCCTGCACTGTGCGCACCGGTTTGCCGCTGCGTGTTCCGCCGCCGAAGTCTTCGATCAGCTCACGGAGCGTAACGCCAAAAGCCTTTTCGACGAGGCCGCCCCGCGCAATATCGCCCGCCAACTGAAAGGCTTGCGTACCGCGCGACCTGCCCATACCGAAATCTTTGTAGTGCGCCGCCCCCTTTGCAATAATCTCGGGCACGGCGGCGAGCGTTAGGACGTTGTTGACGATGGTCGGCTTGCCGAAGAGCCCGCTGATCGCCGGGATCGGCGGTTTCACCTTCACCTGCCCGCGCTTGCCCTCAAGGCTTTCGAGCATCGAGGACTCCTCGCCGCAAATGTAAGCGCCCGCGCCCATGCGTAAATGTAGCTTGAACCGCGGCGATCCATCATCGTTTCTGCCGGAGAGCCCCGCTTCTTCCCACAGCGTTATCGCTTTGCGAAGCGTTGCTGCGGCGTGCGGATATTCTGAGCGCAAATAAATATACCCTTCGCTGGCGCCGACTGCGAGAGCGGCGATCACCATGCCTTCGATAAGACAGAAAGGATCGCCCTCTATCAGAATGCGATCGGCGAAGGTGCCGCTGTCGCCTTCATCAGCGTTACAGCAAATATATTTCTGGTCGGCGGTTTGCGCCGCCGCCGTCTTCCATTTTATACCGGTCGGAAACCCTGCGCCGCCGCGCCCGCGCAGGCCGGATTCTGTGACTTCCGCGACAATGTCAGCACGGTCCATTTTGAGCGCCTTGCCTAATCCGGCAATACCGCCATGCGCTTCATAATCTTTAAGGCTTAACGGATCGATGACGCCGCAACGCGCGAACGTCAGTCGTTCCTGTTTAGCGAAATACGGAATTTCTTTCGCGGCCCCGTGGCCAAGTTTGTGCTCTCCGCCCTTATGGAACGACGCGTTAAACAAAGATGCAACATCACCGGGCTCGACCGGCCCATAAGCGACGCGGCCCTTCGACGTTTCAACTTCAATCAATGGCTCCAGCCAAAGCATGCCGCGCGTACCAGTGCGCACGAGATCAATTTCAATATTGCGTTTTGCTGCTTCGGCAGCAATGGCAGCGGCGACATCATCAGCGCCGACGGAGAGCGCCGCAGCATCGCAAGGCGCGAATATTTTCACGCGGTCCGCCACTATGCGTCGCCCAATCGCGCAACAATTTCTTTCAGTTTTTCCGGCGTCACCCGCGCGTGCAATTCGGCATCGACCATCGCCGCAGGACCGAGTGCACAATTGCCTAGGCAGTACACCGTCGTCACCGCAACATCGTCATTTCCGTTGAACATCTCTTCGACCTTTGGGGCGAGCTCTTCCGATCCCACCGCCTGACAGGCTTCCGCACGGCAAAGGCGAACAATGTGTTTCGCCGGGGCCTTGCGATGGTAATCATGATAAAAACTTGCGACGCCATGGATTTCTGCGCGCGAGATATTGAGCGCGTCCGCAACCGTGCGCAGCGCCGCGTCGCTTAAGTACCCGTCAGCAGCCTGCACACCATGCAACACTTCCAACAAGGCGTCCGGCTTATTTTTGTGCGCTGCGCAAATTTCCCGCGCGCCCGGATGATCAAGCTTGTCAATTAGTTTCGTCATTGCTCGCTCTTCATATCACACCGCGTTCATATGCGGAATCGAATTGCCGACCCAAGCTATTAAAAATATTGCTGAATTCGCATCAAATATTCGCCCTATATAGGGAATGGCGCAATTGTTTTCGCAGCTGCAATATCTAAAGCGATTTAATCTCGTCCAAAATTTTTGAGGAAACCAGGACACCATCTTTTGTGGCCATAGGCCGGTTGTTATACCGCCGGTCGCCCGGCAACCGAACCTCGTTTTGCGCCAAGATTTTTTTAAATAATTTTTCACCGTGATCGGCCCAAAGGTCGGGTGTGCCGATCAAATTCGGATCCATCGCTAAAATAAGCTCGCCGCCGCATGTCGGCCCGCCGTCACTATTGTCTTTTGCCGCAGTTTCAAAACTGAGCGTTTCGCCAATTAATGGGCCCGCTAACAATTCGACCATCATCGCGATTAATGATCCCTTATAACCGCCAAAGGCAAGCATCGCGCCCCTTAACACTTCGTTTGGGTCATTCGACGGATTGCCGTCCATATCCACGCCGACGCCATCGGCCAGTTTTTTTCCTTCGCGCGCCGCCAACATGACTTCACCGCGCGCCATCACAGACGACGCCTGATCGAAAACAACCGGCGGCTCGTTGTTGCGCGGCCAACCAAAAGCGATTGGATTGGTGCCGTAGAGGGCTTGCTTGCCGCCCGCTGGCAACACCACCGGAATATACGAGGTGCACGCAAACGCGCACAGACCAGCCTCTGCCAGCGTTTCAATTTCCCACCATAGCGCAGAAAAATGATAGACGTTGACGAGCCCGGCCGCTGCAATGCCATTCATTTTTGCCGCCTCGATAATATGAGGCCGGCTTTCGGTGAGCGCCAACGGCGCAAACCCCCCATTCCCGTCAACATGAATGATTGCGGGCGCTTTCTTTCCTATCAAGGGGCGCGCATCGCCCTTGACCTTGCCGCTGTCCAGCGCGGCGACATAACCGGCAAGCCGCATGAGCCCGTGAGAGTGACACCCGTCGCGCTCTGCGTCGGTGATCACACTCGCTACAGCGCCGGCGTTTTCTTCATCGCAACCGTGGCGCCGCAAACAGTCGAGGACTAATGAATGAATTTCGTCAAGGCTTAGTCGGGCGTCGTTCATACCCATCAGTTTACGGTATTCGTTCTTAAAGAAAAATCTATTTTTCCAGATAGCGACAGCTTTCGTGACAGTCCGCGCACTGCCTATTGAAATATCGCTGGAAGCATGGAAATAGGGGTCATCAAGTAGAAAGTCCTGGATATGAATGACGCACAAATCATTGACGGCAAGGCCATCGCGGCGGACTTGACTGACAAGCTGGCGGTACGCACCAAAGTCTTCGTTGCGAAAACCGGCAACGCCCCCTGCCTCGCCGTGGTGCTGGTTGGCGATGATCCGGCGAGCGCGGTTTACGTTCGCAACAAAGGCAAGACCGCAGAAAAAGTCGGGTTCAAGTCAATTCAAAAGATTCTGCCCGCCGATACGCCTGAAGACAAACTGATCAAGATCATCAACGATTTCAACAATGACGACGGCATCAACGGTATTCTGGTGCAGCTTCCCCTCCCCGATCACATCGATGAAGGAAAGATAATTGATCTCATCGCGCCCGAAAAGGACGTGGACGGATTTCATCCCATCAATGTCGGGCGGTTGGGCGCCGGCGACTTCGTCAACGCCCTCATTCCATGCACACCCGCAGGTTCAGTTATTCTCGCGAAGTCGGCGCTCGGTGACAATCTATCCGGTATGAACGCTGTTATCATCGGGCGCTCCAACATTGTCGGCAAACCGGTGGCTCAATTGCTCCTGAAAGAAAACTGCACCGTCACCATCGCGCACAGCCGCACGAAGGATTTGCCAGACGTTGTACGCAGCGCGGACATCGTTGTGGCCGCGGTTGGTCGCCCCGAAATGATCAAAGGCGACTGGATCAAATCCGGCGCGACCGTCATTGACGTCGGCATAAACCGCGTCGATGCGCCTGAGAAAGGCGACGGCAAAACCAAACTTGTCGGCGATGTAAATTTTGGCGAAGCAAGCCAGGTCGCGGGCGCCATCACGCCCGTCCCCGGCGGCGTGGGCCCCATGACTATTGCGCTTCTAATGGAAAACACATTTACTGCGGCGTGCAGGCAACATGGCTTATCGATCGCTTAATTTTATCGCCACGTTTTTCGTCTGAACGTAATTCATCAAGGCTTCTCGGCCTTTTTCACGACCATAACCGGATTTGCCGTAACCGCCGAAGGGTGTCTCAACGCCACCACCATACCATTCGTTGACGAAAATCTGCCCGGCGCGCATTTCGCGAGCTACTTTGGTCGCGCGGTCAAGATCTCTGGTAAATACTCCGCCAACAAGGCCATATGAAGTCGCGTTGGAAAGTCGGATCGCTTCGTCGTCATCGATAAAATTTATGACCGATATAACTGGACCAAAGACTTCCTCATTTGCAATTTCCATATCCTGCGTAACGCTAGTCATGATCGTGGGCTCCAGGAAATAGCCCGGTTGATTCATTTTGCGCCCGCCGGTTGCAGCTTTTGCGCCTTCACGTTCGGCGGCCGCGCAAATTTTCTCGGCCCGGTCACATTGTTTTTCTGAAACCATAGCGCCCATATTCGGACCGAATTCAGTTCGCTCAATGCCCGGTCCGACTGAAAGGTTTTGCGCAACGTCAACGAGTCGTTCGACAACTTCATCATTGACAGACTGATGCACAATCGCGCGTGACATCGCCGAACAAACCTGACCTGCATTGAAGAAGATGCCCATGCGTACATTTTTGATAAAATTATCGATGTCGGCATCGTCGTGAACAATTGCCGCCGATTTGCCGCCAAGTTCCAAAACGCAAGGGACAACATTCTTCGCCGCCGCTGATGCAATAGCGACGCCCGTCGGCACAGAGCCGGTAAACACAATTTGATTGACATCCGAATGGGAAGAAAGCGCTGCGCCGGCCACAGTTCCCTCCCCGCAAAGAATATTCAAAGCGCCCGGTGGAAGACCGGCATATTCCGCGGCCTTGCAAAAATAATACAACGAAAGCGGATCGATTTCCGGTGTTTTGACAACGCAGGTATTTGCAGTTGCGAGCGCCGCAGCGATGCCGCGCGCCGTCATTTCAAGCGGAAAATTCCACGGAATAATCTGTCCGGAAACGCCGTAAGGCTCGTAAGTGGTGAAATCAAAATAACCGGCGCCTAATGGAATTGAACGCCCTTCGAGCGTCTCTGCCTGATTGCCGTAATATTCAAAATAGCGGGCGGCGCCCTCGATCTCTTTTCGGGCCTCCCATAGCGGCTTGCCAGATTCCAGCGTCAGAACCGGCGCAATCTCATGGACATGGTCGAGCAAATAATCGCCGATCTTTCTGACAATGCGTCCACGTTCCACGGGTCGCATATCGAAAAGCACGTTGCTCTCGTGGCACGCCCGCGCCGCGGCGACCGCCGTATCAACATCGCGCGCGTCCGCCAAAGCTTGTTCGGCCAACTTCTCGCCCGTGCCTGGATTATCAACATCCAACCGGCCAGCGCCGCCATCGACAAATTCGCCATTGATGTAATTTTGCCAAAAGGCTTTGATTTCAGTTGTCATCATTGCGGGCTCCGTTGCTACAATGAATGACAAACGCCGTGAAAAATCAAATGGTAGCGGGGGGCAGATTTGAACTGCCGACCTCCGGGTTATGAATCCGGCGCTCTCACCAACTGAGCTACCCCGCCAAATCGGCGTACCGAGCGCCGCTCTATAGCGGGGGCCCGCCCGCCCTGCAAGCCGTTATTCGCGCGCCAATTCAACGACCTTTTCCGCAATGGCGAGGCAGGTCGTTAGGCCCGGCGATTCGATGCCGTAGAGCCCGATATATGAAGCAACACCGTGGGATTCGGGCCCGGAGAAAACGAAGTCCCCCTCCTCGCCCAGCCCCGCGGTCTTGGGCCGGATGCCGGCATAACCCGGAACCAGTTTTTCGCGATCGAGCGATGGCCAAAACGTTTTTGCCTCCTCAGCAAAGCGTGAACGGGCGGAAGGATCGACTGTATAATCAACGTTGTCATCGATGAAGTTGATGTCCGGCCCGAGCTTCGCCTGGCCGCCGAGATCGCGCGTGTAATGTACGCCCTGGCTATCGGCGCGGGGCAAGGGATAGATCAAGCGCTCAAAAGGCGCGGCGCCGGAATAGGTAAAATATTGGCCCCGGGCGAATTTCAATTGCGGGATAGTTGCGCCCGGTATTCCCTCGACCGAACGCGCGACGCGATCGGACCAGAGCCCCCCGCAATTAACGACTAGCGAAGTCGTTAGCGTCATCGGCTCAACGCCGCCGAAAGTAAGCTCAATGTCGTCCCTGCTAACCACACCGCCAGTCATCGGCGTCGACAGGGCGAGCGAGGCGCCGGCGTCTTCAGCATCACCAAGAAGCGCCAGCATAAGTCCATGACTGTCAACGATGCCCGATGACGGCGATAAAATTGCGGCGTTGCACTCAACCGCCGGCTCCATCGCCTTTGCGGTTTCGGCGTCCACGATTTCGAGATCATCGACGCCATTCAATTCTGCGTTGGCTTTTAGCGCATCGAGACGAGCCACGTCGACTTGGTTCGTCGCAACCAATAACTTGCCGCAGCGCTTGTGATTAACGTTGTGCGATCGGCAATAATCATAAAGAAGGTCTCGCCCGCGAACCGCTATGGATGCGCGCACGCCGCCGGGTTTGTATTGAATACCCGCATGTATGACTTCGGAATTGCGCGAGGAAGTCTCTTCACCGATGGTATCGTTTTTCTCGACAATAATGACATCGCGACCGGCAAGCGCTAGCGCTCGCGCTACCGCCAGACCAACTACGCCGGCGCCGATGACAACGACATCAACGCGCTCAGTCATGCCTGGATTAGTCCGTCGTCGCGATCCATTCCGGGTCGTCCTGGACTTCGCGCTCCCACATCAAGAATTCGTAGTAGCCGCAGCGGGTTTGCGTTGGAAACTCACGGCAGATTTGCGGACGACCCTCATAAATTGTGCAATTGCGCGTTTCCTGATCGAGGAACATGCAAGCCGTCACAAAATGTTCGTCGTCGCGATGGCGAAGGACGCGCGGATTTTCCTTGTCGCCCTTTTTGGTAAATTTCTTTTTGGCTTCAGCCGGCGTGACGCCATGGTGTTTTGCGAGGCGCGCGATATCCGCCTTGGTTGTCGGGATATGGGTGTAAGTGCAGCAATAAGCAGCGCACTTCAAACAATCGTACTTCTTCTTCGCCATTTCGACTCTCTAACAAGATTCAACCGCGTCGGTACTGAACGAAGTCGGTCACAGTTGCAAGCGTGTCATACAATCGTCGCGCTTGTTCATTATAACTCTCAGTGTGCCAGTAGACCCGCCCGCAGCCGCGCTTGTCTGCCTCGGCATAAACGGCCTCGATGAGCGCCCGACCAATACCGCTGCCGCGAACTGATTTGTCCACATAGAGGTCTTCCAGATAGCAATAATCGCTGACCGACCAGGTTGAGGCGTGGGGCAGCCCATGAACAAAGCCAACAATGTCGCCGTTCTGTTCAGCCACGAAGGCAAAATGCGGTGAGCCGGTTAGAAGCCGTCTGAATATTTTGGCGGTGACGGCGTCGTTCAGTTCGGTCTTGTAATAGGCGAGATACCCCGCCCATAGACTTCGCCAATCGGCTTCGTCGCCTACTGTTAATCGCCTTACAGATACGCTCACGCCGGATCCATTGCACGCGTGCTCGCGATCCACCCACCACCGAGGACGCGGTCGTTTGCGTCGTCGGGCGAGTAGAAAACACAAGCCTGTCCCGGCGCGACGCCCTCTTCCGGGTCATCAAGCTCAACCGCCCAACCGTCATCCCAGACGAGCGACGCCGATTTCGGCGGGCGGGTCGATCGGACCTTGACCGCGAGCTTCTCGCCGCGGCGCGCGGCGTCCTCGCCCTTGCCGTCGCCAATCCAGGTAACGTCGTTCAGCATTATTCTCCGTATAAGGAGCGCATCACGCGGACCGACAACAACTTGCCGCGTCGTTGCATCAACACGTACGACGTAAAGCGGCTCGCCGGTCGCAACGCCAAGGCCGCGCCGTTGTCCGACCGTATAATGGATGATACCTGGATGACGGCCCATCACCGTTCCGTCAACATGAACGATCTCGCCAGGCTCCGCCGCGCCGGGGCGCAATCGCTCAACGACGGAAGCGTATTTTCCTTCCGGCACGAAACAAATGTCCTGGCTGTCCGGTTTGTCAGCGACGACCAATCCTAACTCGCCAGCAATGCGGCGGACTTCTTCTTTCGGCATGTCGCCCAAGGGAAAGCGCAAATAGTCAAGTTGATCACGTGTCGTCGCGAACAGGAAGTAGCTTTGGTCTTTCGCAGCGTCATAGGCGCGCCGCAGTTCGGGCCCATTTGGCCCTTCGACACGGCGAATATAATGTCCCGTCGCCATGCAGGCGCCGCCGAGATCGCGCGCCGTCTCTAGCAAATCTTTGAATTTCACTTCCTGATTGCACCTGACACACGGAATCGGCGTCGCGCCTGCGAGATAGGTGTCGGCGAAATCGTTCATCACCGCATCGGTGAAGCGGCTCTCATAGTCCAGAACATAATGCGGGAAATCCATGGCCTCGGCCACGCGGCGGGCATCGGCAATATCTTGCCCCGCGCAACAGGCGCCTTTTTTCTGGATTGCAACGCCGTGATCATAGAGTTGCAGTGTCAAGCCGACGACATCATAACCCGCGAGTTTGCACAGTGCCGCTGTCACGGAAGAATCAACGCCGCCGGACATGGCCACAATCACCCGCGCACCAGCCGGCGCGCCGAGATCAATTTTCGGCGCGTCAATCGCAATTATGTCCATTACGGTGCTCATCAGGCCCGGAACATAAGGGCCGTACGAACGCGGCGCCAGTCTTTGTTGAATGCCAATCCTGCAAAGTTGCTCAAGAGGCTTCTTTGCACCCTAGCGCTTTCCCTTTGCCCGCATGGATTTCCGCAGACTCTGGTCTGGCTCTCGGAAGGAGAATGGCGAAGATTCTGGGATGCCGGAGCAGGTTTTTTGGGCGGCTTTCTCATCAATTCATTTTTCTGATTTGTGGTCGGATTGGCTTTTGCACCCGATTTCGATGCGCTAGCGCAAACAGTACAATCCTTTCCCTGTCACCATTGGAGAGAAGTAGGCGCTAGGATGGCAATCTAAATGTCTCATGACGCCCACTATAAGGCGCCCCGGACGCATGAGGATAACTTTTCACCGTTAGCGGGTTTTATGAAAGAATACCCTCCTGGAGATGAATCCCTTTTGGTTAATTCAACGGCCATCGCCGCTCTAACGGCGCGCCAGTTTTGAGATCAACATTTGCTTCGCGAAGACCATCGACAAGCGGCGCAATGAAGTCGCCGAGGAGCGCAGCAATATCTGACTGCGACTTGCGCAAGGGTTCGCGCACTTGCGTCGCACTGAATGTCGCGACCGGACCGTCATTTTGATGAAAGGAAAGACACCGCTCGTCCCAATCAAGCCCGCAATGTTGAAGCAATCGGCGCGCCTCTGACTCAAAATCGACAATCAAGCTTTCGTATTGAAACAAAGAGCCTTTCGGAATTTCCGCTGCGCTCCACAGAGCATAAACGCCATAATAATGCGCGATGTCAGACATCGAGACGGCATAGGGCCACGCCTTGGCGAAGTCATTCCGGTAAATGGAAAACCCCGTTTTTACCGGATTACGCCGCGTATGAATGATCGGCGCAGATGGGAACAGCGTTTTGATTAAAGCACTGGACCGAAAATTGAGCGGCTGTTTGTCCACAATAAATTTCGCCGCACGCATATGGCGCAGTTCACCCAAATATTGGCCGCGCCATTTTCGTAAACGGTCCTGCGGATAATCCGCGAAAGACGCGCCGCGATTTTGAAGCGCCCATTGCGTAATATCGTGTTGCGCCTCAGCAATTCCGTTTAACTCGCCTGCGCCCTCGACTTCGGGGTGCGCTGCGAGAATGCTCTGCAATAGAGTCGTGCCGGACCGCGGCATCCCGATGATAAATATTGGCTTTGGTTCATCGCTTTCCTCGACGAATGGCGCCGGCTGCAGGGAGCAGAAGGTAGTCATCAAATTGAATTCAGCTTCTGCGTGCGACCGATCATATTGCCGGCCCTCATTCGCCAAATTCTTCCGCGTGATGGCATTCGCTTCTTCGAAAGACGCCATCGCCTCTGGATAATTCTCGGCAGCAAACAAAATATCGCCCAGCGCGAAGTTCAATGAGGCGCGATGCTCGCCCGGCAATCGCGCGTCATTCTTTAGCCGCTCGATTGATGCTTTTATTTCGTCGTCAACTTTCCCTTTTCGTAGCGTGACGAACTGACAATAAGCCGGTGCAAAATATCGATCTGCATCGATTGCAGCGCGACTTGATCTTGCCGCTTCCTCAAGATCACCCATGATCATTTGAAGCCGTCCTTGCGTATAGAACGACTGCGCTGTCGGCGACGCCATTTCGTGGGCTTTATCGAGCGCTCGCAACCCTTCTTCATAATTGAAGGCGCCGAGGCAAAGCCTGGCATAGGTTACCCATGCGGCCGCATCCTTCGGCGCGTTCTCAACGACTTTCAAATAGGCCGCACAGGCGGCGTCAAATTCGCCACTTTCAAATTGCGCATTCGCCAGCGATTTCAGCGCATCCGCATCTTCCGGTTTGACGCCCAATCGTTTGCGCGCCATTGCAGCCATGGACGACCACTGACGCAAATTTTGTGCAGCGATAGCGCCAACGGAAAATGCATTTTTATGGTCCGGCGCCGTTTCAAGCGCGGCCTCGCAAGCGCGCAAGGCTTCGTCAAAATTGCCAAGCGCCGCCATTGCGCCGGCATATCCGGCCAACGCATCAGCATTTTCAGGATCGAGCTCAAAGCCGCGCCGATAGGCTTGCGCGGACGCCTGAAAATTCTGGCGATTGCTTTCCGCCGCCCCGAGCGACGCCCAATTGGCGGAAACCGCCGGCGCAGCTTTCACAACCTCTCGCCATGCGAGCGCGGCGGCTTGCATATCGCCTTTTTTCTGGGCTTTGCTTGCGCGTTTTTTAAAGGCGCGAGTGTCACGTCTGTCGGTCAATCAGAGTCCATAGAATTGCAAAACACGAAAGAGGTTTCACGAAATACTATGAACCGGACCGCGTTGCCTAGACAAACGGATGATTAGATAAAGTTCAACAGCGACAATTCAGTGGCGCGCGCGAGCGCCTGGGCCGACGCCTGTATCGCTATCTGATCCTGATTGAGGCGCGAAAGCGCCTCTGCGATATCAGCATCTTCAATCTCCGCGGAAACTATTTCCGCGAGGTCACGGCGCGCAACATTGCGATTGACCGCGTCCGCAGCTTGTCCTTGCGCGACGGCGCTGAAGCCAAGAGTTTGATACAGCTCGTCAGCGATCTCGGTAAACGCTGCATTCTTGTCGATGATGAACGCCCGCTGGGCATCGGTCAGGTTTCCAATAAACGGACCGAGTGCGGCTTCTGCATTGGCAAGCTCCTGTAATTCGCCAAACAGCCGCCGCGCGATTTCGCTGGCGACCGGGCCGCCATCGATATTAACGCCCTCTTCCACGGCGAGGCTTGCCCGTGCGCCCTCGTTAAAGACATCGTCGAGATCAGCCGCGGATCCGATATCGCCGAGCGATGAAAGGCCGACCGGCCGAACTGTACCATCGACGCCGCCAAACAAATAAACACCGCCGAGTTCAACGTTCAGGGCTGAAATGATCCGTTGCGCCGCGGTTTCCAGTTCCGGCAACAAGAGTTCCGCACTGCCCGTCGCAAGAGTCCGGACAAAACCGGCGCGCGAGTCCTCGACCGCCGCCGCAACCGTCTCGATACTTGCGCCGATCAATTCATGGCGCGAAAGAGCAACTTCGCTGGCGTTCTCATAGGCGTTCGCACGTGTGAAGACGCCTTCCGCGGAAATCAAGCGCAACGCATCGGCGCCGTATTCTCCATAGGTCTGGAATTCTTTACCGCTCGACAATTGCAGCTGGTGCGTCTCAGCGGAGCCTTGCGCGCGCTGAAATCCCTGAAGAAGCAAAGCCTGCATACCTAATTCGGAAACGGCCATCGTAATAATTCCCTAGAGAATGTTGAGCAGCGATTGATAAAGCTCATCGACCGCCGCGATCACCCGCGCATTGGCGCTGTAGGACCGCTGAAACAAGATGAGGTTAGAGAGTTCTTCGTCGAGATTGACGCCGCCTTCATTGAGGAGCCGCAATTCAACTTCTGAGGCAAAGGCCTCCGCCGTCGTGCTGCGTTCCTCAGCGACGCGCGATGCGGCGCCGATTTGCGTGACGGCAGAGATAACATTTTGCGCTTCCGGTGTAGCGCCGAGGGCTGCGAGTGCGCCGGCGCCGGATCCGTCATTAGCGCCGCCAGCCGCGCCGCCCGTAGGGCGCGCGATCGCGAGTTGTGCCGGGTCGCCGGCAATGACGGCATTCACGGTGAAAGCGTCGTCGGTCTCGATGATCAGCGGCGTTGTCGCTGGTGCGGTCGCGCCGACTGAAGCGTTGCCAGCGTAAACAGTATTGATTTGTCCAGCGATGTCGCGCGCCGCCGTATCAACAATCGTGCGCAAGGCCGGGAGTTCGGTGTTGCGCAGGGCGAGCAAGCCGCCGATCTCTCCGCCGGTCAGGCTGGCGTTGATGTCTGCTGCGATTGGCGCGGTCGCGCCGCTAGCCGGATCAACCGATGACAAGCCAATCGTCGACGCAGCGCCGCCGGTTAAATTCAATGCGCGGAAACCGCCGGAATTCGCCAGCAATTGGCCGTCGCCGGTCGTTACCGTGACGCGACCATCGTCAGCGCGGGATACGTTGATGTCGATCAGTGTTGAAAGTTCTTTGAGACGCGCATCGATCTCGTCGCCTGCGCCATTGGAGTCCGGGGCGATCTGATTGAGATTGTAAATATCTTCCAGAAGCGTGTTGGCGCGGTCGGCTTGCGCCTGCAAGCGCGCATCGGCGGCGACAGATTCGTCATCGATAGCGTTGATGGTGCGCGAAAAAGCGCCGAACGCCGCGTCGAGCGCATCAATTGCGACGGCTTTCGCAGCGATGGAATTCGGTGTGGCGCTGAGCGCAGTGAAAGCCGCAAACGCTTCATCCAGCTTGTGGGCGAAAGAAATGTTATCGCCGGGCGCACCCAATGACGCTTCCACCCGCGACAGGGCTTCGGCGACCACTGAAGTCGAACTGGCGTCAGATGCGCCGGCAAACCCTGCGTTTTGTAAAAATCGATTAACCCCTGCCCGCTCGATTTCAACGCCAACGCCAGAGAACTGGTTCGGGATGGCGTCAGTAAAGAACCGTACTTCGCGACGCTTGAAGTCCGCCGTATTGACGTTGGCGATATTTTCCGACGTCGCCGCGATGGCTTCCTGGTTTGCGAGCAATCCTGAAACCGCCGTATTGAGTGCAACAGTCAAACTCATGAGCGCGCACTCCCGCCATAGATTTCGCCCGGCAGAATTTGCCGCAGCGGTAAATCTTTCCGGTCAAATTTTACCGGCATCAGGGCGCTGTTTTCTACGAACGCCTTATTCCATGCGGGGGACGCCATTTTACGTGCGGTCCTTTCAGTGAAACTCGACCCTATTATTGCAACCGGTAAGCCAGATGAATTTCGGCGTTGCCATGATCGGCAGTCTTTGCGCCAACCGGCAGAATATGCAGGCGATAATTGCCGGGCAATCCACCGTTTACGGATTATTATCCATGACAGGCCGCATGTTGCATGGGAATCAGAACTGGCAAGCCCCTTGCGATAAGTAACGCGCGCGAAAATTCGTAAGGGCAAACACGCACAATGAGTGACGTCGGATTATTGATCGAAGCGACCATGCAGGACGCCGTCGCGGGCTTGAAAAAACCGGTGATTACGCGCGAAGATGCTGCGCACGCTTTTTCATTTGCATCCGCTGTCACCGCCCTTGAAGGCCGAGCCGCGCAATCGCTGGAGACCCACGGCGCGGCGCCGCAGAACGCGAGCGTCGGTAAACAGACGGGCGGCCAGCAATCCGAGACGACAAGCACAAAGACAACGACGCCGGCCCAGCAATCCGCTGCCTCCACATCGGACCCCGCCTCCTCTAAATCAGCGCTGGCTCAGCAATCGACCTCACCTCAGGCAAATCCAACGCAAGCAACCACGCTAGCCGCGCCAATCGCGCAATCGCCAGCACAAGCGAGCGCAGCTATTGCCGCGACCGCCACTGGCGCAGCCGCAGTTCAGACCGCCCACGCCGCGAAAGCCGATGCCGCGCTACGCCCGACGATAGACGTGCGCGCCCCGTTTACGTCGAAGCTTGCACGCCCCGAAGCCCTCGCCAAAGCGCCGCCTTCCGTGCAGGACTTCGCCAAATTTATCGCCCGGCGCCTTGATAGCGGCGCGTCGGTTTTTGAATTGCGCCTTGACCCGCCCTCCCTCGGCCGTGTCGAAGCGCAGATGAAGGTTGCTGATGACGGTGAAACCAAACTCTCGCTCAAATTCGATAATCAAACAGCGCTCGACATGTTTTCGCGCGATGAAACGGATCTGCGTCAGAGTCTTGCCGATGCCGGCTTCGCCCTCGGCCGTGATCGGCTGGAACTTATTTTGAAAGAAGACGCTGCGCCGTCGTTCGAGACTGGCGACGACGCCGCGCTCACCCCAGAAAATTATGCTCGCTTTGGTTATTCCCAAGGCGTCATCGATTTGACCATTTAGGAAACCGATATGGACGTAACTTCCATCGCCGCTCAACAATCATCCGGCCCGTCAACGCAAAGCTTCTCGCGGCTAACGCAGGACTTTGACACGTTCCTGACATTGCTGACGACCCAATTGCGCAATCAGGATCCGCTGGAGCCGCTCGATACCGAAAAATTCACCGAGCAACTCGTACAGTTCGCCGGGGTTGAGCAATCAATTCAGACAAACCAGCATCTCGAAGCATTATTGGCGCTGCAGACTGCGTCATCGAATGAAACGGCACTCGCCATGGTCGGCCGCATCGCCAACGTTGAAACCGATGTCGCGACGCTAACCAATGAAAGTGCGCGCTGGACTTATGAATTGCCGGCAAACGCCGCAGCATCAAATGTCTATGTTGTCGATGCGCGCGGCGCCGTAGTCGCGGTCCTGAATGGCGCGGCGACGCCAGGTCAGCATAACGTCATCTGGGACGGCAAAATGAATAATGGCGGGCGGGCGCCGGAAGGCGCCTATCGCCTTGTCATTGACGCCATTGACGCTGATGGCGCGCCGGTTTCCACATCAATCACATCGAGCGGCCGCGTTGACGCCGTCGCTTTTGATGACGGCGCGCCGAAAATCGAAATTGCCGGACAGCGCTTTGATCTCGACTTGGTCAAACGCATTGATGCCGCACTCTAATTTACGCAAAGGACACAAACGATGACATTTTCCGGTATGTTCGCCATCGGCCTCTCGGGCGTCAACGCATATGCGACGAGCCTGGAAACCGTTTCCAACAACATTGCGAACTCGCAGACAACGGGGTTCAAACGCGCCCAGACGGATTTTTCGACGCTAGTTTCCGGTGAGAAACCTGACGGCGGCATCGAGGCGGGAGGCGTAAAAGCAAGCGCACGCATTCTCGCCAGCGAACAGGGCGCCATCTCTCGAACCAACTCTTCAACAGATCTTGCGATCGCCGGTGACGGATTTTTCGTTGTATCAAAAGACGCGAACACCAGCGCCGCAACTTCGGAAATGCTGTTTACCCGCTCCGGCGGTTTTTCGCTGCAGGCAAACGGCGATCTTATGAATGAAGCTGGGTTTTTGCTGCGCGGTGCGTCTGTCGGAGCTGATGGCGCAGCGGCGCTTGGCGGCATAGAAAGCCTGCAAACGATTTCGATTGACCCAAACCAGACACTTGCCGCGGCAACGGAGAACATGATCCTCGCCGGCCGCTTGAATCAGGACGCGCCAATCGGCGCAAGCCTCACACAGCAATTCTCGCTTTTCGACGCCAACGGCGTCTCGCGCGATCTAGCGGTCACATTCACGAAAACTGGCGCCCTCACTTGGGCGGCTAACGCTGTTTTCGCTGATACTTTCGGCGCGACGGCGGCGAATGGCAATGTCGTCTTCAATAGCGCCGGGCAATTCGATGCTGCTGCATCGTCGTTTCCGTCAGCCCTGACCAACGGTTCGCAAAATGTCGCGATCAACTTCTCGGGCCTCACCCAGGCAACAGGCGCATCAACTATCACTAACGCACAAACCGATGGCGCCGCACCCGGAGAATTGACCGGCGTGGAAGTTTCCGAAAACGGTCGCGTTACAGCGCTCTTCTCAAATGGTCTTCGCCGCGACGTCTTTCAGGTAGCGCTAGCGAACTTTATCAACCCCGAAGGATTAGAAGATGGACCGGCGTCAACTTTTCTCGCCAGTCCGTTAGCAGGCAACATTCAAATTGATGTTCCCCAAACGGGACGCGCCGGCGCCATAGAATCCAGCGCGTTAGAAATCTCCACCGTCGACATAGGCCTTGAATTTACAACGTTAATTGAGACCCAGCGCGCCTATTCAGCAAACACACGCATCATTACAGCGGCCGATGATATGTGGCGCACTTTGACCCAAACAGCGTCGTAAACGAATTATTGTTCAGTATTGATACAATTTTCAGAGCAATATTTTTCACCAATAATCAACCACTTAGAGAAGCTTTTACCATGCGGTTTAGCCGTTTTTTAAAAGCACGGGGCCTATCCTGCGAAATAACAACCGTTGCGTATCAAGGGGAATAGAGCGCTCATGACTGTCGTAGGAGAACAAACCTCGGCGCCCGTAAAAAAGGACCCGTATGTTATCGGGCCTGACGGCACGCCGTTGACACTTAAAGATTTACCGCCGCCATCTACCAAACGATGGGTTATTCGTCGAAAGGCCGAAGTTGTTGCTGCTGTACGCGGTGAACTGCTGACGCTTGAGGAAGCATGTGATCGCTATACGTTGACGGTGGAAGAGTTTCTTTCCTGGCAAAAAGCGATTGACCAGTTTGGCCTGCCAGGGCTTCGCGCAACTCGCGTGCAGCAATATCGCTAACCCCTCCTTAACTTAATCTTTGGTTTTCGAAGAGCCCGCGCCTGGTTAGCGCGGGTTTTTTTCGTCCGAATGCAGAAACGAAACGCTTTCTTTACGACAAAGGGGGCAAAAATTGCCGGGTGAGGACCGCATGTCGCGGCGGTTCAGGGATATGGCAGTCGGGCGTGAACGAATTATATAATCTCATTCGAAGTTTTGGCGTCGCTAGATTGGCGGCTGTTATTGGCGTTACTTTTGGCGTCGCCGCTGCAATGGCGTTTATCATTGCACGCATTGGCGCGCCGTCCATGAGCGTCCTCTACGCCGACGTTAGTTACGCAGACGCTCAACCTGTTATCGACCAGCTTGAGCAGAACGGCGTCAAACACACGCTGAAAGATGGCGGCGCGCGTGTCACCATTCTCGTCCCCCGCGACGAAATTGGACGCCTGCGCACTAACCTTGCGGCCGAGGGGCTCTCTATCAATGAGGGCGTCGGTTATGAGATCTTTGATAACAACTCGACGCTTGGCGCGACGTCATTTCAACAAAACATTAACAGATTGCGCGCCCTCGAAGGCGAATTGGCGCGAACCTTAACGACAATCAACGGCGTTCGCTCGGCCCGTGTTCATCTTGTTATGCCGGAACGCGAACTCTTCGCCCGCGACAAACAAACGGCAAGCGCCTCCATTGTCGTCGATGCGCCGGGCGGTCTTGATAATCGCGCCGTTGCCGCCATCGTCAATCTAGCCGCTTCCGCTGTGCCTTCGCTCGATCCGACACGGGTCACTGTACTCGACTCACGTGGAAAACTTCTGGCGTCCGGCGCCGACAAAGACTCTGACGCGGCAATCGCTGGCTCCATCGAAGAACGAAAAGCCGCCGCACAAGCAAAAATTCGCCGCGAAGTTGAAAACATGATCGGGCGCATCGTTGGCGCCGACAATGTTCGCGTTGAAGTCGCGGCTGACATGGATTTCAGCCGCATCACTGAAAGCTCCGAAATCGTTGACCCGGATAGCCAGACAGTCCTGTCATCAACAACAGTTGAAGAAACATCAAGCAGCGCTGATCCGGCAAGCGGCCAGGGCGTGTCTATCGCCAATGGCCTGCCCGGCGGACAAGGCTTTGCTGCGGACGGCGGAACCGCGACGTCCTCTTCTCAACGCACCGAAGAAACAACAAATTACGAGATTTCGAAAACCGTGCGCAACGCCGTGCGTGAAGAAGGCATCGTTATCAAACGCCTCTCCGTTGCCGTTGCCGTAAACGGCGTCACTGCAACCGGCGCCGACGGCGCACTCTCCTATTCACCACGCAACGCCGAAGAAATCGCGCGCATTGATACGCTAGTAAAATCCGCCATCGGCTTCAATGCCGCGCGCGGCGACCAGGTCAATGTCGTTGATATCCAATTTAGCCCGCTGCCTGCCGCCATTGAAGCGCCGGCGCCAGCTGCTGCGCCGCTATTTGCAAACACCGACATCATGCGAATGGTGGAAGTCGGCGCGCTAACGCTGATCGTATTGGCGCTTGGATATTTTGTTTTGCGCCCAATGTTGGCGCCCGGCGCCGCGACGGAAACCGCCGCCATCGCCGCCGCCCCGTCAAATACCGTTGAAGCGCCCGCCCTTACCGACGCCACAGAGAGCGCATTGGAAACGCGCATCGATCTCAGCCAGGTCGAAGGGCAGGTCAAAGCCTCGTCCATCAATAAAGTCTCCGAAATCGTCAAAGCTCACACCGATGAGTCCGCCAATATCCTGCGCGGCTGGATGCGGGAGGCGTCGTAATGGCGAAGACGATTTCGAACGCAACAGAATTAAACGGCGCAGAACGCGCGGCCGTCGTTATGCTCGCTTTGGGCGATGAAAGCGGCAAGCTCCTCTGGGAATCATTCGACGAGGACGAATTGCGCGAAATTACGCTGGCGATTTCTAATCTCGGCTCGGTTACCTCGGAGGTCGTTGAAAGCCTGCTCTATGATTTCGTCAATAATCTATCGTCGACAGGGTCGATCACCGGATCGATGGATTCAGCGCGGCGGTTTCTAAATAATATTCTGCCAGAAGAAAAAGTCGCCAACATCCTAGAAGACATTCGCGGCCCTGCTGGCAAAACCATGTGGGAAAAACTGGCGAATGTGAATGAGCGAACACTTGCAGGTTATTTACGCAATGAACACCCGCAAACGGTCGCTGTTATCTTGTCGCAGATCAAACCCGAACATGCAGCGCGGGTCATCGCAGTTTTCCCGGAGCAACTCGCCGAAGAAGTGATGAACCGGATGCTCGGCCTTGGCCCTGTACAGAAGGACGTGCTCGACCAGATCGAAAAGACCCTGCGCACAGAATTTATGACCGCGCTTTCTAGGCAACCGGCAAAAGACGCCCATGAGGCGATGGCGGAGATTTTTAATAATTTTGATCGCGCCACGGAACGTCGTTTTATGGAAACGCTGGAAATGAAGAACCCGGCGGCGGCGGAAAAAATAAAGGCGCTGATGTTTGTTTTTGAAGATCTGATCCGCCTCGATGCAACAGACATTCAGGTCCTGATCCGCAACCTCGATAAATCAGTTCTCGCGACGGCGCTGAAAGGCGCCAACGAGAATATGCAAAACCTTTTCTACTCAAATATGTCTGAACGCGCCTCGACCATCCTGCGCGATGATATCGACATTATGGGCCCGGTCCGCGTTCGCGAAGTTGACGCTGCGCAGCAGAAAATCGTCGAGATAGCAAAACGCCTCGCCGACGAAGGTGAGATTTATCTTTCCTCGACCGACGACGATGAGGTGATCTTCTGATGGCCGCCGTCGCAAAACCATTTCAGTTTAGTGCCTTTGACGATGTCACAGATAGCGCCGCCGACGCGCCCGGGTCCGAGCCACTTGCGCCGGCGGACGAACCTGCGGCGCATGCCGATCTGAACATTTTGCGCGCCGAGGCCGAACGCGCCGCGCTCAACACCATCCTGGCGCGCGAAGCGGCGAAGCAAACGGCTCTTCTCACTCAAATTGCGGATATGCTGAACCGCGGCGCAGCCAGCGAACGCGACGCTATTGAAGCGCGTATAAGTTCATTTCGAAACCTATTTCACGCCGCGACTGAGAAAATCTGTCTTGGCGTCGCCTTGCAAAAGAAAACAGCGGCGGCAAGCGATCTCATCGATCGATATCTTGAAAGCCAACATGACGGTGAGCGCGCGACACTTTATGTTACCGAAAAAGCGGCGGCGCAAATGATCACGTTCCTGCAAAAAGGCCTCGAAGAACGCGGCGCTGGAAATCTCATCGAAATCAAGACCGATGCTACGCTAACCCAAGGCGAAGCACGTATCCGATGGCGCGACGGCGCCATGGTTCGCGATCACGCCAGTTTATTGCGATCGATTGAAGACTTATTCGGCGGACCCAAGACCGCATCCCTTAACGCTGCCGACGCACCTGACAGGAAGCCACACGAAAAGGATGGCAAAAAATGAGTTCCCTACCCGAAAAAGCCGTTAGTCCTGATCTTCCCGACCTCGGCGATATTGATACGCCGGCCGCGAATGGCGCCGGCGGCAAACGCCGAATTGAAAATGTGCCGGTGAAGATTTCCGCCGTGCTCGGCAAAACCAAATTCGATATTGCCGCATTGCGCGACCTCGATGGCGGCGCCGTTATCGAACTTGACCGCAAGGTCGGCGACCCCATCGATCTCTACGTCAACGACCGCCTTATCGGGCGCGGCGAGCTTGTCATGATTGACGGCGCCCTTGGGGTCACACTCACAGAACTTGTCAAAGACCACGACCTTTAATTTCTAACCCTCGAGGAGGCGAGCCATGCGGCTCCTGATCATCGGCGAACATTCCAGTGAACTTTCAACCGCGGCGAAGATCGCCATGGATCGCGGCGCGCGCGTCTCATTCGCGCCTGACAACGAGGCCGGACTTTCCGCGCTCCGCAAAGGGCACGGCGCCGACCTTGTCATGATCGACGTTCGCCGCGATGTCGAAGCTTTCATCAAGGCCGCTGATGCAGAGCGCATAGCCGTTCCTGTCGTCGCATGTGGCGTAAAATCTGACGCTGACGCCGCCGTCGCCGCCATTCGCGCTGGCGCGAAAGAATATGTGCCGCTGCCCCCGGACGCTGAATTAATTGCAGCGATTCTCGAGGCGGTCGTGGAAGAATCCTCTGATATGATCGTCGTTGATCCAGCGATGAAAAAAGTCGTGACCCTCGCCAATCAGGTTGCGGCGTCCGAAGCGTCTATCCTGATCACCGGCGAAAGCGGCGTCGGCAAGGAAGTCGTTGCAAAATACGTTCATGCGAAATCAAAGCGTGCTGAAAAACCGTTTATCTCCATCAACTGTGCGGCGATCCCTGATAATCTTCTTGAGTCCGAATTGTTCGGTCACGAGAAAGGCGCCTTCACTGGCGCAGTCGCCCGGCGCATTGGCAAGTTTGAAGAAGCCGACGGCGGCACGCTCCTTCTCGATGAGATTTCGGAAATGGATATCCGGTTGCAGGCGAAGCTTCTGCGGGTATTGCAGGAGCGCGTCGTTGATCGCGTCGGCGGCGGCAAACCGATCAAGGTCGATATTCGCATCATCGCGACTTCGAACCGCGATCTCGCCGACGAAGTTCGCAAGAAAACCTTCCGCGAAGATTTGTTCTTCCGACTGAATGTCGTCAATCTGGATGTGCCGCCGCTGCGCAAGCGTCCGGCGGATATTATCGGCCTCGCCAATCACTTCATCCAGAAATATGCAGAACTAAACAGCGTGCCGCATCGGCCGCTTTCAGAAGCCGCCCAGCGCGCCGCCGCCGCGGCGCAATGGCCCGGCAATGTGCGCGAGTTAGAGAACACGATGCACCGCGCGGTATTGCTTTCCGAGGGAGATGAGATCGGCGTTGACGCCATCCGCATTCCCGATGGTTCCGCGCCCGTCTCAACGAGCGGTGGAGATGGCGGCGCACCGGAAGCGCTCGTCGGGCAAACGGTGGCGCAAGTTGAGCAGGCGCTAATCCTGCAGACGCTTGACCATTGCCTCGGCAACCGCACTCATGCCGCGAATATCCTCGGTATTTCCATTCGTACCCTACGCAACAAACTAAAGCAGTACACAGAAGACGGCGTTCCCGTGCCGGCGCCCGGCGCCGAACGGCAGGCGGGATAGCAAGGCATAAATGGCCGACGCAGCCCTCAACCCAGCCAAAATCTTCTCCCGCGAGACGCTGAAAAGCGTCTGGCGAACAGATGTTATTTTCGCTGTCGGAATCATCGCGATCCTTGCGCTTCTCATTCTCCCGACGCCGCGCTGGCTTCTCGATATCTTGCTCGCTGCATCGATCACCTTCTCAGTGACTATCCTGATGACGGCGCTATTCACGCGCAAGGCGCTGGAGTTCTCAACCTTCCCGGCGATTTTGCTGATTGCGACGATGCTCCGACTAGGTCTCAACATCGCATCGACGCGATTGATCCTGTCGAAAGGTCATGAAGGGCCCGACGCGGCTGGAAACGTCATCGAGGCCTTTGGCGGTTTCGTCATGCAGGGCAATTACGTCATCGGCATGATTGTTTTCGCGATCCTGGTGCTCGTCAATTTCGTCGTTATCACCCGCGGTTCAGGCCGTATCGCCGAAGTCGCAGCGCGATTTTCTCTGGACGCCATGCCGGGGAAACAAATGGCCATCGACGCCGATCTTTCCGCCGGCATCATCACTGAAGATGAAGCGCGCGAGCGCCGCAAAAACCTCGAAGAAGAATCGAACTTCTTCGGAGCCATGGACGGCGCCTCGAAATTTGTGCGCGGGGACGCCATCGCCGGCCTCCTTATAACCATGATCAATATCATCGGCGGTGTTATCATCGGCGTTGCACAGATGAACATGTCCATTGGCGACGCCGGCGCATCCTATACGCTGCTCACCATCGGTGACGGTCTTGTTTCACAAATTCCGGCGCTGATTGTATCGATCTCCGCCGGTCTTATCGTTTCAAAAGCCGGCGTTGACGGCGCCGCCGACAAGGCGCTCGCCGCGCAGTTCGGCGAATACCCCAAGGCGCTTGCGATCGTCACCGGGGTGCTCGTCATCATGGCGGTAATGCCTGGCCTGCCGTTCATTCCGTTCATGCTCCTCGCCATCGGCGTTGGCGGCGCGGCCTGGCGTATCCAGAAAACCAAAAACCAGACCGCAACTGACGCCGTCGCCGCGGAAGAAAAAATTAAAGCGGCGCCGGAAGACGCGCCGGGCCGCATGCTCGCGATGGATGATTTGCGCATTGAGCTCGGATACGGGCTCCTGCCGCTCATCAATACGGACAAAGGCCCGCGCCTTACTGATCAGGTGAAGGCCGTGCGCCGCGCCATTGCGCAAGAATTGGGTTTCGTCACGCCGCCGGTTCGCATTCTCGACAACATGCAGCTTGAACCGAACACGTATGTTATCAGGCTGAAAGAATTGGAAGTCGCCCGCGGCGAGTTAAAGCCCAGCAATTTCCTGATTATGGACCCGTCCGGCGGCGCGATCACATTACTCGGCGAGCCGACAAAAGACCCCGCCTTCGGCCTCGACGCCATGTGGGTGGATGAGAGCCAGCGCGAGGAAGCCTCCCTCAAAGGCATGACAGTCGTTGACGCTGCGACTGTTCTGACAACCCACCTGACCGAGATCGTCAAGACGGAAGCGCCGGAACTTCTCTCCTACGCCGAAACCAAAAAACTGATCGATGCCCTGCCCGACAAACATCGCAACCTCATTAGCGATCTGATCCCATCAGTCGCAACGGTGACGACGGTGCAACGCGTTTTGCAGGCGCTTCTTGGTGAGAAAGTCTCGATCCGCGATCTGCCTACCATTCTGGAGGCCATCGCAGAAGCCGCGCCGCAATCGACGACGACAAGCTTTCTTGTCGAACATGTCCGAGCGCGGCTCTCTCGGCAGATCTGCGGCGCCTTGCGCGGCCCCGACGGCGCAACGCCGATTGTTACGCTTTCGTCAGACTGGGAGACGGATTTCTCCGACGCGGTCATCGGCGAGAACGAGGCGCGCCAGCTCGCCATGTCGCCATCGAAGCTGCAGGAATTTGTCTCCGTCGCCCTTGAAAAACTGGAAAATGCGGCGCGCGACGGCTATTCCGCGGCCATCGTCACCAGCGCCGCGATCCGGCCTTTCGTCCGGTCGGTGGTGGAGCGGGTCCGTCCGCAGACACAAGTCCTTTCCCAAAACGAAATTCACCCCCATACTAGGCTGAAGAATTTAGGGTCGATTTAAGCGCAATTATGGTGAATTCTGTCTGTGATCGATGTAATAACTGACAAGCAAATGTCGCAGCCGCATTACCTCCCCTTAAAAAAGGAGAGGTCGAAATCTTCGATTTCGGCTGGGGATCAGATGCCGTTTCAACGATCGCAAAGTTTTTCACATCTTGATCCCCCCTAACCCTCTCCTTTTCATGGGGAGGGAATTTGACCGCACTTGTGATAGGTTCTTCACAAGATAGTGGGTGCTGAGTACGTAGGAGTCGCATGCTGTGATGAAATTCATCGCTTCCACCCTGGAAGCGGCAAAACGAAAAGCCGAACGCGCCCTCGGGACCCAGGCGACTGTCGTCTCCGTCCGTGAACTGCCGAGCGGCGATGTTGAAATCACCGCGTCGGACAAGCCCGCGCCCTCCGCGCCGGAACCAGCGCCAAAAGCGCAATATGCGGGCGCGGCGAAAGATGCTGTTGATGAAGGCCCATTCAAGACTGGCGCAGGCGCGCGGTTGAATGAATCCATCGAACATCATTTTTCTGAAGATGCACTCGCAAAATTATCATCGAGCCTGACCGGCTCGAAGGCTTCCAACAAAATTGACATGAGCGATGACCGCGTGCGCGCCCTTGCCGAAATGCTGGCGCCCCACGGCGTCGGTGAGGCGCTTCTTGCCGCGCTCATCAATGGCGCGAAGTCATCTAAGATCGACGAAGACCTCTACCGATTGGAAACGGCGTTCCGCGAAACGTTTTCATTTGCGCCAATTGCGCTGACGCCGGCGACGCCGATCATGCTGGTCGGACCGACAGGCGCCGGGAAAACATCGACTGCGGCAAAACTTGCGCTTGGCGCCCGCGACGCCGGCGCACCGCCTGTGATGATGACCGCCGATGTCGGCCGCGCCGGCGCCATCGAGCAAATCCAATCCTATTCAGAGGCGTTAGGCGCTGATTACTACATCATTGAATCGCCGGCGGACGTTCAGCAGATTGTCAAAAACCGCCGGTTCGCAGGCGCCCTCATTTTTGATACGCCCGGCGTCAGCCCTTATGACGGCGGCGACATCGCCGCCATCCAGAGCTATCGCGAAGCGGCAGGCGCAGAGCCGATTTTGGTGCTGCCCGCAGGCGGCGACGCCGATGAATATGTCGACTGGGCGAACGCCTTTCGCGAAATCGGCGTTACCCGCTGCATACTGACGAAATTCGACGCCACGAAACGCGTCGGCGCGGGTCTTCGCGCAGCATTCGAAGGAGAATTGGCCCTCGCCCATTTCTCCGAAACAGCGTTTGTGTCAGAAGGCATCCTCTCCGCAACACCGGAGTTTCTGGCGCGCCGGATGATTGCGTCAAGGCCGGGGAAAGTTGGATAGGAATTGCAAAAGAAATTTGCAATTTGATCCCCACCCGAAAACGCTTTGCGTTTTAGACCCCCCTTTTAAGGGGAGGTATCTGTCCCCCTTGCAAAGGGAGACCGCTGCAACAGCAACGAGGAGAATTAAAGATGGCTGATTTGTCCAAATCCCCATCCCTTGTCCGTCTTATGCTATAATAGCCAAAACCGGAGGTTTTGATGAAGTTTCTTGGCCTTATAGTCGCGCTTGTTTTCCTGCCGCTCGCTAGCGCAACGGCTGAAGAGAAATCCATTCTCGAAAAATTTGAGGGGACATGGGCTTCTGAAGGCGATGCGTTCGGCTCACCCGCGGAAAGCACCATGGTCTGGTCGCGTGCGCTCAACGATAAATTCTATCGCCTTGATTACCGCATCGAGATGCGTCCGGCGTCGGGCGAGCCGCAAACGTTTGAAGGCCTTGCCATCTATCGCGCCGATGATGATGGTTACTACGCCTATTGGGCGGATACGTCCGGTGATTTTCTCCCTGTCACCGCAATACGTGACGGCGACGCTCTGGTCGCACACTGGGGTGAAACCGGCGCCAAACAGGGCCGCACGCGATACGAATTGATCGACGGTGACAAGATCGAAATCACGGACTGGATCTTAACGCCGGAGGGGTGGCGCCGGTTTAACAACAATGTGTTTGCGCGCGCCGACTAAAAATATTGTGCCGTTAGTTGCTTGGCGGGCGACGACCGCCGCCGCGTTGATGACGCTCTCCTTGATTGCGCGAAGGTCGCCATTGCTGCCTTTGCCGCACTTGAAAACTCTTTACCAGCTCCGCGCGCGTCACGACGCCATCCTTATCTTTATCAGCGATACTAAACTCGCGCTCCAGCGCGCTCCGAAACTCATAGGCGCCAATGGAGCCATTTGCATTCGTATCGACGGCAATATGCGTGAACGCCGTTTCTTTCGTACCGATGGCTTTCTCTACCCACTGCGAAAAATCAATGGGCCGCAATTCATCCGCCCCTGCGGCTTCCGCGATGACACGCCATTCAGCGTCCGCGCCCGCGAGCAATTCCGAGCGGGTCAGCAATCGGTCCCGATCGGCGTCGAATTCGATCAATATCATACTGGTAGGTTGCACGATGTGAGTTTGGCTGGAAATCGTTTCCCCATCTTGCCGCGCTTCAGCGGGGGCCCGCGGCGAAGCGCAGGCGGATAGCGCGGCCATCGAAAGCGCCATTAAAAATATCTTGAAATTTGTTTTATCTGGTATCATCAGCGCCATTCTCTCTTTTGAAAGGGTTCTTGGCTAAACTTAGCAAAAACAGGTGGTGCTACTCAGAGCCTACTCGTTACATATACGAGGCGCCCTTCGGAACCTGTCGCGCTAATTACCATAAAATTTCCTTGCCTGCATAATCAAAGAACTTGCCGGTGTCTTTCGGCGTAAGGTATTGCAGGACGCTAATCATGCTGCGCGCTGCGCCTTCGCTCGTGTCGGTGTAACGGCCTTTGGCGTATTTTTTTGTGAGCGCCGTTTCAATCGTTCCCGGATGAAGCGCAACAATCACCGATTGTCGATGAGACCGCGCAAACTCAATCGATGCACATCGCACAATCTGATTCAGCGCCGCTTTCGACGAGCGATAACTCATCCAGCCGCCGAGGCGATTATCGCCTATGGAGCCGACCCGGGCGGACAATGTCGCAAATACTGACCGCTGATCTTTAGAGAGTAAGGGCGCAAAATGCTTCAATACCAACGCTGGCCCGATCGTATTTGTTGCGAAAGCGGCCTGCATGACTTCAGGTGATAATGCGTCGAACGACTTCTCCGGCCCCTCGCCCGCCGGCTCAAGCGTTCCAGCCGCATTGAAGATCAAATCGAAACTTTGACCGTCAGACGCAAATTGTTCAGCTGCCGCTATGATCGATTTTTCATCAGTCACATCAAACCCGTCACCACTGCGAGAAAGTGCGTTTACGGCGTCGCCCGGCATCAAGTCACACAGCGCGGCTACAAACGCGTTGCCGATACCGCCTGACGCGCCAATCACAAGCGCATTTTGCGGCGCGCCAGCGTTAGAGATTTTCATATTATGCTCAAAATTTTTGCGCCAAAAGGGGTTTTGCCGTTATCGCAACTCGCCCGCCTACGGCGCGCCCCATAGGTCGTCGTATCGGGCCGTTCCATCTTCGTCGCGTTTAAATTTGTCGCGATGCGACTGGCGTTTTGAATTTCTAAATGTAAAGCCAGTATATACGGCGCCGAGAGCAACAAGTATGTGTAAAACGACCAGTTGCCCGTAAAACGCCCAAAAGCCAAAGCCAACACAAAAAATCGTTGTCCACATCAGGCTAAGATAGGACATCAGCTGAAATTTTTGTGCTTTCGGCAACTCAGCCAACGGGTTTTGATTCGGGTCCATCACCACGTCATATGCGTTCGTCATTAATTGCCTCCTGTTTTTCATATTTAGATACGCAAAGACAGCGGACGCAGATCACACTTTAAATTTTGTGCATTCATGGGTTGAAGCAGCGATTGGCGCATTTGCGCCTGAAAACTGGTGATCTGACGCTGAATGAATGCCGTAATTAGCATGGACAAAGCGAAAGGAATTTTAAATAATGATGTCAGGTCTTACTTTGTTTTTGATACCTGTAGGATTGCTCGCGACGGTAGCGTTTCTAACAATCGGTCTGTTTTCGATGGCGCGCGGCGGCGGCTTCTCGAGAGACCAATCTAACAAAATGATGCGTTTGCGTGTTGCGGCGCAAGCAGTGACCATTGCGGTTTTAATGGCGTTCTCACTGCTGGCGGTTGGCGCAAACACATAGAATCGACGTATGTTGTTTAATTCAAATCGCTGTTAAATACGGTGACGTGAACTGGACACGAAGAGTTCGCAAATCTATTCGCGCTCCCATCCGAATGCGTCGATCATCACATTGTAAATCAGGTTTTGTTCCATGACGCCGCGAACTCTGCCCGCGCCCGGTCCTGTGGCATAGAGCGCCACGTCCTCGCCGGCGTGGGTTTCTGATGTCCACTGCCCGTTGCCTGTCGGCACCAGAGCCTGCTGTGGCGCGGTCGGATCAGTGCTCGGCGCGCCGCGCGGGCCTTCAACGGCGCCAGGCCCATTATAATAGCCAAGCGTCGTATAGGGGTGACCGTCATTCGCCAGGATAGGTTCGCCGCTCGGCTCGCCCGACGCGTCATTCCCGATGGCGAGGCCCAAAATCGGGTTGCCTCGGGTCGGATAGCCGGCAATCGTGAAAACGTGGCTGTGGTCAGCGGTGACGAGGATCATGGTTTCATTTGCATCTACCGCGCCGACCGCCGCTTCGACAGCATCGGCGAAGGCTTTGCCTTCAGCAAGCGCCAGCGCCGCTCGTCCTTGGTGATGGCCGTGATCGATCCGGCCGCCCTCGACCAACAGATAATATCCGTTCTCGGAATTTTTTTCGAGGCGGTTCAATGCTGCAAGGGTCATTTCCGCAAGCGATGGCTCCGACGACGCCGCATCTTTTTCCAGCTCATAGGTCATGTGACTGCGGGAAAAGAGACCGAGCAACGGCGCATCTGAGGAAGCCGCATCCATTTCGTCTTTGGTAAGCGCCAGCGTTCCACCGGTTTCGGATTGCCAGGCAGTAAGCGCCTCGTCGGTAAATTTCGACTTGCCGCCGCCGAGCGCAACGTCGAAGGTGTAGCCGAGCAGTTGCGTCGCAATTGCTTCACAGCCATTGGCGATCGCCTCTTCCGATAACTCGCTTTGCGCCTCCCAATTGCGTTCCGGCGTCTGGGCATAGACGGAAGCCGGCGTCGCATGGGTGATGCGCGCAGTTGAGACAATACCCACCGCCTTGCCGCGCGCGACGGCGGCATTGCCGAATGTGTCCAATTCATTCGCCTTGGCTTCGGCGCAATTTGCGCGGCGCGCGTCAGGCCCCACATTCATAACGCCGGCGCGGGTTTTCAGCCCTGTATGCATTGCTGAGGCTGTACCGGCAGAATCTGGCACCTGCTGGTTGGTGTTGTAGGTTTTTACGAGCGCAACATTCTCAAACGCTTCAAACGGTAGAATATATTCCTCACCAGGCATTCCCTCCAACTGGCCGGCGTAAATTCGCATCGTCGTCACTGTGGAAACGCCCATTCCGTCGCCAATAAAGAGGATGACGTTTCTGGCGTGCTTTGCGTTTGCCTCATCGTTCATCGATGAAGTCGCACAGGCCGATATCGCCGTACAGGCGAGCCCAAGCATCAACGTTCTGATAGAATTAGCACCAGGCATCTGCACCCCACCGTTTTCAACTGCGATTGCCGCGCGACGCTATTTTGAAACCGGGCCCCATGCAAGGGCGGCGATGGGCAGAGTTTCAACAGGCCTAAAACCGACCGCTGACCGTAAAACGCGCGTTAAACGGCTCACCGGCAGAGATGTTGTCGTTGGAGTGTGCATCGGGGAAATAGTTCTCATCCAGGATGTTTTCGAGATTAACCTGCGCGCGCAAGCAATCGCTCAATTCGTAATAGACCGCCGCATCTACGCGCACATAGCTCGGCGCCTCGACGGCGTTATCTTCACGCACGAAATAGCTGTCTTGATAGATGGCGCCAACGCCTACGCCGAAACGGTCGGTGATATGGACATTATTCCAGATCGAAAACATATGCTCCGGCGTTTGCCGGGTTCTGTTGCCGCTATTGCCGCTGCCGTCGACGCGCTGAATCTTGCCGTCGAGATAGCTGTAGCCTGTCGTGACATGCCAGCGATCCGTCAGATTACCAGTCAGTTGCAATTCAAACCCCTGGGTCTGCGACCCTTCGATAACGCTCAACACCGACGGATCAGCCGGATCGACCGAGGTGAAGCTCTCGCGATCAAGATCAAAAAGCGCAGCGGTTACGCTGAGGTCGGGGCGGATATCCCACTTTAGACCGACTTCCATATTCTGGAAGAATTGCGGGCGCGTCCCCTCTGATGTGAGGTCAAGGGTCAGGAACTGATCGCCCGAGCGCGGCAGGAATGTCTCGCTGAAGGAGAAATAGGCCGAGAAATTATCAGCCGGTTTCAAAATCGCGCCGAGCCGCGGGGTGAACTCTTCATCAGTGCGCGAGAACTCACTCGCATTAAAGATATCGCTGACTTCTATATCAAAGCGGTCATAACGCACTCCGGCGACAAGCTTCAACCAATCCGTAACGTCGATCTGATCCTGAATATAGACCGACACGAACTCAACATTTGACGCCCGATTACGCGATGGCGATGTGAATGAAAATTCCGGTATGACAAGCGGATCCGTAAACGGAATAAAAAGCTGATCATCCATATTTGTCGCAAAGACATTATCGATGCGCGCATTCGCAGTCTTCTGATCGCCATATTCGGCGCCGAAAAGCACTGTATGCCCGAAACGACCAATATCGAATTCGCCAACAATATTACTCTGCAATATGAAATTCTCGCGCGCCGTCGTATCGCGATATCCGTCTAGCTCGACCTCAGGGAATGCGCCGCCTGTGACGACGACTTCTTCGCTTGGGAAGAGGTTTTGATAGGCCTTGTCATAATCCGCGTATTGAGCAGTGAGATTGCCGCGCAACGCGTCTGTAATTTCATGATCCAGCCGCGCGCGAACAATATGAGCTTGCAGCGTTGTAAAGTTTTCGTTTGGCGAGCCAAAAAACGTATTATCAAAACCCTCCAATGGCACATCCGGACCGCCATCCACATTTTGCGACGGCACGCCGCGATCCACCACGCGGTCATCATCGATATATTCGTATGAGAGAAGAATTTCCGTCTCGGGGCCGGCTTTGAACGCGACAGTCGGATTGATCGCGATTCGTGTCCCGTCGAAGAAGTCGCGGTGATTGTCTAATTCTTCGTAGAATGCGTTGATGCGGAGCCCGGCCCCCTCGCTCATGGCATAATTGACGTCACCGGAGAAATTGAAAGCGCCGAATGTATCGGCGCTCGCGGAAAAGCCTGTAAACTGTTCGCCAAGCGCTGGGCGTTTAGTGACACGATTGACAACCCCGCCGCCGCCGCCGCGACCAAACAAGAGCGCGTTTGATCCGCGCAAAATTTCGATGCGCTCCAAATTATAAAACGGCCGAAAATATTGAACATCGTCCCGCATGCCATCGAGAAAAAAATCTGCGGTAGTCTGGTTGCCGCGAATAATGATTGCATCGCGATGGCCCTCGCCCTGGCTAATGGAAAGACCGGGCGTGTAGCGCAGGACGTCGCCAAAATTTGTAAACGCCTGATCCGCGATCTGTTGATCGTCAACAATCGATAAGCTTTGCGGAATATCAATGATCGGCGTTGGCGTCTTCACCGCATTCAATTTGTCGAGGGAAAGAAAACGTCCCTCAACAATAATGACGTCATCGACGCCTGCCGCAATAACCGCCGCGTTATCAGCCACTGCCAAGCTATAAAAAAACGCATGGCCAAATGACAATATGGCGGCGGCCTTTGAAACGAGACTAGGCAAACTAGAGCCCCTACTTGCAAATCATTCTCAATAGCGCCTACACCGCATGAAATTGAAAATCAATCGCAAAAATGGAGTTTTCCAGTTTTGGACACATTGGTCGCATCCTGGCCCCCTGCGAAGAAATCACCATAGAAAAACGGGGCTCCAAAGGAGCCCCGTCAATTTGGGGTACGCTACTTTTTTATTTGAACTTTTTTACTATCCCCTCGCGGGCGCTTCGTTGAGCAAACGCGAAACTTTGAATGCTATTGCGGGCCGAGCAACTTCGCCGGATCGACGGATTTCAAGTTCTTGCGAATTTCAAAGTGGAGTTGCGGTGACGACACCGTGCCCGACTGTCCGACTTTCGCGATCACCTGACCCTGGCGAACCATCTCGCCTTTTTTGACGAGCATCGCTTCATTGTGGGCGTAGGCGGTGACGTATCCATTGTTGTGTTTGACCAGCAAAAGATTGCCGAACCCATCGAGATCCGATCCGCGATAGACGACCTCGCCATTCGCGGCGGCGCGCACCGGCGTACCCGCCGGCGCAGCGATGTTCACGCCGTCATTTCGTCGGCCGAGGTCATTCAAACCGAAGTTTCCAATGACGGCGCCTTTGACTGGCCAGGCAAAATCGCGCGGGCTGGTTGGCGGCGTGTAGGAAACGGTTTTCGTTAATTCAGCAACATTTTCAGGTTCCGAGCGGCGCTCAATTGGGGTCGGAAGACCGGGCGCTTCGGCAGTATACTGACCGCTGTCAGCGGCGATTGCGCCGCGCGGTAAGATAAGCTGCTGGCCAATGGAAAGCTCATAAGGCTGGCGTAGTGAATTCGCTGATGCGATTGCACTAATCGGCGATTTCGACGCCCGCGAGATTGAATAAAGGGTATCGCCTTTGCGCACGGTATAAGAGCGCGCGCCGCTATATGCATAAGGGTTCGCTTTTGCCGGCGTCGCGACAGTCGTACCGTAAGGAAGGCGCAACTTCTGACCAACAGCGAGCGTGTACGGGGCTTTCAGATTATTGATGCGAATGATTTTTTTGGGCTCAACGCCATAACGCCGGCCAATCGCGTAAACCGTATCACCGCGCGCAACTGTTGCTGTGGTGACGCGTGATTGTGCAACCGCAGCCCTTGCCGGCTCGCCGGTTTCGGTCAAATGCACTGCAGAAACCTTTTGCAAATTTGCTGGCTCAATCGCGCCGGTTTGCGCCGCCGGATAGGCTTTGGCGAAACGGCGGTTCTGCGCATCCTGCGCTAGCGTTGTTTTGCTCGCTTGCGCGCGCTGTCGCTTTTGTTCCGCGATGTAAACATCGTGCGGCGAGTTATAAATATTCGCCGTATGGGTCGGGCTTGTACCGTAAACAATTGGCGCTTGATTGTGCGACCCGCATGCGGCAAGCGCAATTACTGACAAAGATAGGCACGTCGTCCGGACCACAAGATTCATCGCCCCCTCCAAGGGTGTAAGCGTTGTCGATTCGCTCGGACGTTGAGTCTCTTTGGTTAATGAAGTGTTAACGCTAAAGCGTTGTTAATCTTTGAAGTCGACGGCGCTCAGCGATTTGTAGGCGCCGTCGTGGGTGAGCGCCAGATGCAACGGCGTGATCGAAATCTTGCCCGCGTAGATCGCGCGCAAGTCCGTACCCTCGGGAGGATCGGAAAGCTCGCCGGTGTATCCGTACCAGTAATATTTTCCGCCGCGTAAATCCTGGCGCTCTTCTGCGTAGAGTTGATAGGCGTTGCGATGGCCCTGCGTCGTCACTTCAACGCCGGCGACCTGGTCGGGCTCCCGGTCCGGAAAATTGACATTGACGACCACATCGTCGGGCCAGCCCGCATCAATCAGCCGCCGGACAATCCGGGCGCCGTGAGCCTCCGTCGTTTGCCAGCGCGCTTTAGCGCGGTCCATGCGCGCAAGAGAAAGCGCGACTGACGGAATGTTCATGGACATGCCCTGAAACGCAGCCGCGATGGTGCCGGACACGGTCACGTCTTCAGCGAGATTTTGGCCATTGTTGACGCCGGAGAGGATCAAATTCGGTTTCGCATCTTTCATGATCTTCGTCACCGCCATCAAAACCGCATCCGACGGCGTTCCCGATACGGAAAATCGTTTTTCGTCATGTTGGCGCAAGCGTATCGGATGCGCGAGGGTCAACGCCCGCGCCGCGCCGGATTGCTCTTCCTGCGGCGCGACCACCCAGACATCGTCAGAAAGCTCGCGTGCAATTTTCTCAAGGCTTTCAAGTCCCCGCGCGTGAATGCCGTCGTCGTTTGAACAGAGTATGCGCATTATTAGTCCTTTTGGTCATCCCGTGCGCAATGCAGCGTAGAACGCTGTTTTGCAGACACGCGATCGGATAAAATTTCTAGCGATCCCGGACCAGCGCAGCGTCACGCTCGTGCTGCAGCCGAGATGACGTCAATCAACCGCCGTCTCAATTTTCTCGACGCCGCCCATATAGGGATTGAGCGCGTCCGGGACGGCGATTGATCCGTCTTCGTTCTGATAGTTCTCCATGATCGCGACGAGCGTGCGTCCGACCGCAAGGCCGGAGCCGTTTAATGTGTGCACGAACGTCGTCTGCTTTTCGCCCTTGGCGCGGCAGCGCGTGTTCATCCGCCGCGCCTGAAAGTCGCCGCAGTTAGAGCATGACGAAATCTCGCGATATTGCGCCTGACCCGGCAGCCAGACCTCGATATCGTAGGTCTTGCGCGCCGAGAATCCCATATCGCCGGTCGAGAGCACCATGGTGCGATAGGCAAGGTCGAGTTTCTGCAAAACCGTCTCGGCGCATTCGGTCATGCGCTCATGTTCAGCGTTTGACTGATCCGGCGCGGTGATAGAAACCAGTTCGACTTTCGAGAACTGGTGCAACCGGATCATGCCGCGCGTGTCGCGGCCCGCCGCCCCGGCTTCCGACCGAAAACACGGCGTCCAAGCCGTAAAGCGCAAAGGCAGTTCTTCTTCGGCCAGAATATCTTCGCGCACGATGTTGGTGAGGGAGACTTCCGCGGTCGGGATAAGCCAGTGATCGCCGGTCGATTTGAAAAGATCCTCCGCAAACTTCGGCAATTGCCCAGTGCCGTAGAGCGCGTCATCGCGCACCAATAACGGCGGTTGGCATTCGGTATAGCCGAACTCGCCCGTGTGTGTATCAAGCATGAAGTTCGCGATGGCGCGTTCAAGTCGCGCGAGACCGCCTTTCAGCAAAACAAATCTTGAGCCCGACATGCGCGCGGCAGCTTCGAAATCCATCTGCCCTAGCGCCTCGCCAAGATCGAAATGTTCTTTGGCGCTGTTCAGCTTGCGGGGCTCGCCCCACTTTCGGACTTCTTCGTTGGCGGCTTCGTCCTCACCCTGGGGCACGTCATCGGCCGGCAGGTTCGGCAGGCCAGAGAGAATGTCTCTGATCTGATCGAGCTTTTTCTTTTGCTCAGCTTCCGCCGTCGGCATCTGGGTTTTGATCTGGTCGACTTCGGCCTTGAGGCGATTGAATTCGTCTTCATCGCCCTTGGCTTTCGCCGCGCCGATGGCTTTCGAAGCAGCATTGCGCCGCGACTGCATGTCGTTCAGGACAGCAGTGTATTTGCGCGCCTCTTCGTCAAGGCCCAGAATTTCGCCGGCTTTTGGCGGCACGCCGCGTCGCGCAAGGCCAGCGTCGAATTTTTCGCCGTGGTCACGTATGAATTTAATGTCAAACATGGGGGCGGTTTAGCGGGGATCAGGATGCGGGTCCAGAGACAGCGTCATCCCGGATGCGAGCTAGAATTAAAGCAATATCCGCTCATCCCGACGAGGGTCGGAATTGCTGTCAACAAGTCTGCGAATGAATTTTTGGGAGACCCCGGCCTGCGCCGGGGCGAGCGGAAAAATCATTCGACCGCGTCTTCCGCTTCAGCTTTCCCCTCCGCCTTGCGCTGGGCGAAGCCGACGGCGAAGACGGAAATCTCGTAAAGCGCGATGATCGCGCCGCCTAGCACCAGCTGTGAGATCGGGTCTGGCGGCGTCAGGAACGCGGCGACAACGAAGATGCCGACGATGGCGTATTTGCGGTTCCGCTTGAGGAAGTCCTGGGTGACGAGCCCGGCGCGCGCCAGCAGCGTCAAAAACACCGGCAACTGAAACGCGAAACCAAACGCCATGATAAGCGTTGTAATCAGCGACAGATAATCGCCGACGCGGGTCAGGAGCTCAATCTTGACGCGGCCCGCTGCCGCCTCCTGCTCCATGCCGACGGCGAACTGCATCACGAACGGCATCAGGATGTAATAGACAAGCGACGCGCCGAGCAGAAACAAGACCGGCATGGCGAGAAGAAAGGGCGCCGCCGCTGCGCGCTCGCGCCGATAGAGCCCCGGCGCCACAAATTGATAGATTTGATAAGCGACGATCGGGAACGCCAGCGCGATTCCGCCGAGTGCGGCGAGTTTCACCCGGGTGAAGAAAAATTCGAGCGGCGCAAAGTAAAGCGTGGGTTCGTCCGTCACTTGCCCGACCGCGTCTTTAAACGGCACCACCAAAAATTCGTATAGCGTCACAGAAAATGCAAAACAGATTGCAAAACCGATGGCAATGGCGACCATGCAAATGATGAGACGCTGGCGCAGCTCAACAAGATGATCGAGCAGCGGCGCAGACGACGCGTCGATTTCATCTTCTTCGTTTACGATATCTGGTTTCGCGACGCTGGTCATCGTTGGTTCCGTCACGTCGCCGTAGTTTTCGCGGTGTCGGCCGGCGCTTCATCCTGAGCGTCATCCGCAGACGCATCCGGTTTCTTCGGCGCATCCTTTTGGGCGGTTTTCAATTCCCCGGATTCTTTGTTCAGCGCTTCATTGACCGGTTTCAAATTCTCATCGAGATCGCGTTTTGTTTGCGCGAATACATTTTCTTTTTTTAGGGTTTCGATTTCCTCACGCAGTTCCTGCATTTCGGTTTCCCGCGCCATCTGGTCAAACGCAGCCGTGAATTCACCGGCGAGCTTGCGGGCTTTGGCAACGAACTGCCCGGCGGAACGCATCAGTTTCGGCAAATCCTGTGGGCCGACGACAATCAGCGCGACAATTGCGATCAGGATCAGTTCGGGAATGCCGAGTTGCGGTACAATGGTCATGGGGTCAGCCGCCTCAATCGGCGCCGGTAAATCGTCGCGGCGTTAGTCGGCGCTTTTCGCTTCATCTTTAGCGGGCGTGACGTCCATCGCCTGCTCGGAGCGTTCTTCAAGAGATTTGTCATCGTCTTCCTGAAGGCCTTTGCGGAACGACTTAATGCCTTTTGCGAAATCGCCCATCAGCGATGAGATCTTGCCGCCGCCGCCAAACAACAAAAGCGCGATGACGAGAATGATGATAATCTGCCAAGGTCCGATTGCTCCCATGGGGCGCCTCTAGGGTTACACGCGACGCGAAGCTTCGCGCCGAAATTTCTGTTGACCATAATGTAGTGTGCGGGCGTTGCGATAGCAAATACGCGTTGCCTTCAATTTTACGCGTATTCGTTACGCGTCGGCAGGTTCCGCCTCGTCTTCTTCAAGAAAATCCTGCGCAAATTCAGCCTCGTCGTCGCCATCGCCGAATTCGTCATCTTCCTCATCGGCGGGCGTCGGCACGGAAAATCCGGGCGGAAGGCGCGCATCGAGGAGGCCAGCGGCTTTGAGGTCCGCAAGACCTGGCAAATCCTGAACCGATTCAAGGGAGAAATGCCCGAGAAATTCTTCTGTCGTGCCGTAGAGCGTCGGCCGTCCCGGAACGTCCTTGCGCTTGCCGCGCATTTTGACCCAACCGATCTCCAGCAACTGGTCGAGCGAGCCTTTGGAGACCTGAACGCCGCGCACATCCTCAATGTCCGCGCGGGTGCATGGTTGGTGATAAGCAATGATCGCCAGCGTCTCCAGCGCGGCGCGCGAGAGGCGTCGCTGGGTCACCTGTTCCTTCTCCAGAATATGAGCGACATCGGGCGCGGTCAGGAAACGATATTTGTCTTCGACTTTAACGAGCGTCACGCCGCGGCCCTCATAGTCCGCCGTGAGCCGTTCGATGAGAACCGGAATATCGGCGCCGGCCGGCAGGCGATCAGCGAGCGAGCGTTCGTCAAGCGGTTCAACCGCCGCGAACAAAAGCGCCTCGGCCATACGCGTGTGCTCGGCGAGCTCTTCCTCGCTCCAGTCAATTTTTGGCGCTTCGGCGTTTTTCTTTTTGCGCTTTTTCTTTTTCTTCGGCTCGTCTACCGGCGCGGCTTGCGCGTCTTCTTCAGATCCCGTCATTTCGTCTGCAAGTGCTTCCTGTCGTTCGCGGGCGTCGAGCCCCTGAAAATCACGTCCGGCGTCTTCATCCAGATCAATCATTGTTTTCGCTTTTCTCATCAGGCGTCAGCGACTTTACATAAATCGGTTCAAAAGCGCCGAGCTGGCGCAGATCCATGCGCCCATCTTTGGCAAATTCAAGCGCTGCGTTAAGTGCGCTCGCAACGATAGACGTCGCCGGCGCATCAACATCGTGCACATTTGTTAGTTGCGTCAGTTCGGTCCACTCCGGAATGGATCCGAGCATGCGTTCAAGGCGCAGACGCGCCATCTCAATCGAATACACTTTTGGCGGATCGATGTGATAATCGCGATCGACGCTGGCGATGCGTTGCGTTGTATAGGCGCGCAGGAGATCGTAAAAATCCGCCTGCCACTCGGGCGTGCGGGTGACGCGAACGCCTTCCGGCATGCCGCGCGGAAAAACATTGATGCCAAGCCGCGGCAGATGTTGCAGCTTTTGGACAACATCACGCATAGCTTCTAGCCGCTGAAGTTGGAACGCTAGCCGCGCCGCCATTTCATCGGCCGTCGGCTCGTCAGAATCATCATCATGGGCCGGTAAAAGCAGTTTGGATTTCAGATACGCCAGCCACGCCGCCATGACGAGATAATCAGCGGCAAGTTCGAGATTGCGCTTTTTCACTTCCTCGACAAAGGCCAGATATTGATCGACCAAGGCGACCATGGAGATCTTGCGAATGTCGACTTTCTGCGAGCGCGCTAAATCGAGCAGTACGTCGAGCGGGCCCTCATAGCCGTCCAGATTGACGACGAGGTTTTCAATATTGGGGTCGACAGTCGCATCAACGCGAACGGGTGCGTCAAACGCCTCGCCGTTATCGTCATCCACCATCATGATCGCTTCACCATCCGCCATATCAACACTTCTACCGGCGATTCTTGGCATCGCCTACGGTCTTTGGTCGCCTCTTTTTCACGAACATCAAAATGCCGCTACGCTATGACTGGTTTTAACAGACCGCGCAGTTTTTCATAGGCGTCTGCGGTGTCTGTGCGGTCTATATTTTTTAGGCCGACCAGCGCCCGCGCGGCGCGTTTTTCGGCGACGTCCGTCATCGCCGAGGCGCCCTTCAGCGCGGCCTTTTTGTCATCCATGGAAAAGTTGCAGCAAAGGGCTATATCGCATCCCGCCGAAAGGCTGTCTCTGACGCGCGATTCAATATCGCCGGATAGCGCGTTCATTTTGAGATCGTCGGTCATCAATAGGCCGCCGAAACCAATCTCGCCTCGAATGATGTCGTTGATAACGATGGGCGACAGCGTTGCTGGACGTTCTGCGTCCAGCGCCTCGTAAACAACGTGCGCGGTCATGCCCATAGCGATGTCGTTCATTGCCTTGAACGGCGCATAATCGATATCCGACAAAGCGTCCGCGCCAACGCAAACATTCGGCAGGTCATGGTGACTGTCACAAAGGGCGCGTCCATGGCCGGGCATATGCTTGATCACCGGCAGCGCACCGCCCTCAATGAGGCCATCCGCCGCCGCGCGCGCCAGTTCGACAATGATGTCCTGGTGCTTGGCGTAGGCGCGGTCGCCAATGACATTCTGATCGGCGTCCGGCTGCGGCACATCCAGCATCGGGATACAATTGACGTTGACGCCGCAATCAGAAACGATACGGCCCAAAAGATAGCCATTCAGTCGTGAAGCCTTACGTGCCTTGCCGGGGTCCAGCCGGTACAATTCGCCAAAGGCGGCCGGCGCCGGATGAGCCGGAAACGCCGGCGGTTTCATCCGCGCAACGCGCCCGCCCTCCTGATCGATTAGGATTGGCGCGTTTTCGCGGCCAACGCATTCTCGCAGTTCCTCGCAATGGGCGCGCAATTCATCAACGCTCTCGCAATGACGCGCGAAAACAATAAACCCCCACGGATCAACATCGCGAAAGTATGCACGTTCTTCGTCGTTGAGCCGCGGCCCCTCGCAGTCAAAAATTGCCGCTAAGGCCATGATTCTAACTTTTCGTCCGTCGTCAGAGCGATTTTGCCAGACAATCCTTGCCGCGCGCTTTGAATTCGCCGCACCAGGATTTCGCCGCATCCGAAGACGCGAACGGCCCGACCCGTAAGCGGTGATATACACCGGCTGCGCCTTTGTCGGCGACTTCGATGTGGAATGATTTATCGTCCAGCAATTCACCGACATCTGATTGCAGCCGCGCCCATTGAGAACGCGCCTCTGCATCGGAACCGAAGGCGCCCACCTGAACCACATGAGAGCCAGACAATGCAACGTCGCCACTACGCACGGTCGCCCGCGGCGGCGTTGCGCTCGCGGGCGTTGGCGTTGTCGCCGGCGTCGCTTTCGGTTCATCGGCCTCTTCGCCCAGAACTTCGGCATCCTGCGCTTCTAACTGAGCGAGCGACTCTTCAACCTCGTCGGTCATCGCGTCGGCGGCATCGGCCGCCTCCGCAGTGATGATATCGTCGATCGTGCCTTGCGTTGAAACATTATCGCCGGGCGTGCGTATGACGGGTTCTTCCGGACCTTCGGCAAGGACCGTTACCGGGTCCTCGTCGTCACCGTCGAAGACATCATAAACTTCGCGATCTTCGATCTCGTCATCGACTTCCGCCGTCTCAATCTTGATGGGATCGGGATCCGCAGCGACGTAGGGCGTCTCAGAACCGTTCTTTTTGCCTTTGTCATAAGCGACATATGTCACTGCGAGGAATGCGCCGAACATAAGAACGCCGATGGCTAGAACCGCGAGCCCCGAAAGCCCGCCCTCATCATCATCGTCTTCGAATTCGTCGTATTCGTTGTACTCTTCTTCGTAATTCTCTTTATCGTCAGTCATGCCCTTAGTCGCTCCTACTGCGCGCCAAAATCGCTGGCGCCCGCCGCACGCGCCCATCAAACCGAATCGTTTCCACCGACCATTTTACCATCGACCAATTGGCGATGGCGCCCTTAGTCTTGGATTTCAACGCCAAAAATGCGGCGATATTCGCGCATGGCGTAACGGTCCGTCATTCCGGCGATATAGTCGCAAACCGCGCGGGCGCGGCGAGCTTCGTCCGCTCCCTCATATCGGGCGCGCCATTCCGGCGGCAAGGTCTCCGGTTCAGAAAAGAACAAATCAAACAGAGATTTAACAATTCTTTTTGCCTGGCTACGTGCGCGGTTGACCTTGAAATGACGGTACATGTTCTGGTGCAGAAATCCGCGCAACCCCTTCACATCCTCGGCCATCGCTGGCGAAAACCCGACCAGCGCCCGCCCCGCCCGGCGGACACCGTCGGCATCCTGTGGAGAAATAGTTTCAAGGCGTTTTTTAGTTTCAGCCAGCACATCGCGGACCATCGCGCCGATTAAATCGGAGACAGCCTCAGCGATCAAAATCTCCGGTGCAGCGCCCGGATAGCGCTCTTCAGCAATTCGTAACGCCTTGCCAACCAACGGTACGTCATGGGCCTCTTCAAAGGTGAACAACCCGGCGCGAAGGCCATCGTCAACATCGTGGTTGTTATAGGCAATGTCGTCTGCGATAGCCGCGGCCTGCGCCTCAATCCCCGGGAATGTGTCGAGCCAAAGATCATGCGCTTCGGCGTATTCGACGATCGCCGCCGGCAACGGTTCTTTCTTTTTCGCAAGTGAGCCGGTCAGAGGACCGTTATGTTTGACAACGCCTTCGAGCGTCTCCCAAGTGAGATTAAGCCCATCGAATTTGGCGTGGCGGCGTTCCAGCTTTGTCAGGATGCGCAGCGTTTGTGCGTTGTGATCGAACCCGTCGAACGGCGCCATACATTCCTGCAGGACGTCCTCGCCCGTATGACCGAATGGCGGATGGCCAAGATCATGAGCGAGCGCCAGGCACTCCGCGAGGTCCTCGTCCAGTTGCAGCGACCGCGCCAGCGTGCGCGCGATTTGCGCCACTTCCAACGAATGGGTCAGGCGCGTGCGATAATGATCGCCCTCATGAGAAATAAACACTTGTGTCTTGTGTTTCAGGCGCCGGAACGCCACTGCGTGAATGACCCGGTCGCGATCGCGCTGAAACGGCGTTCGCTCATCTGATTCTGGTTCATCGTGCAGGCGCCCGCGCGTTGCCTCGGCCCTGGCGGCATAAGGCGCAAGCGGCGCGGGAAAAGAAAGCGGTGACACTATTCAAGCTCGATTTCGTTCATGGCCGCGGCGTCTTCATAGCAGCCAAGGCAAATTAACTTGATGTTGCCAGCGCCAAGCACGTCAAATTCGGCTTGCGAAAGACTGTTGCACTCATTGCAAACCGCGTCCCACACGCCGTCTTCAGATCGCGACCACCAGAAGCCCGTGGGCTCGCCGGTTCTCATCGCCTCGACAATATGCACACAGACAAAAGTCTGCGGCTGTCGGCCATGGGTGCCGCAAGTGACGAGAGGTACGGGTGCTTCAGCCATTAAATTCGAGATCAACTTCGGCGCAGTTATACCCGCCCTGGCTCATCAAGAAAGCACAAGTTTTGTCGCTTTCCCCAGTGACCAAGACGCGGAACGGCCGGTCGAGCTCAATATAGCGTAGGAATTTTGCGCCGCCGCCCAATGGCAGGCCACGCCCTAGCAAGATCGCCGCCTGCTGGGCCACATCAAATACGTGGGTTGAATTCACATGATCGCCTGACCCGCCAATATAAGGATGGTTCGGCTGGAACCCCGTTTCTTTCGTCACCAGCGCATCAACATATTTTACGCCATCCGTTTCGCCTACCGGACTGATGAAACACTCGGGCCGCGTCGAGACGCCGACATCGCCCGGCGCGGCGAATTCAAAAATCTCGGGCGCCGGCAGTTTCAAAATTTCGGCCTTTGCTTTTGCGCGCCAACCCTCGAAATCGCGAGTTTTGAAGACAACGCCCTCGCCGGAGACTTCGTAAACCAGCTCATTCGCCGCATCGTAAAACTTGCAGGCATAGCCGATATCTTTTGGGCCGCCCTGGTTGGCGACGCCGCGGACGGGATGTTTCGCGCCCGCGCTCATATTGAATGTTTTCCAGCGGAACGAGGTCAGCGCTGTCCATTTTTCGCCGTCCATGCGACCGGAAAAAGCGGAAACGCCGGTAAGGCAATAATAGTTTGTCGATTGAACCGCGATGCAATGAGCAGGATGCAGCGTCAGCCATTCCCATTTCCGCGCGTCGTCAGAACAGCGGAACGCGATGTCGTCGTCAACCGCTTTCACAAAATCAAAACAGAAATCGCCAAGGTCTTGATTGGTCATGATCGGGTTATGTCATCTTGCGACGGGATTGGGCAATCGGCAAATGCAGATTGCAAATCCTCCCCCCTCTTCCCGGCGAAGGCCGGGATTCAGAGACAGGTAAAGCCTCGCATTTTTTACTTCCCGGATTGCCGCCTGCGCCGGAACGAGCGGGGTGCAAATATAATCCAAACTTTATCCCAAGGCGCCTTTTTCGGCAATCGGGTACTGCTTTGACTATCCTTCGAGGCTCGCCCTATCGGGCTCGCGTCTCAGGATGAGGATTGGTTGCGTTCGATCGAATCCAACACTTAATAAATGCTTGCGCCGGTCTTGAACAAACATTCGCATGTTAGCGATTTGAACCGACAGTACATATTTACCAT
>JABDJK010000013.1 GCA_013002535.1 Hyphococcus sp.
CCCTTTATTTGACGGCATGCCTTCGCCATTCGCCGCGACCCGGTACAATTCATTGATCGTCAAACGACCGCTCAATGACGACTTGATGGAAATCGCCCGCAGCGACGACGGCGCAATCATGGGGCTGAAACGCCGCGACCGACCGCAATGGGGGATTCAATTTCACCCTGAGTCGATCTTAACGGAACACGGCCGCCAGCTTGCGGAAAATTTTCGCGACATCACATCGGGGCGAATTGGTCAACGCCGATCAACGACTTCAAAAAAAAGTTCATTCTCGCCAGCGCCAAAGCGCGAAGAAATTTCGATCAGGTATCGGAAGATTGGAATTGGCCAGACCGCTGTGGATATGTTTCTTGCGCTTGCGCGCCGGTCCAAGGCGTGCGCGTGGCTCGATAGCGCTGACCGAAACCATGAAAATTCGCGCTGGAGCTATTTTGCCGCCGTTGACTTTCCGGGAAATTCTTTCCTGAAATATTCGACCCATGTGCAACGTGTTGAAGAGATTTCGAACGACGCATCGACGCCGCGACATACCAGCGTCCTTGACTATCTTGCGCGCACTTCCGGCGTTGAAATCATTGGCTCTGCGCCGCCATGCCCGTTCGCTGGAGGCCATATCGGTTGGATCGGCTATGAAATGCGAAATGAATGCGGCGCGCCGACGGACCGCCGCGCGGTGACGCCGGATGCGCTCTTTCTGCGAGCGAACAGTTTTCTGGCCTTTGATCATGCGGCGGGCGATCTGTTTGCAGCCGGCGTCAGCCCGGCGATTTCGAAAGCGAGTTTTATGGCGTGGGTCAACGTCCTGGAGACCGAATTTTCAGGCGCGGCGGAAGAGAATAACAATCTGAATGATTGGGTGAAATCGACAGATGCAAAATTTCAATTGCGCGATGAAAAGGCCGTCTACGAACAGAAAATTGAACGTTGTCTTGAACTAATTCGCGATGGCGAAACTTATCAAGTTTGCCTGACCAATGAAATCTCGTGCCAAAGCGACATCGATCACGTTGATCTTTACGAATGCGTGAGGCGCGAAAACCCGGCGCCCTTCTCGGCATTGGTGCGCTGGGAAGGGAATGCCGTCATCAGCGCCTCACCGGAGCGGTTTCTTTCAATAGGCCAACATCAAAAAATTTCCGCCAAGCCCATCAAAGGCACCATCCGACGGAGCAACAACAAGGATGAAGACGCAGCGCTGGCGCAGCGCTTGTCGAACAGCTCAAAGGACCGAGCCGAAAATGTCATGATCGTCGATCTTTTGCGCAATGATCTCTCTAAAGTTTGCAAGACCGGCACAATCAACGTTTCGAAGCTTTGTGAAATTGAAAGCTTTGCAACGGTTCATCAACTCGTTTCAACGATCGAAGGCGACCTGCGATCCGATGTATCCATTGCGGACATCGTGAGAGCGACGTTTCCGGGAGGTTCCATGACCGGCGCGCCGAAGCTCCGCACGATGCAACACATAGATGCGTTAGAGGACCGAGCCCGCGGCGTATATTCCGGCGCGTTGGGTTGGATCGGCTATGACGGCCGAGCTGACCTCAGCATTGTCATCAGAACAATTGTCGCCATGGGCGAGAATTTGTCGATTGGCGCAGGGGGCGGCATCGTCGGTGATTCCATACCGTCAGCTGAATTTGCCGAGATGACGCTGAAAGCACGGGCGCTGAAGCGCGCAATCGCTGACCATCAGTCGAGCAATGATTAGGCAGTCCACATGCGTTGTCTTGGCGCGGTCAATTTGTCCCATTGGCGATTGACATCGCGCCGCCAACATTGCTTTTGACGGTCGTCCTTTACGATCAGCCAAAATTGCAGGAGCTTTTCCATGTTGCGCCATATCGTGTTTTTCTCTGCGCAAGATTGTGGAGATCTGGAAAAAATTGTCGACGGGCTACGCAACCTCGAACGCATTCCAAGCGCGGATCGGCTCGAAGTTAAAGTCAACAAAAAGCTCGATAAAATCTCAAACGAAATTGACGTAATTGTTTATGGCGAATTTGTCGACGAGATTGCGCTGGAGGAATTCAAGAACCATCCGGCCTATGATGAATCAACGCGCGCTGTTCGTCCGCTTCGCGAAATGCGGTTTGTTGCGGATTTTGACGCCGATGAATAGTTTTCGCCGAGCTACTTGCCTTTGAATTGCGCTTTACGCTTGCCGAAGAATGCGGCGACGCCTTCCAGAAAATCATCGGATCTGCCCGCATCGCGCTGGAGTGTCCGCTCAAGATCGAGCTGATCGTCAAGATTTGAATCAAGCGCCGCCCAGGCGGCCTTGCGGATCATAGCGAGCGCCTGCGTTGGGCCAGCGGCGAGTTTTTCTGCGATCTCTATTGCCGTTCTCTCGACATCATCGTCGTCGACAAGACGCGTCACCAGACCATCCTGAAAAGCTCGTTCAGCCGGATATCGTTCGCCGAGAAGCATCAATTCCATGGCGCGCACACGGCCAATCGCCTTTGCTAACAAGTAAGTCGAGCCGCCATCGGGAACGAGACCAATATTGCAGAATGCCTGCAGGAAATAGGCGCCTTTGCCGGCGACGATAATATCGCCCATACAGGCGATGGAGCAGCCGACGCCGGCGGCGGGCCCGCGCACGGCTGTCACCAAAGGCGCAGGTAAGTCACGCAGCATACGGATCAAAGGATTGTACATTTTGTCTAGCTGCTCGCCGAGGTCGCGATCCGGTTTCGCCAAATCCTCGTTGCCTCCAGCCGCTAGGTTTGCGCCGGAAGAGAAAGCGCGACCACGGCTCGACAGCACAATCGCGCGCGCTTCTTTCGAGGCGCGGTCGAGTGTTGCGATCAGGGCATTGCCGAGTTCCAGCGTGATCGCATTCAGGCTGTCTGGGTCGTTCAGATAAATTATTGCAACGTCGCCGCGCTTTTCATATTCGACTTGTTGTGCTTCAGTCATTGCAGTAGCCCTGTTGAATTTTCCTGGCGAAACGCGTCAAACTAAAGCTATGGCATGACGATTTCGCTCTGGCAATTCGCCGGTGCAGTTGCGCCAAATGAAGGCTTTGACTATGGCAGGACCGCTAAAAAATATTCGGATTATTGAATTTGCGGGAATAGGGCCGGGGCCGTTTTGCGGCATGATGCTGGCGGACCATGGCGCAGAGGTTATCCGCATTGATCGTATCGGCGGCGCGCATGTTGCGGGCGATCCGCTGGGTCGCTCGAAAAAATCCATCGCCATCAATATGAAAACTGATGAGGGCGTTGGTCTTGCGCGTGAGCTTTGCAAATCCGCCGATGGGTTGATCGAAGGGTTTCGTCCGGGCGTTATGGAGAAACTAGGTTTGGGTCCCGATGTTCTTTTAGGCGATAACCCAGATATGATTTACGGCAGAATGACCGGTTGGGGCCAAACGGGGCCGCTTGCCCATGCTGCGGGTCATGACATCAACTACATTGCGTTGTCGGGTGTTTTGCACACTTGCGGCCGGCGCGGTGAAAAACCAACGCCGCCGGTCAATTATCTTGGCGATTTCGGGGGCGGCGGCTTAATGCTCGCTTTCGCGATGACGGGTGCGATCTTGAATGTGAAGAATGGCGGCGAGGGTCAGGTCGTTGATTGCGCGATGACAGAAGGTTCTGCGCTCCTCGCAACCATGACCTACGGATTTCTGAACAACAATTTCTGGCGTGACCAACCGGGCGTCAACATTATCGATACTGGTGCACATTTTTACGATACGTATGAAACCAAAGACGGAAGATGGGTAGCTATTGGTTCGATTGAGCCGCAATTTTATGGTGAGCTGCGCGAAAAAGCCGGTCTTAAAGACAGCGCTTTTGACAAACAAATGGACCAGAATGAATGGCCTGCGTTGAAAGAAAAATTGGCCGAATTATTCAAAATGAAAACGCGCGATGAATGGGATGCGCTGTTAGCGGGCACCGATGTTTGCTATGCGCCGGTGCTGTCCATGACTGAAGCGCCGGATCATCCGCATAATAGAGAGCGTGGTTCCTTTGTTGACGTGAACGGCGCCAAACAACCGGCGCCGGCGCCGCGTTATAGCTCGACAGAAAACAATGCGCCTGCGCCGTCACCTCAAGTCGGCTCGAATGCGACCGAAATTTTGGCGTTGCTTAACAAGTCGGATGACGAAATCGCTGCGCTTCGAGAGGCTGGAGTGATCGGTTGAGGCCAAGTGCATCCCTCATCCCGAGGCGCCATTTTCGGCAATCGAAGATTGACGGAAAAGCCTCAAAGGGTCGGTTGGATGGAAACTAATCGACGAAACAGCGCTGCCTCGCCACCCTTCGAGGCTCGGCCTAGCGGCCTTACACCTCAGGATGAGGGCTTTTCCAATTTTAACCCAGTCGCTGAATAATTGGCGATATTTTCTGCGTGTCGTTATTCATTCACAACCTGACTCAACCGTTCGCCCGACGCTGCGCACTTCTCAAGGAAAGGCGACGGCGTGAAAGCTTCGCCAAATCGCTTTTCGAAATCGGAAAGCGTCGCAACAATCTTGTCGAGGCCCACCGTATCCGCCCAGAACATCGGACCGCCGCGATAGACCGGCCAATTATATCCTTTGATGCACGCGATATCGATGTCCGACCCACGGATCGCAATATTTTCATCAAGCACTTTCGCGCCTTCATTGACCACCGGATAGAGTAGGCGCGCCAGAATTTCATCATCATCGGCGCTGATTTGATCAACGCCTTTTTCGTCAGCGACCTCTTTGATGATGTCCATAGCGAGCGGCGAGAGTGTCGCTTTGCGGTTTTCATCATAGTCGTAGTAGCCGCCGTTTTTCTTCTGGCCGAGGCGGTCGCGAGCGACGAGTTCCGATGCGACTGTTTTCTCGTTGGCGTCACGCCCGATCACATCAAGGCCGACAAGGTCGAACATCTGAAACGGCCCCATGGCAAAACCATAATCAAATATGACACGGTCAATGTCGGCTGGACTGACGCCCTGAAGCGCCATCATGTTTGCTTGTTTGCCGCGTACGGTCATGACGCGATTTGCGATAAAACCGTGGCCGACCCGCGACAGCACAGGCGTTTTGCGAATTTTTTTTGACAAAACCATCGCAGTGTTGATGAGGTCTTTGCTAGTATTTTCGCCGCGCACAATTTCCAGAAGCGGCATGATGTTGGCTGGCGAAAAGAAATGAAGCCCCATGACGTCCTGCGGTCGGTTCGTTGACGCGGCAATTTCATCGATGTCAAGATAAGATGTGTTTGACGCGAGGATAGCGCCGTCTTTCGCGATCTTGCCGAGCTTTCCAAAGATCTCTTTTTTGATGTCCATTTGTTCAAAGACGGCCTCGATGATGAGGTCGGCGTCGCCAAGGGCTTCGAGTTCGGTTGTCGGATTAATAAAGCCCATGGCGGTCTCAACAGCGTCCATGCTCATGCGGCCTTTCCTGACGGAGCTTTCGTAGTTCTTACGAATAACACCGACGCCGCGATCCAGCGCTTCCTCCGTTTGCTCGACGAGGGTTACTGGCACGCCGGCGCTCAGAAAATTCATCGTGATGCCGCCGCCCATTGTGCCGGCCCCAATAACGCCAACGCGTTTTATGTCGCGTGTTGGCGTGTCGTTCGGCACGTCCGGCACTTTCGCGGTCTGGCGTTCTGCGAAAAACACATAGCGTTGAGCGGCGGACTCGATGCTTCCCATCAGCTCCATGAAGAGTTCGCGTTCGCGTGCGATGCTTTCATCGAAAGGCAATTCAACGGCGGCTTCGATGCATTTGATGATATTTTCAGGCGCCTTGAAGCCGCGAAACTTGCGGGCATTTTTTTTGCGAAAATTATCGAAGACTTCGATGTTGCCCTTGTATTCTGCGATCTTGTCTTCGCGATCGCGCACGCGCACCTTCGGCGCCTCATTGTCTACCAGCGCACGTGCATAAGCGACGGCGTCAGCGCGCAAAGCAACCTCATCAGCCAATTTGTCGAACACGCCGTAATCGAGCGCAGTATTCGCGTTGATCGGTTTGCCGCTAGTGATCATGTCCAATGCGATGGGCACGCCAACAAGGCGCGGCAAACGCTGTGTGCCGCCGGCGCCCGGCAAAAGCCCGAGGTTGACTTCTGGCAATCCGATTTTTGCCGACGGAATAGCGATGCGATAGTTACAGCAAAGCGCGGTTTCGCAGCCGCCGCCGAGGGCCGTTCCATGGATCGCGGCGACAGTCAGTTTTGGACTGGCTTCGATGACGTCAAGCATTTCGCCGAGATGGGGCGACTTCATCGGCTTGCCGAATTCGGTGATATCAGCGCCGGCGAAAAAAGTGCGCCCGCCGCAGGTCAGGACGATCGCATCAACATCCTTGTCCTGTGCGGCCTTTTCGAAAGCTTCAACAACCGCGCTGCGCACAGCGTGCCCGAGCGCGTTAACTGGCGGCGAGTCGATGGTGATGATTGCGACGCCGTATTCGCGCTCATAAGTCATTAGCTCTGGCATAAAATCCTCAGCGTTTTTCTGAAATTATGAAAATTGTCAGCACGATTGTAGTTGGATATCGCGCGGTTTAAAACTCTGCGCAGCAGAGCAATCTGAGGATTTTTCTCAGTAGAGATCGCCCGGCCGGTCAACATCTCGATTGATCCCGCGGTCTTCGACCGGAACTGTCGTAAGGTATTCGATATTGCGTTCAATGATTTCTCGGGCGCCGGCGTCGCCGGATAAATTGCATAACTCGTCAAAATGTTGCGATGGAAAAATCACTGGGTGTCCTCGCTGGTCGCCATGCGTTGGGGTGATAATTGATCCGTGCGGCGTCGATTGAAATTTTTCCACAAGCGCCTGTATTGTCTTTGCTGAAACGAACGGCATATCGCCAAGGGCAATCGCGACGCCGTCAAAATTTTTGCTTTCTATTGCCCTAATACCGGCGGCTATGGACGACCCCAAACCATCGCTCGTGTGGCGGTTTTCAACGATTGTGAAATTTTGCTGGCTTGCGATTTTTTTGACCGCAGCATTGTCAGGGTCAACGACAACATATCGCGTCGCGAATGATGACGCGGCATATTTTTTCAGCGTTACCGCGAGCAACGGCTCACCGCTGAGATTTGCCGTCAGTTTATCGCTGGCGCCGAAGCGTTTTGAGGAACCGGCAGCCAAAACGATGAGGGCGAGCCGCATCAGGACCGGCGCCCGCGGCGATGGGCGATGATTTCCGCGAGAATGGCGACGGCAATCTCATTTGGATTTTGCGCGCCGATGTCCATCCCAATGGGGCCGCGAATAATCGTTGCCGGCCGTTTGGTCTGGAGCGGCGTCATCAGGGCTTCAAGGCGTGCAGCATGCGTTGTCCGGCTGCCGAGGGCGCCAATGTAATCAGCATTGGAGGTTAGGGCAGCCCGCAAGATTGCGGTTTCCCAATCATGTTCATGGAATAGCGTCACGACGGCCGAAAATTCATCAAACCGCAAGGCGTTAAAATCTGCGGTGCGATGAATTTGTTCACATGTCACGCCCTGTTCGCCGAGATATGCCAGCGCCGCCTCATCTGGGCTGAATGCGCGCGTATCAAAACCTGCGGCACTCGCGTTAGCGCAAAATGATGCGAGGTTTACGCCCTCTCCGAAAACGAAAATTCGGTAATCGGGATCATGTGTTTTTACGAACGTATTTTGATCTCGTTGCGGCGCCTCATCTCGGAACGCAGATGTTAATTGGTCAAGGTCAATTTCGACGTAACCCGTCCTGCGGGTGTCATCGTATTCTGCGACTGCACGAACAATTTCTTCCGCGTTTTTCGTTTCAATATGGATGTCGATGCCGGAGCCGCAGGGAAGAACAACATCGAGATAGGGCGAGCCTTCGCCGTATCGAACAATTTTGTTTTCGTGTATTTTGATGCAACGCTGTGCTTCAGCGACGATGGCGCTCTCGGCGCATCCTCCGGTAATCATGCCAGCGCTTTTGCCATCTTCACAGACGCCTATTTGTGCGCCAACGGGGCGCGGCGAAGAGCCGTCAATATTAACGAGCGTTGCGATGGCAATCCGCTCGCCGGCCTCAAGGCGTTCGCGAAGGAACGGAATGACGTTTTCAACAAATTTCATTTGGGCGAAACCTTAGCACGCCTTTGCCGCTTCGAAATCAGGCATTAGTCCGCCGGCGGGCATGGCGCGCCGCTGGCCGACCAAGCGACAAGAAAATCCGCTGTTTCTTTCGCCGAATACGGCGCCGGTTTGCGGCCTGGACCAGGGGCCCAGCCCCACGCTACCAACGGGTCTTCCGCGACATGGGATTGGAGTTCAGCCAGTGTTCGCCCGCCATTGCGCGTCGGATCTTTGACCTGTTCGCAAATCTCTGTCGAACTTTTGCCCCACCACGCCATTTCAGCCGGCGGCAAATGCCAGACTTCGGCGCCAGGGGGCCCGTGAAGTTTCTGTGCGTTTTCGGCCATGTGGCAGGTGGTGCACATCAAGCCGGGATGCCCGAGCAATAATTCTGGCGAACCGCCGACATACATAGGGTGCTTGTATGTGCCGCCGTAATGTTCACCGGACCACATGGGGCGCCCGTCAGCGACGTGACAGCTAGCGCAGCGCTCATCGGAAAAAATTTCGTAGATCTTCGCCCAGGCAGCGAGGCCGGACGCCTCATCCGGCGCCTCCGCTTCTTGGGCGTTCGGCGACGAAATCAAAAAAGCGCCGACGGCGGCGATTTTTATCAGTGATGCTCGCATTACAAAATTCACTTTCGATTTTTTACGGGCTCTCTTGAATTTATCTATGACCTACTCAACGTCATCGTCGGGCTTATTCCGACGATCTCCGGCGGAACGGGCTGTGGCTTGAGATCCTCGGGAGCCAATGGATGGGACCCGTTGGCCCGAGAATGACTTCGCTGAGAATTTCGTTCGATGATCGAAAATAGTTCATACCGGCTCTAGATGAATGCTATTGAGTTGTTAAGGGGCAATTCGCGAATGCGTTTTCCGCTCAACGCAAAAATTGCGTTCGCAAGCGCTGGCGCTGCGGGGGGTAAACCGGGTTCGCCGACGCCGGTAATGTGCGGTCCGTTCTCAAGAATGCGCACATCGATTGACGGCGCCTGATACATGCGCATGGCGTCATACTCATTGAAGTTCTTTTGCTTGACGACGCCGTCTTCGATAGTAATCGCGCCTTGTATCGCCGCGGTGAGGCCATAGATGACGCCGCTCTGCAATTGCGCTTCGATATTGCGCGGATCAAGGGCAAGCCCGACATCTGCGGCGACAAAGGCTTTGTCGACTTTGAGGCCGGCGCCAGTGTCAACGATTTCGATGACTTCTGCGACGGGAACGCCAAAGGATAAGTAATATGCAATGCCGCGGGCGCGGCCTTCCGGCAATGCGCCGCCCCATCCGGACATCTCTGCGACCGCCTCCAATACTTTTCGGCTCGGCTCATGGTCGAGCATGTCGAGGCGGAACTGCAAAGGATCGGCATTCGCGGCGTTGGCCAGCTCGTCCGTCGCGCATTCCTGAAAGAAGGCGTTTTGCGATGCGCCAACTGACCGCCAGAAGCCGACGGGCAACGCTTTTTTCGCGCGATAGCCGGTGACGCGGTAATTGTCGATCTTGTACGGATTATCCCAGGCATTCTGGGTAATCGTTGGATCAGCCATGTTGAGGTTCATGCCCTGACGTTCAAACGCGTCAATCGCCGCTGCAGAAGCAGCGACGTGCATATCAAACGCCGCCGGCTTACCGTCGCGGATAGCGCCGCGAAAACGCGCCAACGTCAGCGGGCGGTACATATCGTGGCACATATCTTCTTCACGCGACCAGACAAGTTTTATCGGTGTTCCTTCCATCGCTTTTGCGACCTCAATTGCCTGCGCGACAAAGTCGATTTCACCGCGCCGGCCAAATCCGCCGCCTAAATACATCGTATGAATATCGATATCGTCTTCGTCGAGGCCGGTGAGATCCTTTGCAACGTCGAGACAACGCGTTGGCGATTGTGTGCCAACCCAGAGGTCGAGCTTGCCATCCCGCAAATGCGCGACGGCATTCATCGGCTCCATAGTCGCGTGAGCGAGATAGGGGACGAGATACTCCGTTTCGATAATGTCGCCTTCCGCGAGAACAGCTTCGACGTCGCCGTCTTTGCGTTTCTGGCTATCCGGTTTGTCGTCGAACGCTGCGCGGTGGCTCGCGACAATATCTGCGTCATTGACCGGGTAGGGCGCCGGTTCCCATTCGATTTCCAGATCTTGCACGGCCTGAAATGCGTTCCAGGTATTTGTTGAGACAACAGCGAGACCGTTTTTAACGGGCACGACCTTTTTAACATCGGCGCGCGCTTTTGCTTTCGACGCGTCATAGGACTTAACGCCTGCGCCAAGATGGCAATTTACGCGAACAGTTGCGTAGGCCATGTCCGGCAGTCGCACGTCAATCGCGTATTCGGCTGTTCCGGTGCATTTCTCGACCATGTCGAGGCGGTCAAGGGATTTGCCGAGGTAACGCCATTTCGATTTTTCACGCAGCGGCGGGTTCGACGGCGGCTTTATATTCGCGGCCTCGCCGGCAAGCTCGGTATACGCAATCGATGTGCCGTCAGCAGCAATCACCATTCCATTTTCGGTCGTCAACTCACTTGCGGAGACGCCAAGCGACTTCGCCGCTGCTTTTGTCAAAACGATGCGCGCGGCGGCGCCGGCTGATCGCATTCGTTCGAATGCGTCCGGAATTGCAGTAGACCCGCCGGTCGCTTGGCTACCCATAATCTTCGCAATAACTTTTGTTGCGTTGCGCATGCGTTCTGCGCCTGCGCTCACATCCGTCGCCGCTTGACCGGCGGCTTCTTCCATCAGCATCGAATTGTAATATGCTTTCGAAGCCGGCCCGTTGATCACTTTGATCGCATTCAGATCAACATCCAACTCTTCGGCAACTAGCGCTGCGAGCGTTGTTCTGACGCCTTGACCCATCTCGGAACGCGGCGCCACGATGGTCACGCCGTCTTTTGCGACGATTACATAGGGCGTCAGGGCGGTTTCGCCGTCTTTCAGTCTGGACTTTAACGGGTTTGGGTATGGCTTTGTAACTTGCCAATAGCCGATGGCGACGCCGCCACCGACCGCCGCTGAGCCTATCAAAAATGTGCGTCTTAAAATCTTGCCCATGATTCACGCTCCTCGCATTTTGGCGGCGGCGGCGTGCACCGCAGCGCGTATGCGCGGATAAGTTCCGCATCGGCAAATATTGCCTGACATGGCGCGGTCGATATCGTCGTCTGACGGTTCAGGGTTCATGGAAAGCAATGCGGCCGCGGTCATGATTTGTCCCGACTGACAAAAGCCGCATTGCGCAACCTGGTTTTCAACCCAGGCTTCCTGCACTGCGTTCATAGCGTCGGGCGTTCCGATGCCTTCGATTGTCGTGATGTCGCCATCGACAAGTTTGACGGGGAGAGAACAGGACCTTCGCGGTTGTCCGTTGACATGAACGGTGCAGGCGCCGCACATCGCGATCCCGCAACCGAATTTTGTTCCCGTCAGCCCAACCTCATCGCGCAGCACCCAGAGGAGTGGCGTCTCCGGATCGACATCGACCTCGTGATTTTTTCCGTTGATTGTCAGTTGCATGATTTTATCCAGCGAATTTCCATGAACGGACAATACCTGATACCGGGGCGCCGGTCACGGTTGCGGCTGCGTTTAGCAGGGTATTGGTGATATTGTGATTGACGAGAGCTTGTGGCGGATCAGCGAAAATCACGGTAGAGAGCTGCGCATTAGCCAGTTGCGGAACAGGAACAGGAATGGCGCAGGAATCCCGCCGCGAGCGGAAAAAACGCGCAACGCGCAATAAAATACTCAATACCGCGCTCAGCCTGTTCGCCGAGAACGGTTATGAGAAGGTTCGTGTCGAGGACATTCGCGAAAAAGTTGATATAGCGAACGCGACGTTTTTCGCCTATTTCCCGACCAAGGTCTCGCTGATTAAAGCTTTCGGCGAGGATTTGATCGGCGCAATCACCGACCGGCTTGATGAATATGAGGGCGGCGCCATCGACCGTCTCGAGATTTTGCGGGTCATCTATTTTGACGAATGGGCCGCGCATATCGAATTATTGCGCGTTTTGTTGGCCGACCCGGGCAGTCCGGAAGCGCTGGCGATATCCGCTGTCGCAGAAGACCTGCTTGATATCATTGAGGAATTGACGCAGGCTGGGCAGCAGGAGGGCGCGATATCGAAGGGCTACGACGCCCGGCTGGTCGCCCATTGCATTATGGGGGGCTGGCGCGCAGCGATGATCAATTTCCTTCGCAGCGGCGACCACACAGCAGCCACATCGGCCAACCGGCAGATCCTCGATATTGTTCTCGGCGGCGCTGCGACAGACTGACCCGAATTTTTAAGTCACTGATTTATATGATTAAATTGCATTCATTCGCATGCGCAAAATAAAAACTAGAGTTAAGTCTGTTTTTGTATTGACTCTGGTAATTCATTCCCTATCTTGAACTCGTAATTGAATTCCCACCGCGAAACGCGAATGGCGCGAACGAGCGGCGGGTGGATGGACAGGAGAAAAACTATGACCACGAAGACATCAACAAAGACGGCGGCAAAAACCGCCAAGAAAAAAACGACGAAGAAAAAAGCGGCCAAAGCAAAAACTGCAAAAGCCAAAGTCAAAGTTCAAAAAGCTTCGCAAGAAGTAAAAGAAGCTGCAGAAGAAGTAACTGAAGCAGCTGAAAAGCGTTTCGAAGGCATCGTCGCTCAGATCCGCGAAAACCTTTCCGAAGCGCGCGAAGCGCTCGCAGAATCTGGCCACGTCATGGATGATCGCCGCCGCGAAATTGCGATGCAGCTGATCAAAAACATGCAGGAAAACGCTGACGAAACATTCGACAGCCTTGAGCATGTTGTAAACGCTGACTCTTTTGGTGAAACACTGCGCATCTCACGCGACGCTCTTCGTAGCGGCATTGAGCGCAACGTTCGCCAGGTGAAGGACATCGCTGAAGTTGCAGCAAGCTCGACTAAAGATTCTGTTGAGCCAGTTGCGGAATACTTCGCAAACCTTCGCGACAAAGCAAGCTCACGCACAAACGCTTAATAGTTTGATTGCTGACTAAAAAAAGAACCCGCCGGTTAACGCTGGCGGGTTTTTTGTTATGTTTAAATGTCCGGGGTTGCTTAGACAGACCCGTGGCAATGCTTGTATTTCTTACCGGAGCCGCACGGGCAGGGCGCGTTGCGTGCAACGCGGCCCCAAGTTTCCGGGTTGTTTGGATCGATTTCCTGGGCGCGAGCGCGGGCCGACAATGAACTGGCGCCGGCAGATGGCAATACGCGCCTGCCGGCAGGCGGGGTCATCTCGTTTTCTCCGGTCGACGGATTAACATGCGTCTCCGTCATTGGGATTTCGCGGCGCTGAGGCTCGGCGTCTTCCGGGCGGCGGACCTGGACGTGCATTAACATGCGCGTCACGTCGCGGCGTAGTCCGTCAAGCAACCCGGAAAACAGCGCGAATGATTCTGTTTTAAATTCATTCACCGGATCGCGCTGACCATGGCCGCGCAGCCAGATTACCGACCGCAAATGGTCAAGCATCTGGAGGTGTTCACGCCAGTTGCTGTCAAGAACATTCAACAATATTGCCTTTTCGAGGCGCCGCATGACGTCAGGGCCGATTTCTACGGCCCGCGCCGCCGCAGCTTTGTCTACCTCCTCAATCAGGCGATCAGAAATTTCAGTATCAGCGACGCCTTCTTCCTCCGCCCATTTGTCGACGGGAAACTCCCGGCCAAAGATTTCTTTCAAGGCTTCGCGCAGCCCTTCAACGTTCCATTGTTCGACATAAGATCTTGCTGGAATGTATTCAGCGACAAGATCGTCAACTAATTGCGCGCGCATGTCGCTGACAATATCATCGACTTGTTCGGCGGACATGAATTCAATGCGTTGCTCAAAGATTGCCTTCCGCTGATCATTGATAACGTCGTCAAACTTCAGGACATTCTTGCGCATGTCGAAATTGCGTTGTTCGACTTTTTTCTGCGCCGTCTCGACCGCTTTCGTAAACCACGGGTGCTCAATGGATTCGTCAGGTTGAATGCCGAAACGCTTCAACATTTTCTCCATGCCTGACCCAAAGATGCGCATCAAATCGTCTTCAAGGGAAAGGAAGAATTTGGTTGCGCCGGGATCGCCCTGACGGCCTGAGCGACCGCGCAACTGGTTATCAATACGGCGGCTTTCGTGGCGCTCCGTCGCAAGCACATAAAGACCGCCGGCTTTAAGCGCTTCTTTCTTCGCCGCTTCGATTTTGGTCTCTATCTCGGTGCGTTTTCGCGCGATGGTCTCTTCGTCGTCGCCCTCGTCAAGATGATCGAGCAATTCCTTGTCAACTGATCCGCCAAGCTGAATGTCTGTGCCGCGACCCGCCATGTTGGTGGCTATAGTGACCGCGCCGGGGGCGCCGGCTTGCGCAACAATGTCAGCCTCCTGTTCGTGGTAGCGGGCGTTCAGGACATTATGCGGGATCGGCGTCTTACTTTTCGCCATCTCTTCGAGATATGCAGCGCGCTCCAGCATTTCGCTCTTGAGATCGGCCTCCTTGTCTTTCAGTTCGCCAGCGCGTGTCCGGACATTCTCTGCCAGCGATTTGAAAAACTTCTTGTCGCTCAGGATATTCGACAGAACTTCGGACTTTTCAATTGAAACTGTGCCGACAAGAACCGGTTGCCCGCGTTGGTGGCACTCCGCGATCTGCATGGCGATCGCCTTATATTTTTCGTCCGCCGTCATGTAGAGTTCATCGTCGGCGTCATCGCGGGCGATTGGTTTGTTCGTCGGAATTTCCAGGACATTCAATTTATAGATGTCGTGGAACTCGGATTCTTCCGTCAGCGCCGTACCGGTCATGCCAGCGAGTTTTTCGTAGAGGCGAAAATAGTTCTGGAACGTAATTGACGCCAGCGTCTGGTTTTCCGGCTGGATCGAAACGCCCTCCTTGGCTTCGGCTGCCTGGTGCAATCCGTCGGACCATCGCCGGCCTTCCATCATGCGCCCGGTGAACTCGTCGATAATGACGACCTTGTCATTGCGAACGATATAGTCCTTGTCGCGCTGAAAAATCTTGTGGGCCTTCAGAGCCTGATTGACATGGTGAACCACTGAGATGTTGACTGAGTCATAGAGACTGTCGCCCTGAAGCAAATCGGCGTCTGCAAGCAGCTTTTCGATTTTCTCATTGCCTTCTTCGGTGAGAACAACCGAGCGCGCTTTCTCATCGACCTCATAGTCATCTTCTTCAAGCTCCGGCATGAAGCCGTCGATGGTCATGTAAAGTTCTGATTTGTCGTCCGTTGGTCCGGATATGATCAGCGGTGTTCGCGCCTCGTCGATCAGGATCGAGTCGACCTCGTCAACAATTGCGTAATGGTGGCCGCGCTGGACCATCTGATCCAGGGACGACTTCATATTGTCCCTCAAATAGTCGAACCCGAATTCGTTGTTGGTGCCGTAAGTGATATCGGCCGTGTAGGCCTCGCGCCGCTCATTGTCGTCGAGACCGTGAACAATGCAGCCGGTTTTCAGGCCAAGGCGCTCATAGACGCGGCCCATCCATTCGGCGTCCCGGCTGGCGAGATAGTCGTTGACAGTGATCACGTGGACGCCGCGATCCGTCAGAGCGTTAAGATAAACCGGCAAGGTGGCGACCAGGGTTTTACCTTCGCCGGTCTTCATTTCGGCGATTTTGCCCTCATGCAGGACAATCCCGCCCATCATCTGCACATCGTAGTGGCGCTGGCCTAAAGCCCGTTTTGCGGCCTCCCGGACCGTTGCGAAGGCTTCTTCAAGTAATTTATCAAGAGATTCACCATCTTTGTGGCGTTGTTTTAACTTTTCAGTTTGTTCGATCAGGCCATCATCAGAAAGCTTGGCGATCTCGTCTTCCAGCGCATTGATCGCTTCGACGCGGCGCCATAAAGGCTTTATACGGCGGTCATTCGATGAACCGAAAAATTTCTTTGCGATACCGAGCAGCGCCATGAGCGAAAAGCCTTCGTGGGTCGATGAATGGGCCGAATATTCCAGCGTTGCTGCTGTTCACCGCACCGGATTCATCGCGTGTTTCGTTGTGTTTGCGTCCCAAAGGGGTGGGCGAGAGATAGTGATAGCACTCTCGCCTGTCAACGAATGGCAGGGCCAATGAATATGTTGATTTCTGGCCCGGCAAATGCGGATCGACGATAATGGAAACGCCTGACGGTAAAGTCTTTTCTGAGATGTCCGCCCGCGAGCATGTGAAGGCGGCTTACCGGGCGCTTGGCGCGGCCCTGCTATCGCTCGCGCGTGCAATTGGAAAGCTGATTCTGACAATATGGCGCCTTGCCGCGGCCCTCGATTCGGCCCTTTGGCGCGCGGTGAAGCTGTTATTCAAGCGATTTGCCCGCGCAGCGCATTTTGCATCCGTCGTCATATCGAAAGCGACACAAAGTCTGATCGAATGGCTGCCGACGCGGTGGGGCAAGGCCTATTCATCGGCTTTCGGCGCATTTGCTGTCATTGCTGGATTATGGGTGGCGGACCAGATCAGAGCCGCTCCGACAGTTGCCGCTGACGGCACCGCAAGCTTGCGAGCGCCAGTCGACGAAGATGACCCTATATTGGCGCGTATCGACGGACGCTACGTCCATTTGTCGGAAATTGAGGCGTCGGCGCGGGCGAGCGGATTTCTAAATGACAACGAGGTCCTGACCCCGCAATCAGCATTTGAGCGCGAGCTTGTGCAAAATTATGTGGAGCAGCGGCTTCTCGCCCGTGCGGCGCAGGACGAAGGCATTCACCGTGCGCCAGGCGTCTTGCGGCGTGTTCGTGCGGCGCGGGACCGTGTTTTGGCGGCCGCGTTCATTGAATCAGAGACAGGCAAGGTTGTGACGCCCGACACAATTGAACGTTTCTATAATGCTCAGCGTGACGTCACGGTTCTGGGAGACGAAGTGCGGGCGCGCCATATTCTGGTCGCCACCCAGGAAGAAGCGAACATTGTCATGGAAGAGCTGAAAGCCGGCGCAGACTTTGGCGAGCTCGCTCGCTCCAAATCAATCGATCCGGGCACTGCTCGCTTGGGCGGCGAAATCGGTTGGTTTTCCCGTGATATGATGACGCGAAGATTTGCGAACGCCGCGTTTTCAACGGAGCCCGGCAACTTGGCCGACCCTGTAGAAACAGAATTTGGGTGGCATGTCATCGAAGTCCTGGGGCGTCGGCCCACGAATGCTGTGCCATTCTCGGATGTCAGCGATCAGATCGCTAATTTCCTCCGGTCGCGGGCAATCGATAATACGCTCGGCCAATTGTCCGCTGACCAACAAGTGGTTTACTTCCGGCCTGAGCCAAGCGACGAAACGCCCGCGAGCGAAAGCGCTGCTGTGGTAAATGCAAATGATGCGTCCGGCGATTAGTAAAATTTGCAATGAGGCTTTCACGGCGGACAATTTTCTGAAAATTTTATCAATCCCGCAAAGCCGTAAGTAATTTCTGCGGTCTAAATATTAAGGCGAGAAATATGGCGAAGCTGTTGCTTGTTGCAGCGTGTGCGTTGGTTGACCGTGATGGGCGGGTGCTTCTGGCGCAACGACCGGAAGGAAAGTCCGATGCTGGGTCTTGGGAATTTCCGGGCGGCAAGCTGGCGCCGGATGAAACACCGGAAGAGGCTCTGATTAGGGAGCTGCGTGAGGAATTGGGTGTTGATACGGAAAAGTCATGTCTCGCGCCGATTGCATTTGCGTCGCAAAGTTTAACGGATGTTCATCTTTTGATGCCGTTATATGTATGCCGGAAATGGTCGGGAGCGCCCGAGGGCAGAGAAAGGCAGGCTCTGCAGTGGGTGCGACCAAATCGGTTGCTTGAGTTTGAACTAACGCCGGCGGATCGACCGTTGGCCGCGCAGGTGAGGGATTTCTTGTCATGACCCGTGATTTTGGAATGGCGAATATTATCGATACATCACGCAAGGCGGCGAAGCGTTTCACGTCAGATGAAAGCGGCGCCACAGCAATCGAATATAGTTTGATCGTTGCACTGATTTTTCTAGGAATTCTTAGCGCATTAAACGCCTTTTCGGCGTCAAATAGCGCCGTCTACGAAAAAATCAGTTCGTCGCTGGATACGGCAGCTAAGTAATATTTTTTTCAATTGCATCTTTCAAGCTGGCTTTAGCGGAGCCAGGCTGTAAGGGCTTTTGTTGATCGGGATGCGGCGCCCAGCCTGTCAAATAAACGATCTCAAAATTTTCTGTGCCGCCGTCCGCTGCAAACCGCGCCATCGCTTCCGCGAAAACTTCTCGCGTCAGGGGCCGAATTTCCCCGCTCAAAATATTAGTTTCTCCCATTCCTCGTAGATCGGCGATCAGTTTCATCGGATCGTTGTAAACCACATTGACACGATCGATATCGAGCGCGGGCAAAGTGAAGCCGGCGCGCATCATCGCGGCCCCTAAATCCTGTATGGCGGCCATTGGCGAAAAACGCGCCTGGAAGCCATTGCCTTTATCGCTTTGCGCCGCCGTGATTGCAGCGCGTAATCCGCGTAACGTGTTCTCGCCAAACATGGCGGCAATAAATAACCCATCGGGCTTCAGTGCTTTTCGAATTTGGGCGAGGGCGCCGACAAGGTCGTTTGTTGAATGAAGCGTCAGGACGCTTACGAACAAATCGACCGAAGCATCCGCTAACGGTAAATGTTCGTCGTCAAAGATGACACGCCGTTCACAACCGGCCAGGCGTTCGCGCGCTAAATCGCATTGAATAATTTCGCCGACATCGCAACGCTGAGTCAGCATCCCGGTTAGGTTACTGGCGCCATAAAATACTGCCGTGTTGAATGATCGATTGACGGCCTCAAGGCGATCGACAATGTCCGCCATGGCGCGCTGGTGAAGAAAGTCGTCAGCGCCGTGCGATGCTGCGCTGCGGGCGCGCCGCAGCCGCAGGCGTTTCCGGTCGAATATAGTCGGCGGTGTGTTTTCAGTCACGAACGGGTTCATTCTAATTTTCTGGTTATGGCGTTAGCCTACAGAATATGGACTGGCAATTCATTCGCACCATCAGAACGGCAGCCGCAGACGCAGGGCGCGCCGGCGTCGATTTGCTGCTGCAGCCGCAATGTCCGGTCAGCAATGAAAATGTCAGCAGCAGCGGAGAATTGTCAGCGGCCGGTTGGCGAGATTTCCATTTCATTAATGAAGCATTCTGTCAGCTCAGCGATATTCCGTTTTTTTCTGATTATGGCGACGGCGTCATCTGCCTATCGTGCATTGCGACGCCGCCGCAAATAGATCTTTCCGCTGATGCACGTGGTTGAAATGTAGCCGGCGCTTTCGCGATTTCGAAGTTGGCTGCGACGCGCACCAAAGACACTCTAATCATCGTGATCGACGATGTTCTCACCACCGTCGCAGCATTGTCCGCGGCTGATCGGGCCCTTAAGAAAGCCGCCGCCGCCCGCATAGATGCGCTGGTTCTCGCACGGGTTGTAAAGGGCGGCGTTGGCGCCATATAGATCGCGCCTACCGGAGTAAAATTTAATGCCGAAGATTCTCGTTTATACCAAGCCCATGTGTCCCTATTGCTATCGCGCAATGGCGTTGCTGTCGGACAAAGGCGCGGAGTATGAAGAAATTTCGGCGGCATTTGACAAGGAAAAGCGCGACGAGATGCTGGCGAAGTCAAATGGCAAAAGGACCTATCCGCAGATTTTTATCGGTGAAACTCATGTCGGCGGTTTTGATGAACTCGCTGCGCTCGAACAAGCCGGCAAACTTGACCCACTTTTAAATGGCGGATGACGCCAAAACATTTCGCGCGGCTTGCGTGCAAATGCGCTCCGGTCTCGATCGGGCGAAAAACACCGTTGACGCTATCGCGCTGATCGAACAGGCAGCGGCTGGCGGCGCCCAATTTATTCAGACACCGGAGATGACAAATGTTGTCGACCGCAAAGGATCTAGGCTTCTCGGCGATTTGCCTGACGAAGACGGCATGGAAGAGATTGGCGCATTTTCTGACTGCGCGAAACGCCTTGGTGTCTGGTTGTTGATTGGATCGCTCGCTGTCCGCGCTCCCAGCGGTAAGGCGGCTAATCGTTCTTATTTTTTCGCACCTGACGGCGCGACCATAACGACCTATGACAAAATCCATATGTTTGATGTCGATCTGCCCGGCGGCGAGAGCTGGAAAGAGTCGAAAATTTATGAGCCGGGCGCCGACGCGCGGTTGGTCAAAACGCCCCTCAGCGCCTTTGGCCTCAGCATTTGCTATGACATCAGGTTCCCCGGCCTCTACCGAACGTTGGCGCAGGCCGGCGCTGAAATCCTTTGCGCGCCTGCAGCCTTCACCCGACAGACCGGCAAGGCCCATTGGAAAACATTGCTGACGGCCCGCGCAATTGAAACGGGCTCGTTCGTCATTGCAGCAGCGCAGGGCGGCGACCATGAGGACGGCCGCGAGACCTGGGGCCATTCATTGATCGTCGATCCATGGGGCGAAATCCTTGCGGAAGCAGAAAATGATGAGCCTGGCGTGATTTTTGCTGATATTTCACCGAAAACGGCCCATACAGCGCGCCAGCGTATTCCGAATCTCTCCCTTGAACAAAATTTCAAAGTCTCCACTATAAGCGTATGATTAAATATCAACTTTTGTGCGATTGCGAGCATGACTTCGAAGGCTGGTTCCGCGACAGCGCAGATTACGACGCGCAAAGCAAGGACGGTCTTGTCGAATGTCCGATATGCGGATCTGATGAGGTGCGCAAAGCCGTCATGTCGCCGGCCGTGCGGTCGAGCCGCAATTCTTCGGATCCTCAGCGCCGATTGCGCGAGATCACCGGCGATATGGCAAAAGCCGTCGAGCGCGCCCGCGACTATGTCGAGAAAAATTTCGATTATGTCGGCGACAAGTTCCCAGAAGAGGCCCGCAAGATTCACTACGGTGAAAAAGAAGAGCGCGGCATCTACGGCGAGGCCTCCGGCAAGGAAGTCAAGGAAATGGTCGACGAGGGCATCAAGCTCGCCCCATTGCCTGTAGCCAAGAAGAATACCGACAAGGCCGGCTTGCCGAAGGTTTCCGGCGCCGGCGCCAAAAAGCTAGACTCTTAGCGACATTGCGCTCGCTCGCTGGCGCTTTTACCGGAACGGACTTAAGTTTCCCGCGTCATGGACGCTATCCGAAGACGACTGAAAGACCACGATCTGTTCGCCGGGCTCGACCCGGAAGCCCTTGACGCCATTGCAGCCTGCGGCGTCTGGATGTCGCTCGCGGGCGGTTGGGAATTGTTTCCCGAAGGCGCGCCATCGAACGCCCTTCATTTTAATCTCTCCGGCCGCTTGATTGTTGTTCGCGAGAACCCGGAAGGCGATGAAGTCGTTGGATATGTCCGCGCGGGCGAACCGGTTGGTGAAATGTCGATGCTCGCCGGCGAAAACCATTCGGCGTCCGTCTACGCCCTTCGCGACACAGAGATTCTTTCTGTGCCGCGCGATCATATCGAAACCCTTATCCATGATCACGGCGAATTCGCCGGCGCACTCGCGCGCGTGATCTTAAGACGTGCACGCCATCCAAAATCAAGTTTCCAGCAATCGGCGCCGCGCGTGTTCGCGCTAGTCGCATCGTCGCCGTCAATTGATATCGACTCATATGCTCGTGATCTGGCGACACGCATTGCACGCTATGGCGTTAAAACCATCGTCATGCCGATCGCAGACGACGCCCCCGACAGTGCAGAGTTCGATCGCATTGAAGAGGACCATGATGTTGTTCTGCTTGCAACGAGGCTGAGCGACTCAAGTTGGCATCGGTTTGTGTTGCGACATGCTGACCGATTCATAGTCATGGCGAGACGGGACGCCATGCCGCCGCGGCCTTTTCCGTTAACGACGGAGGCCGGCGCGCGCGTCAGGAAGTTTCGCCTTGTTGATCTCGTCATGTTGCATGAAGGAAAACCAGCGTGCGGCGTTGGCGAATGGGCGGACGCAATCGGCGCTGCTCGCATCTTCAATTGCCGCGGCCCCGCGTGCCTGGATCGCATCGCGCGATTGATTTCCGGCAAATCCGTTGGCCTCGTTTTGTCGGGCGGCGGCGCCCGCGCATACGCCCACATCGGCGCCGTTTACGCTTTGCGCGAATCCGGTGTGCCAATCGATTTCGTCTGCGGCTCCTCTATGGGCGGGATCGTAGCGGCCTGCGTCGCCATGGGTTGGGATGATCCAGAGATCGAAACCCGGATTCGCGACGCGTTCGTTGAATCAAATCCGCTCGGGGATCACGTTTTCCCGGTAGTCGCCCTCACGAAAGGCGAACGCGTCGAGGAGCGATTGGAAAAGCATTTTGGTGATGCACGGATCGAAGACCTGACAGTCCCATTCTTCTGTGTATCTTCCGACATTACCACTGGTGACACGCGCATACACCGCCGCGGGCGCTTGCGCGACGCCTTGCGCGCGTCGATTGCGCTGCCCGGCATCTTGCCGCCGGTGATTGACGGCAACGCATTGCTCGTCGACGGCGCGGTTATCAACAACTTTCCGACGGATATTATGGCGACCATGCATCGCGGCCTGACCATCGGCATTGACGTCGCGAGGCAGGGCACAATCGACATTGAGGCGTTTCGCGATCCGCCCGGGTTCTTCTCCTGGATTGCGTCTCACGGCATCAAAGCCGCGCCGCCGATCGTTTCGCTTCTCATGCGCACCGCGACGGCGCGCCACGAACGAACTTTGAAAATTCATCCAGCCGACATCATGATCGCTCCGACCGTGCCCGGCGTGGAGCTGCGAGACTGGGATGAATATGAAAAAGCCGTATCAAACGGCTACAAGACCGCAAAAGCGGCGATCGAAGAGAACTGGAATGCGCTTGCGCCAATTGTCGACGCTGCGAACATCCAGAATGAATTTTGAAATTTCTTTGTCTACATCTTTAGGTGCAATCCGGAACGGGTTGCCTGGAAGGATGGCGTCACGCACCGATCTCTGTTTCGGTCCTTTGAGGCCCAGCTGATGCTTCGCATGAAGCTGGGCGCCTCAGGATGAAGACCGGGTTATAAAAAGACGTCCTTGTAAGTCTCCCGCAAAACTTGTTTTTGCACTTTGCCCATAGCATTGCGGGGCAGGGCGTCAATCCAGAAAAACTTTCGCGGGCGTTTGAATTTCGCAAGCGGCGATAGTGCGTCCATCAATAAATTATCCGCCAGCCGCAGACCGTTCGCGACGAGAACCGCGACAACGCCTTCGCCCATATCGGGGTGTGGCGCGGCGATGACGGCGCTTTCGGCGACGCCAGGAATAGCGTCCAGAACATTCTCAATTTCGCTCGGATAAATATTGTATCCGCCGGCGATGATAAGGTCCTTTTCACGCCCGATGAGTGACAAGCGCCCATCATCGGCGATGGCGCCGACGTCGCCCGTTATAAAAAATCCATCGTCTCGAAATTCTTCTTCTGTTTTTTCAGGCATGCGCCAGTAGCCTTTAAAAATGTTTGGCCCGCGCACTTCGACGACGCCGGGCTCGCCGGGATTGCCGTCGGTGCGAATCTCAACGCCGGGCAGGGGATAGCCAACGGTTCCCGGGATGCGCTCACCCATCAGAGGATTTGATGTGATCATTCCGGCCTCGGACATGCCGTAGCGTTCTAGAATTTTGTGACCGGTGCGGTCGTAAAACGCATTGAAAGTCTCAGGCGTCAGCGGCGCCGAGCCAGAAATGAAGAGCCGAACATGCGCCGTGGCTTCACCGCCGAATTCAGGATCGGCGAGGAGGCGCGTATAAAATGTTGGTACGCCCATTAACACGGTGGCGCGGTGGATCAAACGAATGATTTCGCCAACGTCGAACTTCGGCAAAAAGAGAACCTCGCATGCCGACAACATCGCCGTGTGCAAGGCGACAAATAGCCCGTGAATATGAAAAATGGGAAGCGCATGGAGAAGTACGTCGTCCTCCTGAAAATCCCAGATGTCATTCAGCGCGGCGGCGTTTGACGAAAGACTTCCGTGAGACAACATCGCTCCCTTTGAGCGTCCCGTTGTGCCGGACGTATAGAGGATGACCGCCAGGTCATCTTCATGGCGCGGGTGGACTTTCGAATATGGCTCGGCAGCGTTTGCGGCCTCAAGCGCGCTTCCGTCGCCATCGGGCCCGAGCGTCAAAACAGTGCTGACATTTTGCTTTCCAGCAATCGCCGTCAGTTCGGCTTCGCGGGCAGGGTCGCAAACGAAAATCGCCGGCTCGGCGTCCGGCAAAAAATATTGCACTTCATCATCCGTATAAGCGGTGTTGAGGGGCACATAGATAAGCCCCGCTCGCAGGGCGCCAAAATAAAGCGCAACATTCGCCGGCGATTTTTTGATCTGAACGACGACGCGGTCACCGGACTTTGCGCCGGCGGCGCGCAAAGCGCCCGCCATTTGCGCAGACCTCTCGTCGAGTTCGCCATAAGTGACAGTGTCGCCGTTCGGCAGTGTCAGGAACGGCTTCTTCAGTGCGGGTCTGAACGCTGCCTTCAGAATTGCATAAAAATTCTGGTTCGCCATGTGCGCTTAAATTTTGTTCAGTGGAATTTTTAAATAGCTGGCGCCATTGTCTTCTACGGGCGGAAAATGCCCGGCGCGCATATTCACCTGAACGGCGGGCAGCAGGAGTTTTGGCACATTCAGCTCTGCGTCTCGCGTTTCGCGCATTTCCACAAATTCGTCTTTACTGACGCCGCCGCCGATATGCTTGTTTTTCTCGCGTTGTTCGGCAACGCAGGATTCGAAAGCAAATTCGTCACGGCCGGGCGCCTTGTAATCATGGCCGGTGAACAGCCGTGTCTCATCGGGGAGGGCGAGAATTTTATATATCGATAGATAGAGGGTTTTGGCTTCGCCTCCCGGGAAGTCGCATCGCGCCGTTCCGAAATCGGGCATGAACAACGTGTCGCCGACAAACGCCGCATCGCCGATGACATATGTGACACAAGCCGGCGTGTGCCCAGGCGTGTGTATGACGCGGGCGGGTATGTCGCCAACTGCGAAATCTGCGCCGTCTTCAAACAACAGGTCGAATTGCGAACCGTCCGGTTGAAAATCAGATCCCGCGTTGAAAATCTCGGCGAAAATCTTCTGCGCAATGACGACACCGGAGCCAATACCGATCTCGCCCCCAAGTTGTTCCTTGAGATATGGCGCGGCCGTCAGATGGTCGGCGTGAATGTGGGTTTCGAGAATTAAATCGACTGATAGCTTTTCCGCGCCGACAAATGCGATGACTTCGTCGGCATGGGTGGTCTCTGTCCGCCCCGAAGCCGCGTCAAAATCAAGCGCGGAATCGATGATAGCAGCGCGGCGCGTCGCGGGGTCGGAGACGACGAATGTCGCTGTATTGGTGGCCTCATGAAAGAATGTCGCGACATTTGGTCGTTGCATGGTCCTATCACCCTGAATTCTCGCGAATTTCCTAGCCCTGGCGTTGCCGCGCGGCCTTTCAAAGGATATGCCCCGCGGCTAGATTTTCGCAATGGATTTGAAGGCAGTGAATACAATGTTTGACGATGAAACCCAAACGGGAGCGGCCAATTCGAATTTCGGCAAACAACTGAGCGGGTCTATCGATGCGGCGGCGGACTGGCTCGCTGCGCGCCAGAAGCCTGAAGGCTATTGGGTCGGCCGCCTTGAATCAAACGGCTGCATGGAAGCGCAATGGATTTTGGCGCTCTGGTTCATGGGGCTGGAGGATCATCATCTTCGCCCGCGTCTTGCGGAAAGCTTGCGCCAGACGCAACGCGAGGACGGTTCCTGGGAAATCTATCACGGCGCTCCAGCGGGCGACATCAACACCACGGTTGAGGCATATGCAGCGCTGCGGTCAGTCGGCGCGCCAAAAAACGATCCGGCAATGCAGCGCGCTTATGACTGGATCATGTCCAAAGGGGGTTTGAAAAATATTCGCGTCTTCACGCGCTATTGGCTGGCCCTAATCGGCGAATATCCGTGGGAGCGGACGCCGAACCTGCCGCCGGAAGTCATTTATTTTCCGAACTGGTTTCCGTTCTCGATTTACAATTTTGCGCAATGGGCGCGCGCGACATTGATGCCCATCGCAGTTTTGTCGGCGCGGCGGCCTTCGCGAGCGTTACCGCAGGAAAATCGCCTTGATGAGTTCTTTCCCGAAGGCCGCAATAATTTCGATTATTCCTATCCGGAAAAACCCGGCGCAGATATTATCGACAGCTTTTTCGTCGGTGTAGATCGTCTTTTACATTGGGGTCAATCAGCGGGGATCGCACCGTGGCGCCGCGGCGCCGTTAAACGCGCGCTCGAATGGATAATCGAACATCAAGACGCCGACGGCGTCTGGGGCGGCATCCAGCCGCCGTGGATCTATTCCATGATGGCGCTGTATAACGAAGGCTACGCGCTAGACCATCCGAATGTCGCGGCGGCGCTCGGCGCTCTCGACGATCCGCGCTGGCGCGTTGATGTCGGCGATGCAACCTGGATACAGGCGTCGGTTTCGCCGGTGTGGGATACGCTGCTGACGCTTCTTGCCTATGACGACGCAAATCAAAATGATCGCCACTCGGAGCATGTCGAAAAGGCCGTTGACTGGATATTGTCGCAACAGGTGCTGCGGCCGGGCGACTGGCAAGTCAAGGTTCCGAATGTTGAGCCCGGTGGCTGGGCGTTCGAATACAAAAACTATTTCTATCCAGATACTGACGACACCGCGGTTGCCCTGATTGTTCTGTCGCAGTTTCGCGATGATCCAAAATGGCGCGAAAAAGGCATCGAGCGGGCAATCCAGACGGGCGTCAACTGGCTCTTTGGCATGCAGTGCAAGGGCGGCGGTTGGGGCGCCTTCGATAAAGACAACGACAAGACTTATCTGACGCGCATTCCGTTCTGCGATTTTGGCGAGGCGCTGGACCCGCCATCAGTGGATGTGACGGCGCATATTGTGGAGGCGTTCGGCAAGCTCGGTTTCCGTATGGATCATCCGCAGATCTGCCGTGCGATTGATTACCTGCAGGCTGAACAGGAACAAAACGGCGCCTGGTTTGGGCGGTGGGGCGTAAATTATGTTTATGGAACTGGCGCAGTTTTACCGGCGCTCGAAGCCATCGGCGAAAAGATGGACCGGCCTTATATCCAGAAAGCCTGCGACTGGCTCGTCGCCATGCAGCAAGATGACGGCGGCTGGGGCGAAAGCTGCGCGTCCTACATGGACCCGAATATGACCGGCAAAGGGACGACGACGGCGTCACAAACCGCCTGGGCGCTAATGGGTTTGATCGCCGCCAATCGCGACGCCGACCGCGAGGCGATTGAACGCGGCATTGCATTTTTGATGGAGCGCCAGAACGACGGCACCTGGGACGAACCGGAATATACCGGCGCCGGGTTTCCGGGCTACGGCGTTGGCGCGACAATCAAGCTCGGCGACCCGTTACTGGCGGAGCGCCTGAAACAGGGCCCCGAGCTCTCCCGCGCATTCATGATCAACTACAATCTCTACCGGCATTATTTCCCGCTGATGGCGCTGGGGCGATGGCGGGAAAAGTTGGGTTAGTTTGCTGGCATCCGGAAAAACCCATCGACTGCTGACCAGAACTCCGGCGTATTCGATAAGGACAAATGACTGGCGTCTTTTACAGTGATAACTTTCGGGTCGATCATGGTGACGGCAGAAACCAGCCTTTCGCTGTGATCGCGAGTGATGACGCCGTCATTTTCAGCGATCATGATCAACGTTTCCGCGGAAATCTGCGGCGCCCGTGAAACGGAATCATATTTGTCTTTCAAGAAAAGCGCTACAGGAAACACGGGAAACTTTTTTTGTGCGATGCGCTGTATGCTGTCATAGGGCGTGATGAGCGCAAGCTTCTCAATCTCTTCGTTCGCAGCGATATAGGTCGCAACGCCGCTGCCGAGGCTGCGCCCAATCACGGAAATGTTGTCGTAGTCCTGATCGACGAGTTCATATACCGCCTGCGCATCGCCATATAAATCTTTCTCGCGCGGCTTGCCGCCGCTGCCGCCAAAACCGCGGTAATTCATGAGGTAAAGATCATAGCCGGCCAGCGCGTGTTTGAAATTCGGGATGCTGTTGGCGACATTCTCCGCATTGCCGCCAAAGTAAATAATCGCCTTGTCATTACCCGAAGTTACCTTCCAGACTTTGATTCTGATCCCGTCGCGGTCAAGAAATAACGCCTCAGCGTCGTCGCGTTCGACCTCCGGCGTTTGAAAATAGAGAAATCGATCCTGAAAGAGATAGAGCGCGAGGCCGGCGGCAAAATAGGCGACCGTGACAGCAATCATGAAAAACCTTAGCGTTATCATAATTAGCCGCAGGCGCCTTCCATTTCGGTAATCCATTCAGCGATCAAGGCGACGCCTTCGTCGTGGGCGACGGCGCGGCCAAGTTCTGGCATCATCGCGCCCGGATCAGTCGTTTCCATACGAAAGAGCGTGATCGATTGCTCCGGCGCGCCGGGCGTTAGCCCATACGGGCGTCCGCCCGTGCCGCCGCCCGCGGCGATGGGCGATTTGCAACGACCGAGCGCAGGGCCTGAAGCGTCTGGTTTGAGATTTAATCCGGATGTGTCCGCCGGGCCGACCGGATTGTGGCAGTGGGAGCAATTGATATCGAGATAGGCGCGCGCACGGGCGTCTAAGCTTGCGGTCTCGTCCTGCCAGTCGGCGTTCTTCGGCGCGGCCCCGGCGTTTGAAAAATCGCCGGTCAATAATCCTGCGGCAATCCAGTGGTCGAGTTGATTGAGGCCGTGTGAATAGTTTGATCGTTTGTTGAGATGGCTCGCCTTCAGCCCAATCGGCTGGATTTCCTTTGTGGTGGCGTTGGTTGCATGGCAGGCAGCGCATTGATTCACATTCGGCACCAGATAAGCAAAGGCTTCGCGTTCGTCGTCGTCGCGCACCAGGGTCATTGGTTTAATGTCGCCGGTGCGTTTCAATACCGCGTCGGTCTGTTCTTCATTCCAGACATAGGCGAGGGCGTCCCATTTAGCCTCGCGGCGCACCAGCAGGCGCGTTTCGACAAGCTGGAATTTTGAAAGCGGCAGTGACATCTGCGATAGACGCGGCGCCTCGCCGATAGTTACCACGCCGTCCCACTCATCATTCTCGCGCGGATAATAAAATGTTTTCGTAACGACCGTGCCGACAGGAAAATCAAATGGCCCGTCGGGATCGTAAGAGACAGTCTTTCCGTCGGGCGTCCAAAGGGTGCGCAATTTCAATGCGTAGTCGGAAAACAATGGCGTTGCGAGATCGTAGGGTAAGACGCCTTCATTGACGAACAGATGTCCGTCGCCTTCGAAGACCATGCCCCAGTCGGAAAGGCTCTCGGGGTTTTCGTCAGCGTGGAAAACGGGCTTAACGTCAGCGGAACAGGCAGTGACGAGAAAGCATAGTATGACGGCCCACACCTCCCCTTGGAAAGGGGAGGTCGAAAATTGCGCAGCAAATTTTCGGGTGGGGATCATCTATAAATTTGGGGACAATTGATCCCCTCCCTAACCCTCCCCTTTTTAAGGGGCGGGGTTTTCTTCACTCCGCCAAAGGTCCCGTGAGCGCCACTGGTGGAAGTTTTTCAAACGCGCAATCATGCGAACTGTCATCGACGATGCGCGGGTTGGCGTTTCCATTAGGGCCATCAACATTGATGACTTTGGCGTGACCGTTTTGAACGCACAGGACAGGGCCGTCGTTGGCGCGCGCCGGATTAACATAACCGTCCCAGAGCACATCGGGGAGGCGACCCAAAGGACCGACCATGGCGACTTTCAATGCTTGCAGGTCCAGTCCATCCGGGTTGTTGCCGCCGCCGTCAAAGCGATTGTCATAGATATAAATCTGCTCCGGGTAAGGGTCGAAATCGTCCGCGACGCCAGCCTGATCGATCTCGGCGGAAAAAGCGCTGGCGATGATGACATTCGCCGTCTTGTTGTCGCGAATGTCATTGTCAAAAATTTCGACCTGGTCGTTGGAGTTTACAACGACGCCGGACCCCGCCGGGATTGACGCCACCGGCGTTCCTTCATGGCCGAAATTTTTCGTGTTGTTCTCATAGACCTCGTTGTTGTAAACGCGGGTGCGCGCGCCAGGTTGTTTCAAATTCGGCATGTTGAACACCAAAATACCGCCAGTATTGTTGGTTGCGACATTGCCATAGACATCGGCGTCAAACGTGTTTTCGATTTCAATGCCGGCGACATTGTATTCCGCGCGGTTGTTGCGCACAACGACGTTTTCTGATTGCCCAATATAGAGGCCGGCGTCGGCGGCGGCGATGGCGACGTTTTCTTCCATCAATACGTTTTTGGTTTGCACCGGGTAAATGCCATAGGCGCCGTTCTCGGTTTTTGGCCCGCCGGTCCATTCCGTGCGCACGCGGCGGATTATAATATTTTCGCCTTCAGAAATTTTCAGCGCATCGCCTTTAGTGTCTTCAATGGCAAGGTCTTCAATGGTGAAATCACTGGCGGTGACGAGCAACCCTTCGGCGCCGGCAATCTGGCCTTTGAATGAAAGGATAGATTTATCCATGCCCGCGCCGCGAATGGTGACGCCGTCGACGTTGAGACTCAACGAACGGTCAAATGAAAACGCACCCTCGGGAATTTCAATGACGTCGCCGGGTTCAGCATCGATCAACTGTGTGAGGAGGGTTTCCTGGTAGGAGGCGTCAGTGGTCGATACGGAATCTTGCGTCTCCTGTGAACATGCGATCAACGCCAAGAATGCCGGAAGAATAAAGATTGTTCGATAATGCATATTGCCCATCCCAGAAGCCGCCCATTCCCGCGAAAGCGGGAATCTATGGATAGCTTATAGTGGATTCCCGCTTTCGCGGGAATGAGCGGTTACAGTGAACAGGGAATTTTTAAGCCGCCGCGTCGAGCACGCCTTTGAAAAACGCTGCGCCGTCCATGCCGCCGAGGAGCGGTGAGATCATGCGTTCCGGATGGGGCATCATGCCGAGAACATTGCCCGCATCATTGATAACGCCCGCAATATCGTGGGCAGAGCCGTTGGGATTATCGACATAGCGAAAGGCAATGCGACCATCGCTTTCGAGGCGGTCAAGGGTTTCGTCGTCGGCGAAGTAATTCCCGTCATGATGCGCGACGGGGTAATTCACAAATTGACCGTTTTCAAAGCCTGAGGTGAACATCGACTGCGAATTTTCGACGCGCAAAGTCACCGTGCGGCAAACGAAATTGAGCGACTTGTTTCGCAGTAGGGCGCCCGGGAGCAAGCCCGACTCGCACAAAATTTGAAATCCATTGCAAATGCCAAGCACCGGCGTTCCGGCATTCGCCTTGTCGATAACGCTCTTCATGATCGGCGATTTCGCGGCCATAGCGCCGGAGCGCAAATAGTCGCCATAGGAAAACCCGCCTGGCAAAACGATGAAATCCGTCTCCGGCAAGTCACTGTCACCATGCCAAACCATCGCCGGCGCTTTGCCCGTTGCTTGTTCCAGCGCGACGGCGACATCGCGGTCGCAATTGGAAGCGGGAAAGACAATGACGGCTGGTTTCATCGCTTATGCCAATATCTCAATTGCGTAATTTTCCATCACCGGGTTCGCGAGAAGTCTTTTGCACATTTCTTCTGCTTTCGCCCGCGCCGACGGTTCATCGGTTTCGCTGAGTTTTAACTCAATGACTTTGCCCTGACGGACGTCGCTGGCGCCGTCGAAACCGAGCCCGGAAAGGGCGCCCTCAATCGCTTTGCCTTGCGGGTCCAGAACGCCGTTTTTCAGGGTGATGGTGATTTTCGCTTTCATCTCGCCTCACGAGAAAATTTCCCGCAACCCCATACGCCGTGCCGTGAAAACACGCAACATTAGGCGCGGATTAGAATCTGGGGTAAAACGCCGTCACAAATTCGGAGTGTCCAGTGATGATTCGACAGATTTTTCTTGCCGCCATGGCGGCCATATCAATTTCAACCGCTGCGGCAGCGGAGGTTGAGCGCACAGCCGACGAACAAATGGCCTTCGAAATCTATCGCACCATTATCGGCATGCGCACGGCGAAGGGCCACGGCATGGTCCCGGAAATGGCTGCGTATCTCGCCGGCGAATTAAAATCGGCCGGCTTCAGCGACGACGATATTAACATCCTGCCGTTCGGCGAGACCGCGGGGATGACCGTGCATTATCGCGGCGACGGATCCACCGATCTGAAACCGATCCTTTTCCTAGCCCACATGGATGTCGTCGATGCGAATCGCGACGACTGGGAATATGACCCCTTTGTTTTGCGCGAAGAAAATGGATATTTTCTGGGTCGGGGGACAGCCGACAATAAATACGGCGTCGCAAATCTAACTCAGACCTTCATGCGCTTGAAAAGAGACGGCTTCACACCGGTTCGTGATCTGGTTCTGGTTTTTTCGGGCGACGAAGAAACGGAAATGAATACGACGCGGATGCTCGCTTATGATCGTAAGGACCTAACCGACGCAGAATTCGCGTTAAACTCCGATGCGTCCGGCGGAGGCATAGATCCGGATGGAAATCCGCTGCCTTATTTGATGCAGTCAGCGGAGAAAACTTACGCAACATTTCTGGTGACGGCGAACAATCAGGGCGGGCATTCCTCGCGTCCGCGGCCTGACAACGCGATCTATGAGCTTGCAGATGCATTGAAAAAGATTCAAGGATTTGAGTTTCCGGTGGAAGCAAACTCTATCACGCGGGCCAGCATGATGGCGGACGGCAAAAAACTTGGCGGCGATCTCGGTAAGCATCTTGTTGCTTTTTCTGAAGACCCGACAAACAAAAAGGCGGTGAAATATTTCCGAAAAAATAACCGCTATGACAACATGATCGGAACAACTTGTGTTGCGACGATGCTGAACGCGGGCCACGCTGAAAACGCTTTGCCGCAATCGGCGACGGCGACGGTCAACTGTCGCATCTTTCCCGGCAATGAAATCGAGGACGTTCGCAAGACGCTGGTAAAGGTCGTGGATAATGACGCCCTGACGATTGAACCGGCCGATGACCGCTATGTCGCCAGTCCGATTTCCGAGCCGCGGGAGGACGTAACGGCCGCGCTCGCGAAGGCGCTTCATTCGCGGTTTCCTGGTCTGGAGATTGTACCGTCCATGAGCGCCGGCGGCACCGATGGCATGCATTTTCGCCGCGCGGGCGTGCCGACATACGGCGCTGGCGGCGGCTTCGCCAAACCCGGCGACACATTCGCTCATGGGCTCAATGAGCGCGTGCAGGCGTCATCGTTTTATGGCGGGCTCGATCATTGGATGATCCTGATCAAGGAAATCGCCGGGCCCAAAAGCGATAAGGCGTCGGCATCCGATTAAACCGACTTCAAATACTCCGTTGGCGATTGCTTGTACCACTTGCGAAAGGCGCGGGTGAACGCCGAGTGTTCGCTGTAACCGAGCGAGTGTGCGATTTCCGAAATCGATTGTTTTCTCTCATGTACGTATACTTCGCAGGCTTCCTTACGCACTTCTTCTAGGATTTCGCGAAAGGATGCGTCTTCCTCGGCAAGGCGCCGCCGCAATGTTCGTTCTGACATCTCCATTGCCGCCGCAGTTTTTGTGATCGATGGCGTTCCGTGATGAAGTGTTGTCAGAAGATAGTGACTGACTGCTTCAACGGTCGTTGCGCGTCGCTGAATCGATGTGATCGCTTTATCGAGGCGCTTCAGCAAAACAGATAACAACTGTGGATTTGAATTTGGCAGCGGCATATCAACAATGGTTTCGTCAAGAATCATTACGTCCACACGTGCGTTGTATTCGATATCGCAGGCGAAAAGTTCCTTGCACTTTTCGTGGTGTGGCGGGCATGCGTGGCGGAATTGCATGCCAGCCATTTCCTGATCGTAGAGCCAGGTCAGCCATCGTCCGAACACGGCGTAACCGGCGAACGCCGCTTCGACAGCGGGGCGCATATATTCTGCATCCTCGGAATAGGTGCGAAAATAAATATAGGCGTGGTCGCCCTCGACAGATAAATGCGTTTTTCCGAATTGTTGGGTCAGCGCCTGATATTTTTCATTGATCGCAAGCGCCTGACGAAGATTTTTTGATGAAGAGAATGCAAGGCCGATGTCGAGGAAAGTAGACGGCCTGAAATTTTTCCCGGCTTCAAGTCCAACAGATGTGTCTCCGGAGAGATCTGCCCCTAAATGCAAAAGCCCGATGGCTTTATCATTTGGAAATCGCCTGATGGGATTTTCAAATGGCGTATCGCCGGCCCCTAAAAATTCCAACAGCGGTTCCGGCGCACACCCGAGTTGAATGCAGGTGTTGTAATAGTATTTCAAATATCGCGCAGAAACGGTGCCTGTCATCGGCTATATGTCCTTATCGGTTGCAGCTGGCGGTTTATACTTAGCCATTTTTTTTCAAAACTGGCCTCGGAGTTGTTGAAATGGCCGAAATCGTCAAGCACTTTGGTCGAAAATGTCAAGACATGATCAAAACGGTCCAGTATTCAGGCGGTCTCGACGGATAACAGCGGTCCCCGGCCGTTTTTTCCATCAGCCGGGGAGAGTGTGAGACAAACGTCTTGTGACTGGGGGAGAACTTTCACCGGACGCAATAAGTCAAACATCGGCTGTGAGCCCGCGAATGACGCGTTAGCGTTGCTCGCGGGTTTTTCTTTTTCGGTTCAGGGCAATAGGCTGCGCAAAATTGAACAGGGGACCTTGATGAGAAAAAACGCCGTAATTTTCGTTTGCAGTCTTTTTTTAATTTCTTGTTCCACGTCCGGCGGGCCGCAGATCGATGCAGCTGGATGGCCGGAATGGGTTAATGCGAAAGACGCCGGTTTTTCCAAGGACGGTCTGACCGAACTCGATAGCGCCGTCGACGCCGGCAACACGCAATCGATAATGGTCGTGAGCGATGGCCGCGTTGTCTACAGTTACGGCGATGTATCGCGTACGGAAGGATCTTATATTGCGTCCGTGCGAAAAAGCTTGCTGAGTATTCTGTATGGTATTTATGAGGCGCGCGGTGAAATTGAATTGAACGTAACTCTTGCCGACCTTGGTATTGACGATGTGAAAGGCCTAACTGATAGGGAAAAACGAGCGACGCTGCACGACATAATTTCGGCGCGATCTGGGATATTTCACCCTGCGTCAAACGCCAGCGGAGTGACAGAAGCGGATCCTAAGCGCGGCGACCATGGGCCGGGAACTTACTACTGGTACAATAATTGGGACTTCAATGCGGCGGGCGGCATATTTGAGAAAATAACCGGGCGCGATATTTACGACGCATTCAATGATCATCTCGCGAAACCCCTTGGCATGGAAGATTTTGATCTGGCCATTCATAAAGAAAAGGGCAAGTCCGGTGATCTGACCAAGTCAACTTTTCCCGCCTATCATTTTTATTCGTCAACGCGCGATCTTGCGCGCATTGGTCAGTTGATGATTGATAACGGCGAATGGAGAGGCGAAAGGATCGTTTCGCAGGAATGGGTCGAGCGAAGCACCGCAGCTATTACGCCAAACAGCGATATGAACCCCGAACGCTATCGGGAAAGCGGATTTGGCTATGGTTATATGTGGTGGGTGATGGACGACGCGCATTTCCCGCCGGCCTATCACGGCGGTTACGCCGCGCGCGGTCATTTTGGTCAATACATTGTTGTGCTTCCCGCAGTTGATTTAGTGATCGCGCACAAGACGCTGCCGGTGCGCTATAAGACGCCGGAGGAATATGAAGCAATCAACGTCACCTGGGACGAGATGCGGGTGTTGGTTGATTTAGCGCTGGCGGCGCGCCTTACGTTTGATTAGATCGAATACCGCGATTCAATTATCCAGCGAAGCAGCAACAGAGCATACCTCATGCTGAGGTGCGAGCCCGACACGGCGAGCCTCAAAGGATGGTAACGAAGCGCTCTCGTGAATTATATCCCTGCGGCCATCCTTAGAGGCTTTTCCGGCAATAGGAGTTGCAGAATAAGGCGCCTCAGGATGAGGGTTTATTTCTCGTCGTTATCGCTGACGAGAACTGGACCCTTTGACCCGGCATTGCCATTCTCGCGCAACACGCCAAGTCGGCGTGCAACCTCGCGGTAACCATCAATCACATTGCCAAGGTCCTTCCGGAAGCGATCCTTGTCCATGATGTCGCCAGTTTCCAAGTCCCATAGTCGACAGCTGTCCGGACTGATTTCGTCTGCAACGATGAGACGCATCATGTCGCCTTCATACTGCCTGCCAAATTCAATTTTGAAATCGACGAGCTTGATACCGACGCCGGCAAAGAGGCCAGCCAAATAATCGTTGATGCGCAACGCTTGCGACATCATATCGTCGATCTCTTGCGGGTTCGCCCAGTTGAATGCGGTGATGTGCTCTTCGGAAACAATCGGGTCGCCTAGCTTGTCGTCTTTATAATAAAATTCGATGATCGAGCGGGGCAGGGCCGCACCGTCTTCGATGCCGAGGCGCTTGCAGATCGAACCGGCGGCGTAATTGCGCACGACAACTTCAAGCGGGATGATCTCAACCTGGCGTACAAGTTGCTCACGCATGTTGACGCGCTTGATGAAATGGGTCGCAACGCCAATGCGCTCCAGACCCGTCATCACGAATTCTGAAATCCGGTTATTGAGAACGCCCTTGCCCTCAAGAATATCGTGTTTTTGATTATTAAATGCCGTCGTATCGTCCTTGAAATACTGGATGATGGTGCCGGGTTCCGGTCCCTCAAAAAGAATCTTCGCCTTGCCTTCGTAAATTTGCTTGCGGCGGGCCATTTTTTGGTAGTCCTTTCAAAGAGATATGCTGACGCTACGGTACAGCGCGTCACCCGGAGATAAGCACCCGATAGGCATTCCGCTAGCACGGGTTGCGCGGTCCGAGAAGCGAGCGGGTTTAAGCCTTTGGGCGGCCTTTGCAATCCCCTTTTTCGGCCGCAGGGGCGTTAAGGTGATTGCACCATGGCGATTGGGTTTATATGTACGGATGGAAGCGTTGATTCGGCAGTTCTCGTTACGCCGGCGCATATTCTGGAGACTTGAGTAAAATGAGCTCTTTTGACGACCGCAAAGACAAATATGAAAAGAAATTCGCCCACGACGCGGCGCTGCGGTTCAAGGCGGAGGCTCGCCGGAACAAATTGCTTGGCATTTGGGCTGCGGGCCTGATGGGCAAATCGGAAGAAGAGGCCCAAGCCTACGCCAAAGAGGTCATAAAGGCTGATCTTGAAGAGGCGGGCGATGAAGACGTATTCCGGAAGATCCGCGGCGATTTTGACGCCGCAGGCGTCGATCAGTCCGACCATCAGATCCGCCGTGAAATGGAAGAATGCATGGCCGAGGCGATGCGCCAGCTTGAGGAAGATGGCTAGGCGCAAGCCAGCCGCGCCTCTCAACTGCCTATCGCGCTTTTTTATCGGCGCGTAACTTCGTAACGTTCTCTCCAATTGAAAGGATGTTGCGATGGGTCGAGTTTCCGGAAAAAAAGTTGTAATCACCGGCGGTGCGCAGGGCCTCGGCGCCTGCTTCGGGCGCATGCTCGCGGCTGAGGGTGCGAAGATCTCGCTGACCGACATCAACATAGATGGCGCGCGCGAGACGGCGGAAGCCATAAACGCTGATCACGCAGGCGCTGCGATTGCAATTGAGCATGACGTAACCAAACGCGCCTCCTGGGAAGCCGCGCTCAGCGAAGCTAACGATTTCATGGGCGGCGTTAGCGTACTCGTCAACAACGCCGGCATCGGAACCTGGGGCAACATCGAGACGGAAACTGATGATGGCTGGCGGCGCACCCAGGAAATTGATGTCGATTCAATTTTTATCGGAACCCAATTGGCGATGCCGTACTTAAAAGACAATCAGCCGGGCTCAATCATCAATATTTCTTCCGTCGCCGGACTGATCGCTGACGGCATGATGTTGTCCTACAATGCCGCGAAGGCGGCGGTCTGGATGATGTCAAAATCAATCGCGCTTCATTGCGCCCGGTCCGGCTATGATATTCGCTGTAATTCTGTGCATCCGGTGTTCACCCGCACGCCAATAATCGACCCGATTGTCGAATTGGGCGGCGGCGGCGAAAAGGGCGAAAAAAAGCTCACCCGGCAAATTCCTTTGCAGCGCCTGGGCGAGCCCGAAGATGTCGGCTATTGCATCCTTTATTTGGCGTCAGATGAGTCACGGTTCGTGACCGCGTCCGAATTCAAAATTGACGGCGGGATTACAGCGCAGTAGTCGCAGCCTTTGATGGCCACAAAACGGTCAATGCTTTCGGTTTGATCGTTGCAGTAATGGATCCGCGCGCTTTTATCGGATCGCCATCAATCGTGTAGGCCAGTTCATCAGATGTCGCCGTTAGCGTGATTGATTTGCAGTCGCGCCTTTCGATTTTGTCCGAGGCGTCAGCGCCGCCGCCGATGAACCCTGCCAACACTGTCGTGAAATCGCCGCCATGCAATGCATCAGTGAGGTATATGCAAAGCTGGCCTTCACTTAACGAAGCGCGGCCTGGAACCAGATTTTCGGCATGGGTAATCGCATTGTTGGAAACCATAATCGTATTAGTGTGAATGCTGAGTTTCTGACCGTCGATGACTGCGCGGTAGCGAACCGGGTCGGCGTGAAGTATTGCATCGGCGGCCTCGACTATAGAAAAACTGACGTCAGCGATCGTCTCAGCGTCCCGAAGGCCTTCGCGGGCTTCCGCTAAATCGGCATAGGCGCCAAACACGACATTACTCAAAAATACGCGCTCGCCGATAGCGCCGATATCAACTTTTACAAATTCGCCGGCAAGCGAAGCCGCAAGCGCATCTGGCAGGTCCAGTGGTATCCCGAGGTCGCGGCAAAACATATTCACCGTGCCGCAAGGCAGCGGCAGCAGCGCCGATTTACGGTTTGTTAGTAAGGAAGCCAATGCAGCCTGTGTTCCGTCGCCGGCGGCGCAAATGACAAGATCGATGTCACGCGCATTTGATACAGCGTCGTTCAACGTTTGATAGCCGCCTTCCATGATATCGAAATCAATCGATTGCGCGCGTAACGCGTGTTCGATATCGAGCCTGATCTGCTCGGCCCCGATTTTTTGAACGCCGCCTGACGTCGAATTGATTAAAGCAATTGCTTTCATGCCGGTTTCGATTGCCAATGCTTTTTTATGCGTTCGAAATAGTGCTGGCGCTCGACCAAATAGCCGTCAGCGCCATAGCGGTGCACATCAATACGTAGCGTTTCATCTTTCCAGTTCAATAGATTGTAGGACGGCAATTCGCCCCGAAGCCGTGTCGATGAAGCGGTGCCGGCTGCAGCGATAACTATGGAGCGTGGACCCGGGTCATGAGTCTTCGCGCTTGCGATGTGAACATGTCCGGAAAGAATTGCGTCACCGCCAGAAGCAGCAATCGATTCCATAGCGCGATCAGGCTTGTTGATAATGGCGTTGCCGGCTTTGCCCTCGCCGGGCAGGACGGGGTGATGCAGCGCCACCAGTTTCAAATTCGCGCCATCAGAGCCAATCAACGCCGCCGCCGCATTTTCAATTTGCGTTCGGGACAATCGCCCGCGCGACCAGTCGAGGGACGGACCGGCGCGCCGCGCGGAGTTCAGGCCAACGACAAACACATCCTTGATCTGCATTGTTGGCGCCAGGTCATGATGAATAAATTTTCGGAAACGTCGCCACGGATCGATAAATCGCTGACCGAGATTATAGACAGGGGTGTCATGATTGCCGGGAACGACCAGAATTGGCGCCGTGAACCTGTCCAGGAATTCGCCTGCTGCTTGGAATTCGCGTTTGCGGCCGGCTTGCGTCAGATCGCCGGTGACGATAACGGCGTCGATGTTGCGGTCATTTATAACGCCGACAAGATGTTCCGCCGCCCGTTCGTCGACTGCGCCAAAATGTATGTCGGATAGATGAGCGATCACCGTCATGTGAAACGGACGGTCCTGCGCAGCTTTGTCAGAAATACGCGCGCTTCGGTCAGTTTAACTCATCGACGCGATGAATTCGTCGGCCTCCGCAATTGCAGCATTCATTTCCTCGATCAGCGCTTCGACGCGCTCTTCGATTTGCGCGCGTTCCAGTTCCAGCGATGAAATCGCACGGGCGTTGAGGTTATGTTTCAGGAACAGGACCTGATCGTGGTAAAGCGACAGCACCGGATCCATCTTGTCCGCTGCTCGGTTCATTGCGCTGAGCAGTTTATTATAGTCGGTGCGCGTTGCCGTCAGTTGCTGTTGCGATCGTCGGCGCAACTCTGCACTTTCATAGAGCTTCAATTCTGCTTCCCATTCCTTGAAAAGCCGGTCGCCAACATCATTGACGGATTTTATGCGCGCGCGGACATCGGTCGCCTGTTGCTCGGCCCCTTCATAAGACGCGCGCATCTTGTCATATTGTTTTTCCAACTCGCCGCCTTCGACGGAGACCAAAGCGCGAAATTCATCCAGCGCAGAGACAAAAGTTTCCTGCGCGTTTGCTTGTTCGCCGCGCGCGTCTTTCACTCGATCGACGAGTATATCGCGTTTTTCATAGCCGAGCTTTTCCATAGCGCCGTAATAGGTGGAGGCGCAGCCAGCCACGGCGAGAATGACTGCGGCGAACCCCGCCCGGAAAATCTTATCTAACATTGAATTCAGTTCCCTGATTTCCATAACAGCTCTCCCGCCCGAATATGTAGCAATCCATGCGGCGGAAATCACCCGCAAAGGGATATATTTCTGCGTTTGCTGATTCGCGGCGAACCGCTTAAGAATGCGTTGTTTTTTCAGGAGCACCGGCAATTGCGCGTAGCGCCGTGCTCGCCGCCAATGGACCGCCTCTATCAGCGGCCAATAAGGAGACGCCATGTCAGGCTTTTTTATTTTTCTGGGAATTATCGTCCTCATCGTCCTATTTGTTATCGGGATTTACAACCGAATCGTCGGGCTCAGCCAACGCACAGAACAGGCCTTCGCGGATGTCGATGTGCAGCTTAAACAGCGGCACGATTTGATCCCAAATCTGGTAGAAACTGTAAAAGGCTACGCCAGCCATGAAAAGGAAACGCTTGATGCTGTCATATCAGCCAGAAGCGCCGCGCAGGCCGCGGACGGACCTGCCGCGCAAGGGGCGGCAGAGGGTGTTCTTGGCGCGGCGCTTGGCAAACTCTTTGCGCTCGCTGAAGCCTATCCCGACCTAAAAGCGAATACGAATTTTCTCGAACTTCAGCGCGAGCTTTCCGACGTGGAAAACAAGATCGCGGCGGCGCGGCGATTTTTCAATAATGCTGTTCAGGAATTTAATACGGCTATCCAGCAAGTTCCGGGAAACCTTGTCGCGCCTCTCGGCAATTTCACAATTAAAGAATATTTCGAAGTGCCGGAAGGCAGCCGCGATCAGATTGAGGCCGCGCCTGAAGTCAAGTTCTGAAAATAAAAACGCCGGCGGCGTTAATGTTTCGCCGGTTCGCCGTGCGACAATGGCAGACGCTGTCGAAATTACGGATATCCTGAGCGAAGCTTTTGCGGACGACCCGTTTATGCTCTGGATGGTCGGTAGTGAAAAAGCAATCCGCGGTCTATTCGACGTTTTCACGCGCGATGTATATCTGATCCATGGCTTTGGCCATATCGATGATCGCGGCGCGGCGACATTGTGGTTGCCGGCTGGCGCTTCGGGATCGCTTTCTTTTTTTGGTCATTTGCGAATGGGGTGGTCGATTTTATTGGGCGGCGGATTCACGGCAATAAATCGAATGACCGTCACAGAAAAGGCAGCGATAAAAGCTCACCCAAACACACCCCATTATTATCTGTTTGCTGTCGGCGTGCGCACGAGCCAACAAGGCCGCGGTCTTGGCGCCGCTGTCATACGCGAAGGACTAAAACGCGCGGACAGTGAAAACGCACTTGCTTATTTGGAAAATTCGAAACCGCGCAACACGCCGCTTTATGAACGTCTTGGCTTCGTTACGCAACGCCGGCTGGATATTCCGGAGGCGCCGCCGCTGCTCGCGATGTTGCGCCAACCGCACCAGGCGAATGCATCATGAAGCTTCTTGGGTTAATCGGCGGCGTCAGCCCGGAAGCGACAGCGATCTATTATCGCTTGCTGAACAAGTTTGCGCGCGAGCGACTGGGTGGTGAGCATTCCGCAAACTTGATGCTGTATGCCCTCGACTATGGCGTGATGATCAAACATTACGACGCGCGCGATTGGGATGCGTTCAACGCAGAAGTGGAAAAAGGCGCCAGGCGCCTTGCCGATGCCGGCGTTGATGCGCTTATCATCACATCAAACACAACGCACGTAGCGGCGAACGCGGTCTGCGGCGCGGTCAGTGTTCCGCTCATTCATATGCTTGATGTGCTTAGCGATGAGATGCGCACGCGCGGGATTGGAAAACCATTATTGACGGGCACGCCCGTCGTCATGGGCGAGGCGCATTATCGCAGTGAGCTTGGCAAACGATATGACGGTGAGGTTGTGACGCCGAGCGCTGAAGAGCAGGCGGTCATCGGCCGCATCATTCTCGACGAGCTGGTCAACGGCGTTGTCAAGGATGAAAGCCGGGCAGAATATCTGTCAATAATTGATCATTGGCGCGGGAAGGGTGCAGATGGCGTCATTCTCGGTTGCACAGAACTTTGCATGATTATTGATCAGTCCCACACGGACCTTCCAGTGCTTGACACGACGTCGCTGCATGCGAAAGCCGCCAGCGATTGGGCGCTTGAGGGAAGCTAATGCGCGCCTACGGTCTTCAAACCCATATCTGGAATAACAACCTGAAATCGGTTTTGCTGCTCGCCGGATTTCCGGTGTTGTTGCTCTTGCTGATGTACGGTTTGTCGGTCGGGTATGTCGGCCTTACCGGTGAATTTGATGATGTCGGAGAAGGATTGGCGCTCGGTTTCGAGCATTGGGGGCGCATCTGGCCTTATGCCTTTCTTGGCGCTGGGCTATGGTTCCTGATCGCCTGGATGTCCTATCAGGAATTGATAGAGAAGTCGGTTGGCGCCACAAGCCTGTCGCGACGGCAAGCCCCGGAACTTTATAATCTGTTGGAAAATCTATGCATCGCACGCGGGATTACGATGCCGAAATTGAACATCATTGAATCGCCGGCGCTCAACGCCTTCGCCAGCGGGCTTACGGAAAAAAGCTATACGGTAACGGTCACCCGCGGGCTTCTTGACACGCTCGATCGCGATGAATTGGAAGCGGTGCTGGCCCATGAGTTGACCCATATCGAAAACAAAGATGTTCGCCTGTTAGTTATCGCGGTTATATTCGTTGGCATATTTTCGTTTTTCGGCGAATTGTTGTTTCGTAATATGTTCCGCTCTGGCGTGCGGATCGGCGGGCATACGCGCTCGCGCAATGGCGACAGTCGCGGCGGCGGCATCCTTATACTTATTGCCATTGCGCTGATTGTGCTCGCTTATATCCTGGCGCTGGTCATCCGGTTTTCGCTTTCGCGAAAGCGTGAATTTCTCGCTGACGCCGGCGCAGTGGAACTGACCCGAAATCCCGATGCAATGATCTCAGCGCTTCAAAAAATTTCCGGACGGTCTGATGTTGATGCGCCCAATGACGTGAAACAGATGATGGTCGACAACGCCGAACCTTTCGCTGGCGTTTTCATGACGCATCCGTCTATTGAGAAACGTATCGACGCGCTGGTCGCGTTCGCAGGAGGACTGGAATGAGCCCATCATCAGACGATCTTGCGGAAAAACGCACAGACTGGGCCGAGGACAGAACGCTTCTCGCCAATGAGCGCACCTATGCGGGCTGGATGCGAACGGGACTGGCGTCCGTGGGTCTCGGGCTCGGCTTTCAGGCGATCTTTAAGGAAACCGACCCGACCTGGGCGGCGAAAGCGGTCGCGACAATTTTTATACTCATTGGCGTCGCAATATTCTGGGGCGCCTGGCGCAACGCCCGCGATGTGCAAAGCCGCCTCCATGCGCATGCGGCGCAAACTCAATCACCAAGGCGTCTTGGCTTGTTCACAATTCTGTTCATTGCCGGATCGTTATCCCTGACCGTTGTGCTTTGGCTGTTGTAACGCTGCGGCCAGATATTGTAACAGCTTGGTACATTAAAACGGGTGGATGTGCGCTCGCAGTTTTTCGATCACAATTTGGTTTCTTGCCGGTCGATTGCTTGCTGACAAGCCGCCGGAAGTGCATAGCTCTTGCGCTGATTGCAACAGGAGACCGTCATGAATAACACCATTCGAGTTACGCTTGTGGCGGTATCTACCGCTCTGCTTGCCGGTTGTGGCGGGCAAGATGCCGCTGAACAAGCGACGGCGCCTGCGGAAGTCGCGGATCATTTAAACGCCGCCTCGGGCGTCGTCCTTGCAAGCGGTGAGTTCGAAGGCCGAAGCGATCACATCATGACGGGCGAGATAACAATTACGCGCGCCGATGATGGCGTCTATGTTGTTCTGGGTGAAAATTTCAGTCTCGACGGCGCACCCGACCCAAAGCTTGGCTTTGGCAATGGCGAATATTTGCCAGAGACAAAATTTTCGCCGCTGAATGAGTTAACCGGTCAACAAGTCTACAAACTGCCGCAAGGCGTTGATCTCGCTGAATACACACAAGTCTGGGTGTGGTGCGAAAAATTTAATGTGCCGCTCGGCGTCGCATCGCTGACGCATTCAGACGCGTAAACGACGACGTCATTGATATAGCGCGCCCGGCAGCCAGGTCGCTAATTGCGGATAGATTGCCAGCAGGCCGAGCGCCAGTAGCTGGATAAAAATAAAGGGTATCGCGCCGCGATAAATGTCCGTCGTCTTGACTTCCGGCGGCGCCACGCCGCGTAAATAAAAGAGCGCGAAACCAAACGGCGGCGTCAAAAACGACGTTTGCAGATTGATTGCGATCATGACGCCGAGCCAGACCGGATCGAGCCCCATGGCGAGGAGCGGCGGGCCGACTAAGGGCACGACGACAAGCGTGATCTCAATAAAATCAAGAAAGAAGCCAAGCAGGAACATAACGATCATTACGGTGATGACCGCGCCAGCGACGCCGCCTGGCGTCGATGCGAGCGCTTGTTCCACCGTGTCATCGCCGCCGAGCCCGCGAAACACGAGCGAAAATAACGCGGCGCCGATGAGGATCGTGAAGACCATGGTCGTTACGCGCGCGGTCTGGTCGAGGATAGGCGCCATCGTTCGTTCCCGGCGCATCTGAACCAGGCTTGCAATGAGCCCCCATGGCGTCAGCGCGCAGAGGAGAAAAGCTAGGGCGATGCCCGCTGATTCCGTCGTCGATACCGATTCACGTCCAAGGCGCAGATCCAGCAACGACGTTAACAGGATCAATCCAACAATTGCGGCGGCCGAAACGTAAACTGCCGGTCGCCCGAATGCGAACGATCCTTTCGGGGCCATACGCCCGCCCGCGATCAACATGGCGCCAATGGCGCCGACGCTCGCGGCTTCAGTGGGGGTCGCCGCGCCTGCCAGAATTGAACCCAACACAGCAACGATCAGCAATAGCGGCGCAGGTAAAGTCTTTGCCGCGGCGATCCATGTTTCTTTTGTCGTTCCCAATTCTTCGGCGGGGATCGCTGGCGCCTTGTTTGGCTGGGTAACAGCGACAAATATTTGCCACGTCATATATAGGCCGACAAGCATCAGGCCGGGTATGAGCGCACCCGCGAAGAGATGTCCTACAGAAACGGTTTCCGGTGAAGCAACACCCATTTCCAGCTGCGCGCGTTGGTAGGCATTGGAAATAACGTCGCCAAGCAGGATTAGGACGATCGATGGCGGGATAATCTGTCCAAGCGTTCCCGCCGCTGCGATGGAGCCCGATGCAAACGCCGGGTCATAGCCGCGCCGCAACATGGTCGGCAAGCTGAGCAAACCCATGGTGACGACCGTTGCGCCGACGATGCCGGTGGACGCAGCGAGGAGAGCGCCGACAAATGTGACGGAAAGTCCAAGTCCGCCACGCATCGTGCCGAAGAGTTTGGTCATTTCGTCCAGCAGGTCTTCGGCGATTTTAGACTTCTCTAGGATGACACCCATCAAGACGAACATCGGCACAGCGATGAGCGTCGTGTTGGAAACGGCGCCAAAAATTCGCGACGGAAACGGCTTTATGTAGGAAAGATCAAATACGCCTGCTGCCAGACCTATCACCGCGAAAATGATTGCCGTGCCCGCGAGCGAGAATGCAACCGGATACCCCGCCATCAACATGGCGCAAAGCGCGACAACCATCATGATGTCCAGCCAGCCGGCGAAAGTGCAAAGGCAAAATCCGGTTTCAATGGCGGAGATGTCCATTACGTTTCTCCGCGCCCTCGTTTGCCGCTCATCCCCGCGCCGGCAGTGATCCAGCAAAAGAAATTTGACGGGTAAAGCCCGTTTTTCTTGATTGTCCTGGATTCCCGCCTAAGCGGGAAAGAACGGCGAATATGGAATCTTAAAACCGAGACCATCATCCCGTCCGACCTTTCAGAACTTCCACGGCTTTATGCGCATTTACGAAGCCGGCCATTGAAAGAAGGAGAGCAAAGGCGGGAATAAGAGATTTCAACAAGAAGACGCCTTGGATGCCGGAAGAATCCGCCGACCCTTCGAAGAATGCCCATGACCGCGCGACGTAAGGCGACGCGGTCCAGAGGATGAGAAGGCAGATGGGGAATAGAAACAGATACGTTCCCATTAGATCGATGACAGCTTTTCGTTTGGGCGGCGCCTCGCGATAAAAAATATCGACGCGAACATGATCATTGGTGAGGAGCGCGTATCCGCCGGCAATCAGGAACACGATCCCGTGCATGTAGGTGATGGATTCTTGCATAAAGAGCGAGTTGATCCCGAAGACATATCGCAGGAGAACGACCGTAAACTGAACCAGCGCCATGACGAGCAAGAGCCACATGACCGCGCGGCCTGCGCCGGTGGTGATCCGTTCGAATATAGGTAACAGCCAGCGCGCGGTGGTGCTTGCGCCGCCTATCAGGAAAACCAACGCGAAAAGGACGGCGCAAAAAATTGTAAAAATTATAAGTCCACTAGCGTCCGGGGCTTCGCGTAAAGTCGGTGTTATGGCGCCGAAAATAATCCCGGCGAAAACTAATACAATAACTAGCGCCATCCATACCAATACGGACCCAGCCTTTGCTTCGCGGAAGAGGGACGCCAATGGCAGCAGCATCAGCGGAAAGAGAGCGCCGGCCGCCGCCCAATTCAATATGTCGCCGATGAGATCCAGCATATTTTAAGGCATCCGTGCGATCTGCTTCCCTCTCCGCATTGGGGAGAGGGTTAGGGTGATGGGGAATGATTTTAACGATTTCCGCGATTTTTTTTCCCCCTCACCCGAAATTCGCAAGCAAATTTCAACGTCTCCCCGTCGGGGAGAGGTAAAAGGCGCCGCGCTAACATTGATGGTTTTCATAACGAAATATATTTGCGGCGCGCGGACATATAAGCCTCTTCGGAGACGCCGTTCCACGCCATGCTTTTGGAGAGCGATGTTTTAAAACTCTCAAAGATGCGCCGGGTCAGATCGTCATGTTCTGCGGTTTCCTCCAGAACCTCTTTTGACGCTGCGGCCGCAGCCTCCAGGACATCTTCCGGCATATCCCGCAATTCAACGCCGTGCTCATCAACCAATTGATCGAGCGATGCCGCATTGTGATGCATATATTCTGCAACGGATAAATTGTTCGCCCACTGACAAGCGCCGCGAATGATCGCCTGTTCCGTCGAATTGAGGGTATTCCAGAGATCAAGATTTAGCCCGACGCCAAGCTGCGCGCCCGGCTCATGGAACCCGGGATTATAATAATATTTTGCTTCATTGTAGAAACCGAAAGCGAGATCGTTCCACGGGCCGACCCATTCTGTGGCGTCGATGGCGCCGGATTGCAGCGCCTGATAAATTTCACCGCCCGATATAGCGACCGCGCTGGCGCCGATGCGACGTAAGACCTCGCCGCCAAGGCCGGGCATGCGAATTTTTAGCCCGCGCATATCTTCGAGAGAATTGATTTCGCGTTTAAACCAGCCGCCCGACTGGTTCAATGTATTGCCGGCGGCAAACGGTTTTATATTGAATTTCGCGGAAAGCTCGTCCCACAATTGCTGCCCGCCGCCAAATTCTGTCCACGCCATAATTTCAGATGTGGTCATGCCGAAGGGAACCGCGGTGAAGTATGCAAATGCCGGCGATTTACCGACCCAGTAATATTCTGCGCCATGATAAAGGTCCGCGGCGCCGTCGGAGACTGCGTCAAAGCTTTCAAAAGCCGGTACAAGCTCGCCCGCCGCGAACACGCGCACACTCATAGCTCCGCCAGACATGTCCGTAATGAATTGCGCCGTGCGTTCCGCCATGGTGCCAAGGCCTGGAAAATCCTTTGGCCAGGTCGTCACCATTTTTAATTCGCGCTGGCGGATTGCGCCGCCAATATTTTCAATGCCTGCCGGAACGCCGCATTCGCAGCCGGCGGCGAGCCCGGCAGCGCCGAGAATGCCGCCGCCTGCAATCAGCTTGCGGCGCGGAAACTTTATTGGATCGTCAGAATTGGAATTCGTCATCGGCGCACAATGCCGCGCGCCGGGTATTCAGGCAAGAACCATGGGTTTGGGAATTCGTTAGCTGGTCTCGCGATCCATACGCACCCAGCCGGCCCGCGTTAATTGTTCCAGTGGTTGGAAATCGGCCTTATAGGCCATCTTCTTTGAGCCGTTCACCCAATAGCCAAGATAGACATAAGGCAGCTGTAATTCACGGGCGAAGGAAATATGATCAAGGATCATCAAGCGCCCGAGGCTGCGGGTTGCTTCTTCCGGTTCAAAGAAACTGTACACCATGGAGAGACCGTCGGAAAGGCGGTCAGTAAGGCTGGCGGCGATCAATTTTTCTTCACCTGTATCCGGATCCTCGACGCGATATTCGACAATCATCGTGTCGACATTTGTTTCCTCAACCATCGACGCATAATCAAGAACGGTCATGTCAGCCATGCCGCCTTTCTCATGACGTTCGTCGAGATAAGCGCGCAGGACCGAAAATTGTTCTCCGGAAGCGCGCGGGCCGGTGATCCGGCGTGAGATGTCGGCATTGCGCGTCAAAATTCGTTTGCGCGATTTCGTGACGTCAAAATCTTCAGTAACGATCCGGACCGGAACGCAAGCGCTGCAGCCTTCACAAGCCGGCAGATAGATAATGTTTTGTGAGCGCCGAAATCCGCGCCGCGTCAGCAGCGAATTTGTCGATGACGCCATGTCGCCCGAGAGATAGGAAAAAATTTTGCGCTCAACTTCGCCGTTGAGATACGGGCAAGGGGCAGGCGAAGTGATATAAAACTCACCGCCCTCCAGACCGAACCGCTGCGCAAAATCTTCGTTACTCATAAGAATTTGTCCTACGGGGAAAATGTTAGCGGTCGATTATCATAAGGGCAATGAATCGGTTCTTTTTAGCTGTCAATTGAGCCCAAAATAAAACGGCGCCAGCGCGGTGTAAGCCGCCCACAAGACAATAATCAAGGGCCCGCCGACCCGCATGAAGTCCTTAAATTTGTAGTGACCGGGGGTCATGACGAGCAAATTTGTTTGGTATGCGACCGGCGTTGCGAAGGAACAATTTGAACCAAATATGACTGTCAAAACGAGAATGTGCTCATCAATGCCGAGCTCACGGGCCGCGCTGACGGCGATGGGAGTAAACAGGACGGCAGTCGCGTTATTCGACAGCACATTGGTGAGCGCGGCGCATAGAATAAAGAATGACGAGATCAATACCAGCGGTCCGAATGAGCCTGCGGTTGCGGCAAGTCCATGACCGATCAGCGCAGCGCCGCCGGTTTGTTCGAGCGCGACGCCCATGGCGAGGGATGCGCCGATGAGCAAATATATCCGCCGGTCAATGGCGCGGGCCGCTTGTCTAACATTGAGACAGCCTGTGGCTACCATAGCCGTTGCGCCTGCGATCGCGGAGACGGCGATTGGCGCCATGCCGGTTGTCGTGACGACGATAACGAGGGCGAAAATTATGGCGGCGATGCGGGCGTTTCGCTGATCCGGTAGACCCTGCATCGACCATTCAAGCATCAATATATCGCGGTCGGCGCGCAGATTTCTGACGTCATTAATGTCGCCGAGAATTAGAAGCACATCCCCGGCCTCAAGCCGGATCGTATTCATCTGCGTTCGGATCATGCGGCTGCGCCGTTCGATCCCCAGAATGACGCAATCAGACTGAGCGTGAAAACCCAACTGCGCAATTGATTGACCGATGTAACGAGAGCCTGGCGCCACAATGGCTTCAACCAGCGTTAATTGCGTCGAGCGCTGGACGGAACCGTCTTCGTCGTCGGCGATTGACGTCTCCGCCATCAATCCTTCAAGAATGTCGGGGCTCGATTTTAAAAGCGCGGTGAGGGCGCCGCGCGTCGCCGCGACGATAACGACATCGCCCTGGCGGAATTCAAAATCATCAAATGGCGGCAGGATTGCCTTCTCGCGCCGCTGCACCATGCGCACGGTTATATCCGGCAGATCGACGAACAAACCCGCGACGGGGCCTTTGCCGATCAATGGGTGATGACGGTTGATTTCGATCTGGGCAATAAAGTGTTTGCCTTCACGCTCGCTCATGGTTGGCTGGTTGGGGTTTTCGCGGATCGGCATCAGCCAGCGGCCGAGGGTCAACATATAAACGATGCCGACGCCAGCGAGCATTAGCCCCATGGGCGTCAATTCGAAAAAACCGATCTCGCCGCCGGTTGTCGCTTTATAGGATTGCGCGGCCAGCAAGTTGGTTGATGACCCGATGATCGTCGTCATCCCGCCGAAGATCGACAGAAACGAGAGCGGCATCATAAATCGAGCGACCGGAATTTTGCTCTGCATGGCGAGCGCCGACATGATCGGGATAAACATGACGACCACAGGCGTATTGTTCAAAAACGCGCTCGTCACCATGATGAAAATGAAAACGCAGGCGGTGATGATAATCGGGCGTTTGTCAAAGGCGCGCAGCAAATACTCCGTCGGATGCTCCAGCGCGCCGGACTGAAACATGCCTTGACCGATGATGAGGAGCCCCAGAATTGCAAACAGCGCCGAGCTCGCAAACCCCGCAAGCAACATATCCGGCGTCATCACCGCATCTACCGCGGGGAGGTTCGGCGCGATCAGGAACAATATGAGGAGCGCAACAATCGCGCCCGCCGAGACAAGTTCCAGCGGATAGCGGTCCAGCGTGTACAAGACTATGGTGACGCCGATAATCGCTAGCGTCGCCCACATCTGGATTGGTGAGTTCAGTAATGCTTCCATTGATGGCAGATTGGCGTGCGCCGCGGCGAATGTGAACGGTTAACGCGCCGCGGCTTTTAAAATTCTCGGTGATTTCCGTTGTTTATTTTGATTTTCTCGTGATTGGTGGTAACGCCGGGAGTTCAAAAAACCAAGTCAATACGACCTCGAAACGTTAATCGCCAAGATAAAAGCCGCTCCTTCATGACCGATCCGCACCGCCCGTTAAAAGACGCCCTCAGCCGATTTGCCACGGGCGTCGCGGTCGCCGGTTGCAAAGCGCCCGGCGACGGCGGGTTCGCGGCGCTGACGATTAACTCGTTTACATCGGTCTCGCTGGAGCCGCCGCTGGTGCTTTGGTGCCTTGAAAACAAGGCGTCGGTGTATCCAGCGTTCATGAGCACGACAAGCTATAGCGTGAACATCCTACGCTCTGACCAGAAGGACTTGTCGCAGCGCTTCGCCACCTGGGGCCAGAACAAATTCACCGACGATGAAATCGAGACCTGGGAGACAGGCGCCCCGATCATGAAAGATCGCCTCGCGGCGTTTGACTGCAAAATTCACGCGCGTCACAAGGCGGGCGATCACGTCATTCTTGTCGGCGAAGTGGTTCGCTTTGAAAGCGAAGTCGCGACGCCGCTGATTTATTTTTCAAGCAACTACCACACAGGATAATTGACGATGAAAATGCTTGCGTTTCTGGGGCTCGGCGTCATGGGCTACCCCATGGCCGGGCATCTCGCGGCGAAGGGTTTCGACGTTGCGGTTTATAACCGCACTGGCGCCAAAGCGAAAAAGTGGGCGGAGGAACATGAGGGCCGCGCGAGCGACACGCCGGCGGGCGCCGTCAAGGACGCAGACATAATCATTGCCTGTCTCGGCGATGATCCGGATGTTGAGGAAATTGTCGCGGCGGCCGCAGGCGGACTTTCCAAGGGCGCTATATTCGTTGATCACACGACAGCGTCGCCGGCGCTCGCGCGGCGGTTGCATTTTGAACTGGGCGAGCTTGGCGTCGGATTTGTTGACGCGCCGGTTTCCGGCGGGCAGGCGGGCGCCGAGAATGGCAGGCTTTCCATCATGTGCGGCGGCGACGGCGCCCATGTGGAACTGGCGCGGCCCGTGATGGAAAGTTACGGCGCGCGCATTGTTCACATTGGTGAGGCAGGCGCCGGACAACTTTGCAAAGCCGTCAACCAGATTTGCATTGCCGGGTTGTTGCAGGGCTTGTCGGAAGGCGTTCACTTTGCGACGAAAGCCGGCCTTGATATTGATAAGGTCATGGAAGCGATCTCCGGCGGCGCGGCGCAAAGCTGGCAGATGGAAAACCGCATGAAGACCATGGCCGCGGACGAGTTTGAGTTTGGCTTCGCCGTCGACTGGATGAGGAAAGACTTGCGCATCGCGCTCGCCGAAGCGCGCGAGATGGGTGCGCGGCTTCCCGTAACGGCGCTGGTCGATCAATTCTATGCAGACGTGCAAGCCATGGATGGCGGCCGTTGGGACACGTCAAGTTTGCTGCGACGGTTGACGGAAGCTGATTGAAGATATGGCTTGCGTCCTGCTAAGCGCACATTAAATCTAACGGTGCGTCAACCGCCCGACGTTTGTAATGAAAAATTGTGACTGTATCAGTTGCGCGCCGGGCCGCGGCAGGCATTTTCAGAGACGCCGTGCAAGCACATGAGGGTCGCGTCGTTGTTCTCGCCTGCATCCTCAGCGTCCGGCGTTAGGTCAAATGTCAATTCATTTTCAAACGTAACGATGGCGGATGCAAAATCATCCGCCGCTTGTTCGTCGAAGCTGCGCGGGTCGTACGCAGTCGTATTTGCGACCTCTGAAATTCTGGTTGCTGCGGTGTCGGCGATCGGCGGGGCGACAATGACAACTGGACCGCCGCCGCCTGCGCCAGGCGTTCCGCCTCCGGTGGAGCCGCCGCCGCTTACACTAGGCGTTCCGCCGCCGGATGACCCTCCGCCAGATGAACCACCGCCCCCTGCGCCCCCGCCACCGGTGGTTCCTTCATCTGAACTTCCTCCGCCCCCAGAGGACCCGCCGCCCGCGGTCAGGGTAACCGTACCGGCATTGGCGCCGTCGCCAACGCGGGCCTGCCCAGAGAAAATCAAAACATTGTCAGACGCGATGAGAATGTCGCCGCCCGTACCGGCGCTGGCCCCTGGTTCTGCGCTCGCCAGACCGGCAAATTCTGTGCGCTCGCGCGACGTAACAGCGATTGATCCGCCGTCACCCATTCCCTGATCGGCATCGACAGTTAGCGCAGCGCCAGCATCCACAAAGACTTCGCCACCGTCGATTTCAATCATGCCGCCATCGCGGCCGGTCGCGTTCATGTCGCCGGCTACATTTATCGTCCCCTGATCGCCGGTCGATAGAATAATGCGGCCGCCTTCAATCGTTGCACTGGACGCAACAAGGTCTGCTTCAATATTGATCACCGTGTTGATGAAATCACGCGCCGCCGTGGCTGTAAGAATTACTGCGCCGTCTCGAGCAAGAATATCACCGTCAACATTGATCGAACCATTTTTCATCCCGTCGACGTCAGACGCCGCAAAGGTCACCAGACCGTCGCCAAAGAAATCAAACGTGAATACTTCGCCAGATGCCAATACGACCGACCCGAGGTTAGCTTGCAGAAGGCCGGAGTTTGCAACATTGGGCGCGACAAAGGCGATAAGTCCGGCGTCCGTGGCGGTAATCGAGCCTTCATTCGCGACCAGCGCATCCTGTGCGCCTGGTACGGAGAAATCGTAATTGCCGGCGATAAAATCGCTATCTGCAATATCAATCGTTGTCGCAAGAAGTGAATTCACGTCGACATTGGATGAAGAGGTGAAGACTATACCATTGCGATTAATGAGAAAAATGCGCCCATTGGCTGATATCTGTCCAGCAATCATCGACGGCGAACCGGAAAGAATGCGATTGAGCGCGATGGCATCCGCACTCGGTTGATTGAAGATCACTCTTTCATTTTTCGCGATGTCAAAGCTTTGCCACTCTATTGTGAGATGATCTGAGACTTGATCAATTGTTGTCGTCTGGCCGACTTCCGGATTAACCATTCCGTCGCCAGCGGTGATCACGCCATTCTCAGGTGCGGCGAAAGCGGGCGCGGTGATCAGTGCGCAAAGAGCGCCGGCCAACCATGCTTTTTTGCAATCTGAACTCATAATATTTCCCCTTCCGCGCCTTAGTAGCGCGCCTCCAAACCAAAGAAGAACCGGGCGGAATCGTCCCCTTCCTGCGCAACGGAGCCCTTCAACGGAAAGCCGCCCTCCACACTCGCCGATACATGTTTGGAAAGGGATATGCGAAGTCCGGCGCTCGCCGAATAGAGTGACGCCGTGCGCGACTCGCCAGCTTCCAAGTCACCGATTTGTCGGACCGCGCCAGCGTCAATAGCGGCGAATGGCCGGATCGCAATCTTTCCATGCTTCAGAAATTCAGGGCTCGCCTGCAACTCCAGAAGCCCGGTGACGCAACGGTCGCCTGAAATTTCAAAGGAGTCAAAAGCGCGCCCGACTTTGCCGCCGCCATAGCCGCATTGCTCAGAAGAAAGGAGGGGGTTGTTGGCGGTTTGTGCGTTGATGGCGACAATGCCTTTGAGCCAACTGTTTATTTTCTGGGTTCGCGAGATTTCGCCGATCAACGATATAAACTCACTGCCGGCTCCTGCGCGGCTTGCGAGAGGTGATCCCGCCTGCGTCGCGTTGAATATGTCCCAACCGCGAACGATTTCGCCGCGCAACGCATTGCGCCCGTCAAGATCATCGGCGAATGAAAATGCCGCCGAAAATGACGTTGTCCAAAGCGTATCAAATGTGTTTGGCGAAACGCCGAATGCGCTTTGGAATTCTTTCCAGTTTGTACTGGCGCTTAAGATCAAATTCTTATCACGGGAAAGTATGAGCGGATAGCTGGCGCCGACGCCTGCCGTCCATCCCATGGTTTCAAACCCCAGATCGCGAAGGAAAGGAATGCCGGGCGCAGCTTCAGAGCGCGACGCGCGCAATGTTACATTTAAGCCCTCGGCGCCAATCGCCGTGACATAAGACCCTGCAAAATAAGTAAGTTCATCCAGCTCAAAACTTTGTACTGCGCTGAAGTTCAGGCTGTCGGCGCCCGTTATAATACTGTTGATTGAAGCGCGCGCATAAAACTGCTCGCGTCCGACCGCTCGCGACGCCCGGTTATTTACGCCGGCGGCGAGCGCGAGGCGCTTCAAATCCGCATCGAGGACCATGCCGACGCCGCCGTTTTCGCCTTTTTTCAGGACGCCGGTGACAGCCTGGCCCGCCGGCTGATTGGCAAGAAGAAGATAGCGTTCAAGCGAGGATTGGGTGAGCGGTCGCTCGGCCGTAAGCTTCGCCGCCAGCTTCTGCAGCCGACGCGATTGAAGGGCTTTGGCGCCAGAAATTTCTGCGGTTTCGACATGGCCTTCGATGACGCGGATCCGGACGTCGCCGCCGTCAATCTCTTGTGCTGGCACATAAGCGAGACTTAGTGGATAACCGCGCTCTGCGTATAGTCGCGTAATGTCGCGCGCAATCTCAAAGACTTCGCCGAGGGCGATTTCCTGTCCGATCTTTTCAGCATATAGCGGGGCGAAAACGCTCTCGTCGATTGATTGCGCGCCGTCAATTGTGATTGACGTTAACACGAAACGGATCGCTCGCGCACCTTCGGGCTGGGCGGGCTCATAAGGTGAAACGATACTCGGTAAATTGCCTATCTCAGGAATTTTGTCGTCAGCATACGTGCTTTCGATAACGCCGGGACGCACTGAGGAAGGAATAAGTCCCTCGATCTTAGTGGGCGGTTCCTGGGCGCTAGCCGAAGTTGAATGCATGCCTGTTGCGCACACAGCGAAACACACCGCATAAAACGGAATTCTTACCCAGCTCATTTGATGCCCCACCCCGCGTACAATGAGGAAACGTAGGCGCGGTGGCGTGCCCAAGTCAATCTTGTGTTGCGTAAACGTCACTAACTTGCATTTAGACATAGACGCATCAGTGCAGTCTGCACGCGTCGCTCTCCAGTATAAGGCCAAATGGAGGGGCGGAGATGTAATATTACACAAAGCTTCCTTAAACCGCGCGTGAAGCGGCGGCAATATTATATTGGCCGTCATTGAGGACTTGATCCGCAATCCATGGCGCCGATTACCAACGTTGCAGTAATTGCGTTGGCGAGCCATGGATCTCGGCATGCGCCGGGATGACAGTCGAAGGTGTTGCCGCGCGAAAAACGGAACAGATGTGGCTGCGGGCCAATATTCACAGGAGAAAAAGTTTTCGCCCGGCGCGAACTGCCAAATCCTGTTGCGGGGCGCGGGGGAGTTATGGGATGTCATCGAAATCCGGTGATTTCCGGTAATTACAACATGATGCGAATTTGGAGTTTTAGATGCCCGGTGTGCAAACTGAACGTCCGCAATGGAAAACCGATGAGCTTGTCTTGTTTGAGGAAGAGGTCGCGAAATTTTTCAAGCGCGAGTTGACGCCCCATGTCGAGAAATGGCGCGAGCAGGGCCGTGTTGACCGCTGGGCCTGGGAGAAAGCGGGCGAGCAGGGCATTTTGTGCATGTCTATGCCGGAGGAATATGGCGGGCTCGGCGGCAACTTCGCCTATGAGCAGATTGCGATTGAGCAGCAGATCAAGCAAGGCGTCGAAGGCTTCGGCGCGCCGCTCCATAACACAATCGTTGCGCCCTACATTTTACATTACGGCACTGAGGAACAGAAAAAACGCTGGCTGCCGAAAATGGCGACAGGCGAGTTGATTGGCGCTATCGCCATGACTGAGCCGGGCACAGGTTCTGATCTGCAAAATGTCAAGACGACGGCGCTGAAAGAGGGCAACCAATATGTCGTCAACGGATCAAAGACATTTATCACTAACGGCCAAAACGCGAACATCATTATCGTTGTCGCCAAAACCGATCCGAGCGAGGGCGCCAAGGGCGTCTCACTCATGGTTGTCGAAACTGACGGGGCCGACGGGTTTGAGCGCGGGCGCAATTTGAAAAAACTCGGCAACAAGGCGCAGGACACGTCGGAGCTTTTCTTCAATGACGTCAAGATTCCGACCGAAAACCTTCTAGGTACAGATGAAGGGCAAGGGTTTTTCCAGCTGATGGAGCAATTGCCACAGGAGCGCCAGGAAATCGCGGTGCAGGCGATCTCCGCCACCGAACTCGCGATCGATCTCACTATTGACTATGTCAAGGAGCGCCACGCCTTCGGCAAGCCCATATTGGCGTTTCAGAATACAAAATTCGAACTGGCTGAATTGAAGTCAAAAGCGACCATGGCCCGCGTCTTTGTCGATTATTGCACCCAGCAATTGATCGACGGCAAGCTCGATGCGACGACGGCGTCCATGTCAAAATATCTTGTGACGGAACTGGAAGGCGAGGTCATGGACCGATGCCTTCAACTCTTTGGGGGTTATGGCTATATGGATGAATATCCGATTAGTCGTCTCTTTGCCGACGCTCGCGTTCAACGCATCTATGGCGGCACCAACGAGATCATGAAATTGTTGATTTCGCGTTCGCTCTAGCCGGCGTTAAGTAGCGCTCGGTTTTAAAATTCAGGAGGCAGATGGATGCCGCTAGATGACATTTCTACAGAAAATGCAATGCAAAGCCTGTTGTCGAAACAAAAAGCTGCGCAACTGAAAGAGGGCGCTCCGACGGCGGCGGCGCGAATCGACCGGCTTGATCGTGCGATCAATCTTCTAGTCGAAAACAGCGACGCCCTCAACGATGCCGTCTCCACGGATTTTGGCCATCGCTCGAAAGACGTTACGGCATTTGCCGATACCGCGACCTCGATTGCGCAATTGAAGTTTGCAAAAAAACATTTGCGTCAATGGATGAAAGCGGAGCGCCGTTCGGTCGAGTTTCCGTTCGGCCTGCTCGGCGCCTCGGCGCGGGTCGAATTTCAACCGAAGGGCGTTGTCGGCGTCATCGCGCCCTGGAACTTTCCGGTAGGGATGGTCTTTGGGCCGCTTGCTGGCGTTATCGCCGCGGGCAACCGTGCCATGATTAAACCGTCGGAGTTTACGGAGAATACATCCGGGCTAATGAAAAAAATCGTCGCCGACGCTTTCGACGAAACCGAAGTCGCAGTCGTCACCGGCGGGCCGGAGATTGGCGCGGCGTTTACGAAACTGCCCTTTGACCACATCGTTTTCACTGGTTCCGGTTCCATCGCGCGTCACATCATGCGTGCGGCTTCGGAAAATCTCGTGCCGCTGACGCTGGAACTCGGCGGCAAGTCGCCGGCAATCCTGGGACGCTCTGCGAATTTCGAAAAAGCCGCAACCCGCGTCATGCACGGTAAGGTATTAAACGCCGGACAAATATGTCTAGCGCCGGATTATGTTCTGGCGCCTAACGAAAAGATCGATGAATTTGTCGGCCACGCCAAGTCAGCCGTTGAAACCATGATGCCCAGCGGCTTTAAAGAAAATGACGATTACACATCAATCATCAACCAGCGCCACTATGAACGCCTGCAAGGCTATCTAGATGATGCGCGCGAAAAGGGCGGCGAGCTTGTCGAGATCAATCCGAAAAACGAAGATTTCTCGCAGCAACCGCAGCGAATGATGCCGCCGACGCTGGTCCTAAACCCGACCGACGACATGGCGGTGATGCAGGACGAGATCTTCGGTCCGATCCTGCCGGTGAAATCATACGAAAAAATCGACAACGCCATCGACTATGTGAATGCCCATGATCATCCGCTGGGGCTTTATTATTTTGGCGCCGACGAAAACGAACAATCGCAGGTGTTATCATCTACATTGTCAGGCGGCGCCACAATCAATGACGTAATTTTTCACGTTGCACAGGAAGATTTGCCTTTCGGCGGCGTCGGGCCGTCCGGCATGGGGTGCTACCACGGGCGCGACGGGTTTCAGGAATTCAGCCATAAAAAGTCGATTTATAAGCAGACGAACAGCGAGCTTATAAAAATGATCCGTCCGCCATATGGCGACATGTTTCGCAAACAAATCAAAGGCCGAATTAAGAACTAGACGCCGTCAATAAATGTGATTGCGTGAAACGCTACGGCGCGCCGACGATCGTTGGCCACCCCATCGGAGACGATCGTAAAGCGATCTGTCGCGAGATATATAAAATGGCGGAGACGAAGGGATTCGAACCCTCGATATCCTTTTGGGATATACTCCCTTAGCAGGGGAGCGCCT
>JABDJK010000033.1 GCA_013002535.1 Hyphococcus sp.
GATACATTCCTGGCATCATTCACGCGGTTTACATTATCGTGACCCGCGGTTCGTCGTCGACCACGGCGTAGGCTGGTATTCCGGGGCGGATTACTGAAGTCGGCGTCAAGCACTAGAACTTACGACGATTTTTCGCCGGCTTCAGCTCTTTCCGAATTCAGTATCCGTGTTTTTTATTTCTATATTTTACTTCCTATTCACGCTAGCGAACGTCGTCACAGACAACCGGATTGACGACGTTTTGCGCGATAGCGACGGTGCTGCAGCGCGCGTTATTCAATCGCCGCCGCTGGCGGGAGATGCGGCGCATGATCGCATAAAAAATGCCGCCACAATGATCGTTGAAAACGCCCTTGATGAGAGCGCCGACCCTGTGAGCGAACCTGTAGGTTCTCCGCTGGAGAAATTGCAGGTCGAAGTGCAGGGTCTGATCATCGACTACCCAGTATTTTTCGCCACCGTTCTACCGGGCGAAATCTTGAATATCCAGGTAATTGGTCGCCCGGACGACGCTGACATCACTTTCGACACAGATCTTGCCGACGGAATGCTCGTCGATCGAATGAAGCTTTCCTGGAAGGCGCCAGATGAAACCGAACTCTATACAATCAAGATTTCCGACGACGATAGTGGTGAACTAATCACCATAAATATTTTCGTGTTGGAGCCAGCAACGAATATAGTTGACGGAAAGCTCAACGGCTATCGCATTGGCCAATACCCCACAAAACCATTACGTAATAATCGAATTTACGCTGCGCCGCTCGGCTTTATCGAAGTGACGCCGGAATTGGCGGACACGCGGATTTCGCCGAATTTCACGGTCGGTCAGTTTCTTTGCAAACAGGCGACGAGGGCCAAGGCGAAATATGTCGTATTACGCCCTGCGCTGATCCTTAAACTTGAGCGTCTCGTTGCGCTGTTGAACGCGCGCGGCATCGAGACTGACTCGCTCTTCATAATGAGCGGTTATCGCACGCCGTTCTATAATAAATCGATCGGTAATGTGCAGTACAGCCGGCACGTTTACGGCGATGCAGCGGACATCTATGTGGACTACCAGCCACGCGATGGCGAAATGGATGACATCAATGGCGATGGCGTCGTCAATCGTCGCGACGCCGCGTTTCTGTTTGACTTGGTCGATGAATTCGAGCGCGATGACGTGAACCTGGCGATCCGCGGCGGGTTAGGCGAATACGATCGCAATGCGGTTCGCGGACCGTTCGTGCATGTCGATGTCCGCGGCGTTCCGGCGCGGTGGGGCCGCTGAATGGGACCCGCTCGCCGCTAAATAAGTTTTTTGTTCTTATTTCAAGTTAAAATTGGCGGTCTCAGCGACTTCCAATACGGGCGCTGCGCGTTTGAGCGCTGCAGCCAGTTTACTGTCGCGGTTGTAGACGTCATCCAGAAAATAAACGTCGCCGTCAGGCCCCGCCCAGGCAGTGAAGTATGTCACATACACCGGGATCTCGGTCTCCAATGGAACCGTCTCGCGCGTTTCAGCGGCAAGCACCGCTTCAATCTTGTCATAATCCCAATCCGATGACCTGGAGAAAACCCATTCGGCGAATTCAAGCGGTTCATCCAGACGAATGCAGCCATGGGAGAACGCGCGGTCGGTGCGCTCGAATAGCGCTTGCGCCGGCGTATCGTGAAGGTAAACTGCATACTCATTTGGAAACATGAATTTTACGCGGCCAAGCGCGTTTGACGGTCCGGGCTTTTGGCGCACGCGGATATCGGTTTCGCCAGCGATTACGTCATTCCAGTCAATCGACTTCGGATCGACGATTTCCGCCGTTTCGTCGTCCCATCCGCGCACCACTTCGTAATTGTTTTTGGCGAGATAATCCGTGTCTTCCAGGACCTTCGGAGCAATCTCGTCGCGCAGAATACTGAATGGAACATTCCAGTACGGATTGAAAACAACATACGACATGGATCCTGCAAATACTGGCGTTTGTTGATGATATTTGCCGACAACAGTCTTGATTTCCTGTTGCAGCCGTTCGTTCTCGTAAAGACCGACGGTAAAGCGCGCTATATTGACAAGGACATAGCGTTCGGAAAAATCCTGAGGCAGCCAGCGGGCCCGCTCAATGTTAATACGAATGTTGTTAACCAGTTCTTCCGGGGCAACATTCATTTTCTCAAGTGTGTTCGGCCCGACAATTCCGTCGGGAACGATGCCGCGCGATTTCTGAAAACGCTTCACAGCACCAGCCAAGGTTTCGTCATATAAAGCGACAGTACGTTCTTGTGACATTGTTTCTTCGGTGTCCACATTGCCTGACGCCGTATTCACCGTCACAGTCTTCGTTGAGAGATCACCGTTAAAGAATCCTTCAGCGCGCAGACGCGCTGCAACCGCCTCGACTGCTTTGCCGGTGGCGCCAATCTCCAGCTTTGTTGCGTCGATGGAGATTGGCTCCCAGCCGCCAGATTCTGCAAAAGCCAGGTATTTCCGCATCGCGTCCGTCAACGACGCCTGGATCGGATTGTCACGCCGCAGGGTTGCAAGATACCTTTGAGGGTCTTTTTTCTTCGCTGCACCGCTCAATATCTGGGCGCGGGACACCTCGCGTCCGGCCAGTTCTTCTGACGTAAAATCGAATCTCGGTGATATCCTGCCTTCTCGAACGTCAAGGGCGAAGTTCACAAAGCTCAACGATGCCATGCGATCGATCTTGCGATATGTTGCCGGCGACACCTCCTTTATGGCGGATGTCAGCGTGGAATAGCCGTAATCTTCGGGGTCCAGACCAAATTCGTTCGCGCGCCCGAGTGCATCGACGTAGCGTTTCAATTTCCTCTTCGCCGAACGTTTATTTGTCCAAACGGGTTTCATGTTGCGATCAGTATAAAAGCGATCGAGCCAGCCATGTTCGCTTGTCGCCGCGTTCGACGCCAGTTCCGACCCCGCATCAGCCGATGCGACGGCCGCGGGAAAACCAACTGCAAGAAAAATTGCCGCTAACGAGACGCCCGTCAGTTTGCCAATATTGAGCATGTGAACCCCTTAATACTGATGTTTGTATCGTACCAAACAACCCCGATGGCGTTTGGTTCGTCGCTTTGAACAAAAAAAGGCGACGCCCCAACGAGGGGACGTCGCCGTCGCTCAAGTTTTATTCGGTCATTTGTCAGACCGGTGATTTTCCACGGAGCGCCCTGGCGATCATAGCCACCACGAACAGGCCCAGAAAAACAAAGAAAAGAATGTTTGCAATCCCGGCAGCGCCGGCCGCAATACCGCTGAAGCCAAAAATTGCTGCAATAACTGCTATCACTAGAAATGTCATAGCCCAACCAAGCATAATAAATCTCCTTTTTCCTCGCGCTGGCGTCGAAATTCGTTCTTCGCCTCATCCGATAAACACGAACGGCAGCGCGGAGTTCACGCGGGCGTTTGCAAATTCCCAGGAATCGGAGGCGACAAATACGCGACCACCGCTACTTACTCCAGTAGCAGAATTGTCGATTTCGTAGAGATTTGGAACCGTGGACGGCCGGGCCGTGTTATGACGACGTTAAGTTTCATACCCTTCTTGCCAAGCCGATTTTTCTCTCCCCAAAAAGCTTGGCAGGCAGGCGGGCGGTCTCCCAGGAGACTGCCTGCCTGCACATATTATCTGACCCCCGACTTTTAGCGATATGAC
>JABDJK010000053.1 GCA_013002535.1 Hyphococcus sp.
GTTGGAATGGCGGCTTCACCGGGGCCGCCTAATTTCACGTTTTAAATTTCTTCGGTTTCGCCGGTTTTTGACGATCCTTGGTCCGGGCCCGGCCTTTGCCCAGGGTGACGACGCAGTGTTGCGATCACTGCGAAAACTCAAGTTTTCTATTTCTAACAAGGTATCTTCAATGCTTTATGGGGCCTCAATGGGCTCAAGAACGCACGAAACTGAGTGATATGAGCTATTTTAGGTCCTCCAAAACCGAGGGTCGTGGGTTCGAGTCCCTCCGCCCCTGCCATTTCATTTTTATAAATTTGTTTTGCAAATGCTGGAATCCGTATGACTGGCGTTTCAGCTTGCGCCAACGCGGTGTAGAATTGCACCTTTGAAGCCGATGGGAGGGTGAATGGCGGAGCGGTCATTCGCAAAAGAAGTCGAGGACTTGCGGATCGGCGCCGGCGAGACTTTTCGCGGCGAGGGGATTCTCGCAGTGACGAAGGCGCTTTTGCAGTCCGGCGTATCTTATGTCGGCGGCTACCAGGGCGCGCCGATCTCACATCTGATGGATGTTTTGTCGGATGCACACGATATTCTAGGCGAACTGAATGTGCATTTTGAGGCAAGCGCCAGTGAGGCAGCCGCTGCGGCAATGCTCGCAGCGTCGGTGAATTATCCCTTGCGCGGCGCAGTCACTTGGAAGTCCACCGTCGGCACCAACGTCGCCTCGGACGCGCTCTCGCAGCTTGCGTCGAGCGGCGTTAAAGGCGGGGCGCTCGTCATCGTGGGCGAGGATTACGGCGAAGGTTCGTCGATTATGCAGGAGCGCACCCACGCCTTCGCGATGAAGTCGCAAATGTGGCTTCTCGATCCGCGTCCAAATTTGCCGTCTATCGTGAGCGCCGTTGAGCGCGGCTTTGAATTGTCTGAAGCCTCAAACACGCCGGTATTTCTGGAGCTTCGCATTCGTGCTTGCCACGTCTACGGAGCATTTGAAGCAAAAGAAAACGTTTCGCCTTCATTTACACTGGCCGATGCCATGGAAAACCCAACGCGGGATTATGGCCGCATCGTTCTGCCGCCGTCGAATTTTTCACATGAAATTGAGAAGATCGAAAACCGGTGGCCAGCGGCAATCGAATTCATCAAAAAACACAAATTGAATGAATTTCTTGGCGGCCACAAAGGCAAGGCAGGCATTATCGTTCAGGGCGGCATGTACAACACGCTTATCCGTGCTCTGGAATTGTTGGGTCTCGCCAACGCATTTGGCGAGACCGATATCCCGATCTATTGCCTCAATGTCACCTATCCGTTGATCGACGATGAAGTGAAAGGGTTTTGCCTCGACAAAAAAGCCGTTTTGTTGATTGAGGAAGGCCAGCCGGAATATTTGGAACAAGCCGTCAACTCAATCCTGCGCGGCTCGGATATTCAGACAAAAATAATCGGCAAGACGGTGTTCCCGCGTGCTGGAGAATATACCGCCGATGTTATGCGCGACGGCGTTACTGCATTTTTGGAACAGCATGCGCCGAAACTTGTGAGAGGCGCACCCTCGAAGGCGCCTGTATTGCTCGCGGAAAGGATGGCTTCAGTCTTTGAGACTGTGCCGCAACGTCCGGCCGGATTTTGCACGGGCTGTCCTGAACGCCCCGTCTTCTCTGCCATGAAACAAGTGCAGAAAGACGTCGGCGATTTTCACGTCAGCTGCGACATTGGCTGTCATCTATTTTCGATATTACCTCCGTTTGACATCGGCAACACCACCATGGGCTATGGGTTAGGTTGGTCAGGCGCATCCGCGTTCAACGCCGAGGCGAAACAACGCACGGTTTCCATGATGGGCGATGGCGGTTTCTGGCATAACGGTTTGACCAGCGGTGTGGGCAACGCCGTCTTTAACAAAAACGATAATGTGTTGATCATTATCGATAATGGCTACGCCGCCGCAACTGGCGGTCAGGACATTTTATCATCGCGTTCAGCCAACAAGACCAAGGCAACCAATAACCCGATTGCAAGGGCCGTACGTGGTATGGGCGTCGAGTGGATCAAGGAAGTCCATACCTACAATATCGGCGAGATGAAGAGCGTCCTGAAAGATGCGATGACGACAAAAGAAAAAGGCCCAAAAGTCATCGTTGCGCAAGGCGAATGCATGCTCAATCGCGAGCGGCGGGAAAAGCCTGTCCGCCATAAGGCCATCGCAGATGGAAAACGTATCATCCGAACGCGTTTCGGCGTTGATCCTGACACTTGCACCGGCGATCACGCCTGCATTCGCATTTCCGGCTGCCCATCACTGACATTGCGTGACAACCCCGATCCGCTGAAGGACGACCCCGTCGCTTACGTCAACAATGATTGTGTCGGCTGTGGTGTTTGCGGTGAGAATGCGCATTCGGCTGTATTGTGTCCTTCGTTTTACCAAGCCGACATAATTTTCAACCCGTCATGGTGGGACAAGCTAAAAGCAAATGTCCGCAGCGGCATCATCGGCGCCTTGCAGAAGATGGACTATAAGATACGCCAGCGAGTGTCATTCGGAGATGCCAGGTGACGGAAGCGCGCGCCATAAAAATCGCCGTAACCGCCATGGGCGGGCAGGGCGGCGGCGTCCTCGCATCATGGATCGTCAAGCTTGGCGAGCGTGCGGGGTACATCGTGCAATCGACCTCCGTGCCCGGGGTGGCGCAACGGACTGGGGCAACGGTTTATTACGTTGAGCTGTTCGCGGAAGCAGCTGCGAACGGAAGAATGCCGGTTATGGCGCTGATGCCTGCGTCGGGCGATGTTGATATCGTCATCGCAGCTGAATTCATGGAAGCGGGACGCGCCATCTTGCGTGGGTTCGTCTCTGAACAAACGACGTTAATTGCGTCGTCCCATCGCGAATACGCCATCTCCGAAAAAATTGGATTGGGTGACGCGCGCCAGGGCGTCGATGATGTGCGGGACGCAGCGCAGAAAGCCGCCAATCGGTTCATCGAGGCGGATATGGCTGCAGCCGCCGAAGCATCCGGCGCGGTTATCAGCGCAGTATTGTTCGGCGCCCTTGCCGGATCGGGCGCGTTAACAATTTCGCGCGAAGTTTTCGAGGAAACAATCAAGTCCGGCGGCCGCGCTGTTGAGGCAAATCTGCGCGGATTCGCAATCGGCTTTGATTTGGCGACATCCAATACTAAAGCGACCGCCAAACCCGCAGCGGCGTCAGTCCCCAAAAATCAACCGTCGCATGCGATTTCGCTGCTGTTGGACAGAATGCGTGAAGAACTTCCGCCTGAGACACATGCCATTGTTTGCGAAGGGCTCAAACGCTGCGTTGATTTTCAGGACGTAAAATATGGCGATGAATATCTGAGTCGGCTGGCGCCGATCGCAGAGGCAGACAAACAATATGGCGACGGACAGAATTTTCGCTTGACGAAGTTAGCGGCAAAACACCTCGCGCTGTTCATGGCCTATGAAGACGCCATTCGCGTCGCCGATCTGAAAACGCGGAGAAGCCGGTTCGATCGATTTCGTGAAGATGTGCGCGCTGAACCGAACCAGATTGTTGTTGTTCATGAATATTTGCATCCTCGTGTGGAGGAGATATGCGATATCCTGCCAGCCGGTCTTGCGAAAGGAATTCTGAAAGGGAAAACTCGCAAGCGGGTTCTTAAAGCAATTCTTGGCGGCGGCAAGCGTGTGCCGACGACGAAACTTCGTGGATTTTTGCAATTGTGGTTCTTGTCAAAACTTCGATTTATGCGTCGTCGGTCGTTCCGTTTTCGCATTGAACAAACGCGCATTCAGCAATGGGTAGACTTGATCACGGAATTTGCGTCGCAAGACTATAAACTGGCGTGCGAAATTGCGGCTATGCAGCGTTTGCTGAAAGGCTACGGCGACACCCATGCGCGCGGGCTTGCGAACTATAATCGTATCATGGCGCGGATCGAGGAAATTGTTCGCCAACCAAACCCTGCAGCGACGTTGTCTGCACTACGCGATGCAGCGTTGAAAGACGAGGAGGGCGCGGAGCTGGTTTCTGCGATGGACCAGTTACAGCCCGCACAAGACGCTGCGGAGTAGACCGTCAATTTCGTCGTCGTCGGATTTATTTCGAACAACTCGGTACAAATTGCAATATCGTTAGTTTTTCTATTGTCATTGCCGAACTTGTTCCGGCAATCCGGACTGAGGCGCTTGTGGCCGTAGATTACCGGGACAAGCCCGGTAATGACAGTTATTTTATTTTTCGCTTTGTGCGCAGCGCGCAAGTGAGGACGCTTTACCCGTCGGCCTGCTGATAATGTCGCCGGGTTGGTCGGGCTTTCAAAGCCAGATCCAACGTCTTTTCGTTTGCTTTCTCAGCCTCGCGGAATAGCTGATATTCGCCGGATTGCAATTGTTTCGGCCAGTTCGCGGCGGCGTCGCGCACGCCGTAATGCCCAGCTGCGTGGCGCGTCCAGTAGGGATTGTTAAGATGCGGACGGGCAAGGGCGCATAAATCTGCGCGTGACGCAGCGATGATCGCATTCACCTGTTCAGGCAAAGTGATATCGCCGACCGCAATCGTCGGGATGCCGACTTTATGTTTGATAAACTCGGCGAAAGGCGTCTGCCACATGCGGCCATAAACTGGTTTTTGCCATGGCACGGTCTGGCCTGATGAAGCGTGAACAATATCGACCCCTGCGTCTTTGAAGGCACGAGCGATGATTTCGAGTTCATCCCAGCCGAGGCCGCCCGGCGCCCAGTCGCTTGAGGAAAGGCGAACGGACATTGGTTTTTCATCCGGCCAGATAGCGCGGATCGCCTCAAAGACTTCAAGTGGAAACCGCGCGCGCGATAATGCATCGCCGCCATACTCATCGGTACGCTTGTTGGTGAGCGGCGAGAGAAAGCTTGCGAGCAAATATCCGTGAGCGCAGTGCAACTCGAGCATGTCAAAACCGGCGCGCTCCCCGCGTTCTGCTGCAGCGACAAAACTCTCACGGATGTCGTCCATCTGTGCGGGTGGGAGTTCTTTAGGCGTCGCCGAGACGCCGTCGAAATAAGGGATGGGTGAGGCAGAATAAATCGGCCAATTGTCATCTTCGAGCGGGATGTCCATCCGGCCTTTTTCGTCAGCCATGGGTGTTTTCGTGGAGCCCTTGCGGCCGGCATGGCCAAGTTGCAGGGCAATTTTCGAAGCGCTCGTCTCATGAATATTCTCAACGAGGCGTTTCCAGTCCGCTTCCTGCTCTTCGCTCCAGAGACCGGTGCAGCCGGGCGTGATGCGCGCGTCCGGCGTCGGGCAGGTCATCTCAACAAAAATGAGCCCGGCGCCGCCGCGCGCGAAGTTTGTGTAATGACCGAAATGCCAGTCGTTGATGTTTCCATCGTTGGCGCTGTATTGCGCCATGGGCGCGACGGCAACGCGGTTGGATAATATTAGGCCGCGCAACCCGAATGGCGTAAACATCGGAGTCGGCCGAGCAGCGGCGACATTGCGACCGGTTTCGCGGTGGAAGCGGCCGTAAAACTCATCTTCGGTTTTATTCACGAAATCATCGTCGCGCAATTTCATGTTGTCCCAGGTGATCGATTTCGCCCGCGACATGATCGAGAAAACAAATTCGTATCGCTCCTTATCCCAATGCATGGACATATCTTCGAACCAGCGCAGGGAAACGGCGGCATTGTGCTGTGTAATTTCGACGGGCGTTCGGCGTCCTTTTTCGTAAGCGGCGAACGCGGCGTCGCGATCACTGGGGTTCGCGACGACGGCATCGGACAGCGCGATTGCGCATTCCATGGCGAGCTTTGTGCCGGACCCGATAGACCAGTGGGCCGTCGCCTTGATATCGCCGAGCATCACGAATTTGTCATGGCTCCAGCGTTCGCAGGCGATCACCGGAAATTTACGCCAGATGGATTTGTTGGTGATGAGCCCATGGCCTTCTAGATCATCGGCAAAGATCTTTTCAATCTCGCGCGCGGAGTCGTCTTCGCTCATCTCGGCGAACCCCGACGTGTCCCAGCACTCCGGCGTTGTCTCAATGACCCAGGTCGAGCCGCCTTCTTCATATTGATAGGTATGAGCGCAGAACGGTCCGTGCTCCGTCTGGCGAAAAAAGAAGGTGAACGCGTCGAGTGGTTTGGTGGAACCGAGCCAGGTGAAATAATTGCGGCGCTCTTCAACGGCGACGCCAAATTCATCAGCATATTTCTCGCGTATGGGGGAGTTGATGCCGTTTGCCAGGACGATGATGTCGGAATCTGCGAAACGTTCTTCGAAACTTTCAACGTCGATCATTTGTTCGAAGTGAAGCCCAACACCCTCCTGTTCGCATCTTGTTTGCAGCAGCTGCAAAAGCGTTTTTCGGGAGCAGCCAGCAAAACCGTTGCCGCCAACGATCGTGCGTTCGTCACGATGCTTTACGACAATATCCGTCCAATAGGCGAAAGAGTCCTTGATCATATCGTAGGATTGCGGATCAGCGCTCAGGAATTCATCCAATGTCTCGTCAGAGAAAACGACGCCGAAGCCGAATGTATCATCGGCGCGGTTTTGTTCGAAGACGTCAATTAGCGCAGCTGGCAATCGCTTTTTTGTCAGCAATGCGAAATATAACCCACCGGGGCCGCCGCCGATGACTGTTATTTTAGGCGCGCCGTCAGGCATCATCGCGCTCCGGAATAACGGCCGTCGTTTCTATTTCGATCTTCGCCTTGTCTTCGACCAGAGCAGCGACTTCGACCAGCGCCATGCACGGAAAGACTTTGCCCAAAACATCACGCCAGGCGCCGCCGATCTCTTTTGCGTCGTTGAGATATTCGCGCTTCGACGTGACGTAACAGGTCATGCGGACAATGTGAGATGGTTCGGCGCCGCCTTCAGCAAGTATTGCTTTGGTGTTCACCAGCGCCTGGCGAAATTGTCCGGCGAGGTCTTCGTATGGAAATTCTTCTTGCTCGTTCCAGCCGACAACGCCCGCGGTAAAAACCATTCGCCCAGACGCGGCGATGCCGTTGGCGTAGCCTTTCGGCCGCGGCCAGCCTTCGGGCTGCAATACCTCATGGCTCATGAAGCGGTTCCTTTTTTGAATTGTTCGAGATGTTGGCGCGCGATGACAATCTTTTGAACTTCCGAGGCGCCTTCATAAATCCTGAGGGCGCGGATCTCGCGATAAAGTTCTTCGACTTTCACGCCTTTTTTGACGCCAAGCCCGCCGAAAAGCTGCACCGCCCTATCGATCACCTGTTGCGCCTGATCCGTTGCGTAGAGTTTAGCCATCGCTGCCTCACGGGTGACGCGGGTTTTCCTGATGTCCTTGGTCCAGGCCGAGCGATAAACCAGCAGCGCTGCTGCATCGATATTGAGCGCCATTTCGGCCAGCGACGCCTGCGCCAACGGTAAATCCGACAGCGTCGCGCCGAACATTTCGCGGGTCAATGCATGTTTAGTCGCTTCGTCGAGGGCGCGTCGGGCAAATCCTAGGGCAGCTGCACCGACGGTCGTGCGAAATATATCGAGGGTTGCGAGGGCTGCTTTGAACCCCAGGCCATCTTCGCCGATGAGTTGCCCGGCGGGAACGCGGCATTTGTCAAAGGCGAGGGTCCCAAGCGGGTGCGGGGCAATTACATCAATGCGTTCACTGACGGAAAATCCCGGCGCATCCGCGTTGACGACTATACCGGTGACCCCCGCCTCGGTTCGGGCGAAAACGCAATAGAAGTCGGCGATGCCGCCATTGGAGATCCAGGTTTTCTCGCCGTTGATTATATAGTCGTCGCCATCCGCCTTCATTGATGTCGTTAGCGCAGCAGCGTCGGAGCCGGCATTTATTTCTGAAAGCGCGAATGCCGCAATTTTGTTTCCGGCGGCAACGGCAGGAAGGTAACGTTTCTTGATTTCTTCAGAAGCGAATAAACTGATCGCGCCAGACCCAAGCCCCTGCATGGCAAAAGCAAAATCTGCAAGGCCGGAATGGCGTGCGAGCGTCTCGCGAATAATGGCGAGGGAGCGAACATCGAGGGCGTCATGAGCGCCGCCATACGCCGCCGGGACGCAAAATTTTAACCAGCCAGCTTGGCCCAACGCGGCGACGAGTGCGCGGCAGGTTACATCAACATCGTTATGTGCGCCGGGCTTTTCTACGATGTCGGGCAGGGTGCTTGCCGCCCAATAATCGAGGTCGAGGGCAAGCTGTTTGTGACGCGGCTCCAAGAACGGCCAGTCGAGATAGCTCTTGTCCGCCATATTAATCGCCCTCGAAAACAGGTTTTTCTTTCTTCACGAAAGCATTGTAGGCGCGCTCAAAATCTTTCGTTTGCATGCAAATCGCTTGGGCCTGGGCCTCGGCTTCTATTGCAGTATCGAGGCTCATATCCCATTCAATATTAAGTTGGTTTTTCGTCATACCGTTGGCGAAATTCGGACCCGAAGCAATTTTCTGGGCCATCGCCATGGCGTGTTCGTCCAGCTTGTCGGCGTCAACGATCTGATTGAAATAACCCCAGGCGAGACCTTCCTCGGCTGAAAAACTGCGGCCAAAATAGAGCAGCTCGCTTGCGCGGCCATGGCCAATAATGCGGGGCAGGATCGCGCAAGCGCCCATATCGGCGCCAGCGAGTCCAACACGATTGAACAAAAAGGCGGTCTTTGCGTCCGGTGCGGCGTACCGGATGTCCGACGCCATGGCGATGATGGCGCCGGCCCCAGCGCTGATCCCATCGACTGAGGCGATGATCGGCTGCGGGCAGTTACGCATCGCTTTGACGAGATCGCCTGTCATTCGCGTGAAATCGAGAAGCTCCGGCATCGACATTTTGGTGAGGGGTCCGATGATTTCGTGAACATCGCCGCCGGATGAAAAATTACCGCCGGTCCCGCCAAAGACAACCACCTTCACCTCTTTTACGTAGACGAGCTCGCGAAACATATCACGCAGCTCAGCATAGGAACCGAACGTAAGTGGATTTTTTCGTTCCGGTCGGTTAAGCGAAACGCGGGCGACGCCGTCTGCATAGTCCCATTTAGAATGTTTGGGGGAATAACTTTCGGGCTTCATGCGGCGTCCTTTCTTACAACGGAGTCGCGAATGGGCACGCGGATTTTACCGAGAATATTTCTCAGGGTTGTCAGGTCTTCGCTAGATAAGTCAGCGAGGGCGTTAGAAATATGCCTGCGATTCTGTGCAGCCATCCGATCAAAAACTTTACGGCCTTTACTCGTCAGCCTGAAATAGGCAACACGGCCATCATCATCTGCTTTGGTTCGTTTGACGAGGCCGTCTCGAATCAGGGGCGCTGTAACTTGCGTCGTGTTGCCTTCGGTCACCATCAAGAGTTGCGAAAGCTCGCCGGCGCGGAACCCCGTCTCCGGCGCGCGATCCAATGCCGCCAGAACGTCGAACCGCGATATCGACAATCCGAAATCACTGCGAAAGTTCGTATCGACAGATTTTTTTAAACTATTCGACGCTTTCAACAGGCCAAGCCAGGCGCGCAGCGCATCCGCTTCCTGGCTCATGATACGGTCTCGCCGCCGTCGATGGTGATGGATTGGCCATTAACGGATGCCGCCGCATCACTCGCCAGCCACAACGCGGCGCCAGCAACTTCGCTGGGATCAATCAAGCGGCCCATTGGATTGCCGCTGACAAAAGCGGCGAGGGCGTCTTTGCGGTTCTTGCCGGTTTTTGCCATGACTTTCTCAAGGGCCTCATCGACCAGCGGGGTGTCGGTGTATCCAGGGCAGATTGCGTTCGCAGTGACGCCGGTTTTTGAGAGTTCCAGCGCTAGCGTCTTCACCCAGCCGAGGACGCCGTGTTTTGCGGCTGCGTATGCGCCGACATAAGAGTATCCTTTCAGCGCCGCCGTAGACGCAACGACAATATAGCGTCCCCATTTTCGCTCAACCATTTGCGGGATTGCGGCGCGGGCGCAGAGATAAGTGCTGGTCAAATTGACGCTCAGCATTTGATCCCATGTTTCGCGATCAGTCTTTAGGGCCGGCGCCGTGGCGGCGGCGCCCGCATTAGCAACGAAGATATCAATGTCGCCAGCTGAGTTGACGCCATCAATGACAGACTGTTCGTCAGTCACGTCTATTTCGACATATTCGTGCCCAGCCGCTTCAAGTTTTGATTTATTGCGACCGGCGATAATGACTTGGTGCCCGGCGCCGCAAAAATTCTGCGCGATCGCCAGGCCGATGCCTGATCCGCCGCCGGTGACAAACACGCGTTTTTGGTTGCTGCGTTCTTGACCGCCCATATAAATACTTTAGTATTAAAATAAAAGCTTGTCAATTGATCTACTATGGGCAGCGCACCCGCCAAAAGCCCAAGATTGGCGATTTCGTAAAGGATCAGAAAATATCACGGCTGGGCCGCTTGACGGCGGCCCCAAAATCATTACCTAGGCGTCGTCTTCCGACATCTGAAGGTTCAAGCAGCGTCAAATCGGCGCCCGCTAAACTGTATCTTCCGGTCAACATAGGAGCCCGCCAAGAGGCGGCTATCGATATGGCGAAAAAAGGCAAATCCGGCGACACTTCCAAAACGATTGAGGGCAAAGCGTCGGAGAACAAACAGAAAAAGAAAACAAACCCGCTTGAGTTCATTCAACAGGTTCGCGGCGAGGGCGCAAAAGTGACTTGGACCTCGCGTAACGAAACCATGGTGTCGACTGTCATGGTTTTGATCATGGTCGCGATCATGGCGCTGTTTTTCTTCCTGGTTGATCAGGTTGCCCGGTTCGGGATCTGCAACATCCTGCCCATTAACTGCGTTGCTTAAAGATTTAAGATGCAAACCGCACAAATAACGGAACCCAACATGGCCGCACAATGGTACATCGTTCACGCTTATTCGAACTTTGAAAAGAAAGTCGCAGAGGCGATTATGATCGGCGCAAAGGACAAAGGTCTTACCGATCTTATCGAAGAGATTTTTGTCCCGACCGAAGACGTGACCGAAGTTCGTCGCGGCCGCAAGGTGAATACGGAACGCCGGTTTTTCCCGGGTTATGTTCTTGTGAATATGGTTTTGAATGATGAGACCTATCACCTGATTAAAGCGACGCCGAAAGTGACTGGATTTTTGGGGTCCGGCAGCAAGCCAATGCCGGTGCCGCAAAAGGAAGTCGATCGAATTCGCGGCGTCATGGAAGAAGGCGAGACACGCCCGCGTTCGACTATTACCTTCGAGATTGGCGAGAATGTCCGCGTAACCGACGGGCCTTTCGCATCATTTTCGGGTGTTGTTGAAGATGTGGATGAGGAAGCGGAACGCTTGAAGGTCGCCGTGTCAATTTTTGGCCGCTCGACGCCGGTCGAACTGGAATTCACGCAAGTCGAAAAAACTTAAGCCTCACGCCGCATTGCTTACGGCCAGCGCCGGATTCTCTTGCAGCCGCGCCAGCGTATTTTGATCATAGAAATAATAGAGCGGGTGCTTTCGCGGCCGCTGTTGCTCGAGATTATCGCGGGTGTAAATTTCTGAGATCATTTTTGGCATGGCTTCGATGCCATCGCGTTTCAGGATGCTGTACAAAATCTGTTTTTGAATGTGACGCTCCGAATAGCGCTTCAATCGGCGATCGAATAACCAGAGATCGCGCGCATTGAGCGCCAGCGATTCAAATTCGAAGGTTGCGTCATCGACGACTACAATATTCTCCCGATGGATGTCGTTTGTCCCGCCAGCAAAATCAGTCAGTAGAATGTATGAGATCAACCCGTCTTCGCCCTTGGCGCCGACCGGAAAGTAAATTTCCTTGTCGCGAAACGTTTCCAGCGCCCGGTTTGACAGAGCATAGAGATTACCGCTCAGATAGTTTTTGGTCAGAAGCAACTTCGCCCATTCACGCTGGCTGCGGCCTGACGCCGGCAACGCCGCCGCGCCATATGCGGTTCGGTTTTTTTGAAGGGCGCCATGCAGTGCTGCGATCGATCCTTCGCTCGCCATTATATCGCCATCACAAAAAACATGAGTATCCGCGGTCGGGGCCAGGCGAAATACATAATCATTCCACGCGCCAGCTTTATCGGCCATGGAAATGTGATGAACAGTCGTATACGGATTGGCTGACGCAAGCGTATCAGCGACATTAGCTGTGCCGTCAGTTGAGCCATTTTCCAGAATATGAATTTCATGGTCGAGACCATGGGCGGCATTTACCGCGGCGTTGAAACAATTCGCCAGCAGGCGTTCCTCATTATGAGCGAATATGCAGATCGAAACAGACATTTTCGGTTATGTGCTGGTTTCCTAAATGACGAAGTATCCAGCGATTTGTTTAATATTATCTATTGGAAAATCGCTTCACGCGGCGGATGTTTACTCGTCGTTATCGTCCTCCGGCGCAGTTCGCCGTATCTGCCGCGCCAACCAGTTTGGTATAATTTCTTCGAGGCGGTCGAGTTTGCGGTCAAGCCAGCGCCAACGCCTTCGTATCCAACGAACAAAATCGGGCGCAGCAGCTGTTAACAGGAAGAACCCAAGGATAATGAAAACTATGCCAAAGGGGACGGGTGAGGGCGCGACTATTACGCCAATAATGATCAACAACACCGCGAATGCCGCCACCATAAACTTAAATAGGCTTGCGATAAGCCCAGTACTGTGCCGCTTCGCCATTTCCCGCTGCCGCCCCTGCTTGATGCGATAATGATGAACCCCTAATCTAAGCGCGACGGAACATCGCGCCAAGTGAAATTCGAAAGGATGCTGTAAATGGGAGATGAATCGCCGAAGATCGCCAAATTCAAGGCGATGACCGAAGGCACCCAGGAGGATTGGGGGATTATCGCCAGCCATTTTTTGCCCTTCGCTGCGAATGGCGGTGAGCGCGTTCTCGATCATCTTCGCATTCTGGACGGCGATTATGGCGGGTTTCCCGTGGACCGGCTTGAGCATTCATTGCAAACCGCGACGCGGGCGCATCGCGACGGCCGCGATGACGAATATGTCGTATGCGCACTCTTGCATGACATCGGGGATACGCTTGGCGCTTTCAATCATCCGGATATCGCCGCGGCGATTTTAAAACCTTTTGTATCCGAGAAAAATCACTGGATGGTCCAACATCACGGGATTTTTCAAGGATATTATTTTTTCCACTATCTCGGTATGGATCGTGATATGCGCGATCAATTCAAGGATCATCCGTATTATGATTATACTCATGAATTTTGCCACGAGTATGATCAAAGGGCCTTTGACAAAGACTATGATTCTTTGCCGCTGGAATTTTTTGAGCCGATGGTGAAAACGATGTTTTCGTCACCGAAGAATTCGGTCTACGGGCCGGCGACGCAAGCCGCTGAATAGGCCGCTGCGGCGCATTTATTTGCACGCCCCTTCGCGGCTGAAAAATTTGCCCGACGCGACGAGTTGTTCAGTAAATCGTTTGGAGGCTTCGGCGGCGCCGTCCGCGTTTAGATGGGTCGCATCAAGCCAAAATTCGTGATCCGTGGCGATGTCGGCGCCAAGGTCAAATGACGGCGTCTGCAATCGGATCTCAGCGAGCATGTCAACTGGTGCGGCGGGTTCGCCATAAGCAGGCATGTATGCATATTCAACGTCCCCGCCATGAGCCGCGCCGACACGCTCAATCTTATTTAGATAGATGCGCGCAAAACGATATTCGGCGAATTTCAAAGGTCCTGGTAAAAAAAACGTCCGGTGTATCTTGGCCGCGCGTTTTTCGCGTAAGAATTCCATGTGTTCGCGAGAGTGGGTGATGCGGCGGGATTTGATGCGCCCGTCAATGGCGAACATGATTTCCGTAAGATCAAGATTGGGGCCGGCATAGTCTTCCTTATCAAAGCTTTGGCGAATTTTTGGACGGTTCAAAACCTTTTCTATGAAGAGTTGGAACTGTCGCCCTGGCAAACGGATGAGGTCGGAAAAATAATTGAGATTTAGGATCAGCGGTGCGCTCAACACATCTTCGGCGTTAGCGAGAATAATAAAGCCCGGATGCGGGCGGCGCGATTCTACGTCGTTTAATTCGACGACGATTAGCGCCGGCGCCTTTTGGCGGGCCGCTTCTTTTGCAATGACATAATGCATATTGCGGCCGGTCACAGGAATCGCGAAGTTTGCAACGTGAATGCGGCGACCGGTCGCCTCGCAATAAGCACGCTCAATCTGTGGGCCGGAAAGACCGCCCGCCATGCGTGAGGTGCCGATGAGGGCGACGTCAACGGGCGTCTCGTCAAAGTGCAGGCGCTCATAGATCCAGTCGGCTTTGCGCGTTGTGACGTTGTCGTGGGCCTGAAAGCGATAATACCGTTCATGAGGCAACATCACTGAACTCGACAAAAGGGCGCCAAGCATCACGATTGCTGTGAACAAAAAAACGAGGGGTGAGGTTTCGCGGTCCATGGCGTCAAAAATTGAAATAGATGAAAACGGCGGGCTGCCACGCAACGGCGACGCCGGCTGCGAGCATGATGGCGGTTGCGGTTGCCGCGAGCGGCGTCGGGCGCATGATTTTGTTTGATGGCGCGTCGAGATTAGGCAAGGGTTTATCGAGGCGATCTGTGTAACCGGTGACCTGCAATGAATTCGGCGCGAAAAGCGCGAGGCCCGACGCGAAAAACATCAGCGCTGCAATTTCGGCATTGAGACTAAACGACGTTTGCGCGCCATCGAACAATCCAGTGATAATTGTCATTGCCGTGCCGGTCGTGTCAGCACGGAAAAAGACCCAGGCGAGCATGACAAAGACCAGGGTGGCGCCGCGTTTTACAACAACACTCGGCAAATCGTTCCAACGGTCAAACGCCGGCGCAAAGGTGCGGAGCGCGTGGTTGGCCGTGATTAACGCCGCGTGGATTGCGCCCCAAATTACAAACGTCCACGCTGCGCCGTGCCAGACGCCGCCAATCAACATCGTCAGGAAAATATTTCGAAGACGGAACAACTGTCCGCCGCGGTTGCCGCCGAAACGAATGTAGACATAATCACGAAGGAAATTTGAGAGGGTAATGTGCCAGCGCCGCCAGAATTCAATGATCGACTTTGATTTGTATGGCGAGTTGAAATTGATCGGCAGGCGAATGCCGAACATGAGGCCTAGCCCGATCGCCATGTCGCAATAACCGGAGAAATCGAAATAGATCTGTAGGGTGTAACCGATTATGGCGATCCATGACATGGCCATGGATATGGGTTCACCTGAAGCGGCGGATGTCCAGATCGGGTCGATCGCGCGCGCTATTGGATCGGCGATCAGCGATTTCTTGGCGAGCCCCATAGCGAAAATCATCAAACCATAGGCGATGAAATTCAGGTTTACCGGCGACTTCGTGAGGGCGGCAAATTGCGGGCGTGTGTGGTTATGGTGGACGATAGGCCCGGCGATCAATTGCGGGAAAAATAAAACGAAGAGCGCGTAGTTGCGTGGCCCGCGCTCATACTTTCTCGTGGTGTAGCAATCGACGATGTAACCGATCTGTTGAAACGTGAAGAACGATATTCCGAGGGGCAGGAGAATATTCAATAGTCGCCAGTCATTGCCGGTAAGCGTCGCAAGATTGGTTCCCGCGAAATCGAGGTACTTGAAAATAAAGATCAGCAACAGATTGCCGATGATCGCGGTCGCAGCAGCAGTGCGCCGTGCAGGCTTTGTTTGCAGCGTTGCCGCGGCGCGCCCGAGAGCGAAGTTTCCTGCGATCGACCCAAGCAAAAGCACAAGATGCGCCACTGACCAATAGGCGTAGAAAACAAATGATGCGATGAGAAGAAACGTCACTGACGCGCCGAATGCGCCGCGTGATCGCAGGGCGTAAAACCCGAGCAATACCGCCGGTAAAAATACCAACAAGAAAATGTACGAACTAAATACCATACCACAGGCGCCTGATTGGCGCCGATCCGCTCTTCACCTGGCGCGGATCATGATGGTTAATGGTCAGTGTTTCGTTAAGGCAGTGCGGGTCGCGGCGCTTGGATATGTTGCGCGTTTAGATTTCGTTAACTGCCGGCGGTGATGCGGCGTGCATAGAAAAACTCATAGTCAGGGCGGCACGCCTCAGCGATTTCTTCATGGGCGCCGGAGAGGTGGATTTCTCTTTCTAAATAGGGTTGAAAGCCGGTCGATTTCTCGACAGCGTCATACCAGTGCGCCCCCCAGACGCCATCGCTGTCGCGTCGTCCGGCGGGCCAGTTCAGCATCGCCTCATCAAACCGGATATCCAGGGCGCTGCACAGGGCGCGTAGCATTGCTTTCGGCGCTTTGAGCATGTCGCTCGCATCGACAACCGGTGTTGGCTGTCCATTCGCTTCGGCGAAATCAAAGATCCGGCGTTGCACCGTCAAGTTGTCGATGATCGGCGCCACGTCATCATATTTGTTGGCGTAGGAGGCCACCATAGCGCGGGGATCGCGGATTAACTGAATGATGCGAACGCCTTTCAACCAGTCATCGTCATCGTATTTTGCGAAATGAAAGGCGATGTTTTTTTCAAATGAAATATTCTCGCCGTCTGTCGGATTTTTTTCGAGATTGGCAACGACATCTTCGCGCGCATGGGGCTGCGTATCCAATATTGCCTGACGCATGGGGTGTTGCGCGCCGCTTTCAGAAAGGTAGGCGGCGTAGAACGGCTCATCATGGACGATGGTGTCTGCGCGGTTTTCGAACGCGCGCATCATCGTTGTCGATATGTTGCGCGGGCCGGAAAACATGGAAATGCGTATCATAATCTAATTTCTGGAGTCATTGTCGGACTTGCTCCGACAATCTAGAAAAATGAAATAACGCCGCTGGATTACTGGAACAAGCCCGGTAATGACACAAGAATTAGAATAGACGGGATAGGCCTAACGCAATTTCGCTTTTTTATCAGGCGTCAATTCGATGGTCGGCTGCTTTTCTTTCTGTGGCGCCTTAACCGACGGCACGTCAGCGCCGTAATCCTCAAGCATGTTGAGAATATATTGCGAAGATGAAATTACTTCCTTCGCGGCGTCGGATTTGCGCTTGGTCATCTCGACCTGGTTTTCCATAGCGTCAACGGCGCGATAGGTTTTCTCAACTGCCGAATTGAAATCACGCAGAAGCGTTTTCAAGTCCGGGTCATCCCCGGCAAGCTTCGATGCGGCCACATTGTGGAGCCGAGCGACTTCGCCGCCGAGTTCACCCATTCGCCGGCGCATGCGCTTGCCGAAAATCAAATCGAAAATCATTGCGCCGACGATTAAACCCGCAATCGCCGCAACGCTGCTTACCAATACCAGTTGAGTCACCACCTGCACCCCTGCAAATACCCACCGTTAATATTTTGGCGAATTATCGGCCTTTGGCAACCTCTTCGGCGATATGGGAGAGATAAAATGACTGCAGTTGTTTGGTTAACGGGCCGATTTTGTCAGAAATTGCCCGGCCATCGACGCTTGCGACGGGGGATACGCCGGCGAAGGTGCCGGTAATAAAGGCTTCATCGGCGCCATAAACATCATGGAGTGAGAAGTTCTTTTCCTGCGCCGTAACGTCATTTTCGCGGGCAAGGGTAAGTATCGTTGAGCGCGTAATCCCGCCGAGGCAATAGTCGCCGGTCGAGGTCCAGAGTTCGCCGCCACGCACAATGAAGAAATGCGTTGAGTTGCAAGTGGAGACAAACCCGTGGGGATCGAGCATCAAAGCCTCATCAGCGCCGGCCTTCGCGGCCTGAATGCAGGCGAGAATGCAATTCAGCTTGGAATGTGAGTTCAGCTTCTGGTCCTGCACGTCGGGATAGCCTCGCCGCACGTGAACGGTGAAAAGATTTGCGCCGGCAGTCTTTTCAACGGGGCGTTTAAATTCCGGGATAATGACAATCGTTGGCGGTGTGATAGTCGCGCGCGGATCCTGATACGGCGTCGCCTTAATCCCGCGCGTACACATCAGACGTATATGGACGCCTTCATGGGCGTCATTCGCGTCGAGGCAATCATAAAGGCGTTTCGTTAATTCATCCTGTGAGACGTTCATTTCGAAGTCGAGAGTTTTGGCCCCGTCATAAAGCCGCGTCAGATGGCGATCGAGAAACGCGATTACGCCTTTACCGTCCGGTCCAGGATAGACGCGCAATCCCTCCCAAACGCCATCACCGAGCACATAACCGGAATCGAATACCGATATTTTGGCCTGATTGCGTGCGAACAACTCGCCATTGATGTCAATCTGAATAGCGTCATTGCGCGGGTCGCTTTCATAGGCGTGGGTCGAATGTGTCATCTTTCCGGTTCCAACTGTTGGCGTTGTTTGCGCAGCGCCATGAATACGGTATCGTTGCGGCGTCTATCAATCCATCGGAGGCTAAAACGTGCGGTTCGCAATAATTCTCTTCCTGATATCGTTTTTTCCAGCCGTCGCAAACGCAGAGCGGTCTGTCAGTTTCGCTGAAGCGGCCGACTCAGGCGGCGCGTTAATCGCTGCGGTCTCCGACGCAGAAAATCTTGGCGATTTGGCCGGCATCCTCGGCGATGAGGCTGTCGAGGATGTCAGGCGAGCAATTGCGGCGAAGGGTTTCGCCGCCGACGTCGGCGCCACGTTAAGTGTCGTTTCCGGCGCTGAAGAATTTGGCGAGATCCATCTTGTCGGCATTGGCGCGGATGACATGCGCCTTCGCGACTGGGAAAATTTTGGCGGCCGGGCAGGCGCGCTGGCGAAAACGACAAAAGCAGAGATTGTCTCAGTAGCGGCGTTCGGCGCGAGCAACGAGGCATTGCAACGCGTTGGCGTCGGCGCGATGCTCGGCGCTTACAGTTTCGACAAGTACAAATCGGACCACGAGCCTGTCACCGGCGCGTTAAACATTATCTCTACTGATTCAGGCGCCGCTACAGCGGCGTTTGACGCGCGCGGTCGCCACCTGGCCAATGCGGTCATCTGGGTCCGGAATATGCAATCGGAACCCGCCAATATTATCTACCCGGAGGAATTCGTTCGACGGGCGCGCGCTGAACTGCGCGGTGTTTCGAACATTTCTGTTCAGGTCCTTGATGTAGGCGACATGGAACGCCTTGGGATGGGCGCCATTCTCGGCGTTGGGCAGGGATCCGACCGTCCGCCGCGCATGATGATTGTACGTTATCAGGGCGGCGGCGACGAAGCGCCGATTGTTTACGCGGGTAAGGGTATCACATTCGATACCGGCGGCATTTCGTTGAAACGGAACGCCGGTATGTGGGCGATGAAAGCGGATATGACCGGCGCCGCTGCGGTCATGGGCGCGGTGCAGTCTTTGGCGAAGTCACACGCGCCGGTGAATATCGTCGCTATCGCGGCGCTTGCGGAAAACATGCCGGGCAGCGGCGCCCAGCGACCCGGCGATGTTGTCAAAACCATGTCTGGCAAAACAATTGAAATCATGTCGACCGACGCCGAAGGACGCCTCGTACTCTCCGACGCCGTCTGGTACGCGCAGGAACGCTACAACCCACGATTGCTCGTCGATGTTGCAACGCTAACCGGATCTGTCGGTCGCGCGCTCGGCGACGAATATGCCGGGCTCTTCTCCTGGGATGATGGAATTGCTGCGCGCGTCAAAGCTGCGGGCGAAGCCTCAGGCGATGATGTCTGGCGTTTGCCGCTCCATAAAAAATACAATGAGCAAATTAAGTCCGTAATTGCCGACTTCAAAAACGGCTCAACGGGAGCGCCCGGCGCATCCACGGGCGCGGCGTTTATCGGCGCCTTCGTCAAGGAAGAAACACCCTGGGCGCATCTTGATATCGCCGGTATGGACTGGCGCGAGGAGGCGACAGCGACCATGCCGCTGGGCGCAAGCGGATTTTCTGTGAGGCTATTGGATCATCTGGCCAGGGATGAAACGGAATAGGGGCTAAACCTTCCCGCGTATCATCTGCACGCCGACGAAAACAAACCATGCGCCCATTAACGCGATGACGGCCGTCATGCCAGCAACGCTGAGGGCTACCCTGCCGCTCAGAACGCTGATCGCGATAACAGGTCCGGCGACGAGCCCAAACATGGCAATCAGATTGGTAAGGCCCGTCGGTTTCAATAGCGCGACGGACATCAGGAATATACCAGCGCCATAGAACGCGGAGCCGCCTTTCGCCAAAACCTGATTTACTGTTCCCGCGAATACGATCTGCGCGCGCAATTGTTCGGCGTCGTCCGCGAGGCGTTCCGCCAAACCGGATATGATAAATCCGGACGCCAACGGCGCTCCGACCATCATGACCGTTGCGGTCGCGAAGGCGATCATTCCAGCGTTCACGGCTGCGTTAGCTGCGCCGAGTGAATGCGCCAGCTGCGATATGCCGAAATAAAAACCGAGGACAAAGACGATCATTGCACCGTGAACGAAGCTATTGACGCCTGCCTCTGCGGCGATTTCTGCGCTTAAGTTTTTATACCCCGGGTCACCGAGCGTCGGGTGGTGGGTCATGAATAAAAGCGCTGCCAGCGAGCAAAAAATGAGAACGCTACCAGCGATTGCAGTTGATGGTTTTGTTTGTTGCATTGCCACAGCCCTTTGGAATCCTCATCAAGAAATGCGTCCCGGCGCGCCCGGCGCCAACAAGCACTTGCGCGCCCATGTGCGCTTCCGGACAAATTGGCTATACTGTCCGGAATTCGTTTCCGGATTTTGCTTATAGGATATGGACTATTGACGAACGGGTGTTGAGATGACTGCTCGCGAAACAGACGACCGACGGGTGCGGCGAACGCGGCGCGCGATATTCGATGCCTTTCGCGAACTGGTGTTGTCGCGCCGGTATGACGAAATCCGAGTAGGCGATATTATCGAGGCCGCCGATGTCGGGAAGTCAACATTCTACGAACATTTCACAAACAAGGACGATGTTCTCCTAAGCAGCATCGAACCCTTATTCGAGGTTTTGGCGGAGGCTGCTACCGGAGATGTCGTACGCGAGCGATTGTTTTTCGTACTGTCGCACTTCTGGGATCAGCGTACGGTGGCTCGGGTGATCTTCGGGCCGGATCTCTATTTCAAATTGTCACGCAAGCTCGCGGACATGATTGAATTTCGCCTTGGAGAAAACAACGACGCGCCGCAACGCCTCGTCGCCATCGAACGCGCCAACGCGCAACTTAGCGCGATCCGCGCCTGGCTCGCTGGAGAGTTTCAATATGATGTTGAGTCGTTCGCGGAATATTTGGCCAAATAGAACCCTTGTAGCAGGCAAATGTTGGAACGCCGCGGCTTTTATAGCGCTTCCAATCGCTTCGCCAGCTGTTCGTGAAAATGAACAATCGCCGGTTCAAAATGTCCGAAATTGAATGCGTCGTTTGCTCCGGAATTTAGACTACGCTGGATTCCGGAAACCGCGGCGATATCCTCCTGCTGACCTGTTTCGTTAACAAAGGCCACGTCCCGTTTTGCGGCGTCGATGGCGGCATCCCGGCCAGCCTCATCGGTTGATTTGGTCAGATGATAGCTCGTTATTTTTGTCTGGCTGACACTGAGCGGCTCAATGATCCCGAGCGTTCTGTGATGCGACAGCTCCGCCAGGATCACGTTCGGAAACATATGCGTGACGTAGGTAAGCTTGTCGGAAACGTCATAGTTTTTTGGGTCGACGTTGGCGAGTTGTTCAATGCGCCGGAACGGGAAGGTGACGCGAGAGTGGGCGCCGCAGAACTCGATCACATTCAGATTGTCATAGCCGAACGGATAGAATGTTTCTTTATGCGCCGGTTTAATATGATACCCCTCAAGAAAACTCTCCAGAAAAAGTTTCCAATTGGCCTCGATAAACTTTTCTGATTCACCGAATACAATCTGATCGTCCTTCAAGACTTGCGGCAGCCCGCTCAACATCGCGTGGGCGCTGGTCTGATCTTCGTCTGGCGTTTGGTGAACAACGAAAACGATGCCGTTTTGTTCAATGACAGTGATTTCGGCGAGGCCATTCGCCATTTTGTCAATGTCCGGAAATCCGTCTTCATGAGGAATTCCGAGAAGCGCGCCGTCCAGAGCATAAGACCAACCATGGTAACGACATACAAACGCGCCGGTGCAGCCTTTGCCGATCACCAGTTCCGATCCACGGTGACGGCATGCATTTTTGAAGGCGCGCGCTTTGCCGTCTTGCCCGCGCACCACAATCAGCGGCGTCTGAGCCGCCTGCCTTGCAATGTAATCACCCGGTTTGGCGAGAGCGACGGAGGGGCAAAAAGGGGTTGGTCCTGACCGAATGACAGCAAGTTCGCGTTCAAGCCGTTCGGGTGAGCGATAGTTTTCAACGGGCTCTCGCCACACTTTTGCGCCGCGATCCGTCGTGTTGTTCGCGATGTGTCCCAGAACACACGCGACAACATCTTCGTCCGACTTGAATTTGGTCACTTCAAATTCTCCCTAATCAAATTCATAACCGGTTGAAAAATACTTCGTCGCCTAACATCCGCCATCCGCTGAACAGGCGCCGCCGGCGGGTTGGCGCTCATCCGTATAGCCATAATACCAGCCGTCACGCACACGCACGGTTTGGGGTCGCGCCAACCAGTTGAAGGGGATGAGCTCATGACCTTTCGCTTCGAGCAGCGCCTTGGTGTCATCGCTGAGGCCCGGCTCGTAAAGAATAACGTCAGGCAACCACTGGTGGTGAATGCGCGGCTGGTCGGTCGCGTCGCCGATATTCATTTCCCGGTCGATGACATTGAGGATGACGTTCAGGACCGCGGTGATGATGCGCGCGCCGCCGGGGGCGCCAGTCGCCATCATCGGATTACCATCCTTGAAAACGAGGGCAGGCGTCATTGAGCTTAACGGTCGTTTGCCTGGCGCGATGGCGTTCTTCTCGTTGCCAATAAGACCGTAGGAATTGGCGAAGCCAGGCTTGGCGGAAAAATCGTCCATCTCATTGTTGAGAAAAATGCCCGTGCCCGGCACGACGATGCGCGAGCCGAAACTTAGATTGATAGTGTAGGTGTTGGAAACCATGTTGCCGTCCTTGTCGATGACGGAAATCTGCGTCGTCTCCGGGCTTTCCTCAGCAGGTGGATCGCCGGCGCCGATTGCGCTGGATTTGCCTGCGCGCGTACCGATGGTTGAGGCGAGCGAGACGGCGTAGTTTTTTGAGATCAGTCCCTCGACCGGAACATCGACGAAATCTATATCGCCCAAATGTTCGGCGCGGTCGGCATAAGCGCGCCGCATAACTTCTGCGAGGAAATGTAAGTATTCGGCGCTATCGCCGGCGGATCTATGGGGCGGGCGTGTCTCCAGCATGTTCAGCATCTGTATCAAGTGAACGCCGCCGGAACTGGGCGGCGGCATAGAGACGACTTCATAGCCGCGATAGGTTCCGCGCACCGGCTCGCGTTCAATCACTTTGTAATCCGCAAGATCATCCATGGTGATGAGCCCGTCATTCGCCGCCATCGCATCAGCGATCGCTTCTGCGACGTCGCCCGCATAGAAGCCCGCACGCCCTTTCTTTGCGATTTTCTTCAATGTTCGCGCAAGGTCAGGGCGTTTATGGATTTCGCCAGGCAAATAGCCGGCGCCGTTCGGCTTAAATAATTCCGCAAACGCCGCCTCATCTTTGCTCAATTCCTCGCGATAATCTTCGATCATCGCCGCGAGGAAATACGTCATCGGATATCCCTTGGCGGCGAGGCGGATCGCCGGCGCAATCACTTCGCGGCGCGACATGGTTCCGTAATTCTCCAGCGCGTATAGCAGCCCCGCGACCGTGCCGGGAACGCCCGCGGCGAGAAGGGTCGTGGTGGCGGCGCCGGGAACAACGTCTCCATTTTCGTCGAGATACATGTCTGCGCTCGCGGCGGCGGGCGCTGACTCGCGATAATCAATCGCCACGGTTTTGTTTTCATCAGCGAGGTGAACAAGCATGAACCCGCCGCCGCCAATGTTGCCGGCGCGCGGATAAGTGACCGCCATAGCGAAGGCGGAGGCGACCGCGGCGTCAACAGCGTTGCCGCCTTTGGCCAGAATTTCCGCGCCGACTTGCGCCGCTATCTTTTCTTCCGCCGCAACCATTCCTTCGCGCCCGGCATTCGGGTGATGCACGACATCGGCGAGCGGGGGGACGGCGTACGCTTCAGTGCGCGCAGTTGCCGGCGCAAGAATCGTCAAACTCACTAGCGCCCCGAAGAATAACTTCTGCGTGATCATGCCGTCGCCTTTCTTTGACACCCGTAGACGCGCGATCGTAGCATGATCTGCAACTCGGAAGGAACAAACATGGGTGAAACAAAAAAGCAGACCGTAGGGTCAATTGGCTGGCGCGACTTGACCGTCGAGAATGCGGATGAAGTACGTGATTTCTATAAGGCGGTCGTCGGCTGGAAAACTGAAGCCGTCGATATGGGCGGCTATAGCGACTACGTCATGGTCGACGCGAATGGCGAGCATGTCGGCGGCGTTTGTCACGCGCGCGGCGAGAACGCGGATATACCGTCGCAATGGATGCTATATGTTGTCGTAGAGGACCTTGCCAAAAGCCTGGCCGAAGCGACCGAATGCGGCGGCGAAATCGTTGCGCCGATCCGCGGCCTTATGGGCGGCAAAATGGCGGTTGTCAAAGACCCCGCCGGCGCGGTTATCGCGCTGTGGGAGGAGTAGGGGATAAGAATCGCGCCGCAGACAAAAACTTCGCTTCCGGCGGTAGCGTCGCATCGGTTGCAAGATCCGCTAGCAACTGGCCGATAAGCGGCGCGAATTTAAATCCGTGACCGGAAAGACCGACGGCGTAGGAAATGCGTTCGTCTTCCTGAGCGCGATCAATGATGAAGTCACCGTCGGGACTACGCTCATAGAGGCAATAGGCGCGCGATAAAACCGCCGCATCAAGGCCGGTTGCGATATCACGGGCAAAGGTAACGATATCATTTTCTTCGCTAGAGAAAGCGCGCGCACGATCAGACGGCTCGTTCAAATCCGCGCCGCCGTAATGCGCTCCGATTTTTACGCCGGCGCCGTCAATATCCGGGAAGCCGTAATACATTTGCCCTGTTTCATCTTCGACGCCAAACGGAGCGCTCGCACGACTATCAGCTAACGACTTCGCCGCGAACCAACAATGCGCTTTCTCCGCGCATTTGATCGGCGCCGGTGCGTTAAGTTCGAGGTCCGCAAATATGCTGTTAGACCAGGGGCCGGGAGCAATTACGATGCGGTCGACGGATAAGCGCATCGCGCCGGCGTTTATAGTCATGGCGCCGGCTTGGCGGTGGAGTCCCTTTACTGGCGTACTCCAGTGGAAATGCGCGCCAGCCGCCGCGGCGCCGAGTTGAAAAGCCGTGAGCGCCTTCTCGGCGAGCAGATAACCTCCATCTTCTTCAAACAGCGCAACCCAGCCGGACTTTAGATTAAGGAACGGTGTCTTGGCTTTTACGTCGGCTGGTGAAAGCTCCGTTAGCGGTAGGTTATAATCTTTCGCTGCACGTAATATGCCCGAAACGAGGACGCTTTCTGCCGGCCCGGCTTCCATGAGGCCAGTTCGGCGAAAAACGATATCGCTGCAGGCGTCCTCCAGCGCGTCCCAACCTGCATAAGCCCGGTCTAGCAGGGGCACATAGTCTGGATGTTCGAAATAGGCTCGCCGAATAAGCCGCGTCGGTCCATGCGAGGCGCCTTCGGCGTGACCACGCGCAAATTTTTCGAAGACATGGACGCGCGCGCCGCGCTGACTGAGGGCGTATGCAGCGGCCGAGCCGGCAATACCGGCTCCGACAATTGCTACAATAGGCGCGGTCATTCTATCCCAAATTTCTCCAGCGCCGCCTTTGCGACGGGCTCGCCCCATTCCTGGACGAAGTGGCCGGCGTCTTCGAGCTCCATGGGTTCCGGGCAGCCTTTGATCAGCATCCGCATCATTTTCATGACTTTTGGCCCCAAAACCGGGTCCTGCATGCCGACGGCCATGAAGCTTTCGCCGTTCCAGTCGTTCATCCAGAACTGCCGCGCAGCAAGCGATGTCTCGACCCCCTCGGCGGAGGCGGGCGTCAGGTCCTTGCCGTCTTCTTTCATCATGACGAGTTCGGGAAAGCGCCGGACGCCGCCTTTGTAGGCCTGATCGGGGAAGGGCGCGGCGTAGGCGGCGGCTTCCGCGTCCGACAATTTCGGCGTTGCGCGCTGCATTAATGCGGCGACGTCGAGGTCCGGGTTGGCGCGGTTGAAGGCGCGCCATTCAGCAAAGCCTTTGCCCGCGTCCTCGCCGCCGGGAAGCCCGGTATTCATGATGATGAGGCGCGTGTAGCGATCCGGCGCCGCCATGGGCAGCGTCAGCCCCAGAACGCCGCCCCAATCTTGGACCACAAGGCAAACGTCTTTTATGTCGAGTTTCTCAACAAAGGCGAGCAGGGCGTTCCGATGAAAATGATAGGTGTAGACATCATCGTCGACCGGCTTGTCGGAGCGACCGAAGCCGAACATGTCCACCGCAACGAAGCGATGCCCGGCGCCCCTGAAAACCGGCGCCATCTTGCGGAAGAGATACGCCCAAGACGGTTCGCCGTGAATGCAAAGAAACGTCACGCCATCTTTTGGCCCTTCATCGACATAGTGCATGCGAAGCCCCTCATAGCCCGGAAGGTCGTCGACATAGTTCGGCGCATAATCCCAGCCAGGAAGATTTTCAAATCGGTCGTCCGGTGTTCGTTTCGCTTCGATCGCCATCACTATAATACCTTTTACCCGTGTAACCGCACAACCATCATCACGATGCCGGCGAAACCCGCCGCCCATACAAGCGTGCGTAGCGCGGGCAAGCCTATCATATAGGCGGGCAGATACGCCGCGCGGGCGACTACAAATACAAGCGCGCCAGTGAGCGCAATGCCGTCGGCCTTATCGGTGAGCATTAACAAAAACGCGAGTGGCATGAAAAAGAACATCGCCTCTTCCATATTGGTTTGCGCCCGGCCGCAACGCGCTGCGCCAATGGAAGCGTCGGCGGCGCCGTCGCGCGGCCCGAGCGCAAAGGCGAGGAAGTTTGCGTCGCCCTTCGATGCGCTAAGGCGCGTCACCGCGTGCGCGGCGATATAGATGAAATAGAGAAGCAACGTCCAAAGAATGTAGCTGATCATTTTATTTCTCCATGGTGGAGGGGGCGGGTTTATTTGCCCCCGTTCCCGGCTATAGTCGCTCGAATTGCGGTTCGTTCCAAGCCGCAACAACAGTTCCTGCCCTCATCCAGAGGTGCGAGCGGAGCGAGCCTCGAAGGATGGCGGCGGGTGCGGGGGTGCGTCCATCCTTCGAGGCCCGCTTACAGCGGGCGCATCAGGATGAGGTTATATGAGAGAGAAAGATACGCATGACTAACCACACTGTAGACCTTGTCGTTATCGGATCGGGGCCCGGGGGCTATGTCGCGGCGATCCGCGCCGCGCAGCTAGGGATGAAGACGGCGATTGTCGAGCGCGAAGCGCTCGGCGGCGTCTGCCTCAACTGGGGCTGCATCCCGACAAAGGCGCTCCTCAGAACGTCAGAAGTCTACACCAACATGAAACATGCGGAGGCGTTCGGCCTCAAAGCTGAAAAGATTGGGTTTGACCTCGACGCCGTTGTCAAACGCTCGCGCCAGGTTGCGGGCAAGCTCTCGGGCGGCATCGGTTTTCTCATGAAGAAGAACAAGATCACCGTCATCGAGGGCGACGCGACGCTGGAAAAAGGCTCGCCAGCCCCGACGGTGAACGTCAAAACCAAAGCCGGGTCCGACACGGTGAAAGCGAAACACGTGATCCTCGCCACCGGCGCCCGGGCGCGCACCATCCCGCAAGCAGGGCTGGAGCCTGACGGCAAGTTCGTCTGGACCGCGAAGGAAGCGATGGTCCCCGATGCGATGCCGAAAAAACTGCTGGTCATTGGCTCCGGCGCCATCGGGATTGAGTTTGCGAGTTTTTATAATGCGCTGGGCGCTGACGTCACCGTCGTAGAAATGATCGACCGCATCCTGCCGGTCGAAGATGACGAGGTCTCGAAGTTCGCCGAGAAAGCGTTCAAGAAACAGGGCATGAATATTATGACCGGCGCGCAGGTTGAAAAACTCGACACGTCCGGCGCGATTGCCAACGCCACCATCAAAAATTCGAAGGGCAAATCGGAAACGGCGGAGTTCGACCGCGTCATCCTCGCCGTTGGCATTGTCGGCAATACCGAGGGGCTTGGCCTTGACAAGGTCGGCGCGAAGGTCGACCGCGGCCACATCGTTGTCGATGAATGGCTCTCAACCGGCGTTCCGGGCCTCTATGCGATTGGCGATGTTGTCGGCGCGCCGTGGCTCGCCCACAAGGCGTCCCACGAAGGCGTCATTTGTGTAGAGAAGATCGCCGGTGAAAAGGGCGTTCACCCGCTAGCCGTCTCCAACATTCCGGGCTGCACCTATTGCCAGCCGCAAATCGCTTCCGTCGGGCTGACTGAAGCCAAAGCCAAGGAAGCCGGCCACATGGTCAAGGTCGGGCGCTTTCCGTTCAACGGCAATGGCAAGGCGATTGCGCTCGGCGAACCCGAAGGCTTTATCAAAACCGTTTTTGACGAAAAAACCGGCGAGCTACTCGGCGCCCATATGATCGGCGCAGAAGTCACGGAACTGATTCAAGGCTACGTCATCGCGAAGTCCGCCGAACTCGTTGAACAGGACCTGATGCACACGATCTTCCCGCACCCAACGCTGTCAGAAATGATGCATGAGAGTGTGCTCGATGCGTATGGCAAGGTTGTGCATACTTAGGATTCATCACTTTTAGGTAGTCTGTAAGCGGCAGTGTATCGTGTGCGACCCGGAACAAGAAGTCTCCACAAATTATGATTGATGGTGGGTACGTTTGAGTGGTTCTAAGGGCAATCCAGTGATGAACGAGATTGCCGGGCCGGATATGTTTGAGCCGCCTTGCGATTCTTATATTTTCTGCATATGTTTTAACTAAAGTGCCGCTCATTCCCGCGCAGGCGCGCATCCATCACAATATGAAAATGACGGGCGAATCCCCGGCGTTATTTTTTCAACTGGTTCCCGTTGATGGTCCAATGGCGAGCGTCATCCCGTGTGCTGCGCGGCGGCGGATTTCCGGTTGAATTAAGCAAACGCAGCGTCGCGAAAGAATCTTTTTCAGAAATATTTCGTGAGATATCGCGCGCCATGCAACATTACTCAACCTCGGCACGAAATTGGATTACGGGTTTCTAGTCCTCGAAGAACCTCACCATCGCGAATCTCGTTTGTTTCCGCGATTTCGGGTCCCATCCCGAATTCGCGCGGAACAAACTGGTGGATAGTTATCCTCATAGGTTCACGGCGTTGCACTGACGGTCATGAGAAATTTAGATTGCCATCAGTTCGCTTACCTCTCCCCGACGGGAAGAGGGAACAAGTTGCGCTTTCTTCGTGCGCACACTGGAAGACGAAAACCATCGCCAGACCACAAAATGGATTGGTTTACGCCGCGAAACCTCTGTCCGCTGAATACCGTGAAAACCATCAGCAACTTCGCGCATTTGAACGCGAAGACCAGACCAGATTCGGCTGTGGGCCAGCAAATTCGCCGGACAGGAAAAGTCGAAAAAATTTTTATCGGTTGCGCGCTGGCGCCGTAGTTTCGGCGTAGCGCAGCCCTTCCGCCTTGTTGATCGGCGCTCCGCGTGATATAATCACATTTCACTCGGGGAGGGGGCCGATGGCGTTGCGATCGGCGGGCGTTGTGGGGCGTTTGCACAGGTTGATTTGGGTTTGGCTCGCCATGGCGGTTGCCGCATTGGCGCCGAAAGAGGCGCGCGCGCAAGGCTGGCCGCTGTCCGGCGACGGCACTCCGTTCACGTTGACCGGGACGCTCGGCGTCGATTCCGTCAGCGCGTTTCGTGGAGTCAAGAGCACAAAGCTCAATCCTTCCGTTTTCGGAGCAGTAGAGCTCGAGCGCGGCGATGTCTTTGCCGGCGTATTCACCAACCCGACGTCTATCGCGGGCGAGGTGCGTCCTCTCGCGGTGACCTATGTCGGCTATAGTCCAAGGGTTGGCAAATTCGATCTTGGCGCTGGCGCGCGGTATTACGCGTTCATTGCGTCGAGCGATTTCAGTTTCGATCTCGATGATGACGGCGTTATCGACCACACCGGCAAGAAGGGATTCTCCGAAGTGTTCGCCAGCGTGTCGCGCAATGTTGGCGCGTTGAATTTTCGCGCGCGGGCGTTCTATGCGCCGAATGTTTTCGCGGAGACCGGCGGTGCGCTCTATCTGAATGGCCGCGTCAAGGCGCCGCTCGGGGCGGGCTTTGATATTCAGGGAGACTTCGGCGTCAGCGAGTTTGAACGCGAGCAATTCAACGATGAATATATCGACTATGGCGTCAGTGTATATAAATCCGTGCGCGGGTTCGATTTGTATTTACGCTACTCCAATACGACCGGGCTTGCCGGCACGGATGATCGGCTGGTGGCGTTCGGTATTGAGCGCTCTTGGTCATTCAGTCCGGAGGCGGACCGTCGCGAACGCATGCGCCGCAAAATCCTCAATCGCGATTGGAGCGGCGACAAGGCGCTGTTCGGGTTTCCGGCGACGTACTGACGGATAACGGGGTCGTGCGCGGCGCCGGACCTGGTTAGAAGGGCGGGTGGCTGCGCCGGCGCGCGCGCCCTGTGTCGCTGCGCCGGAAACCTAGCCGGCAACAATTTTTAAGGATGCGAGGAATCGCACATTCTTGCGGTGATTATAGGCATATTAATCCAGCAGAGCGCCAGACGCGGCGCATTCTACGGAAGAGAGAACTATGATTTCCGACCGAACGTCAGGTTTTTTTGCGTTGGTAAAACGGTTTTGCATGCTTATCGCGGCTGCATTATAAGCGCTTGCAAGCGCGCTTGCGATATCTATCAATATCGATCCGCAAGCGTACGCTCACCGCTATCAAATCTTCGGGCAAACCGGCGCGCTCTTCGGCCCACAAACTGATGATCTCGCGCCAGGCACATATGCGTTTCGTTTTGGCCACAGCAACAATGTCGTTTTCACCGTTGATGCCGCGGGCAACGTTACCGCAACAAACCCCGGTGCGTTCGTCACGGGGCTTCAAAGCATTATGTTCAACAATATGTCGTTTACGATTGACCCGGGTGACTTCGAACTAAATTCGAATGATCGTTGGGTCATTCGCTTTGTTCAGACATTTGGGTCTGGAGCAGGGAAAATCGGTCTGCGTGCAAGTTGGTGTGTCCAAGAAACGAAAGGGAACTGCTATCGATAGCGGTCATTCATTCATATCAACACCATAACATATTTAGTAGCGCCATCGGAGGTCTAATAACTGACCTTTAGGCCAATCACGATTTTTGGCGGCTGCGGATAGCCCGGCATGATGTTCTTCATTTTGCGGGCGTCGGTGCGGAAGTTTGGCGCGGGGCTTTGTAAGCCGGACGCTGTGCCCGGCCCGGCGTTCGATTTGATGGCGGAGAGCTGAAACTTCATACCGCCGTGCTTAACCGCCAGGCGTTCGGTGAAGTTGACGCTACTGTCGTCTATGCGCGCTTCAAGCGGGTAATAGGCGAGAGTGTGCTCAGCATCGGAAAGTCGGACAACGGTCGCGGCTGCTGCTGCGCCAGCAACTGCGCCAAGGACTTTCTTGGCGACGCCGATTTTTTTGTCGGCAGGTGCAAATCGCGAGAAGTCAAAGTCACCGATAGATTGAGGCGACAAGATTTCAATTGCCGCTGGCGTCGTCAGAATTTCCTGCGCCGTAAATTCTCCCGGTGCGCCGGCCATCATCTGTAAGGCGCCCAATATGGCGCCCGCTATGCTAAATGACATTGGTCCGCCCTTTTCGCCCAATTGCAAAACCTGTCTACGCAACAGGGTTAAAACTGGCGGCGAAACGTGGTTAAATCCGGGCAAGGTTTTGCTGATTTTACGATGAAAAAAGGCGCGAGTTTCCGCGCGCCTCATTCTCGCCGCAATGGCAGTCGGCGTTTGAAGTGTTAGCCGCCGTTACAAAAATTGAATACGTGCGCGGTTTGAACAATGCCGCCTAGCAAGGCGACGCATTCTTTTGTGTGAGATGTAGCGGCGGTCATAACCTTTGGCGACCGCCGAACAGACAAGCTGTTCACGACCGGATCTGGTGTAATATATCTCTTCAACGATCACGACATAGGCGTCGTATCGGGTTGGAAATTCTCGCCGGAACACAACGCGGCTGTGCGGTCTGTGTCGGCGATAACCGCGGTCGTAGCCACGATCATAGCCTTGTCTCCGGCGATAAGATCGATCGCCGCGATAAGCGCCGGCGCGATGATACTCGTCCTTGTCGTAATAGTCGTAGTAATTTGCGTCATGGGACCGATGATCGTGGTCCGAGCGACAATAGTCCGGTTGATAGGATGCGCTGGCTTGCGCACCTGCGAACAAACTGATGCCGAGTACCGTCGCGATAGCAGTCTTGATGAGTGAGTTCATCATTTCCTCCGTGCTTGCCCCAGCCGAAGGTTGATGAATCACTAATTGCGCGGGAAATGCGGCCAAAGTAGCGCGCGGCGCGCCCAAATGCCGTCACATTTTAAAAATGGCGGCCCGTTAGCCTTCGATGGTCTCGTTGGATGGGCCGTCTTCTTCGCCGCCCATAAAACCGCCAATAAGATCGCCAGCTTCCGCGATTGCGCCATCGACTGAATTCATCAGCATTTCTGGCGCCCCATATTTTGCGCCGCCATACCAGCCGGCCATTAAAACGACCGCTGGAACCAGCATATTTTTCGGCAACGCGCCAAGAAGTCTCGTCAGCATACCCATGATAATACCCCGTTTAAATTCGATAACATGTACCCCAGCGTGTCTATATCACGGAAATATGGATTTGCGCCATATTTAGAATGACGATCGCCGTCCCCGCTTTAACCGCCGGAAAAAATCGGGTAAAAACAAAATGCTGTGGAACACACCAGAAAATTGGAGGCGGCTTTATGGCATCCAGAAGAAATGCGTCACGCAAAATTGACGCGCCTGTTGAGCGTGTATTCAAGGCCGTTACAGACGTGAATGAATTTCACAAAGCCGCGCCGCATATCACCCATGTTGAAGTGCTGGAAGGAACGACGCCCGGGGTCGGTTACAAATTCCGCGAGACTCGTTCCATGAATGGGCGCGAGTCGACCACTGACCTTAAATCACGGAATACAAAGATAATGAATACGCGCGCTTTATAACAGATCAAGGCGGCGCCGTTTGGGATACGCTATACACCGTATCGTCTAGTGACGCAGGGACGGAACTCAGTCTGGAAATGGAATGCCGCCCGCACAAATTTATGGCTAAAATGATGACGCCGTTAATTATGGGAATGGTCGGTAAAGCGATGGAAACCGATATGGATGCGATAAAAGATTATTGTGAAGGCCGAAAAATAACTGACGCATCATGATCGCTGCATTCTGCATCCGATTTATACTATAATTATGGACCGCTATTTGCTTCCGTTTCGGGAAAAATGTCGTAACACTGTGTAGGGGCGCGAAACGGGAGTGTTGGTGATTGTTTGAGTTAACACCAAATTCGCGATCAATTTTTGACCCGCTCTTGGTGCACGAGAAATTGCTTCTCCGGCCGCCGACGGTGCGCGAGTATCCTCAATGGCGCGATCTGCGGGAAGAAAGCCGAGAGCACCTTACCGAATGGGAACAGGATTGGGCGCCGATTGACGCCAGTCTGTCCAGTTATAAACGCCGGCTAAAGATATTCGAACGTGAAAAACGCCGAAAAACGGGTCTGGCCCTTCATGTCTTTGAAAGAGACACAGACCGTCTCGTAGGCGGCGCCACATTAACGAATATACGCTACGGCGCGGCGCAAGCCTGCGTCCTCGGCTACTGGATCGGAAAACCCTTCACTTGCAAAGGCTACGGCGCGGCGACTGCTGCAGCTGTCAGCAGCCATGCAATCAACGCGATTGGCCTTAATCGTGTTGAAGCGGCATGCCAGCCGGGCAATATCGCATCGAAAAAAGTTCTTGAGCGCTGTGGGTTCGTGAAAGAGGGCGTGGCCGAGGATTATCTAAGGATCAATGGCGAATGGCGGGCCCATGAACTACACGCGCTAACCGCGAGAAATTTCCATATTTCGGATCCTAAGGCCCATTAGGTCAATTTTTTGCGCAATTTCCCAATTTGCGCCTTGCGATATTGTCACATACACGTGATGATGATGGCGGGAATGCGCTGCTATTTCTGAAATTTAGCGCGACTGGGGGCAGGCGTCCGTTACGGGCGAAAAGATCGGTGAACTGTAGCTGATCGTCGCAAATTTTCAGGACAATTTCGGCGCAAGTCGTGCATGGGTCAGAGTATAGTTGGTCGGGGTTTATTTATGATCAGTATTGTTGCGGCAGCGGTCGCTGATGGAGTTTCGGTATCAGCGGCGCCAGCGATGGAACTTGGGCGCGGTGCAATTGTCGGGGCATTAATTGTAGCTTCTGCGTTTCTCGCCGGATACGCAGCGCTTCGTCGTAGCAGCATTGCTGTTTGTGCATTGATGCTGGTCCTTGGCGCGACAGCGTTGGAGATGTCCTGGTTGGGTTTTTTCCAAACGACAAGCGCAGAAATGATCATTTTGCTGCTTGGATTATTCGCAGCCGCAGCGCTCGTTTTCCTTTCTACAACTGTTAGCGCCGCCAAATACAACCCGGTGATCGGTGGCGTATTGTTTACTGCTGCGCTCGTCGTAGGCGGTATGGGATTTCTAAATCTTGTTGGGCGGGTTGACGTTACGCCGGCGATGCGAATGGCGGTTATCGCCCTTGGCGGCGGCGCCGTTCTTTTGACAGTTAGTCAGGCGTTTCGCGGCGATGCTGCCGCGCGCATGATTTTCCCCGGCGTTGCACTGATGGCCGCAGCGCCACTGGTCGGGCCGATGGTGGGTGTAGATGCAGCCGCTTTTACCTTGGCGCCGCACGGTTTGTTTACCGTCGGCGTTCTTGCGGCAAGCTTTGTTGCGATAACTGAAGCGGCGGGCATCGCGAGAAGCCACGCGACTATGCATGCGATGGACGGTACGGGAGAGCAACATTTTGCGTCATCGCATCATTTTCAGAATTCGCATCGGAAAGGCCCCGCGCGCATTGAAACGAATAGCCAGCTTGCGCGGGTTCTCGACTACGCTGGCGTCGGTATTCTCGATTGGAATTTTGACGACGTCGAACAAACAGAAATGTTGCCGGAATTGCTAGGCGCTGATTCTTCTGCCCCATTTACGCCGGAAGCGTTACGCGAGTTTATCCATGAGGATGATCTTGCAGCGTTTGAATCGAACATTGTCGCGCCAACCGATGGAAAGTTTGATGTACCCATTAAGTTATTCGACGGAAGAACGGTTCGTATGCGCGGTGTACGAGCGTCAGACGTCGATGAAACGGTTCTAGAGCGCCTTGTCCTATTCGTCGAAGGCGCTCCATCCCATGCGATGCCGACCAAAAATAATGGCGTCGATGGCGCCACGGTTCAAAAAGCAACCGCCGCCGCTATTGTTCCCGCTTCGATTGGCGCTGACGGCGCGCGCTTTATCGACGCTCTGGATAACGGCGATATTGTTGCAGCATTTCAGCCGATTGTAGAGCTCGGTGGAAAAAAACAAATCGTCGGTTATGAAGCGCTCGCGCGTTGGCGCGATCAAAAAGACGGCAATGATGAAGGGCCAGAAACATTTGTTCGCACAGCGAATGCTGTCGGAAAGGGCGCCGAGTTAACAAATTTGATGCTGGCGCAATCCGCTGCCCATCTCGCAGAACGAATCGAAGCTGGTGAGTCCAAGGACGCGTTTGTCGCGATGAATGTATCGTGGAACCAGATGCGCGACAAAGATTTCGCAAAAATGGTCGCCCGCACCATCAAAGAGTATTCGCTCCCGAAAAAATCCATGGTGATAGAATTAACTGAGGGAGACGCCGTTACTGACGACGTTGAAGCGAGCCGAGTGTTTAAATCTCTCCGTGATGCTGGCGCTGCGCTTGCGTTTGACGATTTTGGCGCTGGATTTTCGTGCCTTTCCAATCTGCGCAAATATGACTTCGATTTTCTGAAGGTTGATAAATCTTACGCTAACGATTTGGCGTCTGGCGGCGATGGTGCGAAAATTGTGGGTGCGTTGGCCGGTCTTGGCAACGATCTTGGACTCAAAGTTATTGTCGAAGGCATTGAGAATAAAAAGTCAGCCGATGCGGCATTGAAGCTCGGTTGCACTTATGGTCAAGGCTACGCATTAGGCAAACCGATCCAGCAGTCATGCAAGAAAGAAAACAAGATTTTATTCGGGCGTCGGGCAAAAGCAAATATAGACAATTCTGAAACGCTAGCATTACGCGCTGAGGAAAAGATCGACGAGATTTCACAGAATATGGACGAGGCGGTCATTGAACTCTCCAATCCTGAACCGCCGAATGACGACGTGGTGACGGAAACGATCGCGGAAAATTCTGACGAAGCGGCGCATGCTAGCCGTAAGGGTTCGAGTTGGCTCTGGCGACGCAGCGGTCTGCGATAGGACCCTAGTTTAACGGTTGATCGTCATCTCTGACCGCGGCCCATTCCGGTGAAAACATGGCGCTGGATACGCCGAGTTTCTTTAACGCGCGGTTCCATGCCGATGACTCAGCGCCTTCAAATATGATCGCTTCATCCAGCGAGCAATGCAGCCAGGCATTCATGGCGATTTCCTGTTCAAGTTGCCCTGCGCCCCAACCAGCGTGACCAATTGCCAATAAGTAGCGTTCTGGTTGGTTGTTCGGAGGCTCTTTTCCGCCAATATCCACTAAAATTTCTTTGGTCGCCGTTAGTCCAATCTGATCGTTGATGACGAGTGTCGTGTCTGCTTTATAATCCAGCGTATGAATGACAAGCCCACGCTCAGTCTGGACCGGACCACCGAAGAAAATTGGCGTTTCGTCTGCCTGTTGACCCGGTTTAATTTCGAGCTGTTCTAAAAGATCGATGAGGTGCAGATCATCAATTCGTTTATTGACGATAACGCCCATGGCGTGATCGCGATCGTGCGAACAAATGAAGACAACCGCGCGCTCAAAGCGCGGGTCGGTCATGTTTGGCATCGCAATCAAAAGCTGACCGTTCAGAAAGTCTTGGCCGTTTTCGCTTGCGGATTTACCTTCGTCTCCCATATGAAGGAAATCTTATTCCCGCTCGAGAGTACGCGCAAGTTTGCCAATTCACCAAACGTCGGGGCATATCGCACCGCAAAACGCAAAAATAATTTAGGAGATATCTATGACCATATCGAAGGGTGACAAAATTCCAGCAGTGGATGTTATGCTGGCGACAAATGACGGTCCAGAACAAGTGTCAACAACCGAATTGCTTGGCTCTGGCAAAATTGCGCTGTTTTCGCTACCTGGCGCTTTCACCCCAACATGCTCAGCAAAACATTTGCCAGGCTTTGTTGAAAAGGCCAGTGCTTTGAAAGCAAAGGGCGTCGATAAGATCGTCTGTATGTCAGTTAATGATGCGTTTGTCATGGACGCCTGGGCAAAAGATCAAAACGTCAACGGCGCGGTTGAGATGCTTGCTGACGGGAATGGTGATTTCGCTCGCGCGCTTGGTTTGACCATGGATGGCAAAGGATTTGGGATGGGTGAGCGCGCACAGCGTTTTTCAGCTATAATCGATAACGGCGTGGTTGCCGAGTTAAACGTCGAAGCGCCGGGCGCATTCGAAGTCTCAAGCGTCGAACATATGCTTGGCCAACTTTAGTTTTCAGGGTTAGAATTGCGCGGACGCGGCGCCTCGTCGGGCGAGTTCGTCCGCGCGTTCATTTCCGGCATCACCTGCGTGACCTTTTACCCATTTCCACTCGATCTCGCGGCCTGCCGATAATTCATCAAGCATTTGCCATAGGTCTTGATTCTTGACCGGCTTTTTAGATGCGGTTTTCCAGCCGTTTCGTTTCCAATCATGGATCCATGTCGTAATCCCGTTCTTTACATATTGGCTGTCAGTATGGATTAAGATTGACGGCGCGCATGCTGTTGCTTTCAGCGCTTCAATAACAGCCATCATTTCCATGCGGTTGTTGGTGGTTTCGCTTTCGCCGCCATAAATCTCGGTTTCACCGCCGGCGTCCAGAATTAAAACACCCCATCCGCCCGGTCCCGGATTTCCTGAACAGGCGCCGTCCGTATAAATTTCGATCATTGAAATCTCTTCTCGCGTCTAACCAGCTAACCGCATTGGCAATTTAAACGCGATATCCTCGCGCGCTGTTTCAATGGTTTCAATAACAAGCCGATAGCGCTGCGCAAGAGCGGTGAGAAAGTTTTCGACGAGGCTCTCCGGCGCCGATGCGCCGGCGCTCAAACCCATCGTTCGGAAATTTTTGATCTTATCAAAATCGAAAGATTGGGCGTCGTCAATCAGCATAGCGTCGCTTGCGCCGGCCGAGAGAGCAACATCGACAAGGCGTTTAGAATTTGACGATGTTTGCGAGCCGATCACCACAAATATTTCTACGTTAGGCGCGATGTGTTTCACAGCGGTTTGACGGTTTGTCGTTGCGTAACAAATATCTTCTTTTTTTGGTCCGCTAATCTCCGGAAACCGATTTTGCAACGCATTGATAATAGCGCGTGCATCTTCCACCGAAAGCGTTGTCTGGGTGACGTAGGCCTTGGGGCCAATTTTCGGTGGTAACTTCGCAACATCATCAACGGTTTCTACGAGCGTTGTCGCGCCGTCGGGCGCTTGACCGATGGTCCCAATGACTTCCGGGTGGTTGGCGTGTCCGACGATGTAAATGTGCTTGCCTTGCGCGGCGTTTCGCCTGGTTTGATTATGGACCTTCAACACAAGCGGGCATGTGGCGTCGATTTTCAGAAGATTTCGCGCCTCGGCGTCATCGTGGGCCGCGCGTGGCGCTCCATGCGCGGAAAATACTATTGGACGACTTGGATCGGCTTCAGATAAATCTTCAATGAAAATTGCCCCCATTGTGGCCAACCGCTCGACGACGTGACGGTTGTGGACGATTTCATGGCGCACATAAACCGGGGCGCCAAACCTTGCCAGCGCCTTCTCGACGGTTTTAATTGCGCGCTCGACGCCAGCGCAAAATCCACGTGGTGACGCCAGCATCACCGTGAGTGACGGTAAGTTCTCGTTCCTTAATGTCGCCGCCTGGGTCATTATTCTTCGGTCCGTGTTCGCGTCGGCGTTGCGCTGTCGCCTGTGAAACGCTACGAAACCAATAATCTGTTAACACGGCGTCAGCAGGGCGTTCATTTGGCGGTAAAAAGGCATTACCAGTTGAGATATAAGGGTTTATTGTAATGAACAAAAGGATTGCCGGCGTACTTTTCGCCGCAGGCCTATTGGTCGCGGGTTGTGCCGGCTTCAGCAAGGAGGCGCAGAAACGCAATCCCGCGCCATGCCCAAGTACAGTCGCGTTGATTGACGCGGCTCGTGTGATTGAGTTCGATGGCGAGGAACGCTTGGATGATATCGCTTACACTGCTGAAATCACCAATGTGTCGTCACAGTGCCGATATTTTGCAGACAATCCAATCGACGCCACGGTCGAAATTGACTTTGCATTTGGCAAAGGGCCTAAAGGCGCCGACGGCGAGAAGTATTTCAAGTATTTTGTAGCCGTGACACGTAAAGATCTTGAAGTTATTGGTAAAAATGAATTCGTAATCCCTGTGGAATTCGGCGAAAAACGCACCATCGTTGTGAAGTCAGACGAAATCGACAAAATCGTTATTCCCCGAAAAGACGAGGAAATTTCCGGCGCCAATTTCGAAATTGTTGTCGGATTTGAATTGACGCCGGAACAGGCGATTTTCAACCGTTCTGGAAAAAGTCTGAAGTTTCCCGATATCCAATGACGTTGCTTGACAATCTGTCGGCTATCGTAGGCGATGCGTTTGCTGCGGCCGATCTCGATCGCGCCCTAGGCGCGGTAAAACCGGCCGATAGGCCGGACCTCGCACAATTCCAAAGTAATGGCGCCCTTGCGGCAGCGAAGGCGGCCAAAGAAAATCCGCGCGCAATCGCGGAAAAGATAATTGAAAAACTGTTGGGCCATGAAGCGTTTGATCGCCTAACTGTTGCTGGGCCGGGTTTCATAAATATCAATTTGACGAAAGACTATCTGAAGGCTGGACTTGGCGCGATTTCCAATGATGCAGATGTTGGAGCCTGGCGCGCGTCCGATCCGGAAAAGATCGTCATTGATTACGGCGGACCAAATGTCGCGAAACCACTCCATGTCGGGCATTTGCGCGCGGCGATTATCGGCGAGAGCCTGAAACGAATTTTCCGCGCGGCGGGCAACGAAGTCATTGGCGACGTTCATCTCGGCGATTGGGGGCTGCAGATGGGGCAGCTTATTTCGGAAATGGCGTTGCGGTCTCCGGCGCTGGCATATTTTGATGCCAATAACAAAGGGCCATTCCCAAAAGAGCCGCCAATTTCAATCGCGGACCTTGAAGAGATGTACCCGGCGGCGTCCGCGGCTTGCAAAGCAGACGAGGCAAGAGCGGGTCTCGCGCGCAAAGCGACAAAAGAGCTGCAGGCGGGGCGACCAGGTTACCGTGCGCTGTGGCGGCATTTCGTTGATTTGTCGGTGGACGCAATGCGCGTTGACTACGACGATCTCGGGGTCGAGTTTGATCTCTGGAAGGGCGAGGCGGACGCAGACGCTTACATCCCGGAGCTCACCGATGATTTGCGCAATCGCGGAATTCTGGAGCATTCAGACGGTGCTGAAATCATCCGCGTGGCGCGCGATGACGATAAAAAAGAACTCCCGCCGATTATCTTTTTGAATTCTGAGGGCGCGGTTGGATACCACGCAACAGATGTGGCGACGATTGTAGACCGTCAACGCAATATTGCACCAGATCGGATGCTCTATGTTGTCGACGCGCGTCAGCGCCTGCACTTCGAACAAGTGTTCCGTGCAGTCGAAAAAGCCGGGTATTTCGAAGAAGCGCGTTTGGAACACCTCTGGTTCGGAACCATGAATGGCAAGGACGGGAAGCCGTTCAAGACGCGCGAAGGCGGCACGCTGAAACTGCGCGACTTCATCAATATGGTGACTGAGCGCGCTATCGATAGATTAAGAGAAAACGGTTTTGCTGACGGGTACAGCTCGGAAGAGACGTCCAAGGTAGCTCAATTAGTGGGGATTGCGGCGCTAAAATTCGCCGACTTATCAAACCCGCGCACCAGCGACTATATCTTTGATCTAGACCGCTTCATGGCTTTTGAGGGAAAAACGGGACCATATCTCCTTTATGCATCGGTGCGGATTAAATCGGTACTGGATAAGGCCGCAGCGGCCGGACTAAAACCTGCGGGAGATTTCGTGCTGGAGGAATCGGAAGAAACCGATCTTGCTTTGGCGCTCTTGGCGTTTGGCGATGCGCACAAATCAGCAATCGAAAAACGCATGCCGCATATTTTGTGTGACCACGCCTATCGGCTCGCGCAGAGCTTTTCGAAATTCTATGCCGCTTGTCCAATTGTCAGCGCGCCTGAGGTCCGCCTCCAAACGGCCCGCTTGGCCTTGGCGAAACTGACAGGCGCGCAGCTGAAAATCGTTCTTGATCTTCTCGGGTTAGAGGCGCCGGAACGCATGTAGCTGTTGCATTTCTTCAACAGGAAACGAATTAGTTTTAGCGGTATAATTTTCGTTTGAGCGCAGGCAGCGCGGCGAGCGCCCGGGCGCAGTCTAAACCATTGCGTTACAAACAGAAAAATTCCCCATCAGCGTTTTGCGCAGGGTGCGTCCTGGCGCCTCACCGCAGCGCAAAATTTCCATTTCCGTTTGTCATTATAGTGTCATCCAAGGTACCTAAACCGCGTCGCGTAAGAGTAGCGCAAGCGCCTTGGGGGCGTCGGCGCTTAACCAACCAAATTCGGGGTATGAAACATGAAATTGATGAAGACGCTCTCTGCTGGGGCGGCTGCGATCGCACTGACGACTGCCTTCGCTACTGTCATTACCGCGCCTGCCATGGCGCAATCGACGACCGGCGCAATTCGCGGAACCGTGGTAGATTCCAGCGGCAATCCTGTAGCTGGCGCTAATGTTACGATCACAGATCGAACAACCGGCGCGACGACGACAGCGACAACGGGCGCTAGCGGAGCTTACTCAGCGCGCGGCCTTTCGGTCGGCGGCGACTATGCGGTTCGCGTAACCTCAAGTGAATACGGCGCCCAAACAGTTGAGGATGTGCGTCTTTCAGTTGGCGACACAACTTCGGTTCCATTCGTATTGAGCGCAGCGACTGCGGGCGGCGATGAGATCATTGTTACTTCAAGCCGCTCGACTGTTTCGGAAGTCGCTTCCGGGCCTTCCGCGGTTTTCAGCGCGCAAGATTTGGCATTCCTTCCGGCGCTCAATCGCGATATAAAAGATGTCATTCGTCTCGATCCACGCATCAACATTGATGAATCATTTGAGCGCGGTATCCGCTGCGTCGGTTCGAACGAACGCTTTAACTCGTTGACGGTTGACGGTGTTCGTCAAAACGATGACTTCGGCCTCAACAACAATGGATTCCCGACACAACGATTGCCGTTCCCATTTGACGCCGTTGAACAAGTTGCGGTCGAGATCGCGCCAGTTGATGTTGAATATGGCGGGTTCACGGGTTGCAACATCAACGCTGTTACAAAAACCGGCGGCAATGAATTCCACGGCCGCTTGTTTGTTGATTACAATTTCGCGGGGCTACACGGCAACTCGCTCGAAGGCGACCCGGTATCAAAGCCTGAAACAGACGAAAAATCCTATGGCGCCGTGATAACCGGGCCGATCATTCCAGATCGACTGTTCTTCACTGCGGCGTATGAAAAATTCTCAGGCTCTGATACGACGAATACTGGTCCTGCAGGTTCCGCCTTCGCGTCGACAGTCGACGAAGTCACGCAAGCGGATATTGACCGTATCACCAGTATCATGAATTCGGTGTATGGCTTCGACCCGCTTGGTATCCCAACGAGTTCGGACGTCCAAGACGAACGTTTTTACATAAAGTTGAACGGTTATCTGAACGAAAACCATCGTTTTGAGCTCGCTTATCAAGACACGTTCGGCGACAACGTTGTTCCGCAAAATACAAGCTCTTCACGCGGCGAACTCTCGCTGGCGTCAAACTGGTACCGCCGATCGGAAGACCTTGAAGCCTATTCAGGCCGCTTGTTCTCGGAATGGACCGACCAACTATCCACGGAACTTCGCGTATCTTACCAGGACCGTATTACTGGTCAGAACTCTCTAAACGGCACAGACTTCGCGCAATTTGAAATCGGCACGCCAGGCGGCGGTTCGGTGTTCGTTGGTCCGGACAATTTCCGTCACGGCAATCGCCTTGAAGTAAACGTTTGGAACTTTAAGGCGAAAGCTGAGTACGCAGCGGGCGATCATCTGTTCAAGATCGGTTATGAACGCGACATTTTTGATGTGTTCAACCAGTTCGTTCCGTTCTCGGAAGGCGATGTATCCTTCGATTCAATTGACGATCTGGAACTGCAGATGCCGTCGTCGATCTTTTACCTGAACGCCGGCACGAATAACAAGGATGACGGCGCAGCGACATTCAAGCGTACAATCAACACGATTTACGCGCAAAACGATTGGACGCCGCGTGACGATTTCACGATGGTCACGGGCCTTCGATTTGACTGGTACAGTCAGGGCAATGCGCCGGAATTCAACCCGTTAATTGAAACGCGTTTTGGCGTTGCAAACAATGAAACGTTCGACGGACTTTCATTGATCCAACCGCGCATTGGTTTCGAGTACGACGTGAATGATCGTTTGTCGCTGAGTGCTGGCGCGGGACGGTTCTCCGGCGGGGATCCCTCAGTGTGGCTTTCAAACAGCTTCTCAAATACTGGTTTGATCACCGGAACGTCATTCTCCGCCGATCCGGCTGTTATCAACGGTTTCGACGGCTTTACGCTGCCGGCGGCAATGCAGGCGGAGGTTACAGCCTCAGCCGCAGCAGGTACGGGACAGGTCGCGCTCGTGGATCCAGACTATAAACTTTCGTCGATCTGGCGCTTTAGTCTTGGCGGCGAATACTATGCCGACCTTTCTTCAATCGGTTTGGGTGATGACTGGAGCTTCGGTGTAGATTTCCTCTATACGATCCAGGAAAACCCGAACATCTGGCAAAATCTCGATCTTGGTCAGATTGGCACCGCACCGGATGGTCGTCCGATCTACAATTCTCAGTTTGGTTATCGCAACAGCGGTGTCCTGATGCTGACGAATTCAGATCTTAAGCCGGAAACGTTTGTACTATCCGGTTACGTCAATAAAAGCTGGGAATGGGATCGCTTGCGCTCCGACTTCTACGCCGGCTATGCGCACACTAGCGCAGAAGACGTAAATCCGGCTACGAGTTCTACACAGCAGTCGAACTTCGAAAACGTTGCGGCAATCGATTACAACAACCCGATCATCGCGCGTTCGAACTACGGACTGGAACATGCGTTCACCATGCGTTGGGATCTCGCATACGAATTTATTCGTGACTATGAGACCCGGCTATCTTTTGTGGGCCAGCTAAACAGTGGCAAGCCGTTTAGCTACACCTATGACACTAATGGCGGATCCGATGCGATCGCAGGCGGGGCAAACCTCTTCGGTGATAGTGACGATTCTGAACGTCGTTCTCAAATCTATGTGCCAACAGGAATGAGCGACCCGTTGGTCGATCTCTCGATGTTGTCTACGGCGCAAATCAACGAGCTTTTCAATTTCTTTGAGAGCTCGGGCCTCAACGAATTCGCTGGATCAATCGCTCCTCGGAATGGGTTTGAATCCGATTGGTGGGGTAAGTTGGATTTGCGTTTCGAGCAGCAACTACCAGGCATTCCGGGAATCTTCGAGGACGATCGTCTGCGCTTTATCATCGATATCGATAACTTTACGAACCTCCTGAATGATGATTGGGGGGTCTATCGTGAAGTGACGTTTGGCGGGTCGGGCCACAACGCCGCAATCATCGAATCGGAGATTTCTGCTGATGGATCGCAGTTTGTAATCACCGATACGAATATTGAAGCTGCGGATCAGGATCGCATCTTCGGCGCTTCCGTCTGGGAAATAAACTTCGGTCTTCGATACGATTTCTAGACGCGATATAATTAAGATATCGAAAAGGGCGGCTCTCGGGCCGCCCTTTTTCTATTCAATCAAAAACCACAACCTTCGGTGGAGGATTGGACGAGTTATACATTGTGGGTAAGTGACCTCCACGCTTGGACCATTGCAGTGGTTTTCAAACCAAGCATGGAGGTTTTATGGACTACAGGACAAGGACAGCGATTACGCCGATTTGTTCAAACCAAACTCCTAACTATCCCTAACAAAACCACTTCCAGTGGTTTAAATGAAACGCTACAAACCTCCACTTCTGGTGGAGGTCAATGACTTGTGCGAAAGTTCTTGCGGCTTACTTTCCAATGAGCCGCATGAAGCGCTCCTCGGCTTTTGTGTCGGTTTGGAATTCACCAGTGACGGCACGGGTGACGCAGGCAACGCCAGTCTTGTGGATGCCCCGGGTGGAAATGCATTGGTGTTCGGCTTCCAGGAGCACAGCCACGCCGCGTGGCTGGAGCGCCGTCTCAATCGCGTTAGCGATCTGGTTGGTCAGGGTCTCCTGGCTTTGGAGGCGTCGCGCAAATGCATCAACAACGCGCGCCAGCTTTGAAATGCCGACAACTCGCGCGCCCGGGAGATAAGCGACATGAGCGGTGCCGATCATCGGTTGAATGTGATGCTCGCAATGGCTTTCAAATCGAATATCGCGCATTAGGACGATATCCTGATAACCTTCGACTTCCTCGAAGGTGCGCGAGAGGATGGATACCGGATCATCCGCGTATCCGGCGAGAAATTCCTGATAAGCGTCAACGAAGCGCCGCGGCGTATCGACGAGGCCCTCTCGTGAGGGATTCTCGCCGAAATAGGAAAGCAGTGTCCGGACGGCCTGTTCGGCTTGATTACGGGTTGTCCGGTTAGGGATTTGCGTTTCTATTCCAAGCAGATCGTCGGCTGAGATTCCTAATGCATGTGAAAATTCAGCTACAACCGTCCATTGGGTGACACGCAATCCGGATTCAATCTTTTTTACAGTATCAAGGCTCTTGTTTGTTTTATTGGCCAATTCAGCCTGAGTCATTCCTATCGCTTCTCGCGCCCGTTTGACTGCAGTGCCGATTTTGATTTCTTGCAAAGAGGAATTTTCTACAAAAACTGTTTCTACGATTTCGGCAGTCACTTACGCCTCCTCAATTGAACGGCAGAGATTGATGGTCTCGAGGCAGGCGAGGGCGGCTTCCTCGCCCTTGTTGCCGGCTTTCGTGCCAGCGCGCTCAATTGCCTGCTCGATCGTGTCCACAGTCAACACGCCAAACGAAATTGGAACGCCGGTATCGCGCGCGGCGGTTGCCAGACCGGTTGCGGCTTCGCCCGCGACGTAATCGAAATGCGGTGTTGCGCCGCGAATGACGCAGCCTAGGGCAACAACGCCGTGATAGCGGCCGGTGGCCGCCAGCTTGCGGGCAATGAATGGAACTTCATAAGCGCCGGGCGCCGTTGCCAAATCAATTGCGTTCTCGTCAACACCGCAGCGGGCAAGGGCGCCACGGGCGCCTGAAACGAGTTTGTCAACGACCATCTCATTCCAGCGGGTCGCGACGATAGCAAGTCGAAGCCCCGCGCCGTTCATGGAGCCGGTAAATTCTTGAGCCATAATTACCGCTCCTAACTCGCCGCGCGAAGCGCGCCGTTTATTTCAATCTCGCGCCGATATTTTTGAATCGCTTCGACCGAAATGATTTTCGTATTGTGACGCGCCGCAAATTCTTCCAGATCAGGCAGGCGCGCCATAGTGCCGTCATCGTTCATCACCTCGCAAAGCATCGCCGCTGGCGTTAGGCCGGCGAGACTTGCAAGATCAACGCATGCTTCGGTCTGACCGTCTCGCTCCAGAACACCGCCTTCTTTGGCGCGCAAGGGAAAAGTGTGGCCGGGCGTGACGATGTCGGCCCGCGTCGATTTCGGATCGATGAGCGTGCGGATGGTGTGGGCGCGGTCGTTGGCCGAGATGCCCGTGGAAACGCCTTCCGCCGCTTCAACGGAAAGGGTAAATCGCGTGCCGAACCCGGAACGATTGTCCGCGTCTGGCACCATCAATGGCAATTCAAACTTATTGAGAATTTCCGGGGCGAGGGCGCAACAGATTAGCCCGCGCCCTTCCTTCGCGAAGAAGTTCACCATTTCTGGGGTTACGAAATCCGCCGCAATAGTAAGGTCGCCCTCGTTTTCGCGGTCCTCGTCATCGACGATGATAACAATTTCACCTTCTGCGTAAGCTTTTATGGCGTCCGGCATCGATGCAATGGGCATCATTGCGCTCCTTCTTTTTGTAATTTACTGACTGCGGCGGCCGGCGATATCAAACGCTCGGCGTATTTCGCTAGAATATCGGTCTCGAGATTAACGGTGTCCCCGGCGGCTTTTTTCGACAGAATGGCTTTGCTTTGGGAATAATCGATCAACGTAAAATTGAACCAATCCGTCCCCGTATCAACAACGGTGAGAGACGTCCCGTCGACAGCTATAAACCCCTTGTTGACGATGTATTTCATCAACTCCGGCCCGGTCTGAATCGTTATCCAGAGCGCGTCGCGATCGGGGCGGACGGATTCGACGACGCCGATGCCGTCAACGTGGCCTTGAACGAAATGTCCGCCGAGGCGCGTTGTCGGTAAAAGTGCGCGTTCGAGATTGACCGGATCGCCTGCGGACAGCGCACCAAGATTAGTTTTGTTCAGCGTCTCCGGCGCAAGACCGACGGTGAATTCTTCTGTAGAGAACCCTGTGACCGTTAGGCAAACCCCGTTGATCGCGATCGAGTCGCCTTCATTGACGTCGAGCAGAACGGTCTCGGCGCGCACTGACAGATTGAAATAATCGCCCTCCGCGCCAACTGCAGCAACATTTCCGATTTCTTCGACGAGGCCGGTAAACATTACGCACCCTCCTTGCGACGGAGGCCGCGCCAGTGTTGATCTCCATCTTTCTCAGCCAAGCGCTCGAATGAAAATCTGTTCGAGTCGGCCAGGACTTCAACGCCAGTACCGCCAAATGCGGGTTTGCCGCCGCCGATCAGCTTTGGCGCAATGAAGAGGTGCAGTTCATCAATCAAGTCGGCGTCAAAGAAGGCGCCGATGAGCTGACCGCCGCCCTCTACCATGAGAGTAACCCGCTCGCGCTCGCGCAGATAATCCAGAAGGTCGGACAGTGAGACGCGCCCATCTTCGTCGGGTAGAACGGCTATTTCGACGCCCATCTCCTTGAACGCGACGAGGCGGCTCTGCGACGCACTTTTTGTCGTTGCGAGGAGGGCGCCCCGGCCGCTACGTTCCCAGACCTTGGCGCCGATTGGCGTACGCGCGGTTGAATCGACGACGACGCGCAGCGGATACTGTACCTCGTTGCCGTTGCGTGCAGTCAATGCCGGGTCGTCGTTAACAACCGTCTCGGCGCCAACAATAACGGCGTCGGCTTCGGCGCGGAGCGCATGGCCGGCGGCGCGGGCTTCTTCGCCTGTGATCCACTGGCTTTCGCCCGATGATGTCGCGATGCGGCCGTCGAGGCTCATGGCGGACTTTGCGATAACGTAGGGACGGCCCATTTCAACGCTGCGAAACCAACCGCGATTGATATAGCGAGCTTGCGTCTCGCAAACGCCGCTTACGACCTCTATGCCCGCTGCGCACAAAGAGTCACCGCCGCCAGCCGCGAGCGGATTTGGATCCGCGACAGCAAAAACGACTTTGGCGACGCCTGCCTCGAGCAGCGCCTCCGCGCATGGTCCAGTTCGACCTGTATGATTGCATGGCTCCAGCGTGACATAGGCAGTCGCGCCTTTAGCTTTTACGCCAGCCGATTTTAAAGCCATTATTTCAGCGTGTTCGGTTCCGGGGCCTTCATGCCAGCCCTCGCCGATAATTGCTGCGGTCGAATCAGTGACAACGCATCCCACGACAGGATTAGGCGAGACCCGGCCCGACGCGATTTGCGCAAGCGCCAGGGCGCGCATCATCATCCGCTCGTGCTGATCCATATTTTCCGGGCGTTCGCCCATAAAAATAGCCCCGATCCAAAAACGGTTTCGGGGCGTCAAAACAAACTCGAATTGAATACACTTAGGGCGTCGAACCCACGGTATTCAAAGCGTAATTTGCCCAAATCTTCTACCATCCGGACTATACCGTCGGCTCCGGGCTCACACCGGTATCCTGCTTCCACGATAAATTCGCTTCCGCTCGCGGGCTCGTCGAGATTTCTCTCGCATTACCGCCGGTGGGGAATTTCACCCCGCCCCGAAGATTTAAGTCGCAAGATTACTCCTGCTGGGAGGGAATATAGCAATTGCGACGCGCCCTCGCAATATTCTTTGGCGCCCGCGATGAAACGCAACAATGGCGCGACGAACCGTGCCTTGAGGTCATTCGCACCCTTGTTTCAGGATTGTGTCTGTACGACATTGCGCAACACGAACTAGGGGCTGGCGACGGGTTCCAGCGCACGGGGTGTTAGATCAACCAAAACCTAAAGGAGCCGCGAAACATGCGGAAAATGACCATTGTATCGACCATTGCCATGATGGCGGCGTTAAGCGCCTGTGGACAGGGCGGCGACGCCACAGACAGCGATGCTGCAGACACATCTGACGCTGCGACCGCGGCGCCAGCCGAGACGGATGTTCTCGCGGGACTCGGCGCGCCGGAAACCGATAATGAGGCGGCGTCGAAATTGCTATCAGAATATGACGGTCCCTATGGCGGGGTTCCACATTTTGATAAGGCTGACCTGTCTGGTTTGAAAGACGCCCTTGAAGCCGGAATGGCGCACAACCTTCTCGAAGTCGAAGCGATCGCCAATAACGAAGCGCCGCCGACTTTTGAGAATACGATTGTCGCTTTGGAGAAAACCGGCGACGGTCTTGGCCGTGTCTTCACATACTGGGGCATATGGTCGTCGAACATGTCGACACCGGAGTTTCGTGAAATACAGGGCGAGATGGCGCCGAAGCTCTCGGAGTTCTTCACCAAGATTACGCAGAATGAAAAATTGTTTGATCGCGTTCGCGCTGTTTACGAGAGCGATGAAACCAAAGGTCGCTCGCCCGAAGTACAAAGACTTGTCTGGTTGATCTATGATCAGTTTGCGTCGAACGGCGCTACGCTGGAAGGCGAAGCTAAAGAACGTTATGGCGAAATCAATAAACGCCTCGCAGAACTTCATACGAAGTTTGCGAACAATGTTCTTGCCGACGAAGAAAATTACGTCACTTATATCACCGAAGATCAGTTAAGCGGTTTGCCTCAATCATTTGTAGACGCAGCAGCAGCGGCGGCGACAGAGCGCGAACGCGAGGGCGAATACGCAATCCTCAATACGCGTTCCTCAATGGACCCTTTCCTTACATTTTCCGACGAGCGGGATCTGCGCAAAACTGTCTGGGAAACTTATTATAGCCGCGGCGACAATGGCGATGAATATGATAACAATGCCCTCATCGCTGAAATCCTGCGGCTGCGTCATGAACGCGTTGGTCTGCTTGGCTATGAGAATTACGCATCATGGCGCCTCGAAAACCGTATGGCGAAGAAGCCTGAAAATGCGCTCGATTTAATGGAGGCGGTCTGGCCGGCCGCGACAGCCCGCGTTGCCGAAGAAGTCGCGGAGATGCAGGAAATCGCCAACGCCGAAGGGGCAGGGATCACCATCGAGCCCTGGGATTATCGCTATTATATGGAGAAGCTGCGTCAGGCGAAATACGATCTCGACTCTGATGAAGTCAAACAATATCTCCAGCTTGATCGCCTGCGTGAAGCCATGTTCTTTGTTGCAGGTGAGTTGTTCAACTTCAACTTCACACCGGTGCCAGAAGGCTCGGTGCCGGTTTTCCACGAAGACGTTAATGTTTGGGAGGTGATGGACAAAACGTCAGGCGATCACGTGGGGCTTTGGTATCTTGATCCCTTTGCCCGACGCGGTAAACGCTCCGGCGCATGGGCGACGTCGTATCGAAGCCACGACACGTATACGGGCGAGAAGAACACACCGCTGTCGTCGAACAATTCTAACTTCATTAAAGGCGCTGAGGGTGAGCCGGTTCTTGTGTCGTGGGACGACGCAACAACTTTCTTTCATGAATTTGGTCATGCACTCCACACGCTGTCATCGCGTGCGGAATATCCAACTCTAAATGGCGGTGTGCGCGACTATACCGAATTCCAGTCGCAACTTCTAGAGCGCTGGGTTTCAACTGACGAGGTTATGAATAACTATCTTATTCATCATGAAACTGGCGAGCCGATGCCGCAGGAATTGCGCGAAAAGATAAAGGCTGCGTCGACCTTTAAACAGGGCTTTGACACGACCGAATATCTCGCGTCTGCACTTGTCGATATGCGTTATCATACGGTTGATCCGACCGGAATTGATCCTGATCAGTTCGAGCGTGATGTCCTCGCGGAACTTGGGATGCCGGACGAATTGCCGATGCGTCACCGCAGTCCACATTTCGGACACATCTTCTCTGGCGAGGGATATTCAGCCGGGTATTACGGTTACATGTGGGCAGACGTTTTGACGTCGGACGCGGCCGAAGCGTTTAAGGAAGCGCCCGGCGGTTTCTACGATGAAGACGTTGCGAAGAAACTCGTCGACTATCTGTTTGCGCCGCGCAACTCCATCGACCCGGCAGTGGCGTATCGAAAATTTCGCGGCCGCGATGCCGAGATTGACGCGCTAATGCGTGATCGCGGTTTCCCAGTTCCGGGTGAAGGTGGCGGCGACGCCGGAGACTAAGACCGAATGTAGAAAACTGCAGGAGCCGCGGCGCATTCTCGCCGCGGCTTTTCTATTTGCCCCAAACGGCCTTCACGCGGCGATCGCGGCCGCATGATTGCCGATAGAATTTATAACGCACCGGGTTCTTCTTGTAATAATCCTGATGGTAATCCTCCGCGATCCAGAATTTCGCGGCCGGCCTGAGCGGCGTAACGACCGGTTGGCCAAGCTCCGCCTTTGCAGCAGCTTTCGCCGCTTCAGCGTCGCGTTTCTGTTCGTCGCCTTGGTAGAATATCGCGGTCGTATAAGCATATCCGCGATCGCAAAATTGTCCTCCGTCGTCAAGCGGATCGATGTGGCGGAAGAAGTAGTCCATCAATTCGCGGTAGGAGATGATCGATGGATCGAATGGAATTCGCGCGGCCTCTATGTGGCCTTTGTGATTGCGGTATGTCGGGTTTTGTAAGTCGCCGCCGGTATAGCCGGAGACAACGTCGCCAACGCCTTTGAGTTTTTCAAAATCCGATTCAACGCACCAGAAACATCCGCCCGCGACAATCGCGGCGGCGCTGTAGATGTAAACTTCCGCTGACGCGTCCTCAGCTGGTTTGTCGGCGCGCAAGGTCGCTGCGCTGAGCAAAATGGCAAACCCAATAAATAACAACGATCTTAACATGCTTCCGTCCCTGTTTGAGACGCTAGATAGTCGAACTGTATTTAATGTCCATCGGGGGAGTGGCTAGCTCAACCAGTCGTGATCCGACTTCCGCAAAACATTACAATTTCAACTAATTTCTTACCGGACTTTTACATTTTGTGAAGTAAATCCGACCTCATGAGCGAGAGAATTCCAGCGAGCGCGATCGGATTGATTGCCGCCGTGTTGCTTATGATTTCGGCGGCGCCGGCGTCAGCGGCAACTACGGTGTTTGGCGCCTCCGTCTTTTCAGAAACTGGCGTTACGGGGGCCGGTCTTTCGCTGGGCGTGGCTGATGGGGCGGGCTCGGTGATCAGCGGCGGCGGCGTACTTGTGCTTGAATTTTCTGCTCCGGTGGTGGGCGACAATATTTTACTAACAACACTGAATTCGGGCTTTTTAAACATCGCGACAGTGGCCATCGGGCACGTTGTTGGCGGCACGGCGACATTCAGCGCAGCGGTTCCATTCGTTGAGGTTACTGGTGGTGATTTCGCGTTTGATTTATCTGGCGATTGCGCTACGATTTCGGCGACGGGATGTAGTCTGCTTCGTATTTCAACTACAACAGCGCTTTTCTCACCGGGCTTAAGTCTTGACGGTGTCAGCGGCGTTTCGGGCGCTCCTGAACCAGGCACATGGGCGCTTTTGATTATCGGTTTTGTATTGGTTGCAGGACGCCTAAAGGCTGTACGCCGGGAAACAGGCATCGAAGCATCGCGTAGTGATGTACGCACAATCGCTGCTTGTTGAACAATTCCTTAATTGCATTTAACGCGAATATCGTGTGATCGATAAAATTGTTCCGGTGTTGAAAAGCGCCTGTTAACGTCTCCTTCATATCAATAAACGGATTGCGGGGGCAGATGCCCGAATTGCGCATTGAGCCCAGGAGAAGACCATGTCGATCAGAAGGTCGCATAGAATGAAAAGCATATTTCATGCCGCCATTGCGGCAATTGCTGCGATGTCGCTTTCGGCACAATCGGCGAACGCGGCCATCACCATTTTCGGTTCGAGCGTTCATAGCGAATCGGGCGTAACAGGATCGTCCGCGGCTCTTGGCGTCCCAGACGCGACTGGCGCGACGGTTGGTAGCAGCGGCGAGCTTGTTCTTCAATTTCTACAACCGCTAACTGGCGCTGGGATTTCCTTCGACATCCTGCCTGTGGCCGGTATTAACGTGATCGCCGTTTCAATCGGCGAAGTTGTTGGCGGTATTGCGACGTTTTCGGCGACATCGTTCATTCATCTTGACGACGGTCTTGGCGCCAGCGTCGCGGTAGCCGATCTGTCGGCTGCATGCGCGTCGGTGTCAGCAACGGGATGTTCACTCCTTCGTTTTCAAAATGTCCTCGCCGTCGGATCACCGGGGTTCGCGCTTGACGGCGTCAGCGGCGTTTCCAACGCGCCGGAACCTGCCGTCTGGTCGTTAATGATTCTTGGTTTTGCCTTCACAGCGTGGCGATTGAAAGCTGAACGGCGGAGAGATCCGGCGGCATTATTGGCCGCACACGGCTAACCAGACAATAATTCACAACAGCTTAAACGCCGCCGTCTGGAAACAGGCGACGGCGTTGCGATTCCATTCGAAACAGGGCAATCGAAATAAACGAAGTGCTCAACATCGGGATTGCGCCTGCGTCGACGGTAGCAATCGACCGACAAGAATAATTAGAAAGAGGAACTATCAATGGCTTTACGAAACCGGTTTCCTTCGGCCAAAGAAATTGCGCCGCCGGTTGTGGAAAAGCGCCCCGTCGAAATCGAACAACACGGCATCAAGCGGACCGACAATTATCAATGGCTGCGCGATGACAATTGGCAGGATGTCTTGCGCGACCCGTCGAAATTGCGAGCCAATATTCGCACCGCCCTTGAGGCCGAAAACGCGTATTATGAAGCGCTGACCAATGACCTGAATGACCTTCGCAATATCTTGCTGTCGGAGATGCGCGGGCGCACCAAAGAAGACGACTCGAGCGTGCCGTCGAAAGACGGGCCCTGGCGCTATTCGGTAAAGTATCGAACCGGCGGCGAATTCCCGGTCTATGTTCGAACGCCCGCCGATGGCGGCGCTGAACAGGTTTTGATTGACGGCGACGCAGAGAGTGCGGGCTCAGAATTTTATTCTGTGCGCGGCGTCAGTCAAAGCCCCGACCATAGATTGATTGCCTACGCGGAAGACCGGCTTGGGTCGGAATATTATACCATCAAGGTCCGCAACGCTGAGACCGGCGAAAATCTCGCAGACGAAATCGCCAGCGCTGACGGCGGCGGCGTCGCCTGGGCGTCAGATTCTTCCGGATTTTTCTACATTGAACGCGATGACAGTCAGCGTCCGCTGCGGGCTAAATATCACTTCCTCGGCGACGACCCCGCGAAAGATAGACTTGTCTATGAGGAAACCGAAGACGGATTTTTCCTCGATATTTACAAAAGCCAAAACGGCGATTTTGTATTCATTCACTCGGAAAGCCAAATTACAAGTGAGGTTCAATTTATTGCGGCCAATGACCCGACTGCGGCGCCGAAACTTATTGCGGCTCGTGAAAATGGTGTCGAATATTCGCTAGAACAGCATGGCGACGAATTCCTGATCCGCACGAACGCCGACGACGCGGTAGATTTTAAAATTGTTCGCGCCCCGGTTTCGTCGCCGTCGCGCGAAAACTGGTCCGATTGGATCGCGCATGAGGCAGGTGTCTATATTGCAGCATTCGTTCCCTATAAAAATTACTTCGTGCGTTACGAGCGACGTAATGCTAAACCAAGCATCGTGATTTCCGACTATAATGGTGACAGCCACGAAATCTCGTTCGATGAGGCAGCGTATTCGCTTGGGCTTCGCACGGGGCATGAATTTGACACCGACACGGTTCGGTTTGTTTATGAGTCCCCGTCGACGCCGGAACAAACCTACGATTACAACATGGCGACGCGCGAACGCAGGCTGTTGAAAACCCGGGAAGTCCCAAGCGGTCATGACGCGTCGCTCTATGTCGTTGAGCGGGTTGATGCGCCGGCGGCGGACGGCGCTAAAATTCCGGTAATGGTTTTGCGGTTGAAATCGACGCAGCTCGATGGGTCGGCGCCGGCGATGCTTTATGGATATGGCTCTTACGGAGCGACCATACCCGACAGCTTTTCCCCAAACATTCTTTCGCTCGTTGACCGCGGTGTTGTATACGCGATCGCCCATATTCGCGGCGGCGCAGCCAAAGGCCGGCAATGGTATCTCGATGGAAAGCTCGACAAGAAAATGAACAGCTTCAGTGATTTCAACGCAGCCGCTGACACGCTGATCGCGAAGAAATATACGTCGGAGAAAAACATTGTAATATACGGGGGGAGCGCTGGCGGTCTTTTGGTCGCCGCGGCAGTCAATATGAAGCCCGAACTCTATGCCGGCGTTCTCGCGGCGGTGCCGTTTATTGACGTTATCAATACAATCTCCGACGGCGACCTGCCGTTGACGCCGCCCGAATGGGAAGAATGGGGGAATCCTATAACTGGTGTGGAAGAATATGAATGGATTGCAGAATATTCGCCTTATGAAAACATTCAATACGCCGAGTATCCGCCGATCATGGCGACCGCGGGTCTCACGGACTATCGTGTGACCTATTGGGAGCCGGCAAAATGGGTTGCGCGCCTGCGTGAAGACGCGAAAGGTGGTCCTTTCACGCTGCGCATCAACATGGACGCTGGTCATGGCGGGTCTGCGGCGCGTTTCCAGCGCATGGAAGAGCGCGCGCATCTTTATGCATTTGCCTTGAAAACAGTCGGTTTGGAGAATGCAAAGCCGGTAAGCCACGACAGAAAGTAGACGCCTGGCGTTCATTGCGAATTGCAAAGCTCACCCAAGGCGGTGCGCGGACAAATGTTTCCTGCGCTTTTTTGGCGATTATTCTGCCGGATCAGCCTTGATCAAAGCGGTGAGCGGAGCCGCACCGGTATTCTTGTCGGCGAGCGCGGTCGCAATCGCCGCCTCAAACGTTTCCTTATCGAGATAGTCATCCTCGAGGATATCTTCGTAATTTGCGAAATGGTCCGGCGCGCCGGCCGCTTTTCCACCGCGGGTTTTCGCGGAGGCTGGTTGCGCGCATCTGGAACGCCGGCGTGCGATTGCACCGCTGTTTTCGTTGACGTTTGCAGATGGGCGCCGCTGCGGTGAAATCTTTCAAAGAGATTATGCGCCCTGGCTGCCCGCGTCATTGTCGCGACATGGCTTTTAAATTCAACGCCTTGATCGTTTCCTTTTCTTTCCCGCGCGGTGACGGCGGTTTCGCAGGCTTCCGCCGCGATATCGAGCGTAAGCAGGGAGAGCGGCTTGTATCGTTTTGCGAGGGTGCGCTCGAATTCATCGTCATCTGATATGTTTCGGACACAAGGGTCCACGACAGCATTTTTTGGGGCGCCAGCCCACATGAGGATAAGGAGCCGAACTTTGTTGCGGCGCAGTAAAGCCGTTAACCGCGAATACTCAACGAACACGCCCTTTCATGAGGCGAGTTCCTGAGCGTGATTTTCCGCGTCGATTGAGAATAGTAACGCGCGGCGCAACATTGGATATTTAGAGATGTAAATTTACGGGGGAAAATCTCGGTTGGTTAATTCGCCGAAGATTTATGGTGAAGCTAAGGCGTTTAAAGGAAGCAAGGTTTATTGTTTCTTGTTATTACCGGGCATGTTCCTGTAATCCAGAAAAATTCGATATTACTGGATTACCGGAATAAATCCGGCAACGACAGTCGTTGAATTAGCGCCAGCCACTCAACTGCCAGTCCTGGCGCCATGTCGTTCGCATTACGACCGCTTGCGCGGTTTCGCATTTGACTTTCGCTTGCGTTTTTTCTTGCGCTCGCGCGGATAAGCGCCGTCGCCTTTTTTCGTTTTCCTGTTCGAATTGTACGACGCTTTTTTTGCCGGCTTTTTCTTTTGTTTCTTCTGTGCGGGGAGGGGATCGCTCAACATTTCAAAGCGAAGGGCGCCCGTAAGCGGTATAGCCTCGACGAGCTTGACTTCTACTTCCTGACCAAGGCGGTAGACGCCGCCTGTTCGGTCACCGACAATGGCGTGGTCGCCGTCATTGAAGCGGAAATATTCATTACCAATGGTGCGCATGGGAATGAACCCATCGGCGCCGGACTCGTCGAGCATGACAAACAGACCAAACTTCGTGACGCCGCGAATGCGTGCGGGAAAGGTAACGCCAACGCGTGTTTCGAGGTAAGCGGTAAGGTATCGGTCTGATGCGTCGCGTTCCGCGGCCATGGAACGGCGCTCTAGATCAGAGATGTCCTCGGCAATGTCCGCGAGGATCACCGCCTCTTTTTTGGATTGCCCGCCTTCGCCGAGCTTGCAGGCAGACACCAGCGCACGGTGGACGATCAGATCGGCATATCGCCGGATGGGCGAGGTAAAATGCGCATAGCGCGGTAGGTTTAAGCCGAAATGGCCGAGATTTTCCGTCGAATAAATCGCCTGCCGCTGCGAACGCAAAACGACTTCCGAGACCATTTGTTTTTCGTCGCGTTCCTCAGCGATTTTCAAAAGCTGATTAAAATTCGCCGGCCTTACCGAGCCGCCTTTGGTGACTTTGTAGTCCAGTGTCTCCAAATATTTTCGAATATCATCGAGCTTGTCCGGGTCCGGTTGATCATGGATGCGGTAGACAAAATTCATGCGCGCACGCTCTAAGGTCTCAGCCGCCGCGACATTGGCGAGGATCATGAATTCTTCGATGACTTTATGCGCGTCGAAACGTTCGCGTTTAACGACTTTTTCAACGTCACCATTCTTATCGAGGATGATTTTTCGTTCAGGGAGATCGAGATCGAGCGGGGCGCGTTTCGCACGCTCTGTCGTACGGGCGCGATAGGCGCTGTAGAGGTTTTTGACGCTTGCGGTAATTTCAGCATTCGCCTTGGCGCCATCTTCGATGGCCTGGGCTTCTTCGTAAGAGAGTTTTGCCGCCGAGCGCATGATGGCGCGGATGAAACGATGGCTTTTCTTAACGCCCCCGGATGTGATGATCATTTCAACAGCGAGGCAGGGCCGGTCTTCACCCTCGCGCAAGGAACACAGATCGTTGGACAAGCGCTCCGGCAACATCGGCACGACGCGATCAGGCAGATAAGTCGAGTTGCCGCGTTTCACGGCTTCTTTATCGAGGGCATCGCCGGGGCGAACGAAGTAGCTGACGTCGGCGATCGCGACGATGACGCGATGCCCGCCCGGGTTTTTCGGATCGCTATCCGGTTCGGCGAAACAAGCATCGTCATGGTCTTTGGCGTCCGCCGGGTCGATGGTGAACAGCGGCGTATTGCGCAAATCCGTACGGTCGCCGAGCGACGGCAGCTTTCGGCTATTTGCTTCTTTCTGGACTTCTGGCGGGAATTCCGTCGGGATCGCGTGATTGGCGAGAGCAATCGTCGAAAACGCATTGTGGTCGTCAATATGCCCGGCGATGGAGCGGACACGGGCGCGGCGCGGGCCGTACCCGCGCGCGTTTTTCGTCTCTAACCAAACCAGATCGCCGTCTTTTGCGTCACCGTCGTCGGAGCGTTCGATTATGAATTCGCCCTTGGTCTTGCGCTCTACGGGATCAGCTGACCCGCCGCCGCCGCGTTTCTTTCGGAAAACGGCGAGAAACTTGTGAGCGCCTTTGCCAATGGCCTTGAGGATGTCAGCATCATAGGAATTGTCTCCGGCGGGTTTCAATCGCGCGAGGACGCGGTCGCCGACGCCGGGAACGGGTTTTACCTTTTCGGCCTTCTTTGCGGAAATCCGGATGAATACCCCGCCGACATCTTCAGGATCGCCGACGGCTTCGCATAACAAATCGCCGTCATCATCGACTTCCACAATGTCGATGGGCATCACCGGGGGCAGCGCGCCCGTCGCTTTTATCCGCTTGCCGGTCGGCCGCTTGATGGAACCATCCGCCTCCATTTCTTTCAGCAAGGCGCGCAAAGCTGTTCTCTCCGCACCCTTTATGCCGAAATGGCGAGCAATCATCCGGCGGTCGGACTCGTAACCGGCGTCCTCCAAAAACGAAAGAATATCTTTCTTTGACGGTAAGGCGCCCTGACGCGCTTTTTTAGTCGCTCTTTTCTTGGTCGTTTTCTTTTTGGCCAAATCGATCCCCGGCGCCTGAAAGCATGACTAACAGTTTCAGGCGTAACAGGTTCCGTTGATGGAGGGTAGGGCCGCGCGAGCGATTAAAAACTTGCAGCGAGCGGGTTTCGCGGGCGCCCGTCGACGAGGATTTCATAGTGCAGATGGACTGCCGTGGCGTTCCCGGTGGCGCCGGTAAAGCCGATGAGATCACCCTCGCGGATGCGGTCGCCTACCCGGAGGTTTTGCGCAAATGAAGACAAATGCGCGTAGCGGCTTTTGATTCGATTGCTGTGCGCAATTTCGATTACGCGCCCATACCCGCGCATGGTTGCGGCAAAATTCACCCGGCCGTCGCCTGCCGCATAAATTGGTGTCGGCGTGCGGGTGTACAGATCGACGCCGTTATGGTGGCTGCTGGCGCCGCCGCGGCGCGGGCCGAACCCGGACGATAGGCATGCATCGACAGGAGCCGTCGCCAGGGTAACACCATGAACTCGCGAGTAGGGACGATAATTTACAAGCCGGCGATTTGCGTCTGCGCCGGGGGCATTGGAAACATGCATGCCCGGGCAAACCTGCAATGGCAGAGCAGCACGCTGATCTTTGTCGACGCGAGTTTGTTCCGGGATATTCAGTGTAACAATTTTTGATGAGTCGACTGATTGCTGCGGCGCAGTCGCGCAACCGGCAAAAACAAGAGACACTCCGATACAAACAAAAAGACGCAAAAAACGCATGACCAACGCAACCAGTAAACCTTACGGGATGGTCACGTTACGCCAATGAAAAATACCAATGCGTAAATCGGGTTCGGAGAATTTTATCGACTTTGCGCGGCAAGTTTTTGATTGTTTGGCGGATAGAAGTGCCGCCGTGCGGTTCGCGAAGAGAATTTTTGATGTTTGTGCTTATTCGGTTTCGTCGAGATCAAAATAATGGTGACCCAGTTTCGCTGAAATCGCCAGGACTTCCGGATTGTCCTTGCGAAACTCGATCTGGCCGCCTTCGAAGACTTCCCATTATTCATCGACGCGGATCGGCTGCCCGGATGCCGCATTCAATGCTGTTCGGATCCTGTTTTCCGCAGGCGCGGTCGTCACAATCCATATAAGCGCGAACCGATCATCGCCGAACTCGGCTTCAAATTTTCGCTGGAACCCGGCATATTCCATACCAAAGCAATTGATTTGCGTTTGTTTTGACGGTGCGTTCGGCAACCAGATATTTTCGATCTCTTCGACATTGATGAACCGGCATTGCGCCTCGAATTGAGGCTTCAATACGGGTTATGCCAGTGAAATCGATTTGGGTGCGGCGCGTCTTCCCGCAAAAGCCAGACCGCATCGGCGTTTTTGTCTGTAATCAGCGCCCCTGATCAAACACTTTGAACTGGAGGTAATCCATAGGCTCGTCTGTGCGCGGAGATACCAGTGCGGCGATGGCGCCGCCGCGCAATTCGACTGCCGCAAATTTGTCGTCGGCAATAACAAACACCGAGCGATCGATGAGACCTTTCGGTGTACGCGGCCCGGCGCAGGAAATGTGACTTACGTCATTTTGTGCGAGCGGAAATTGCGCAGAATCGGCATCAATCTCTATGACCGTTTCGCAACTCTGCGACAATGCTGACAGGAATTCATCGCGGTTTTCAGTGAAGGCAATGGCGCGTGGATCCTTGGGATTATCCACGCCCGCGACGCAAGCCGTCGCAAATAATTATGCTATTGTAATACCACGATAGAAAAGCGCCTTCATGAGGCCAGTATAGATTGTCGCAATAAGCCGAACAACAAGCGTCCATCATGAGAATCGGCGGTTCGTCGCGGCCCCCTAAGCATTCGCTTTTTTTGCTATCTTTTTCTTCGTCGCCTTTTTCTTTGCCGCCGTTTTTTTAGCGGGCGCCTTCTTGGCCGGTTTCTTTTTCGCTGGCGACTGTTTCTTCGCTGTTTTTTTCTTTGCAGCTTTCTTCTTGGTCGCCTTCTTTTTGCGCGGCTTTTTCTTTTCTTTCTCGGCGATCAATTCGACTGCGCGTTCCAACGTAACATTTTCCGGATCTAGGCCGTTCGGCAGCGTCGCGTTCGTTTTCTGGTGTTTGATGTATGGCCCGTAGCGCCCGTCCATGACATTGACGGGATCGCCAGTTTCCGGGTGAGCGCCGAGTTCCTTCAGCGCCTTCGCCTGGCGGCGTCCGCGCGGATTGGCGATTTTTTCGGCAATTAATGTTACAGCGCGGTTGAGGCCAACTTCAAAAAGCTCATCGACATTGGCGAGGCTTGCATAGGTTTTGCCATGTTTCACGTAAGGACCGAAACGACCGAGGCCGGCGACGATCATTTCGCCGTCTTCCGGGTGCTGACCAACATCGCGCGGCAGGGAAAGCAGCATCAAAGCTTTCTCCATATCGATATCGGCGGGGTCCCAGCCTTTCGGAAGTCCGGCGCGTCTTGGCTTTTCTTTCGTGCCCTTTTCCTGTTCGCCGATCTGAAGATAAGGTCCGAAACGTCCTGTTTTCAATGCAATATCGAGCCCAGTCTCAGGGTCTTTACCAAGTATCTTGTCACCGGTTTCGGCGGGGTCCTCCCCTTCGCCGAGGGCAGCCAATTGGCGCGTGTGGTTGCAGTCAGGATAGTTGGAACAGCCGATAAAGGCGCCGTAGCGGCCGGTTTTCAGGGATAGCCGCCCGTCGTCGCAAGCCGGGCATTTGCGCGGATCGGAGCCGTCTTCTTTTGCCGGGAAGATGAGCGGGCCGAGGCTTTCATTCAGCGCGTCCAGAACTTCGGAAATCCGCAATTCGCCGATATCTTCGACGGCGGCGTGAAATTCGGTCCAGAAATTTCGCAAAAAGACTTTCCAGTCAGCATCACCGGCGGAAATTTCATCGAGTGTTTCTTCGAGGTTCGCTGTGAAGTCGTACTCGACATATTTGTGGAAATAATTTTCCAGAAATGCGACGACAATTCGGCCTTTGGAATCCGGAATAAACCGGTTGCGGTCCATGTTGACATAGCCGCGATCGCGCAACGTCGAGAGGATCGACGCATATGTCGAGGGCCGACCGATGCCGAGTTCTTCAAGTCTTTTAACAAGACTGGCTTCAGAAAAGCGCGGCGGCGGCTGGGTGAAATGCTGATCCGCATTGACGTCGGAAATGACGGCATTCTCGCCGACTTTTAGCTTGGGCAGAACGCCGCCATTTTCATCAGCGTCCGGATCATCGCGGCCTTCTTCATAAAGCGCGAGGAAGCCGTCAAACAAAATGACGGAGCCTGTCGCGCGCAGACCGGTTTTCTTGTCGGCGGATGCAAGATCGATGGTCGTATTTTCGAGGCGCGCTGAGGCCATCTGGCTCGCAATGGCGCGTTTCCAGATTAGTTCGTAGAGTTTGTGCTGGTCGGAATCGAGACCTCGAATAGATTCTGGCGAGCGCATGAAAGCTGTCGGGCGGATCGCTTCATGTGCCTCCTGTGCATTCTTGGCTTTTGATTTATAGGCGCGCGGTTTTTCTGGCACATATTTGTCGCCAAACTTGCTGCCGATGGATTTGCGCGCATCGCCGATGGCTTCCGGCGCCATATCAACGCCGTCGGTCCGCATGTAAGTAATAAGTCCGGTTGTGTCGCCGCCAATGTCGATGCCCTCATATAGGGTCTGCGCGGTACGCATCGTGCGCTGGGCATTGAACCCAAGCTTTCGCGCCGCCTCCTGTTGAAGGGTTGAGGTCGTAAACGGCGGCGGCGGATTGCGGCTCGAGGGTTTTGCCTCAACGGCCTCTACCGTGAAGGTTCCGTTTTCGACTGCGCGTTTTGCCGCAATCGCATCATCTTCGTTGGCAAGCGAGAATTTTTTTAGCTTTTCGCCTTCATGAACTACGAGACGCGTATCAAACTGTGCGCCGCTCGCCGTGGCTTGCGCTTTGACCGACCAGTATTCAACTGGAACGAAAGTTTCGATTTCCAGCTCGCGCTCGCAAATCAATCGCAAAGCGACAGATTGAACGCGGCCGGCAGACCGTGCGCCGGGAAGTTTGCGCCATAAAACCGGCGAGAGTGTAAAACCGACGAGGTAGTCCAATGCGCGGCGAGCAAGATACGCATCGACCAGATCAGAATCGACTTCACGCGGGTGCGCCATCGCTTCCTGAACGGCGGCCTTGGTGATGGCGTTGAATGCGACGCGATCAATGCGAACGCCTTTTAAGGCTTTTTTCTGTGCTAGCGCTTCGAGCAAATGCCACGAAATCGCCTCGCCCTCGCGATCCGGGTCAGTCGCCAGCACCAGACGGTCGGCGCCTTTTACGGCGGCGGCAATTTCATTAACGCGCTTTTTCGAACCCGCGTCGAGTTCCCAGATCATGGCGAAATCATTGTCGGGATCGACTGAGCCATTTTTGGACGGCAAGTCGCGAATGTGGCCGTAAGAGGCGAGGACTTTAAAGCCTGACCCGAGATACTTATTGATTGTTTTTGCTTTTGACGGCGATTCAACAACTACGACTTGCATAAATAAGCGATCCTGACGGCGCTGGCCCGATGGGGTGATTGGCGCGGGTTATTGCGTTGGGCCTGCCCGGTCTGTCAACTCCGACCTTTTGATGTATACAACTTAACGTTTAAGAATATTCACAAACTATCGTATAGATTGTAGCGCGTAATGTGGCGCGTCCTACCAGTCAAATCCCGCGGTGGAACAATTAATGCAGCAGAAACATGCAAGTACCGATAATCTGGTTGAGGCTGCTGCGCGCGATCCGGCTTCGACTGCGGTCTATATTGAGGAATTGGTTCGTGAATTCGAGCGGCTGGCGCGGAAAGACGAAATCTGGCCATTGGAGAAAATCTTACGCCTCGCGAGACAGGAGGCGCGTTGCGTCGCGACGTCCTAATCGTCGACCGCTAGGAAAAATCGTTCGCCGGCGTTCTCTTGCGCGTCGCCGTTCAAGACGAGTTCCAACAAAGCGTCTGCGACAGTGCCAACCGGCGCATCGATCTTCTACCAAATTTCATCGCAATGGATGCGCGTATAGCCGAGAAGACAGAGGCGAGGGTGCGGGCGATTTTGCGGCCGACGCCCGACGCGTTGGGTGCGCCGATTCTTGCAATCGCGGGTTTTTCGAAAAGCGATGTGTGACCGCGTATGTAGATTATTAGCGGGAAATCCGGGCTGGCGGCGGACCGCCGCGGGATAGTCATCCTCGCACGCCGCAATTGCACGGGCGCCGCGGCGGTTGGCTTCGGACAACGCCTATTCAATCTCGTGACAATCGGGAATTTTGACGTGCGCCTTACGGCCAGCTGGCCGAGAAAGGCCGGGTAGTTCTTTTAATGCGGTTTCGGCATTACTAAATTTTGCAATCAGTTTGTGAAACGTTTTCAGCCCAATCGTGAGGGTACGGAAGAGTGGCAGCCAGTCGCAACGTTGGAATTGCTGAGTTCAGCCATTATTTTCGTCTTTCGCTGCGCCAATCGGAGGTTCGCTGCCGGCGACAAGCCGCGCGATATTGTCC
>JABDJK010000055.1 GCA_013002535.1 Hyphococcus sp.
AATGGCGGAGACATATTTTCATATCGCGCATCAGCATCGCTCGGCCTGGACGCACGAGCTGGATTTGCGATCCTTTTCTGACCTCGCCTGGTGGAATCACCCTCCGTAGAGGCCGAGGCGTTGGCGGGCGGTGAATACGATATTTTTGTTGAGGAACTCGCTGCGCGGTCAGGCGTTTCGCAGCGGACTGTTTATGGCTTTTTTCGCGACAAGGCCGCGCGAATTGAGGCGATCGACGAATGGATCGACAGCTTTGCTTATATACGGCCATAGTTGCCGACAGAGATTGACGGTATCGCCGACTAAGTTGCGCAAACGGAAACCTATCTTTTTGAAAATGAACCGCACACCCGCGTTTTACAAAATCGCGGTCTCGCAAACAATGTCCGCAATTATCGCAAGCGAATTCTTATCGACGCGATGGTAAAGGCATTGCTGGAAAAAATAAAAACCGAAAAACAGGCAAAGACCTTGCTGTTTTGATTTTCAGCCTAGTTCGTTCAGAAGCGATATATGATCGGCGCGATGTTTATGGGTTATTTAAAAAACGCATTAAAGACCGAATGCACCGGTTAGCAGAAATGTTGATCGACGATTACTTAAAATAGCATTAATCAAGCAAAGCTTTAATCGTCGTACGCCATTTTCAACGCGCCGCCATCGACTGCGCGAGCGCGATCTCCGCGAAACGATCTGGCGTCGGACAAAAAACCGAACTCGTCAGCATGCTCCGCGCGATGCTCCGCCTCGCTCCTGTAAACAACACGCGCGCCATTTTCATCACATAAAATTTCTGGCTCGCCGGCGCCAACCGCCGCTTCGCGATACGGCGCATCGTCGCTATAGCGTTGCGTCGCCTCGCTACGCACAGCCTGTCGGACGGAAGTTAGCTCTGACACATTTTGTTTTTTTATTGCGTACGAATTGTGCCCGGCATATTTGTCACCGGACTGGAAAAGCGCGCAACCACTCAGCATTGTGACACCCAAAATCCAACCCAAGAATTTCGTAAATTGATTTACCCGCATTGCGGCAGTCCTCCGTCGGTGATCGAACGTTTTGGCGGAACGCGACGCAACGAAACTGAACGCAACGGGAATTCAGACGCAGAACAATGGCGGGAAGCAAACAATAATCACGGCGCCTCTCGCGATTCGTGCCCCATAATTTTGGCGAAGCGCCAACGAATCGTCAACCGGCGGTTTTCCCCGCGCAGTTCGGTTCTGAGCGCTTTAATTCATCCCGATTTTGAGCGCCAGCCATCGGTTCATTTCGCGCAAAAAGAATATGCCCAGCAATAACACCACCGGCGAAATATCAAGGCCGCCGAGATTTGGCATCATGTTTCGGATCGGCCGCAGGACCGGTTCGGTCAGCGCCATCACCGTACGCCAGATCGCGTCAACGACCTGATTGTGGCGGTTGATAACATTGAAACTGATAAGCCACGACATCACCACCATAACAAAGACGACGATGACATAGAGCTGGAGAATGGCGTCGATCAGCGAAAATACGGGTATGGGGATCATGGGCGGGGCCTCCGCTTGGCGCAACTTCGGCGCGCGAGTTTCAGGTGTTCGTTAGCGGAGATAAGGGCAGTCGCGCCCGCATGCAACTTCACACGCTAATCACGCCCGACTTTAGCCCTCGCCGGCGTCGCTCTCCGGCAAGAGCGCATCACTCTGGTCGCCGGGCAGGCACAAAAGCGGCGTCGCCAATCCAGCCACACGGACGAAACCAACAGCTTCTTTCTCAACAATCATGATGGAAATATCCGCATCAAATCCGCCTTCCGGTTGGCTTGAGAATGCAACATCATCGGCGGCCCAGCTGATCCGGCCGTTATTATTGGCAACCGTGCCAATGCCCTCCCAGCACCCGGTATAGGCGCAAACTGAAAATTCCCCCGTGGCTCTTGCTTGAACCGCAAGCGGTGTAATCTCGTCGGCCTTGCGCGCAGCGCAACTATCGACCGTGCACCAGACCTCGACCTGGTTGGTGCAGTTCCAGATGTCTTTCGGCGCGGCGGCCGGGGTAGACATGGCGATCAAAGTCGCGGCGAATGCGGCGGAAGATTGAACGAACATAAGCGTAGTCTCCTTCGTCGCGGCATTCTAGCGTGGCGATATGACGAAAGACAGGCTTTGAGCGCAATAATAACAGGGATTGAGAGCCGAGTTTCCTCTCCTACTCCACCAACTGTATTTTAAGCATACGCGAACGGCCGATGCGCGCCGCGTAATTGGCGTCGCCCATGCGCTGCAAATCAAAGGCGGCTAAGGCATTACTGCATTGGAACTGCATTGGAAAATTGCTGAATTCGGGCGCGTGTGTTATGGCGCAGCCACGCGGTATTGAGAGCCTCTATGTTCCACGTCATTGATAATTTGCTGACCCCTGAAGAGGTGGCGCATCTACGTCAATTCTGCGCTTCGCATAAATTTGTCGACGGCAAAATCTCCAACGAAGAATTTGAGTTGAAGAATAATCTTCAATCAAATTTGCAGGACGCCGGCGCTCAACAGGCGTCGGGTCTCGTGCAAAATGCACTAGTGCGCAATGAATGGGTGCGCGATGTCTGCCTCCCGAAATCGCTCGCGGCGCCAATGTTGTCGAAATATACGCCCGACATGCACTACGGCGAGCACGTTGATACGCATCTTGTCGCCGGCGCGCCTCCGGTGCGCGTTGACGTATCCTGTACGATTTTCATCAACGATCCCGTAGACTATGATGGCGGCGAGTTGATGGTTCGCATGGGCGACAAATCGCTGACGGCGAAAGAAAAATCGGGCGCTGCGGTGTTTTATCCGTCAACGCAATTTCATAGGGTGAATAAAGTCACGCGCGGTGAACGGCTTGCCGCAATCACATTTATCCAGAGCCATATTCGCGACATGCATGCGCGTGAAATTTTGTTTCAGCTTCAGGATTTTCTCCATAATTATGGCTCTTCGTTCTCCGACGAGGCCCTCATGCAACTGGAATTTGTGCGCACAAACTTGTTGCGTATGTGGTACGAAGACTAGAAAGGCGGCCGCCAATTTCTCCTCTCACTTTGCTATTGTTAAATTACGGAATTCTGCTCGGCCTTTTGACGCTCCTTTGGGCCGTCAGCGTTCAGAAAAAAGACGCGAGCATCATCGATATTTTTTGGGGACCGGCTTGCGCAGCGCCCGCCGTCATCACGTATTTCATGGTCGACGGCGCTGACCCGCGCGCGCTGTTGTTGACGGTGTTGGCGTCGATCTGGGCATTGCGGCTTGGCGTTTATCTCGGCGTGCGCAATCTCCCCCACGGCGAAGATTATCGCTACCAAAAGATGCGCGAAAAACAGGGGTCTGACGCCGCCATGGCGCGATGGTCATTGCCGCGTGTATTTTGGCTGCAAGCAACAATCGCCTGGTTCGTTTCCTGGCCGGTGCAGCTTGGTCAGTACGGGGCCCACGGACTTGGGTCCCTCGCCTTTATTGGCGCGGGAATTTTTGCCGTCGGATTGGCCTTCGAGGCGATCGGCGACTGGCAGTTGCAGCAATTCAAGAAAGATCCCGCCAACAAAGGCAAATTGATGACGAAAGGTTTATGGTCGTGGACGCGCCACCCAAATTATTTCGGGGACGCAGCGGTCTGGACCGGCCTCGCAATCATAGCACTTGAAAGCCCATACGGTTGGTGGGCAGTCCTTTCGCCAGCCGTCATGGCGTTTTTTCTGGTGGCAGTCTCAGGCAAGGCTATGACCGAGCGGCATATGGCGACGAAATATCCTGAGTATGCTGACTACAAAAAACGCGTCAGCGGTTTCATACCCCTGCCGCCCAAAAATTAAGCTGCATGACAGAGGGCGATCCACAGAGCATTGGCGAATTTGATTACGTTATCGTTGGCGCCGGTTCAGCCGGATGCGTGCTTGCCAATCGATTGTCAGAAGACCCATCCGTTACAGTTTGCCTGCTCGAAGCTGGCGGCAAGGACAAAGACCCGCTGATCCATATCCCCATGGGATTTCCGTTTGTGCCAAGCTGGACGCCGGATAATTGGCGATTTGAAACCGTTCCTCAAAAGCACCTGAACGGCCGTAACGGCTATCAACCGCGCGGCCGCGTTCTCGGCGGATCCAGTTCTGTTAACGCAATGATCTACATTCGCGGCACCAAGGCGGATTACGACCGCTGGGCCGCCGACGGTATGCCGGATTGGTCGTATGAGAATGTGCTGCCATATTTTCGCAAGGCCGAAGACAACACCCGCGGCGAAGACGGCCATCACGGCGTCGCCGGCCCGCTTGGCGTCAGTGATTTGCGCTTCAAAAATCCGCTGAGCGATGTATTTCTTGAAGCCGCGGCGCAACTGCAATTTCCGGCGACCGATGATTTCAATCGCGAGCGCCAGGATGGTTTTGGGTATTATCAGGTTACGCAGCGCGATGGGCGACGATGTTCCACCGCGAAAGGCTATCTGGAGCCAGCAGCGAGCCGCGAAAATCTGGAAGTTGTAACAAACGCCCAAGCCAAGAAAGTTACTTTTGATAATGGCCGTGCTTCAGGTGTTTTGTTTGGCGACCGCAAATCAACGCGTCGAGTGAACGCGCGCAGCGAAGTTATCTTGTCAGCGGGTGCATTTCAATCACCGCAGCTTTTATTGTTATCGGGAATTGGCCCAGGCGACGACCTGCGCGAGCATTCAATTGAGGTTGTTGCGGAACGCAACGGCGTCGGCAAAAACTTGCAGGACCATATTGATTGGTCGGCGCTATACAAATGCGCTTCGCCTCATTCGATCGGGATTAATTTCGGCACCATCGCGGGGTTTTTATCTGCGGTAAGCGCGTATCGCAAACGCGGTGAAGGTTATCTTTCCAGCAACATCGCTGAATGCGGCGGTTTTTTAAAAACCGATCCGAGCGAAGACGAACCGGACGTACAATTAATTTTCCTGCCGGCTCTCGTAGACGATCACGGTCGCAAAAAACACATTGGCGGCGGCGTCTCATGTCACGCGTGCGTTCTTCGCCCGAAAAGCCGCGGCGACGTACGCCTTATCAACCCGGACCCCCTGGGCGCGCCCCGCATTGATCCGCAATTTCTGTCCGATGAATACGATTTGGAGCGGTTGCTGCGCGGCGCCCGGATTGTGCACCGTGTTTTCAGCGCGCCAGCATTCGAAGGCATGCTCGGGAATTCTATCTACGCCGGGCGGGAAGCAACCGATGATGAACTCATCGAAGATATTCGCAATCGCGCCGATACGATTTACCACCCCGTCGGTACTTGCCGAATGGGCGCGGATGACGAGGCTGTTGTTGATCCGCATTTGCGCGTCAATGGCGTTAACGGGCTGCGTGTCGTCGATGCATCCATCATGCCTTATCTTATTTCCGGCAACACCAACGCGCCAGTGATCATGATCGCGGAAAAAGCCGCAGACATGATCAAGGCTGGATAATTTCTTCAGCGCGCTTCAGGTCGTCCGGCGAATTGATGTTGAAAAAGGCATTCGCGTCGTCAAAATATACTTTATCTGCGCCAATTGATTCCGCAAGGCGATGGAGTGAGACGCCCGCGCCGGGTTCGGTTTTCTGCAACGCATTCAGAATTTTATCGCAACGCCAGTAGCCGAAAGTTGGATGCAAACCGTCATCCGTTTCCGCGATAGAAGACGCATCGCCCGCAGCAAGGCAAGCATATAGATCATCGCGTAAAAAAGGTCCGTCTACCGGCGCGGCTAAAAACCCTTTTACGGCTGGACGGTGATCGCGGAGCCAATTTGCAACAGACCATAAGGCGGCAACGGGCCCGGCTGGGCCGTCGCTGCGGTCAACTATGTTTTCAATTTTGGCGCCGTATTTCGATGGTCCCGCAATCAATATCTCATCGACTTGCGGCGTCATTCCTCGGATGACATGATCGATCAAACGTTCGCCGCGCAATCTGATTTCCGCTTTGTCGTCGCCCCTCATTCGGCGTGACCCGCCGCCTGCAAGTATTACCCCAATCCGATGATCAGCGGAGACGGACATATTCAACAGTCTCGCCGGCTTTCTCTGCCGGCGCATCCGAAATACGACGGAGCAGCGCATTTGATTTCAGGAATGGCGTTAGCAATGAACTATCCTGATTGGGCGACGGCGATATTTCTTTACCAGCCGCCGAGTGAATAACCACTGCACGCAAGAAAGCCTCTCGCGGGCCATTGGCGGATAATGGCGCTGTCAACGCCGCTTTTTCAAATTCAAGGGCGCTAACTTTTTCCCCAGCAAGCTTGCGCACAAGCGGCTGCACAAAAAGCGCCGCCGTAACCAGCGCACTTGCGGGATTGCCCGGCAGTCCCAATACAAAAGCGTCATTGATCCTCCCGAACCAGGTCGGCTTTCCAGGGCGCACGGCGATTTTTTCGAACGTCAATGCGCCGCCCGCAGACGTGAACGCTTTGCGAACGAAATCATAGTCGCCTACAGAGGCCCCACCGAGCGGTACGAAGAGATCAAAATCTCTCGCGCGCTCAAAATATTCCCGAACTTTCGTTTCATTGTCCGGTGCGCATCCGAGATATTCGACGTCACCGCCCCAGGCCGTCATGAGCGCCGTCAATCCATAGTGATTTGAATTGATGATCTGACCCGGCTTTAGATCACTGCCGGGCTCGATCAATTCATCGCCATTTGAGAAGATTGCAATGCGCGGGCGGCGCGCAACAGAAATTTCGCTGAGATTTGCTGCGGCGAATATAGATCCGTGAATCTCGTGCAGCGGTTCGCCCGCCGCCGCGAGGCTATCGCCTTCAGCGAAGTCGATACCAGCATTTCTGATGTTGCGCGGCCGATCTTGTTTGTCGTTGATCGTGATCGTGTCGCCATTGCGCGAAATGTCTTCCTGAATGACGACATGATCGGCGCCGTCCGGAACAGGCGCTCCGGTAAAAATCCTAATTGCCTCGCCTGCAGATATTTTTCCATTGAACGGCGCCCCTGCCGGCGCTTCGCCAACCACGCGAAGATGCGCTCCCGACTGCGCTTCAGCAAACTTTACAGCATAACCGTCCATGGCTGACGCAACGAAAGGCGGCTGCGTAATTTTCGCAATAATTTCGCTGGCGGCAATGCGCCCGGCGACGGCGCCGACAGCCACGAATTCCGTTCCAAGTGGCTTAACCTTATCGAGGATGATAGTGCGCGCTTCAGCGACGGAAATCATAGAGCGCCCTACTCCTTCGCACGATATTCACCTGACTTGCCGCCGGTTTTTTCGATGAGTTTTACGTCATCGATACGAATAGATTTATCGACTGCCTTTGCCATATCGTAAATTGTCAGGCAGGCCGTCATCACGCCCGTCAACGCTTCCATCTCGACCCCGGTTTTTCCGGTTGTCTTCACTATCGCAGTGACTACGTACGCCGAATTGTCATCGTCCGGTTCAACTGCAACTTTTATACTTGTGATTGGCAGAGGGTGGCATAATGGGATTAAGTCCGACGTACGCTTGGCGCCGGTGACGCCGGCGATTTCAGCAATCGTTGCAATATCGCCCTTCGCGACACCTGTTTCGCGGACTGTCTTGAACACAGCTGGCGACAATATAACCCGGCCGCGCGCAACCGCCCGGCGCTCAGTTTCGACTTTATCGGTAACGTCGACCATCCGAGGTCGCCCACCCTCATCGAAATGAGTAAGGTCATCCGCCATCCCGTCTATCGCTCCATCAATCGCGGCATTATTTCAACGAGGTTGCACGGACCATGACGAAGGTCGAGTTCATATTGGATAATCTTGTCCCAACCATCTTTTACCGCGCCGTTTGAACCGGGTAGTGCAAAGATGAATGTGCCGTTGGCGAGCCCGGCCAGTGCTCGAGATTGCAAGGTCGAAACGCCGACACTCTCAAAACTCACTTGATGAAAAATTACAGAAAATCCGTCGATCTCTTTCTCAAATAAAGGGCGAATTGCTTCCGGCGTTACATCGCGGCCTGTCAGACCTGTTCCGCCCGTGGAAATGACGACATCGATTTCCGCGTTATCGATCCAAGCTTTCACCTGCGCAGCAATCGCCGTCGTGTTGTCTTTGACGATTGCCCGATCAACAAGATTGTGTCCAGCCGTCGTTACGCGCTCGGCGAGAATATCGCCCGACGTATCGTCATCAAATGTACGGGTGTCGCTAACAGTCAGGACCGCAACGTTTACCGGAATGAATTCTTGCTTAGTTTTTTTCGACATCCAGTCAACTCAATTTCGAGGTTTGCCAACGCTTGACGTCATCATAATCGCCTTTGCGTGGCTCTATCCATTCTTCGCCTGCAGAGGTAATTTCTTTTTTCCAGAAATACGCCTCGGTTTTTAGGTAATCCATCAAAAAATCCGCCGCCTTAAATGCATCGCGGCGGTGTTTGGCGGCAACACACACCAAAACGATTGGCTCGCCGGGATCGATCGCGCCAACTCTGTGAATGATCAAACTATTACTGATCGACCAGCGCTCCTCCGCCTTCGCGACAATATCGGCGATGGATCTTTCTGTTACGCCAGAATAATGTTCCAGCTTCAACGCAATTAAATCGCCGCCGGCGCCTTTTGGGCGGACTTTCCCGAGAAAACTGACAATCGCACCTTCGTCGGCAGTTTGATTTTCAAATGCCGAGAGTTCAGCGCCGGGCTCAAACGGTTTTTCACTAACACGAATCATCGCGCCCTACCCGCCGCTTACTGGCGGCAAAAAGGCAACTTCGTCGGTATTGGAAATCGCGGCCTCGCGTGAAACTATTTCTTCGTTTACTGCGTAACGAACGGTTTCATCGGCCAACGCCGCTGCTAGCACCGCATCTGCCTCGCCGATGTGTGCGATTAAATCGCTGATGGTTTCTACATGATCTGGCGCCGGTATTTCACGCATTCGTCCGCCCGCGATATCGGCCAATTTCCCAAAATACAAAAGCCGCGTCATCGTCAACCGCCCGTTACTGACATATGCCGCGCGACGGCCGGTTCAGCGCCCGGCTTGGAGATTTCAAATTCGTGACGCTCCGGCTTTCGGCGCATGGCCACATCAAGCAACTCGTTCAATGTCTGCGTCGGGTTGGGCCCCCGCAACGCAGCGCGCAAATCCAGCTTATCGCCATGCCCAAGGCACATGTAAATTTCGCCAGTGCAGGTCACGCGCACGCGGTTGCATCCTGCACAGAAATTATTGGTGAGCGGCGTAATCATGCCCAGCACGCCGCCAGTTTCAATGATGCGCCAATAGCGCGCGGGCCCGCCGGTTTTCATTTCCAGCGGCTCTAGCGTCCATCGCGATTTCAGATCATCGCTCACTGCGCTCAACGGAAGATATTGATCGAACCGGTCTTGTTCGATTTCCCCCAGCGGCATCACTTCGATTAAGGTGAGCGTCATATCGCGCCCATGGGCCCACTCTATCATCGCCGGAATTTCAGACTGGTTGGTGTCCTTCAAAGCAACGGTGTTTATCTTGACCTTCAGGCCCGCCCGCTGCGCCGCGTCGATACCGCGAATGACAGCACCAAGCTGTCGCCGCCGCGTCAATCTAAAAAAATTTTCATCGTCAAGCGTATCAAGAGATACATTGACCCGGCGAACGCCTGCCGCAAACAAATCACCGGCGAAACGTTCTAGCTGCGTTGCGTTGGTCGTGATTGTCAGTTCTTCCAGCTCGTTGGCTTCGAACCGGGCGCCAAGGCGATTAATGAGCGACATGATATCGCGACGCACCAACGGCTCACCGCCCGTCAATCGAATTTTTTTGACGCCGCGATCAATGAAGGCCGCAGCGAGAAATTCCAATTCCTCTAGAGACAAAACATCCCGCTTCGGCAGAAACTTCATGTCTTCAGCCATGCAATAGGCGCAGCGCAAATCGCAACGATCTGTCACGGACAATCGAAGATAGGAGATTTCACGGCCAAAGGCGTCTTTTAACGAGGGCGCCGACATTCTACTCACCGTTTTAAAATCCACGCGCAACGGCGCAACTGAATTATACATGAATTGTGGGGAAAGTCTTGGCCGGTCAACGAGCTTACGATGCCGCCGGTTCCGCCGGATCTCCGCCGTTTTTTGAGATATCTACTGCTTTTTTCGATAACGTTTTTGCGTAGGCCACGCGTTCCTGCCAGGTTAATTGTTCGGCGCTTTTTTTCATAGCAGCTTCCAAGACCGGGCGCATTCCGATTCGGTTGGCGATCTGAATGGAGATGCCTGGCCTCGCATTTAACTCAAGCAGCAATGGACCGCGATCTTTATCAAGCACAATATCAACGCCGATATAGCCGAGCCCAATCACATCATAAGAGCGGGCTGACATGCTCAATATGTCTTCCCAAAACGGCACTTGTAAATTGCCGATTGGATTTGCGGTGTCAGGATGAATATCGATCATTGTGTCGTGCTGCATCGCCATCTGCGTTTTACCTGTGGCCACATCGACGCCAACCCCGACGCCGCCGCGATGGAGATTTGCCTTTCCGTCAGACTCTGCTGTCGGCAATCGCAACATGGAAAAGACAGGAATACCGCGCAGAACGATGACGCGAATATCCGGTACGCCTTTGAATGATATTTCGCTGAAAACATCATCAAATTTCACGCGATATTCGATCAAAGCCTTATCCGGCTGGCCGCCGAGCGAATACATGCCGGATAGAATATTGTTAATCTGAAATTTTAACGCATCAATGGTTATCCGACGCCCATTCGCGAGACGCCATCCGCCCTTCAAAGGCTTGTCGATAACAATGATCCCTTTTCCTTGCGATCCTTGCGCGGGTTTCAATACAAACCCATCCTTATGGTCGAGAAGTTCATCAAGCTTCTTCATGTCGCGCGCGTTTCGAATAACGCCGTAAAGTTCGGGCGTTGGTATGTCCGCTTCCGCCGCGACGCGCTTTGTCTCGAATTTGTCATCGACAAGATAGAACAGCCGGCGGGGGTTTAACGCATTTACATAACGAACATTTCGTTCGTTGATCCCCATAACGCCGTTTCGCCGCAAGGCGCTAATGGTTTTAAACATCAGGACGTTGCCAATTGACGGAACCGCCAAAGCTCGGAAAGCCGCAGCCCGGTATACCGGCCCATCAATACACAAAGCCCCATCAAAACGAATAGCAGCTCCGGGAACTGATACATGAGATATTCGACTTGCGCGTTCGACATGGCGAGATAGGTTAAGCTCGCGACGATCATGGAGCCTATACCCTGCTTAATCGCCTCGCCCGGCGACGATTCCTCCCAGGTGATCGACATCCGCTCAATTGTCATAGCGAGTATCACCATCGGAAATAGCGAAATCGAAAGCCCGATAGACTGATCAGAGTCAGACATGATGAGCGTGATGCCCGCCATCATAATGATGATCGATATCAAGACCACAGCGAGCCGCGGGACAAGGAGCATTTGCAATCGCTCCAAATAAAACCGGATGGCGAGCCCAAGGGCAACAAGCATCGAGAACAACAGCAATCCGTTTAGCAACGCCGTTTCGCGAAACGCAATGCCGATAAGAACAGGCATGAACGTCCCAACTGTTTTTATGCCGATGAACTGACGCAGGAAGACCAGGATGGTAATACCGACCGGTATCGTCACCAGAACTTTATAAACAAGTTGCGTTGTGAGCGGCAGATCATTGAAGCTGAAAAATTTGTTGAACGCGCGCAGCGGACCCTTGGTATTGCGCGCAATATCGATCGCAGCATTCTGCTGCGACTTCAGCGTTAATTGTGTATCAAGCTCATAAATGCCGGACGCCTCAACTAACTGATTATCGCCATACCAAATCGTAAAAAATCGCGATGGCTCACCGTTCGGAAAAAACCGCAAATCCTCGCCATTGATATGATATTCAAGCCAATGTTGTAGATCGACGCGGCGGCGGCCTTCGGTGAGATAAACGCCATTTACAATGCGAGCCGGTATGCCTTGCGAGTGAAACGTTTCTCGCGCCAATTCCAGGCGCGTCAGCGTCGTAGAGCGATCATTCATCAACACTGAAATTTCATCGGCTGATTGCTGATTGCCTGATCCAGTTCGGAAAATTTCCGAAAGCGTCAGGTCTGCAAATGAAGCGTCATCCGCGGATCGGCGGCGCATATCCGCCGACCAGACGATGAATGCCTGTCGTTTAACCGGGTCCGGCTCTTCTGCCGGCGGCGGCGGATCATTTCTCGTGAAACTTGTTGGAAGCGGCGTCGACGCAGTTTCGCCTATTGTTTTGGCGGTGTAGCGCAAAACTTTGCGGTTAGAGGGATAGCGGTAAGTCCAAACAGCGCGCCGATTTCGCGTTTCCGGTTCTGTAACGAGGCTTAATCCAAACGGGCCGTTGAAGAATTGTTCTTGCGGAAACGTGCGCTCTACATCACCAGCCGGCAGGTAAACAGCGAGACGCGCCGGATCATCACGCCCATCGAATTCGAGATATATCTCAAAATCCCAAATTGTCGCCTTTTCATCTGGCGCCAAGGGATATTGCAGCTTCACGATCTTAGTCAGGAAGATGCCGCTGCCGACAATAATCAAAAGCAGCGCCAATAAAAGCGCGTGCCTTAGACTATTCGTCATCATCCTGCTCGCATGGTTCCGTCGCGGCGTACATCTGTGATGAATCAACGTTTATGCGATGAGCGAGAAACTCGCGCCCGACAAGAAAATCATAATCAAAATGTTCGCGGTCAGCGAGATTGACTTCGGCCCGGCCGCGCACGCCGCCGACACAGATCGGCAGATAAATTACCGGCCGACGGATTGTGCCGCCTGTTTTCGTTTTAATTTGAACAAATCTCCGGACGTTTTGATCATACCGAATGGAGCGCCCGTCTTTGCCAACCAGACGAAACTTGACCCAGTGATCGCGTTCACCGCGTTTATAGACTTTCACATCGCGCGCATCGACAGAACTGGTGTCAGCGCCGGTATCCAGCTTTCCTTTAAGCTCCAGCCCAAGCTTACCCACAGAAATATTTTCGATATAGCCAAGCGTTACCGGATCGTCGAGGCGATCGCCGTCATCGGCTGCCGCCGCCAGCTGCGAGAATACGAAAGTTAGGCCGATAAGACCTGAGCGAAACAGAATGCTGCGCATGAATATATCCTAGTTCTCTTGAAACCGCCCGTATGCGACGCCAGCCAATAAATTCGGCGACGACCAAAGTAAACTACGCACCTTTGGAAATGAATTAATCAATGGAAAGGTCCGAATCCAAACCATGCCCGACACTCAGTATAGGGCCGCTAACATCCGAGACAACCGGTCAAATCTGGCTTGCGGTCCCCTGGCCACGCAAATTGCCGCGCAGCCACTCATTACGAAAAAGGAACAGCCTTTACAGGTCGCCGAGAAAACCCGTATCTGGCCAGGAAGCTTGCGAATCCGCGATTTTTACGAATTCTTTCAAACCTCGCGAGAAACTGCCACGTCAGGCGGAATGGTGGACGAAACATGAAAATTCAACCGGTAATTATGTCAGGCGGCGCTGGTACGCGATTGTGGCCGATGTCGCGGCAGGCGAAACCGAAACAGTTCCTGCCGCTGGTGACGGATCAATCGATGTTTCAGGAAACCGCGCTGCGTGTGCGCCCAGCGCCAGACAATGAATTCGAAAACCCGGTGGTGATCGCTGGCGGCGGCCACGGCGCCTTGATCGCTGAACAACTCTTGGAAGTCGATATTGAACCCGGCGAAATCATTCTTGAACCGTGCCCTCGAAATACCGCAGCTGTCGCAGCTGTCGCTGCGAGTTGGGTCGCGAAAAACCATGATGATGCACTCATTTTATTGATGCCTGCGGACCATCATATTGCCGACCCGACAGCCTTTCACCAATCCGTTGCTCATGCGGCGCTCGCCGCCAAAAAGGGATTTATTGCGACGTTTGGGATCAAGCCGACCCACGCGCATACAGGATACGGATATATCGAATGCGGCGACGCGATCATCGATAGCGTTTACAAAGTCGCCGCGTTTAAAGAAAAGCCACAAGAAGAAACCGCTCAGGAATATCTCGATCATGGCGGTTATTTTTGGAATGCCGGCATTTTTCTCTATAAAGCAAGCGCTATGCTCGCCGAGATGGAAAAGCTCGCGCCTGAAATAAAGGCAGCATCGGTCGATGCGCTCGACAAAGCGTTGATGTCTGGTTCGGCGCTGCGATTAAATGAACCGGCGTTCTCGGCATGCCCGCCAAATTCCGTCGATTACGCTGTAATGGAAAAAACAGACAAAGCCGCGATAGTCGCACCGGTTGACGTCGGTTGGACGGATATCGGCAGCTGGAGCGAGGTCGCAAGTCAGTCTGATGCGCCCAATGTTATCGAAGTCGATGGAGCAAAAAATAATATCATCCGGACTGATGGCGCCGTCATCGCCGCTGCTGGCGTCAATAATCTAATCATTATTGCAACAGGCGACAGCATTCTCGTGGCGCGTCGCGACAACGCGCAGGAAGTCCGCGCTGTCGTCGATGAATTAAAAGAACGTGGACGTACGGACCTGTTATAGGCAAGGGCAAGCAGAATGGCAAAGAACTTAGTTGTCACAGGCGGCGCCGGCTATATCGGCAGTCACGTCGCGGTTGACCTGATAAATGCCGGTCATGATGTCCTGATTATTGACAACTTTGTAAATTCGCATCCGAAAGCGATTGAACGCATCAAGGAGATTGCGCCTGGGCGCATAGATCTTTTGGAGCGCGATCTGGCTAATGCTGACCACGCCGACGAGATAGTCGATGCCATCAAAACGTTCGGCGCCGACGGAGCCGTTCACTTGGCCGGGCTGAAAGCAGTTGGTGAGTCCGTTGAGAAACCAGCGAAATATTATTCAACGAATATCGGTTCTGCATTGACGTTGATCCGCGCGCTCGAAGCCGCCAATGCGAAGTCATTGGTCTTTTCATCATCCGCAACGGTTTATGGCGACTACAATGATAATCCAGTGACCGAGGACGGAGAAACAGGCGCCACAAATCCCTATGGTCGAACAAAACTATTCATTGAAGAGATTTTAAAGGACATCGCCCGCGCCGATAACGACTGGAAAATTGTTAATTTGCGCTACTTCAATCCAGTTGGCGCTCACCCATCCGGGAAAATTGGCGAAGACCCAAATGACATCCCGAACAATCTCTTTCCTTATATCGCCCAGGTCGCAATTGGGCGCCGCGAGAAACTTACCGTATTCGGCAATGACTACGCAACGCGCGACGGCACTGGCGTGCGCGACTATATTCATGTTTGTGATCTTGCCCGCGGCCACGTCAAAGCGCTGGATTGGCTCAGCGGGCAAAAAAACGGCGTTGTCAAAGATATCAATTTGGGAGCCGGGGTTGGTTATTCAGTGCTTGAGGCTGTTTCCGCTTTCAAGCGCGCGTCGAACCGCGATATCCCTTATGAAATCGCTGCCCGCCGCGAGGGCGATATAGCTGAAATTTATGCAGACGCCGGGCTCGCGAATGAACTCCTTAATTGGAAAGCCGAGAAATCTCTGGAAGAAATGTGCGCCGATCACTGGCGCTGGCAATCGCAAAACCCAAACGGATACAAAACCGACTAGGCCGCTTCCTCTGCGAACTGCCCATAGCGGCGATAAGGAACCATATAAGTCGGCAAGATTGCTTCGACAGATTTCGGATCAATACCGAGTTCATCTATTGTCCCGATATCGCTCGATGACGATACAACATTGTCTCGCTTGAGAAGTTTCACTTGATCGCGCGTGAGGATGGGTTCGATGAATGGGGCCCGGCCGACGATTTCGCCGAACATGCCCAGCATCGAGGCGACGGGAAACGGAACGGGCGCCAATAATCGCTGGCGGCCAATTTCGCTCAACATTAATTCCATCAATTTCCGGAATGAATATATGGTTGGGCCGCCGATTTCGTAAGTGCGACGTTTCGCGGTTCCGGTTTCAAGCATCGCACAAATCGCATCAGCAAGATCATCGACATAAATTGGTTGGAATTTTGTTTTGCCGCCGCCAATCAAAGGCAACGCAGGCGACATTGTGGCCATGGTCGCGAACTTATTAAAAAATTTATCTTCAGGTCCAAAAACAATTGACGGTCGGACAATTGTCGCGTCCCGAAAATATTTTCGAGCAGCGTTTTCGCCTTCGCCTTTTGTGCGCGCATATAAACTTTCTGATTCAGCGTCGGCGCCGATTGCGGAAACATGAACCAGATTGCTCGCGCCAGCGTCACTCGCCAACCTCGAAATAATTTCAGCACCGGCTGATTGCACCGATTGAAAACTTTGCGCGCCTTCCTGATACATTATACCGACGAGATTGATGACCGCGTCCGCGCCCTCCATTGCCGCCGCGACTGATGGCTGATGGCGCAAATTTACCTGACTCAACTGGATCTGGCCGACCGCGCCCATGGGCCGCAAAAACTGCGCAAGATGCGGCCGGCGCACACCGACGCGCACCCGCCAGCCGCGCCGCGCCAATTCCCGTACTACATTGCGGCCAACAAAGCCCGAACCGCCAAATACAACCGCCAGTTTTCCCGTCACATTGGGACTCCCTACAGGGCAAATTTTTGAATTTGCGAAGTTTCAATTCCAGCCAAGGCCTAGCGTATTTCTTGATCGGCTACAATCCGCGTCCGTGCGCGCGAAATCTTTTTGATTTCAATAACGTGCTCCGGTTTCCGATAAGCTTGGCCGGAGAATTGACAAGTTTGGCCGCCGACCTTAAGTCGGCCTTCCCTCACTTGCCCAGGTGGCGGAATTGGTAGACGCGCCAGCTTCAGGTGCTGGTGTCCGTATGGACGTGGAGGTTCAAGTCCTCTCCTGGGCACCATAGTCGAACATTAATGCTCATAGTTGAACATAGCGGCACATCGCTTTGAAAATTAGGGCACAAAAGGGCACCAAACTTCTACCCGACAACTGATCCGCACTTCCTTTTGAGTTTTTACATTTGATATTGCGGAAGTGCTTACGTCGTAAAATCCTTATAAAGCAGATGGGGTGGATGGCTCCTGCTCCACCGGCGTCGCAATGCGCCATAATGCAGCTGTCATTAATCACAGCAAACGAGAGGAGCCACCCACCCCATCTACATTGGGCCATGAATTGCCAGATGGATAATTTTCAACCCGTCCATTCATCGCCAAATTACAGTCAGTCAGCAGAATTTAACGAGAGTCCGTTTTGAGGCGTTTCCTGCCTCTGAGCTGAGAGTCTGTTGTGAGGCGAATTTAGGTCGCTGGGCTAATGTCCACAATGAGGATGAGACCCCGATTTCTTTGTAAACCGATCGATGGTCAATTCCTGACAATCATTTCTGATTTTGTGGCAGGCGCTAATTAGATTGTGACTTTGTTTTGGACTGTTACTATAATCGGCAAGTTCAACATTATGGGGGTATAAACAAATGGTTTGGCGCAAAACTTTCACAGTTTTTACAATGATGTTCGGACTTGCTGCGTGTGGCGCGACATTTGGAAACAAAAGCGACGTTGGCGCTGGCGTCATGGTGGGCGATCTCAGTGTGAGCTGCGCCGAGGACCCAGCGTGTGTAAATCGCATTCATCCTGAAATCCCAATGGTTGCCGAAGCTGATCTCGGCGAGCGCATTGTGTTTTTTAGTCGCGATGCTTTCGATCTAACGCTTGATCCTGCTCAATTCTCAAGTGCGAAGAGAAATCCCCGAAAAGGTGTCGGCGTTGTCCATGCGCTGACCGGGCCAGTTCATATCAATGGTGCTAAAGCAGGCGACGTATTGGCTGTCTCCATTGACACGCTTAAACCCGCCAAGGTCGGCTGGACGGAAGTGGGACCATTTGGTTTTGCATCTGACCAATTTGGAACTGACGGTCGTTTTATCGTTTGGCGTTTAAATGACGACTATGCTGAAAGCGATGCATTGCCCGGCATACGCATTCCCAATGCAAGTTTTCCCGGTGTCGTGACAACCTTACCGGATAGAGGTTTGCATGCTGATATTCTCGCACGAGAAACGCAACTGCTCGAGGCTGGTGGATCGGTTCTCCCCCCCGATCCAGAGGAAGCGAAGCCGGCAAGAATTTGTGGGATAGATGGATTGGAACCGTCAGAGTGCCTCCGGACGGTGCCGCCGCGTGAGCATGGAGGTAATTTGGATATTCGTTATGTCACTACCGGTACGACGTTGTATTTGCCCTGTCTTATTGATGGTTGTGGCTTGTCGGTTGGTGACTTTCATTTTGCGCAGGGCGACGGAGAGGTGGCAGGCACAGCGATCGAGATGGGCGGTCAACTGACAGTCACCACTCGAATTGTTGAAAACCCACCTGATCTGTCTCACGGACCACATTACGAAGGACCGGCGTCAGTACTTAGAATACCATCTGAGCGCTTTTACGCAGTTACCGGATTCCCACTGAAGGAGAAAGGTAGTGTGCCTGCGAACCTAATCTACCTCGAATCCACCAAAATTGCGGGACTCAGCAACCTGTCAGGCGATGTTAACCTTGCAGCCCGTAATGCATTGGGCGCAATTATAGACTACATCATGACAGAGTATGGATATGACCAAACGCAAGCCTACGTGATCGCCAGCGTTGCGGTCGATCTGCGGATTGGGCAACTCGTAGACGTTCCGAATGTCGGAGTAACAGCAATCCTACCCTTAGATATTTTTGTCGAACGCGAGTAGACTTTACTGCAAAAATATTACGCGTCCGCTTTGACGCCGAGAGCTATAACCAATTCAGCGACTTTAGCTCGCAGCTCTATGAAGGACGCTCACGGACGTCTCCCCACTATTGGGAACTTCCAGAAACAACGCAGGCGGCTTATTTTGGGCGTTTTAAGCCGCCTGCGGAAGGCAAAAGGTAGCCGGTTTCCAGACGTTTAAAAAAGTAAGAACTATGATGCATCAAGGCGATGAATTGCCAGATGGATAAATTTTCAATCGGTCCATTCATCGCCAAAAGGCGACGTATAGCTCTTCAAATTGGATGTCCGTTCATGGTTGCTTTTCTGCCGTCCAGTTCTAGGCTTTAACGTGTTCGGTGATGCGGCGGAGGATCATGGGGTAGCATTCTCGAGGTTTGTCTGGATTTCTTGCAGGGCAGCAATTTCGATTTTCACACGCTGCAACACGCCATCGGTTCGGGCCAGATTACTAAGAAGTTTGTTTTGTATCGCCTGGTCTGCGCGAATTGCATTCGGAAGACATGTCGTAATAAATGTTGAGTCCGTAACCCTGGCGACCTGTTCCCCTTCTGGCCCAACGCCAGTTGGCATTACCTCCGGCGTTGCAATCACTCTGCGGGGAAATGCGCTACTGTAATTGTCCCCTAAGTTAGCTAAGCCAAAGAGCGATGAATTGAGTTGTTTTATTACTTCATTATGGTCTCTGTAGCGCAAAAGAGACGGACGAACAGACTGTCCCTGAGGGGTGAGCAAACTGCCCTTCGCAAGAATTTCATCCAAAGAGCCCAGCGGGGCTACGGGATAAAATATAAGGTGAGATGACCACATCGCGCCACAATGCGCATCGCTTATAAACTCTTGGTCAGGTTTCTTTTGGATGATTTCAATGGACTCAAGAAGTGACATTCGATGATCCTCCATGTCACTAAGCCAATGCGTCTTTAAGGTCACGGCGGCAGCTATATCGCTTTGCATTTGCGTCAAAAGCTGTTGTTCTTCGGCTTTTGCGGTAGCGACGTTATTCCAGTTCGAAACCTGCAGACCGATAAAAACGCCGACAACGACGATAAGAAAATCAAGCCCAACCGCAAACCAATTCTGCGCTTTGACGTGTTCGGTGATGCGGCGGAGGAGCATTATTCGCCTTGTCCTTCCGTATCATGAGCAAACCCCATTTCGGCGTCCAGTTCTACATGGAGCCGGTTGAGGGCGCGGCTCGCCGGGGCGATGCCGCGATGCGTATAAACATTGTAAATGTAGGCATTCTCGCCAAGTTGATTCATGAAAGCGGCGTTCTCCCGCATGCCGTCGGCGTTGCATTCAGGATTGATCCACGTGCTGTCCGGCGCCCCTAAACTCTCCGGCGCGGCGCCGTAATGGATGCGGATCAGGTTGGGAAATGCACCCGTCAAACCTTTGTTTGTTGCGCTCTGCGCATTGATAAGCACTTCGGTACGCGCAGCTTCCTGCAGGAACTCGAGAAGTGACGCGCGGAGCGCTTCTGACCGCAGGACGTCGAGACGTCCGGCAGATAAAAGTTCGACCGCCGTTGGCAGGTTGGCCGGCGGGTTGGTCGTATAGGCGGAAGCCGCGATCGCGGCGCACAATTCCGGCCCTATATCTCCCTTCCCGCTGTACAATATTGCGACGGCCTGTTCGAGTTGCGCCGCAAAGCGCGGGCGCGAATTGTCGTAGTGCGCGCGCAAGTCGAGAAGTTTCTCGATATCGCCATGGAGGCGTGAGAAATAGCGTTGTTCGCTCGCTCGCCGCTCGCGTTCAATCGCCCATTGCTGCGCCTGAAGACCGACATATACACCGACAACGACGATGACGAAGTCGAGCCCGACCGCAAACCAGTTCTGGGCTTTAACGTGCTCGGTGATGCGGCGGAGGAGCATTATTCGCCCCTTTCAGATTGAATCAATTCGAGGACGGCGCGCGCCTGTGGTTCAGTGTCGTCATATATCTCAATGGACCGGTCTTTGAGCCAGTAATGAAACGCCGCATGGCGCCTTAGAAGCTCGCGGTTTTCGCGTATGCCGTCGGCGAGGCTTGCCGGCGCAATCTCTTCGAAAAGCGCCTGCGTTCGCGCATCAAAGCGAAACGCATCGAAGTTATAATAAATGCGATCCTCGCCCTGTTGTATCCACACGATGTTGCTCTCGATCGTATCGTTGGCGTTGTCGTAACTTGCATGCAGCTTGATGAGGCCTGTGCGGATATTTTCGTTCTTGATGATCTCAAGATTGCCCGTCGATATCAGATCATCGAACGTTGTGCGGATCGGTCTGAAGTTAACAAAAAAAGCGCCCGTCGAAAGAAACCCTTTTGTCGCCGAGAGAACCTCTTCATCGGTGGCCCCCTCCCGATAAGCCTCGGCCGTAAAAGCTTCGATCGTGCTCTGCGCGGTTTCGGCGAAGGCGCGTTCTTCGCGAATGTGGGCAATCGTCAATTCGATTTCATCGGCAAAGCGCTCAAGATATTGCGCCTCACTGAGCCGTTCGCGACCCGCCTCATTCCAGTTGCCGAGCTGGATACCCATGAAAACGCCGACAACGACGATGATGAAATCCAGAAAAACCGCAAACCAGTTTTGCGCCCTTACGTGTTCGGTGATGCGGCGCAGGAGCATTAGCGAGCCTCTCGTTCTTCTATCACAGCAATCAGCGCGCGAGTGCGCTCTACAAGCTCGGCTGAGTTTCGCAGGTCCTGCTTGGTCGTCACTTGCCGGCCGACAAGAATATTCTCCAGAACTGCATCATTTGACAGCTTGTCCCGGCTGTCACGGAACCGGGGTGGCGCAATATAGTCCTCCTCATCGAATGCGCCCTGAAAAACCGACGCGTAAGACAGATTGTTTGCATAGTGTCGGTGCTGGATCATATTTCTGAACTGCAGAGCGTCGTCCTGCTCCTTGTTCATGAAAGCAAAAGACGCTTCCCAATCCTCAATTTCATCAACCAACTTTTTATCTGCATATTCAATCACAAGGTCGGAAGATAACAATGTATCCAGCGCGCTGCGTTTTGTGTGCACGCGTATCATCAGGATAGACTGCCAGAGCAACGCATCCAATTCTTCATCGGAGATATCGATTAACGGATCTGCCAATACTGTTCGCAATTCGGCTAATGCGGTTGCTTGATTTTCAATTCTGTTGCGGATGAATTCGTGGCGCTCCAGGTTTTCAAGCATTTCCAGCCGGACCGCCTGCACCTGCCGTTCAAATTTCGCAGATTCGCCGCGGGCCGCCGACCAGGATGTAATCTGAAAAGCAAGTAAAACCCCGACCACGACAATGACAAAGTCGAGCGCAACCGCAAACCAGTTCTGCGCTTTGACATGTTCTGTGATGCGGCGGAGGAGCATTAGTTGGCGGTTTCTTCAATCGATGGCGGCGCCGCGTCCGCTTTTTTCTTTTTCCGATTGCGCTTTTGTTTTGCTTTTTTGCGCGCGGCATTCTTCATCTTCAATCGCCGCTGCTCTTTTTCGGCGACATAACTTGACTCAAGCCCGTCGCCAAAGATGCAGATGCCTGAGGTCGCGTAGCAGAAAAACACTGTTATCACGAAGGCAATTTCTACGGCCTCGACACCGGCGGCGAGACCGACGCCGATGGCGACAAAAATAAACAGCGTATCGAACGTATCGCTGAGCGCCCGCCGGAACCGCACGCCGGCGACGATGCCCGCCAGACTGAACGCCAGGGCGAGCGATTGTTGCGCAACGGTGACGACGCCCGCCACGACCGCTGGCATGACGAGCGCTGTCTCATCGATTGAATGGTCGTATTCGTGCCCCTCATGGATCGCCTTATAAAGCCAAGCCACGGGAATCATCGCGATTAGCGTCAACGTCATCGCCAGAATGAGCGACGCCGCCTGCGTTAACCAGGATAACGTCGCTGTCGCCTCGCCCGGCTCAACTTCCATTTGCTCAATACTGACAAACGGGTCGCCGCCATAATCGACGATGCCGCCAATCGGCATAACCGTCAGCAATTGCGGAAACAGGTGAAGCAAGACCGCGCCGGTTCCGGCGACAACAATGTAATAAAGCGTGATACGGACGATCAGGCGAACAAGCGTTTTCCGATGATTGTCGAAAAAGTTGTTTTCGTCCCCCGGCTGATCAGCATTAGCCATAAATTTTTTCCACGTCCTCTTCCAGGGCGGCTTCTATTTCCGTAACAATTGCGTCGATTTCGGCGACGAACGCGGGATTGGGTGCGAATGTTCGCTTTCTCGCAACGGCCCACCAGCGCCGCCCACGTTCAGGTTTTAGATAATCATGAGTGGATGCGCGCATACGCGGCCAGAAATTGTCGTCTATCATACCGCTTTGTTCCATGGCGAAGCCATTTTCCATACCGACAAACATGCTCGCCAAAATCAAATAAAGCCGGGTTTTTTCAGCATCAGAAATTTCCCCGCCCGCAAAAAGCGCGCGCTGAAGAAAATCCGCCTTTTCCTTATCCTCCACTTGCGACCGTAACATCACCATCGCGTCGGCCCAGATCATCCGCGTAGATTCCAGTTTCGCCAGCCGGTTGGCTTGGCGCATCTGAACCCAAATTGCGCCCAGCGATGCGAGGATTGCGATGACCGCAATCGTCTGACCGATATAATAAATGTTTTCGAGAGTCATTGGCCTAACCGCTTTTGCATCGCCGGCCAGATCTGGGCTTTCACATGTTCGGGGATGCGGCGAAGAAGCATTATTGGCGTTCCAATTCTTCGGCGAGTGATTTTTGAAAAGTTTCGACTTCGGTTTTCAACCTCCCGAGGCGATCGCGAATGGAGGTGTAAAAGCCGAGCGTATTGATGAACCGGTTTCTGAACGAAGCATCCGCGCAAATATCATCAAAGGGCTTGTCCAACTCGAAACCCCATCCGCCACCCATGCTTGAGTCATCACTCGGAAAATACGCGCTAATATCAGGGTGAAAATTAACATGGTGGCGCCACATGTTTTCGTAATGGCTGGTCAATTGCTCGTATTCCTCATTGAGCCGCGCCGCATAGGACCCAAAACTTTCTTGAAATTCTGCGGAGAGTAATTCTTGATATCGGCCATCACCCGCGATTTGAGCGAGCGCAACAGTTATAAAATTCGGTTGAACGTCTTCTGTTAAGTAATGAAATAAACGCTCAAGCGCGGCTTGCCCTTCCGGGGAATATTCACACAGATTGAGGGCTTCACGCCCCAGCTTCATGTCCGCGCTTCTTTCTTCGTAAAGTGCAAGAACCGTTTCGATTAGACCGATGTTTTGAGAAACTTCTTTGTCCAGCCGAATCAATGATGTCCGCAACTCGGCTTTACTGCTTTGGGCATCATTCCAGTTCGCAACCTGAATGCCGATGAAAACGCCAACGACGACAATGACAAAATCCAGCGCAACAGCGGTCCAGTTCTGGGCTTTTACGTGTTCTGTGATGCGGCGGAGGAGCATTATTCTAGTTCCACGCCGTTTCGGACGTCATCGCCTAATCGTAGAAGAATATTTCGAATTCGATTCAACGTCGCCTGTTCGAATTGAAGGGCTATTCGCTGAAACTGATAGAGTTCTTCCGCGGCTTCAATGAAAGCCGGATCCAGGGCCATCGACGCCACATCATAATCTCCGATAGCGCTGTATCGAAAAGCTCTCTCATAACTTTGATCCGCACGAAAATGATCCCTTGTTACATCATACCGAAATTGCGCGGTGAAGGGAGTCATCAGGGGGATGCTTTGCTGGGCGACGCCTAAAATATTTGCCGAAACGCCCGTCTGGAAACTCTGATATTCTGAAAGAGCCTTTCGAAGCTCTGCGTCTTGAACAATCGAAAGACGGCCGCTCGCCAGAATTTCATCTAAAATGCCTGACGCTTTGTTCGTAGCCGAAAAATACATACCAAACCTGAGACCGTTTTCGAAGGCTTCTCGTTTGTCCGGCGCCAAATCGCCAGCGTCCGTCGCTTCGATAACCGCCTGCAAACCGGTCAGCGCGCGCCGATGATATCGAATGCCATGTTGCATCGTTTCATCCAATGAATGAAAATCAACGCGCAAAGACTCGAGGATGACGGCTTCCTGTTCGCGTTCCTGCCTGGCGTCATTCCAGTTCGACACTTGAATACCCATAAAAACACCGACAACGACAATAAAAAAGTCGAGGAAAACCGCGAACCAATTCTGGTCTTTGACATGTTCGGTGATGCGGCGGAGGAGCATTATAGGCGCCCCTCGAGATAAGCAGTGATTTTTTCCTCCAGCGCCGCCGTCTCATCGCGCAAAGCGGAGGCGACGCTTTGATTAGCGGACGCAATGCCAGCGCGTTTTCCCAACCGCACTTTGACCTCGTCCCAAAACGCATCATCACGCGGCGCCATCAGCATGGCGCCGCCCGCTTGCGTCAACCGCGGGTCAATGCTTGATTTTTGCTGCGCCAGAATGGCGCTGACGATTCCTGGCGGCGCCGATCCCATGACCTCGTCATCCCATAACCAGTAGCCAATAGAATAATTGTCCATGAACCCGCTGTACCCATCGTCGACAAAATGTGCATTGTTTTTTTCAATAACCGCTTCCCATCTTTGAGCAGCAAAAAAGTAGGACAAGATGGAACTGCGCAATTCGGGATCGGAAACAAGACCCAAACGGCCGGAACTTTGAAGGTCGAGGAATGTCGGGCTGTCAATCTTCAATGTCCGCCGCCCGCTTAACCGGTTCAGGGTTATTCCTAGCTTTCGTCGCCGCAATTCGGACGGAGATTGCTCAATAATAGGCAACGCATTGTTAGCCAACTGCACCTGAAATTGTTCAAACGCGATCTGGTTTTCAACTTCATCAACTGTTGTTCGAAGGTCGCGTTGCAGGAGCTCAAGATATGTTGTTTCCGTTTCGTGATTGACGCGCGCCTCATTCCAGTTGCCGAGTTGGATGCCCATGAAGACGCCGACGACGACAATGACGAAGTCGAGCGCCACGGCAGTCCAGTTCTGCGCCTTTACGTGTTCGGTGATACGGCGGAGGAGCATTAGTGATCCTCCAACTCAGCATCAATCGCAGAAATTGCGTTTTGACCAAGCTCGACCTGATCATCTAAAAATCTCGACCAATGCTCATTCATGCCAATCCAGTAATTTAGATGCCTGATCAGTTCATCGTCGGACCGGATAGATTCCAGCACCACGCTGGCCTCACTGTTTGTGACGTCTGCTTCGCAGTTTTGTTCAAGAACCTCCATGGAGCCTTCAACACGATGACAATTGCGCCACAGAGCCGCCTGAACGTGGACGGGGAAATGACCTCGAATTCTATTTTGATAGACAGGCTCAGTATCAATCGATGAAGTGAGAATCGTATCGAACCGGTAATATTCGCCAACGGCATTTTCGACCGCCTGCGCCCGCGGCAATCCAAGTCGCAGCAATTCTTCATAGACCGTCCGCTCCGGCGGACCATAGAGGACTTGTGAGGCGTGGAAATAGTCAACCAGCTGTGACCAGCAATCACTAACGCATGGGGACGCGCTCTGTTGAAAAGCAATCGCCCGTTTGCCCGCCTCAACAACAATAATCATGAGATCAAGACGTCCCTGTGAGATGGCGTTATTGGCTTCGATTTCAGCGCGCAGCTCGCTCAGATAGGCGCTTTCTTGCGCGTCAAAGGCGCGGGCGTTGCTCCATTCCTGCACCTGCAAACCCATAAAGACGCCGACCACGACGATGACAAAGTCGAGCGCCACCGCTGTCCAATTCTGCGCTTTGACGTGTTCGGTGATACGGCGGAGAAGCACGCGAATCCCCCCTCTTTGTGTTTTCATTTCTATAGGGGAGTTCGAATGGTTTTTTAAGAACAAACTCCTGCCGTTCGACGATACCCGCCAGAAAGGCCATAAAGGGCGAATACGCGCCCGTCAGGCTGTT
>JABDJK010000099.1 GCA_013002535.1 Hyphococcus sp.
GGCTTGCGATTACCCAGCGGCCGCAACTTCCTTAACTCGGACTTAATCGGGCCGCGCGCAATATTCGCGGATGAAAAACATCCCAAAAGTCTTTTGTATCGGGTTTCACAAAACCGGCACAACGTCGCTTTACGCGGCGCTTCAGATATTGGGCTACCGCGTCACCGGGACCGTCGCCCACAAATGGACTGCGGAACAATTGCGCGAAGACGGGGCAGCGTTTTGTATCGAAACCATAAAAAACTTCGACGCCGCCGAAGACATGCCCTGGCCGCATTTTTTTCGCGAGCTTGACGAGGCCTATCCCGGGTCAAAGTTTATTTTGACAACTCGGCAGCCGGAAAAATGGTTCACCTCTATCGATAACCATTTCGGCCATCAGGAAACGGAGTTGAACGCCTTCGCCTATGGCCGCGACAAGGCGCGCGCCCGCGACAACCGCACACACTGGATCGAAACATACCTCGCGCATAATCAGGCGGTGCGCGACTTTTTCAAAGACCGCCCGGACGATCTATTGGACATTGATATCACCATGGGCGATGGCTGGGCGGAGCTTTGTCCGTTTCTCGGGAAAAACGAACCGGAAGCGCCGTTCCCGGCAAAAAATACGAGCGCGCATCGCACGTCCCTCGCCTACCGGATCAAACGAAAATTCTGGCTTCTTGCGGGAAAAACACCCCACCCGGAACGCCTCTTATAGGGCGTCAACCCTAGGCGCCGCGCCATTCTCAACCTATGTAGAAACAGTGGGACCCGGCTGGGAGGAGCATTCATGGCAGAAGAAAATCGGAAGACGGCGCTGCAATATCTTGACCGCGCCATGGGAGAATTGCGTGCGCTGGGCTTTGCGCCTGAAGATGGCGAGCCAGCGCCTATCATCGCGCTATTAAACCAGATTTCCGACTTGGATGAGACCCGGGTCTCGGCCATCGCCCGCACCCTCGATCAGGCCTCGCACTTTAACGATGTCGTTCGCGAACAGGTCTCCGGCATGAAGATTGGCGAGCGCTATGAGGGCATCACCGCCGCATTCGATTCCATTCGCGACGATGCAAAATCTCTGGTCGATCAATATGCCGACGGCAAGATTTCAACGCTGGAACGTGTCTCAAACGTCTGGATGAAGATGACCCGCGGCGATATCGCCGACCGGTTTGGCAAAATCAAAAACCTTTATCTTGAAGTCGCCGGCGACACCCGCGATCAGGTCGAGCGTGAAACCCGCATCCTTGAAGCCTATCGCGATTTCCGCGGTGCCTTGAAGCAATCGGAAGTGCTTGCCCTGGAAGTTTTGAAAACGGCGGAAGGCGAACTTGAAGCCTCAAAAGAAGATCTGAAAGAAAAAGTCGCGGCGGTTGAGGCCTTTTCCGGCGATGACGCGGCGGAACGAGCGACGCTTGAACTTGACCGGGACGAAGCATTGCGATCGCTGCAAAAAGAAGAAAAACGTTACCAGGTTGCCAAAGACCTCTCCGACAATATTACGGTCGGCTACAATACCTCTGAAGTCATCATGACTCGCCTTGTGCAGACAACGAGCGCGAAGGAACGCATCTATGCGCAATCGGTTTCGTTCTTTGGCACCAACGAGACGGTGCTTACCGCGCTGACCGCAACATTTACTGGCATGCACGGGCTGCACGAATCGACACAGACGCTGGAAGCTATGAAAAAGGGCATTGATGAGAGCTTAAAGACCCTTTCCGACATCGGCGGCAAGGTGCACGAAGAAGCAGTGAAAGCCGGTTACGGGCCGACGGTTTCGGCGGCCGCTGTCAAAATGCTCGTCGATTCCGTCGTCAATTATCAGGAACGCTCGCAGCAAATCATCGCGGAAATGCGCACACTCTCGACGCAAAATTCAAACGAGATCCGCGAGGCGGTTGAAGACGGCAAGAAACGCCTCGCCAAGCTGGTTGAAACAGGCGCAACGGCGGCCCTTTATTCGTGAATGAAATAGCGGCACCGAGCGCCGCATCGGATGGGGCGCCAAGAAAACTGGACGATGTCATGCTCGCCATGGACATCGTCGATACGCTGCGCCATCGCGAAAAAATCATAGACCGGGAATTGTCCGCAGAAGACCGCGAAGCGCGCCTGATTGAGCGCCTGCGTGAAATTTATGCGGCGCAAGGGATCGAAGTCCCCGACCGCATTCTCGCCGATGGCGTCAAGGCGCTAGAGGAGAAACGTTTCGTATATGATCCGCCGAAAAATACGTTCTCGGTTAAACTTGCAAAATTTTACATTGCCCGCGATCGCTGGCTGAAACCGTTCGCCTTAATTTTCGGCCTCGCGGCGCTGGTGACCGGCGCCTATGAATTCGGCGTGGAACGGCCGAAGGCCCAAGCCGAACGGCGCACCCAAATCGAATTGACCCAAAGCCTTCCGCGCAATCTCGCCGAAGCGCGCGACGCAGCCTTAACCAACGCCGTCACCGACAATGCGCGAACGCAAATCGAGACCGTCTACCAGAACGGGCTGGCGGCTGCGCAAGCAGAAGACGCGGACGCCGCGAGGCGCGCGGTCACGGATCTTGACGCCATGGCGCAATTGCTGCGCCAAGATCTTACGATCCGCGTCGTCTCACGCCCCAATGAAATGAGCGGCGTGTTCCGTGTTCATGACGACGACCCCGGCGTCAGAAATTACTACCTTATCGTTGAGGCGGTCGACGCCCGCGGCAATGCGCAAACCCTGGAAATCGCAAGCGAGGAAGACCAGAAGCGCGAGCGCGTAGAGAAATGGGGCGTGCGCGTGCCGGAAGCTGTGTTTAATCGCGTCGCCGCTGACAAACAGGACGACCAGATTATCCAAAACGCCAATATCGGCGCCAAACCGCGCGGCGCGCTATCGCCGGCCTACGAGATTGAAACCAGCGGGGGTGCGATACTCGAATGGTAAAGGCGACAACATCATGACTGCGGGTCGCGATGTACTCCACCGCATTGACGGCTCAATCGCTGAGGCGCGCCGTGCGTTAAGCGATATCAGCCGCGCAGCTTCGCTTCGTTCTGAACGGATCAGCGCGATTGAGCGTGCGGAAACTGACGCCTTGCGGTCCATCGCGTCAATCCGGGTAGAAAACTTGCAATCAGACGACCTCGTCCATTCGTTGGGCGCTGCAGACGAAAAGGCCGAGAAACTGCTCGCCGACCATGACGCGCATTTGAAGCATCTCAGCGAAGATCTCGACGAGGCGCGCCGCAATATTGAAATACTGGAAGCAGACCGCCGCGGCCGGGAAGAAAAACTGCAAAACGCCGTCGACGCTCACGAAAAAGCCGTAGACAAAACCAATAACCGCCTTGCGAACGACCCGGAATACGTCAAACGCGCAAACGCCCTCGAAGAGGCGAACGCCATCGCCGAGCGCGCCGAGGCGAAACTCGACCTTGTCCGCGCGGACCGCGAGGAAAAAGGAGCGCCTTATGAGAATGATCCGCTCTTTTCCTATCTCTGGAACCGCAAGTTTGGCGCGAAAGATTACAAGGCGTTTTTCCTGTTCGCAGCGCTGGACCGCTGGGTCGCAAGCCTCATCAAATATCGCGACGCTAAATTAAACTATGCGCGTCTCCTCGAGCTGCCGGAAAGATTTTCAGATCATCTACAACAGGTCACGAGTTCCGCCGAGGCCATCGAGGCTGACCTCGAACAATATGAGCGGGATGCATTGACCCGCGACGGCGTCGGCCAGCTCCGCGACAAGGTGGAAAAGCACCGCCGCGCCCTCGAAGAAATCGATAATGAAATCGATAATGCCGAGAAACGCCATTTGGAAATCAGCCACGAACACGCGCACGTCGCGGCCGGCGACGCCGGACCCGTCGCCGAAGCGCGCCGCATCGTCGCCCGCGCTCTCAGCGATCGGTCAATACCAGATTTAAAGGTTTTGGCCGCGCAAACCGTCACTCTTGATGACGACCGCCTCGTTGAAGCGTTGGTCCGCCTGAAACGCGAGCGTTTTGAAATTGAGGAGAATGGCGATGCGCTTCGCCGAAATATGGCGCGCCAGTCAAGCATATTAAAAGACCTCGAAACCATAAGGCGGCGCTTCAAGACGGCCCGCTATGACAGTCCTTATTCCGAATTTCCCGACCACAATATTGTCGGTATTATTCTGTCAGAAATTCTGCGCGGCGCGCTGTCGCATAATGACGGCTGGCGGCGCTTGCAGCGGGCGCAACGAAGACGTCGCCATGACTGGACTGATGATTTTGGCGGTGATGAATGGCGCGACGGCTTCGGTCTGCCGCAAGACCCGTGGCGCGGACGCGGCCCGAAGGTGAGATTCCCCGGCCCGCGCATGCCGCGACGACGATCAAGGGCGCCGCGCATTCGTATTCCTCGTGGGCGAGCCGGCGGCGGCGGTTTTAAGACCGGCGGCGGGTTTTAGCGGGCATTGCGAATTTGCGATGACGCGTTGCCACTGACACACGATTGATAAGCCGCGTCAAACGCTGCGGGGTTATCGATCGCTTCATTTACGAGATATAGTATCGCCTCGCGTCCGGCCAAATTTGAATGCCCTGCGCTGCACAAATCTTTGATCTTTTCAGAAACAACGCAACGCGCCAGGGCGTAATGGTAACGGCCTTGCTCGCCAGCTTGAAAAAACTTTGATGGTTTTGAAATATCTTTCAACGATGCGTCAACGATCTCTGCATTCGCCGAAAACTCTTCAAGAGCGGACAAAGAATACTCGGGTCGATAATCAACTTGCATTGCGAGGCCTTCATCAAGCCAGGTTGGCGTACTATAATTACGCGTGAAAAAATCTGTCTCAAACGCAACTTCACTGTGAACCCACTCATGTGCAATAACATCCACATTATTCCCGGCCGGACCAATTATGTTTATCGGTGGAAAGAGCGGTGAAAATCGTGTCGTGCCGTAGGTTACATTCAGTCCCAATGTGTTTCCGGAAATACACCGCCGAATGGGCCGCGAACTAACACCTTCAAATCGCCCGGCAATACGTTCTTCAGCCGCAGCTACAAGATGGGTCGCACACACATCTTGTGAAATCGCGACGGCGGCGAGAGCGTGCAAATATGAAAAATTAAGAACCAACGAAGCGGCAATAATGCTTGCCAGCAGTTTGGCGCCAATTTTCATCTTCGGTCCGCGCTCTCTTTAAGGACAATCATTCAGATCGCATTGTTGCGGTGCAGTTTACGCCGAAAATACAATAACTCAATTCGTAGAAACAAATCCTGCTTTTCCAAACGCCTCGTTCACGACTGGATTATCACTGATCGGCGACTGCGACGCGAGGCGTTTATCAAACTTCTCTACATTGATCGATACGTCGTCTTCACCGATTTGATCGAACGGGTCTTCGAGATGAATTTGAATATTGTCGAGGCTCGTCAGGATGAAAGCGAACAACGCTGGCACGATATAGACCAGGCCAGCCACCGTGAAATCATCGGCCATCGCGGCGAAATACGGCCCGTATAGCGGCGGCAGCAACGTGATGAAAACTTCCGAGAACGCCCGCAATGTTCGCGGCGTGCGATATTGGAAGATGTGCTTGATGCGTTCAAACGAGCCCAGCATTTTTGAAAAATACTGATTGCAGCGGGAGACCTCACCCGACGCCAATCCATTCTCGCGCAATTGCGTCCGAATGAGCTGTGACAGTCGCGAAAACGACTCATAAACCGCCGGTTCGTGTTTCGTCATGTCACGCTTGCGGCCCATGAATAGCGTTCGGCACGCATTCAGCAGAGTGACAAGTTCTTTGCGAATTTTCTCAACGCATTCTGGCGACGGTTTTTCAGGCCAGTCGCGCGCCGCATAGAAAATTGCGCTGCCATGAGCTTTCATCGCCGCATATTGATCAAGCGCAGATTCGCGGCGTTTATATGCCCCGCCGATGGAGAAAACGATTGGAAAAATGACCGCCGTCGCGATCAGCGTCAGCGGAAAATCCGCCTTGATATCAAACTGCAGGCACAAATGCGTTGAAATGAGCGCCAGCGAAACGACCAGCGCCGTCTGCCAACTTACAATCGAGAATGCCCGTCTTAATGACTTTTTCATATTCCAATCCGGCGCCGCAAATTTGAACTGATGCATTTCTTAGCCATCTGATTTTGATAAACGGTGAATATCCGAAGACTTGTTCAGCGAAACTTACGAAATCATTGGAAATTCCGGGTTGACAGGCATGGCCTATTCGCCGTCTAGGAAGGCCCTAACCGCCTAATACCGGCAACGGAGAAACTGATGAAATTTAATGTCGCCCTTGTTGGCGCTACCGGCAATGTCGGTCAGGAAATGCTCGCCATTCTTGAGGAGCGAATGTTCCCGGTCGGCGAAGTCTACGCCCTCGCATCGCGCCAGTCGATTGGCCGCGAAGTCTCGTTCGGAGACAAGACGCTGAAATGTCAGGACATCGCGACATTTGATTTCTCTAAATGCCACATCGCACTCTTCGCAGCTGGCGGTTCAGTCTCGAAAGAATGGGCGCCGAAAGCGGCCGCCGCCGGGGCTGTCGTCATCGACAATTCTTCTCAATTCCGCATGGACCCGGACGTGCCGTTGATCGTGCCAGAAGTGAACGCCGATGCTGTCGCGGGATTTTCAAAGAAAAACATTATCGCCAATCCGAATTGTTCCACAGCGCAACTCGTTGTTGCGCTAAAACCGCTCCACGACGCGGCGACCATCAAACGTGTCGTCGTATCGACATACCAGTCTACGTCCGGCGCTGGCAAAGCGGCCATGGACGAACTTTGGAACCAGACCAAACAGATTTACGTGACCGACGCGCCAGAACCGGAAGCGTTTACAAAACAAATCGCCTTCAACGTCATCCCCCATATCGACGTCTTCATGGAAGACGGCTTTACCAAAGAAGAATGGAAAATGATGGCGGAAACGAAGAAAATTCTCGACCCGTCAATCAAACTGACCGCGACGTGCGTGCGCGTTCCGACCTTTGTCGGTCATGCTGAAGCCGTAAACGTCGAGCTTGAACGCGAGCTTTCCGATGACGACGCACGCGAGATTATGCGCGAGGCGCCAGGGCTTTTGATCGTCGATAAACGCGAGGACGGCGGCTATGTGACGCCGGTTGAATGCGTCGGCGATTTTGCGACTTTCGTCAGCCGCGTGCGCGTAGACCCGACAGTTGAGAACGGCCTCGCCTTCTGGTGCGTTTCCGATAATCTCAGAAAAGGCGCAGCGCTGAACGCCGTTCAGATCGCAGAAACGTTGATCAACCGAAACCTGTTAGAAGGGGTCTGACACGAGACTTCATGGCTTCTCTTGAAAACATTTCCGCAATGATCGCGCAGCGCCAATATGGTGATGCGGCGGCGGCCCTGAAAAAACTGGTCCGTAAAAAGAGCAAAGCACGAATCGACTGGCAAGCGGCTATAAGCGTTGCCGGTCAACTTGGCGACCAGGACCTTGCCCTCGCCGCCGCGCAAAACTGGCGCGCGGAATCGCCGGCCGATCCCCATCGCATCATGGCGGAGATCACCGCCCTCGGAAATGTCGCCAAGCATAAAGACGCGGCGCATCTTTCGCGCGAATTGCAGAAGAATTCGCGCGCCGCTGCTGATGGATATTATTTTGAAGGGTTCTACCAGGCGCGCTTCGGCAAACGTGACCTCGCGCTGGGGTTGCAGCGCAAGGCCCTCGACATCAATCCCGACCACGCTTTCGCCTGGGAACAGATTGCACTCCTCAATGGATATGATAACCGCGACGCGGAAATCGCAAAAATGGTCGATTGCGAAAAGCGATTGCGCGCGCCCGACCAGTTGATTGCGCTTTATTATGCACTCGGCCGAGCCTTCGACAGCGCCGACGACTTCGACAATGCGTTTGCTTATATTTCAAAAGGCGCGCGTTTGCGCCAGGGCCCGGCGCCATTCGATATGGCGGGCGTTCGCGCCTATCTCAATCGGCTGAAGTTAACTTTCACCGAAAATTTCATCGCAAATCATGAAAACGAAGACATTGGCGGCGAAGCGATTTTCATTTTTTCCCCGCCGCGGTCCGGCTCAACCCTGATTGAGCAAATCCTGACGACGGCGCCCGGCATCACCGCCACAAGCGAACATACAATTTTGCGGGCAGCGGCAATCGCGCTCGGAAGCATGGAGCCGCCGGAGATGGCGGCCGTTGCAAATTATGAACGCAAAGACTGGCGCAAAATTTCGATGGGGTATTTTGATCGCTTGCGCAAACGATTTGGCCCAGGCAAAGCCTACACAGATAAAACGCTGATCAACTATTATTATGGCGGCCTCATTCGATCCGTATTTCCGGAAGCAAAAATCGTTTGGCTGAAACGCGATCCGCGCGATGTTGTCTGGTCATGCTTTCGGTCACGCATCAACGCCAACCAATGGGCGGAAAACCTTTCAACGACCTGTGAGTTCATAAAGGCCCACCACGAAATTACAGATTATTGGGCCGAGCTTTTTGGCAACAGGTTGATCGAGATTTCCTATGAAGACCTCGCGGCAAAGCCGGAAGAGACAACGGCAGCGCTATTTGCTCATTGCGGTCGAGACCGGCCCGATGACTGGGCGGCATTTTACGAAAGCGACAATCCCGTGGCGACGGCCAGCCTTGCACAGGTGCGCGCACCGTTAAACACGAAAGCTGTCGGCTCCTGGCGGCGTTATGAAAAATTCCTGGCGCCGATTTATGACCAACACTTCAACTGATACCGCTGAGACAGCTGAATCGCGGATACGCGACGGTCTTATCTTTGGTGTTGTCGCGTACACGCTCTGGGGTCTGTTTCCGCTATTTTTGAAACTACTGTCG
>JABDJK010000094.1 GCA_013002535.1 Hyphococcus sp.
AATGGATAGACTTTCAATCCGTCCATTCATCGCCAAAAGCGGTCATTCGCAGAACGTGATAATCTCTGTCTGATTCGGAGGAGATCTTATGCTGCTGCGCCGCGTGATAGGACATGTCAAAGCCCAAAATTGGGCAGCTGTATTCCTCGACTTCATGATTGTCGTCGTCGGAATTTTAATCGCGTTCCAAATCACGAGCTGGAACGCGGCGCTCAAAGACCGCCACGATGAGCAGCGCTACCTTGCAGAACTTGCCGTCAATCTTGAGGCTGATCTGACCCAAGTTCGGGCCGGTCAGGAAGCATCGCTGCAACGCCTTGTCGCGGCTGAAGCCATTCTGGCCGCGGCTGCGCCAGACTATGACAGGCCGCGATTCTTTGCACCAATTGATCGTGATCTGCCGTCCCCTAGTGCGTTTCACGATTATCCTTATGCCACCCTTACCGCTTACTTCTTCATGGTCAGCGCAAACAGTACGTTTGAAGAATTGATCCAGACGGGAAACATCGGTGTTATTTCAAACCGGTCGCTGGTGAAAGAGCTGACCGGCTATTATGACCGGTTGGATCGCCAGCGCGGGAACGACGATCTCATGCTGACGCAGGCAGAGGGCATGCTCGATTGGGCGCGCGAAAATGGCGTCGGTATGGCAGACCGGGTAACCTTGGAAGAGACCATCGAACTGGCTAAGACGGATAAAACTTTTCTCGGTTTCGTTAAAATGGCGAGATTTCTCGCTTACTTTCAATACACCCGTCTCCTCGGCGTGGAAACGAACACTGAGACGCTTCTCGCCGCCGTCGAGGCAGAAGTGGAGGCGCGTTGATGTCCTCCGGCGCGTCATCAATCGTCCGCTTTGGGCCAACAATTGCCTGTAGGATTGAATTGTAATCCGTCTATTCATCGCCAATCTCGGCCTTTCGGCGATCCTTAGCAAAAGCGGCGGGTTGACGGTGAAACAGGGCCGCCGCGACAAGGCGCATCGATTATACGTATACGCCAAGGGCTTTGTCGTTGAATTTGCAAATCCGAAAGCGCTTTTGTATTTCGCGGCGATCCTGCCCCAATTTCTGAATACGAACGCGCCAATGGCGCCCCAATTCCTGATCATGGGCCTCGCCACGCTGGCGCTCGATATCATCGCATATTCCGTCTACGCATTGGTCGGCGCCCATGTCGCGAAGAACGTCGGCCAGCCCTGGATCGTCAGCACCCTCAACAAGGCCGCCGGAAGCGCACTTTTACTTGCCGCCTTCAAGATGACACGGGTGGCGAACTGATCAACGCAGTCCACCGGCGACGCGGACGACATGGCCCAAGCGTCTTACTGATAAACGGTATCCATACAAGCAGGGCGTTCGATCTGCGCTTCGCGGAAACGCTGCTCGAGCGTTTCGGGCAACGGGTGACCATAGCCGCCGCAAAACCAGCCATTCGCGACGGAAACGGCAAGCATGGACGCGCGCAAGGGATCGGGAAACGCATCATTCAGCAACGCTCTCGCCGCCTCACGCTCGCCGAGAATCGACAGATTGGCCGCCGCAAAGGCGAAATCCTTTTGAAAAGTGGAAAAGCCTTGTTGCTCGCGTTCCTTCGCTTCCTCCCTGTCACCGTCGATCGCCGCGACGCGCAACTGATTATAATTTTTCAGATAATCGGACATCAACACATCGGAGTCGATCAGCGCGCGCAAGTCGTCTGAACGCCGCGCCGCAAACAGCGTGTGCGATTGAACTTCGCTGATTGAACTGACGGGCGCGTTGGCCCGCCCTTCCGCGATATGGTCAAAGGCGCCCTCAATGTTTCCCTGCAACAATTCATTTCGCGCGAGGTACACATAGGTGTAGGAATTGAAGATATCGTTTTCCTGAACCCGACGGGTCATGATTCTTTCAAGGCTCTCGTGCTCGCCAAGCAGTAGCAAAACGGTCGGACCCCACATCCACTCAAACGGTCCGGTTCCCTCGGCGGCGATGCGGCCAAATTCCTCACCGACGGTTCGCAGGCGGCGCCAGTCGCCGGATAGAAATATCCGGTTGAGTTCGAACTGAAGTTTGGTTTCCCGATCGTTTGCATGCTCAAGCGCAAGATCAAGCAGACGCATCATTTGGTCGCGCATTTTCTGATCGTTCGTCGGCGTCCACACGCCAATCTCAAAATCCGGAAACGAAACATTGGCATTGAAGTAATGGGCATAGGGATCGGCCATATGAAAATAAGCGCGCGCCATGGTCGGGTCGCGCTCGACAGCCTTGGCGAAAGACTGGTTCGCGCGCCAGATGCCGTCGCCTTCATAATGATCGTGCCATTCCGCCTGCTGGGCGCGTCCGCGCAGATAATGATCGAACGCCTCGACGTCGCGGGTGCCGTGGGCGAACATCGCCTCGCGTGCGTCGGCGTCCAGATAAACCTCAAGTGTTGTCGCTATATTTTCCGCGATGGCTTCCTGGACATCGAAAATGTCATTGAGCGTACCGTCATAGGTATCCGACCATAAATGAATTCCGTCTTCGGCGCGGATGAGTTGCGCTGTGATTCGCAACCGGTTGCCGGCGCGCCGTACGGATCCCTCCACAATGTTTTTGACTTCGAGCGTCTCCGCGATTTCCGGAACGGGAATATCCTTGCCCTTGAAATAGAACGCCGATGTTCGCGCCGTCACTTTGAGTTCGGGCAGGCGCGCCAGTGAGTTGAGAATTTCCTCCGTCAGCCCGTCGGAAAAATACTCCTGGTCCTTATTCGGGCTGAGATCGATGAACGGCAAGACCGCCACCGACTTATCCGACCTGACCGCCGTGTCGGCGCCGGCGTTCCCCTGTTCGTTCGTTGCGGCGAGCGGCTGCGTTTGGGACGTGGGCGTCTCGCCCGGACCGCGCAGAAACACGACTCCGAGAATGAACGCCAGCAAGGCGGCCGCGCCTGCGCCGGCCAGGGCGAACGGAAAAGGCCGCGATGGCTTTGCATCCAACGACGGTGCGGGTCGCGCGGCGCTCTCGCCTGTCCGCGCAGTAAAGACGTCAAGCAGTTCCCTGAATGCAGGGTCCTGCACATTTCCGCGCCAGGACGAGAAATCCGCACACTGAATTTGCCGGAAGCCCATCGGCGGCGCTGTCCCGTCAAGTGAAATCGGACACAGTTTTCCGTGATCGCGCGCGTAAACGGCCTCGTCCTTGACCCAATGGGATTCTGTCGACGCTTTCGACCAGACCACCAGCGCAACGGAAGCCTCGCGAAGCGCCTGTTCGATGTCGCTGGAAAATTCCGCGCCGCTGGCAATTTTCCGGTCCCACCAGACGGAGAACCCGGCGTCTTCCAGCGCCGATGCGATTTTTTCAACGCGCTGGCGATCTTCGCTCGCATACGAAATGAAAATGTCGGCCAATGGTTCGGTCTCCGGTATTGCGCCGACAATCGCGCGACGCTTCAAATCTACACACGGCGATCTTACAGCTTTTTCCCGGCGGCGGGAAATTCAATCGTCACCGCCGTCACGATCCGCGTTTTGATGGCGCATCTACCCTCATTCCGCCGGTTTGGTCTGCGCGGCGGCGACCTTTGAACAGGGCGCGACGGGCGGCGACCTGCCCACCGCGACGACAACGGCCGCCGCCCTGGCCGCCGGGCCGCCGCTGCTTGACCAATTCCTGGAGACCGGGCTCATCGCTTCCAAGGGCGAGGGCCGGCGCCATATCAAGGCCGGCGCGCTGAAGATCAATGATACGCCGCTGCGCGAGGAACGCCCGCTCGCGCCTGACGATCTTGTCGACGGGCAGATCAAGCTTTCGATCGGCAAAAAGAAACATGCGCTCGTGAAAGCGGCCAGCTGATCGACGGGCGCAAACGGGCCAACAATTGCCTGTCGAGCGAATTTTCCGTCCAGCAATTTCTCGCCAGAAGAAGACGTAGCAACATTTATAACGAGTGTCCGTTTCCAGAAGCTTTCCCGCCTCCCAATTTTAGGCTTTTACATGTTCGGTGATGCGGCGGAGGATCATCAATCGCACTCGAAATCGTCTTTGCCGACGGGGCGGCATTGCGGCGGGAAGCCGTGCTTGCGCCAATAGTCGGGCAGTTTGGCCTCGCGGATCGCTGCATGCGCGGCTTCGGACTGATGCAAGCCCTTATAACCGGGAAACCACCACCAATCCGGCGCATTATCGAGCGGTAATTTGTCATAAGCGCCGAAAGAAAGAAGCACGACGGATGCTATATAGGGATCGGCGCCGAGCTCGTGGTCCTGGTCTCGCAACCGGGAAATGAGCAGCGCCAGCGCCGCCTCACGATCATAGTCTTCGTCGCTGAGGGCGCGGGTGAGATCGGCGACGATCCAGCGTGTGTCACCGGGCATATGGTCAGCCACTTCGCGCAACATGAATTCGAGAAGGAGCGGCTGTTCGCGTTGCGCCACCATCGCGAGGAAGGGGTTGTATGTATCGGCGTGTTCGGTTGCCATCAGCGGGCTCAGCAGTGCCATCGCCTCTTCATATCGCCCCGCGAGCATTGTTTCCTCCGCACGGGTGTACATACAGACGGGATAGTTGGGATCGATGTTGAGACAGCGCGAAACGGCTTCAAGCGCACGGTCGAAATAGCCGAGCCGACTGTAAGCCTGGCTGAGCCACAGGAGCGCCGTCGTATTTTTGGGATCCGCTGCCGTGGCGCGTTTGTAATAGTCGACGGCAACCTCAAAATCTTTAGGGAGGTTGTTTTGGCCGAGCGCCGTGAGCGCCATCGAATTCTCGGGATCCATCTCCAGCGCGCGCTCCGCAGCGTCCTTAGCGAGCGCCCGATAGTCGCGATCGAAAAACGCCCAGTCTGGTGACACACTATAGGCGACGGCGAGACCGCCCCAAGCGCGCGCAAAGGCCGGATCTGCCGCGACTGCCTGCTCCAACGCTTCAATCGCCAGAGGCAGTTTTACATAATTGCGATTACGGAAAAGTTCACGGCCCTTGAGATAGGCTTCATAAGCATCGATCTCACTGGTGCCGCCCGACTGAACAAACTCCCGTTGAAGATCGATATCCACTTTAAGTTTCGACCTAAGTTGCGCGGTGATCGCCTGGGCAATTTCATCTTGAATAGCGAAGACATTTTCGGCCGTCAGCGCCCGGTCATAGGTTTCGGACCAAAGATGCTGATCACTCTCGGCGTCAATTAGCTGGGCGGTAATCCGGATTTGCTCGCCCGCCTTGCGCACTGATCCTTCAAGGATATGCCGCACTTTCAAACTCGCAGCGATGTCCTGCACACTGAGTTCACTCTGGCTTTTAAACGCAAAGGCTGACGTGCGCGAGGTGACCTCGAGCGCATTCAATCCGGCCAGCACATTGAGGATTTCCTCAGCTATCCCGTCGGCGAAATATTCCTGATCGCCCTCCGGCGACAAATCCGCGAAGGGCAAGACAGCGATTGAAGCCGGTTTGATATCATCAAAGACGCTGGGTGCAGCCTTCGCAATCTCATCCGTATGATCGGAACCAGCCACGTCGTCGCCGCGTAGCGTCAGAGCGCCGAAAATAATAGCAACGACCGCCAAACCCATCACCGCCAGTGGAACTGGTTTTATTAATTTATCCGCCCGCGAAGCTTTAGCAACTAGCGGCGCAACCTGCCGTTCGCCGGTGAGCGTGGACTTCACAGCGCGAGACAAATCCTGAAAGCCATCGCTTTCCGGTTTTCCGCCCCAATTTGAAACGTCAATCAAATGAAATTGGCGAAAACCCATCGGCGCTGCGGTTCCGTCAACCGACACCGGAATCAATTTATGTGCGTCCGCCGCCGCCACCGCTTCGTCTTTGACCCAGCGCGACTTCACTGAATTTTCTGACCACGCAACTATGACCGTCTTCGCGGCGGCGAGTTCTTTTTCTATCTCTTCAGAAAACTCAGCACCGCCCACAAGCTGCCGGTCCCACCAGACGGAATTGCCTTCGGCCTCTAGCGCGGTAGCCAGCTTTTCGATCAGATCACGGTCCGCGCGAGCATATGAGATAAAAATATCGGCCAAGGCTTCCCCCGTTTTCAAACAACGTGGTTAGCACAGGTCGAATTCAATGTCTCTTCACTGACTGAAAGCCGACGTTCAACCAAAATTTAGCAATTGGCTGAAAAGGGCGAACAACGCTCGGTTTCGCGAGTACTCGATTAGGCGATTTCGCCGAACGCGGACACTCAGTTTCTGGAGAATCTAAAGCACAGATACGCAAGCGCAGCCGCCCCAAAGGCGCCAAGGGAAATTATAACGAGTGCGGGCTTGTCCAAAATGGCTTCGATGAAATGACTAGGAAACAAGGCTCCACCTAGATCGGGAACCCAACTAAGAAAGGTTGCATGCTCAGTAACTAAACTTTCGACACTAACGCCCCACGAAACAGAGTCACGACTCGCTGCTAAGTAGGCTGTGAAAACGACCAGTCCGCCGCGGAATAAGGCGGCGAGTGCAAATAGCCAACCTAAAATTTTTACGACAAGGCGCATAACGTACCTTCCGAATTGTATCGACAACTCTAGTCTAGATGTAATCGCATGCGATCACGCTTCAACAAGACGGGTCCTACTCACTTGAACAATTCCTAAACTGGCAAATATCTCGCACTAATTGCCGGTTGCTTGGCAATAAATGCCAAGTGTTCTTGGGCCCAATACCGGCAATGGCGTCTTAACACCTTTCACTTTCAAAGTCTCTTGATAGGGTGACTCATGGATGTTTTCTCCTCAAATCGCGAGCGCCGCCTTTGGATTTTCTTTTTGGTGGTCGTGGTCGCAATCTACTCAACGCTCGCAACGGCGACGCGCCTGACTGGGATGTTGCGGGAGTATGGCTTACTCGAAATATCCTTTGCAATCGGTGCGCTAACGGTCGGGCTGATGGTTATTCTCCATTCATTGAAGTCTGTTCCGAATAGAGCTGGTTTCGCAATCGCAGTGGGCATGATCGCCGTCTACGTTTTGGTATTTGTTCGAATGGCTACTCCAGAGGAACGAACGCATCTCGTCGAATACGGCGTCGTCGCAATTCTCGCATTTGAAGCCTTGTCGGAACGCTGTCGTAACGGACGGCGCGTTCCAATGCCGGCAATGATTGCAATTCTTCTTGCGTCAGCAATCGGCGTCCTCGACGAACTTATCCAATCGGTTCTCCCCAACCGCGTATTTGATTGGCGTGACATTCTGTTCAACGTGCTTACTGCAATAATGGCGATTTTTTCCACTATCGCATTATCCTGGACCCGTCGGCGAAAATTGGCCTCAGACCGCGGCTAATAGTTTGGCTTATCTGACAGAATGACGGCAACGGATACTTTGAACGAATGGCCCTTTCGCGCTGGCGACCAGCCTGCAAGTGAGCGGCTACTGTCGCCCTTTAACCGTCGCTTGTGACTACCGTTTATGGTCACAAGCAGGTAGTTTAAGCCGTCCATTTACAATCGAGGCAAGTTTGTTGAAGTTCGTTTTTCAACCTCAGTGATCGATCGTCGGACTCACCCAAATGAAACCCAAATACGCTGCTCTGATTTTTGCGCTTTCAGCCGGCGCATGCGTTTGGGATCGTGCAAACGAATACTCACCAGACGACGCTTTAATCGAATCCGAAGTCGAGACGGCATTCGACCAACTTGTTAGCGCCGCAAGAGCCGGAGACTATAAGCGTTATTTTTCTTTTTTTGATACCGACACCTTCACCGCTTTAAATGCCGATGGGTCGACTTTGCGATCATTCGATGCCTTTAGGGAAACCTACGAACCGCAATTAGGCGTCGTGCAAAGTTATAAGTCTTTGAAATTTGATCCGATTTACATAAATGTCATCGACGCAAACAACGCTATCCTGGTAAACGAGTTTTCTGCAGAAGTTGTTCTCACCTCTGGTGATGTTGTTTTTGCATCAGGTGCAGGGGCACAATTCTGGTCTAGAAAAAGTGGAGAATGGAAATTGGTTCATGTATCTGATGCACAAAAACATTAGCTAGCGACTTTGGGGGAATAAAGCCATGAAGAGCTTTATCCACAAATTTCTCTATGCCGTCCGGAAGCTCGTCAATACAATGCGCAAGAGAGTATTGCGCCGCGATCAAGCCATCGAAGAAAAGCCAGGCAAAATCATACAGTCGAAAAGATAGGAGCGGTGCATGAAATATTTACGGCTAGCGCTGGGCGTTATTGCAGGATTGGCAATTGTCAGCGTCATCGTTGAGGTGATTGAGGTCGCCATCGTGATGTCGAAGACGGGACTGGCCTTGAAAGAACTGGAGCACAATCAAGATGCGTATTTCGAGGCGCGCAACGCGCCGGTCATCCTGATTTCCAAGCTGATCTACACATTTGTGGCTGCTTTAATCAGCGGCTGGGTCGCCGCGCGCGTCGCCGGGACAATGGCGCGTGTGGCCATCGGTACTTTGATCACCATTCAGATCGTCGCCATCATTTGGGGCGGTTTTTTCTCCGAATGGTCTTCAACTGCGCCGAAATGGCTTTGGCTGGCGCTTGTTCCCACGATTACGGCGGG
>JABDJK010000025.1 GCA_013002535.1 Hyphococcus sp.
GTTGGACGCCTTATCCTTCGCCAGCCAATGGGGTTTAAACCATTTGGGCGTGTTAATTCTGTGCACCTCAAAAGGCTCGCGGGGATCAGAAATGTCGAGTACAACAACGCTGTTCAGATCGCTAACAGACTGGATCCAGTAGTGAGCTACACGAACCGGAATGCTGCACGCGCCGCGGATTTTACCTATGTGCGGGACTGGGTCTGTTTGAATCGTATAGACCATTTCCAAAGACGGCGTCGTCGTATCGATATCGGTGAGATGATAGAACGCACAACCATAAGCATTCAGGAAAACCGTACCATCATCCAAAATGCGCGGCCCAAAGCCCGCCGCTTGAGACCCTTCCACAAGTTGCCCTTGTGCGTCACGCCCAACAGGAAGGTCGAGCGTGTGAAGCAACGAAAAATCCGAATACCGATAGATTTGGATTACGTCCGCCCAAGAGCTTTCCATCATCGGTGCGCTCGTTACCACAAAGCGGTCGATTTCAGGAAGCAGTGCAAAAGCGTATGGCCGCACCGCTTTTTTTAAGCCCGGCGCGGCGGCGGAAACAGTTCGTAGCAGCTCACCGCTATTTGTGTATTCGCCGATGCCGCCGTGATTGCCTGGCGTGGTGGCTTCATTTGGGTCCGGACTAGCGCCGTCGCTGCGCAAAAATCCTACCAGTCGCGTGCCGTTTGGCGTTCGTTGATAGTCATGGGGAAATCGATAAGGCGCCGGCGGTTCAAATGTATGGGCGATATTTATTGAGCGCCGGTTATCGATATCGACGATCATCGTAAGTTCTTTTTGGTGCGCATTCACGAAAATAACTTCGTTGTTGGGGGGGCGCTCATACTCCATATGATGCGGCACCGACCCGTGATGACCGATCGGCATTGTTTCGATCGGTTGTCCGCGCTGTTCACTTGTAGGATCAACGTCAATCGTCAAAAGAAAATCGGGCTCTTTTTCATCCAGATCACCGACAAACGTAACGAGATATGATGAGGGGCTCCCTTGTAAATCAATTTCCGTTTCTTTTCGTGAGCAAGTCGTAAGTGCAAGGAGAACGGCCCCCGCAGTCCAAGCAGCGCGCAGCGGTGCATCTATCGATTGTTTTGCCATGCTCCTGGTTTTCCCCTGTAGGCCGCGAACCCGCGCCGGAACGGGCGACGCATGATTGCGCCCGCGCGCTTCCGCCGCGCCTATCAATATCATTTATCGATCTATCACGATAACCGCTGGGCGATCACTTTTTCTGGAATGCTTTTCAAAATGGGCCAGCCCAATAGTTCAAGAATTGCATTTTGCCGCGCCAGTATGCCGTCTTCAAATGACGCCGCACTTGAAAATCCGTCCGCCCCCAAATGGACGACGCAATATTGGCCGAGTTGTGCATAGATTTCCGATACCGTTCGAAAATGTTTTGCGCGCTCTGGCTGACGCGCCGTTTCGCGGATGAAAAATTCAGAAGTCAAAACTGCGTCAAGTTCAACTGCCAATACGGCGTATTGCAACCATCGATCAGAATCGTCAGTTAGTGCATGTATTGTATTTGCTCCGTATGCCAGTTTGATCTCGTCAGGTTGATCGACTCGCATCAACACGTCCATAAATTCCATAATTTTCCGCGGGCTGCCCGCGCAGACCATGCCATTGATGGATTCAAATACTCCGAATTCATCGGCATATTGATAGAGTGTCTTGGCTGAAACGATATTATTTTTAGCTGCCTGTGGGTCTGCTTTTTCAATCATGTCGCGCACAATCATGAAAATACCGGATATAAACTGATACTGGGACGCCAATAAATCAGAAACATATTTACTTGCAGGCCGATTGCCTTGTCGCCTTTTGGTATAAGCTACAAGGGCAATATTTATTCGCGCAAACAAGTAAAGATCCCACAATCCAAGCGGCGCGGGCGATTCGTGCTTGGGCAAACGATGCAGATAAAGGTTCTTAATAGATTGCGTCAGTTCAAGCGCCGCGTCGAAATTCTGCATAGCGATGCGCAGCGCGGACAGGTTTATTGGCTTTCCGTCGCGATTGCCGGCATATTTGCAAGTGGTTGTTTCGGCCGGTAAATTCATGTTGAGGTGAAACGGCCGTGTATTCGCTTCGCCGAGTTGACGCCCGCTTTGCGAAAATAAGGCGGAAGCACCGTTCCATAGACCGTATTGCAATTCCATCATGGGCGATCGCCACGGCTTGATCAACAAGGGCCAGGCTATGCGCTTTATTCTGGTACGTAATGAGGGCATGTCCGTAATTCATTCCGGCAATGGATTTGACTACAATGTAGTTGGTCATCCTCTATCGAGATAGGATGTAAATTGTCGTAATCCGGTCTATCAAAATAGATGAGAATATCAATTAGAACCAAGCTCGGTTATGAGTAAGATGTACGATGCGAGCCGAAAACCGTTTACCAGAAACGCGCGGAACTGGAATTGATGTTTGATCAGCCAAATGTGGCGACCTGGAAAATAGATTCGCTGAGCCCGCAGCTAGTCGCTGACATACGCGCCGAATGGCTCGATCTTGCCGCATCGGCGTGGGAAAAGAATGTCTATTTCTTTCCCTGGTTTATCGCTGCGTCCTTGCATCTGCGGGCCATGCAGGATGCAAGCCTTTTGCGTATCTATTCTGGGCGCGATTTGATCGGGTTATGGGTTTTTAATAGGGACTTCGGCTATGCCAAATTGCCGGTGTCCTTTTACCGCACGGCGCTACACCCTCACCAATTTTTAGGAACCCCTCTTGTGCGCCGCGGGGCTGAAGACGAATTTGTAAAGGCGTTCTTCCAATGGCTGGATAATAGTCCCTTGCGGCAATCATTCATTTTGTTGCCAATGCTCAGCGGCGAGGGCCCGGTCTTTGCTGCCTTTATGGCGACCCGCCGTAAAGATGGGCGACACTGGATCGAACTCGAACGCGCCGAACGCGCGGCCCTGAACCCGACAGGAGGAGCAAAGCGTTCTATCACTTCGCATATCAGCAAAGGCCGTCTTCGAAGTTTAAAGCGCCGTCGGCAAAAATTGACTGACTTGGGGGAGGTAAGCATAGAGCGTGTTGGCTCGCGCGACGAACTAATAGCCTGGCTTCAGGATTTTATGCGCATCGAAAACCAAGGCTGGAAGAAGGACGAGGGTACTGCGATACTACAAAATCCTGATGATATCGCGCTCTATAATGCGCTTGTGCCCGACGCATTCGAGAACGGCAATCTCAATTTCTTCAGGTTAGTTGTTGGCGGTAAACCGATTGCATACGCGCTCGATTTGATATGCGACAACTTTGTTTATTGTTTGAAATGTTCGCACGACCGAGCCTACCGAAAATACGCACCGGGTGTATTGCTCGAATTCGAATCGCTAATCCGATACGGAAATTCGGGCAAAGAATACTACATTGATACGTGCACTGCGCCTGATAATACGATGTTGAACGAGTTGTTTCCGGATCGCAAATCTTATGTCAGCCTGGTTTTCGCGCGCAAAAACCCGTTGCATGCGCTTCAATTGAAACTCATTAAACTTATCAAACGAAGAATTGGATAGGCGCAAGTACGATACAATTTTGCTGCACCAGACTAGTACGGTTATATTGCGCCATTGACACCCAGACTGTTTAATCTGGATTTCATAACTTTCCTTGTTCTATCGGCGGTTTCGGTTCGAGAGGGAGCCGTCAGTAGGGTTACTGTGATGCTTGGGACGTGGTTGCGTGATGTTTACATGTCACGTTTGGATTGAATGGCTCAAATACGCCGTTGGGATTGTCACGATAAATCCAAACGTGACGGTCATAATGCGGCTCGAAATTATGGGCTTCGTCGATGTCGGTCTCCGGATCATCAGCCATTAAATCATATTCGATATTATGAAACCGCGGTCGTGACGTATTGCCTGCTGCTTCCCACGAAGCGACAAACACAAGATTTTCAACAGCCACTAACTCCATTGAGCCATCGGCTTGGGGCTCGTAGATGAGGATTCCCGGATTTAGAAAATCCGTATGCGTGCCATCGCCATTCACTCGCGGTGACGGCGGCGCTGTAACGCCCAGAAGATCAGGTCGAAAATAATGCACGCCCATTGCGCCTTTTTCTATTGGCTGCCCAAGCATGTCTGCGGTTTCGCATACGTTTGCCGGATCTCGGACGTAACCTTCCGCCAAAGCGACATCAATATCCTGAAACCGTTCGGTTGCCGTACGAACTTCAGCTAATGTTGGTTCGCCTGGCGCAGGCTCCCCCGCTGCGCTCTGTTCTGGAGCGCACCCTCCAAGTCCAAAAGCAAGAAACAAACTCGACACGCCAACACGCATATTGATGGTCATATCCGCCCCTTATCCTTCATAGACGCTCCTTATACAATTGATCGTCGTAGATGAACAGGCGCTATAGTGTGGAAATAATTGAGTTTAACGCGCAGCCTTAGTTTCCACAGGAAGAGCCGGCAAAATTCTGAGCAAATCTAATGTCAACACGTATTATTGAGCCCAAAAGATTGCAGGAGCTATAGTTCTGCCACACGCCATTGCTGATTGACGGATTTGCGCTGCGGATTCAATTGGTCGCAGCAACACTTTGGTTAAACATATACGCTGGTGTTTTATATTTCAATGTTTTTCTGGGACGTTCATTGAGCTGTCTTGCCACAGCATTGAGCTTAGCTTGCGAGTGCACAGATAAATCTGTTCCTTTAGGAAAATACTGCCGTAATAAGCCATTAGTGTTTTCATTTGAGCCTCGTTGCCATGGACTTTGTGGATCACAAAAGTAAACATTGATATCGGTCGCCAGGCTAAATCGTGTGTGATCGGCGAGTTCCTTTCCCCGATCCCAAGTCAGAGA
>JABDJK010000056.1 GCA_013002535.1 Hyphococcus sp.
AACCCGGCCCCGCCAGCGTCATGGTTCCAACCGACAACACAATCCGCAGACGGATTATGGCATCTGCGCGACCCTGCGCTTTTCGCTAGGTCCGCAAATATCGACGCCGTCCCGTTTTACCTCGACCGCATGGATGGTGCGCAAGGTGAGGTTCCCGCCGGCGGGACGACGCGCATCGATTTCCGCAACAAGCACATGGAGTATGCGCTGACGTGGTTTGGTCTTGCAGTCACATTATTCGGCGTCTGGCTCGTATTTTCCTTGCCAAAGCGCGAATAATTAAATAACTTTATAAAATAAAGTATAATAACGGGTAGTGGCCAGATCAGGGCTCGGGCCGGCAAATGTATGCGTTGACGTTGATGGCGGACGACAAGAACTAAAACCGGCGCGACCCGGCGCAATGGCAAGCAAGTATCGGGATTCAGGCGAGGGGATCTGCGTTCAGTCTGCGCGCTCGCAAGGTTCCACGCTTCAGCCAGGTGACCGCCGACAGACTCGGAGAATTACAATGAACCTTGAGCCGCTATTATCAGCCTCCTGGGTTATTCAAGTCCATGCGTTTGGCGCCATGGCGGCGTTCTTTTTGGGGGTCATTCAACTGGCGGCGCCAAAGGGAACGCTGCCGCATAAAACCCTCGGCGCTGTTTGGATTGTCATCATGTTGGTTGTTGCGATCTCCAGCATTTTCATAAGGCCCTCCGTCTACGGATATGATTTGCCAATCACGCAATGGTTTAGTTTCATTCACCTATTTACGATACTGACCCTATGGGGCGTCGTACAGGGGGTATGGCTTTTGACGCGCGGCGGCGCTGCGCTGAAATATCATTCGCGGCCGTTTATCGGCATGTTTGTCGGCGGTCTTATTATCGCCGGCGGGCTTGCATTCCTGCCGGGACGGATCATGAACCGGGTCGTCTTCGGCGGGTAGCGTTTTATTCCAGCTCTCTTAGTTTCCTCTCATACGCATTAACGAGGGTCATGTAAGGGCTCACCTGATCGAATACCGGGTCAGTTTCCTCGTCGGGCGAATAGTTCTGATACATTTCAAAATGCAGGTGAAACGTTGTCGGAACCCGCTCGCCCGACGAATTGAAAAAGTCGTTGGCGATTTTGCCGATGCGTTGACCGGCAGTCACGAATTCACCGTCTTCGACCGCTAGTTCATCCATTTTTAGGTGCATATAGCGATAGAGCGTTCCGTCGTCTGTTTGCAGTTTTACCGTATAGCGCGATCCTTCAAGGCCGACGATACGCCCGTCCTCTGCCGCAACCGCCCAGTGCTCGGCGCCAGTGTCGGGGATGCAGGTGGCGGCGCGAATATCAACCCCTTCATGGCCGCCGTCCGGACACATGATTTGGGAGCGTGAGCGCGACTCACAAAAGGTATCCTGCCAGGGATAATCATAGTTTGTTTCATCGCATTGGCCGCCGTCGAAACCGTTGAGCGCAGCCTGACTGCCGCCATGACGATAGACCTGGCTGTTCAGGAATGCAGCGTCTTCCAGTGGAAAAACGATGCCCGGCCGATAGATTGTTTCATCCATATGACCCGGTCCCGATTGGGGTAATAGATCGCCAGCACGGACATAGCTGAAAATCCTGCCTTCTGCATCCTGCAGAAAATCCTCCGGGTCTGGTTCAGGCTCTGGTTCTGGGTCCGGCTCAGGCTCAGGCTCAGGCTCTGGGTCCGGATCAGGTTCCGGTTCAGGTTGCGGGTTCGGATCCGGCTCTTCAGTAGGCGGAATGATCCCGTTTAACTGGTCGCATGCAGATAGCGCGAGCGAAAAGGCCGCGGCGATGAGGAGAATGTTAAATGACTTGCTCATTCGCTTTCTCCTGCGCGTTCGGCGTTTAGCACCCACATGGATTGCGCCAGCTTGATGATGTAGTCGTCGCCGGTGCACCGTTCGTCGGCGTCAGCGTCGGTGCATTCAATTGAGATGACATAGCCGCAGCCAAATTTCGCGAAGGTCAAGTCCGTGCTGAACTCACTGCGGCTGATTTGATAATCAGCGCGCAAGCCTGGCAGGGTTGGCAGGCGTTCGGAAAGGCGCCGGCGCAAATCGCGCACGGGCGGCGCGCCGCCAACAACCCGGTCACAAGCGCCGCTGATCGACACCATCGCCGCATCGTCGATGGCGCCGCTGGCGGTGAACGCGTTTGGTTGACCGTACATTTTAAGTTTATCGCGAACTTCCGGATTCGCTGGCGTTAGAACCGGAATGGTGACGCCGTCAACTTCGGCTCGCGCGACCCGCTGCATTTGTTCGGGGGCGCGCGCGCGCAATCCCGGTCTCGGCGACAAGGGGCCGGGCAGGCGGCGTATCTCGCCGGTTGGTAATGTAGTCTCATCTGAGGAACCTTCATTGTCGCCATCTTCGGCGGCTGTGCGGTCGAGATCTTCGCGAACAGCGTTCCAGTCCGGCCGAAAGCGTCTTGTAGTTTCTTTGTCAGAGCGTCCGCCTGATGGCGCCGAAAGGGCCGCGGCGAGGCTGCTGCGCGGGATTCGGACGGCTTTTGCTTCCAGGCTGCGCTGTAATTCGTCGGCGCGCGAGCTGTCCAAATCGGTTTGATCGGCTTGCGCCAGCGCAGCGAAGGCGCCGATGCTGAATATCGCGCTTGCTAAAAAAAATGTTCTCATAAGGCGCCTTTCTCTCGCTGACGCGCGCCGTTATCGCTCCGTCAGCTTGAATTCAATTCGGCGATTTTGCGCCAGCGCTGTGTTCGAAAACCCCGACACAAGCGGCGAGGTTGAACCTGATCCTGTCGCAAGAAGCCGGCGGCCCGGCACGCCCTGCGCATCAAGATATTGAACAACGGATATTGCTCTTTGGGCGGACAAATCAAGGTTTGAATCAAAACGCGCAGCGCAGGACGGTCCGAGCGGCGATGGATCCGCATGGCCGTCAACACGCAACACCCAGTTTACCTCGGTGGGAATATCGCCCTGGATGTCAAGCAACGCTGACGCCAGTTTGTTAAGTTCCAGCTTGCCCGCTTCACCCAGCGTAGCCGAGCATGACCCAAATAGAATATCGCTTTCAAAAATAAACCGGTCGCCGACGACTTTGATATCGGCTCGATCGCCCAGCGCTTCGCGTAGAGCCTCGAAAAAGCGCGAGCGCACTTCCTGCAGCTCCTGAACCTTTCGCGCGAGGGCGGCGTTAAGGCGCGTTGAGAGATTTTCGATTTGCGCCTGTTGTTCGATGTCTTTGGCTTCCGCGGCATCAAGCGCCTCTTGCAAGCTTGCGAGTTGCCGACGCAATGCAGCGATTTGCGCATTCAAGGTAGCGAGTTCGCTCTTTTGTTGATCGCTCAGCGCTTTTTCCGCTTCCAGTTCTTCCGCGGACGCCGCGACTAGAGCCTGGCTTGCGGCGAGGGCGCCGGCGAGACCAGCGAGTTCTGCATTCTTTTCGTTGATGGTGTCTTCGAGCGACAAAATCTGCGCCTGCAATGCATCTTTTTCTGATTGCGCGAGACCCAACTGGTCATTGAGGGAATTGATCTGTGCGATGAGGCGCGCAAGCTCATCGTCTTTCGACGCGAGCTCAGTCTTGATCGTGTTTAACCGGTCACCGAGATAGAACTGCGCGACAACAAAAATTGACAAAACAAACATGAGGACGAGCAATAGTGTCGACAAACCGTCGACAAAGCCCGGCCAGATATTGGCCTCGCTCCTGGAGCGCCGTCGCGCCATCGTTACTCTCCGCCGCCGACGCGGATCAGCGTGCGGTTGAGCGCGCGGATTTCATCTTTGAGTTCTGAATTTTGTTGCGCCAGCGCCTTGATCTGGGTTTCGGTATTGGCGCCAAGCGCAGCTTCGAGATTATAAATGGCGGTCGCCAAGTCCTCAGGATTCGCATCGGCCGGCATGTCGACGCGCTGCCCTCCGCGCCGTTCAATCGCCTCGGTATTGCCCGCGAGCCAGTCTTCAAGGCCGGAATAAAATCGGTTCTGCGCCTGTCCCGATTGCAGATCGAGAAAGCCGACTACCAGGGAGCCGCCAAGACCAAACAGTGAGGATGAGAACGCTGTACCCATGCCTGAGAGCGGTTCTTTTAAATTTGCAATAAGTTGCGTAACGGCGTCTTCGGCTGCGCCGCCGGTCGTCGCAAGACCGTTGATAGTCGCGGCGACTGCGTTGACGGTTTCCAACAAGCCCCAGAAGGTGCCGAGGAGACCAAGGAACACCAGAAGATTCATAATATAGCGGCCCATCTCCCGGCCTTCATCCATCCGTGTGCCGATTGAATCGAGAATGGCGCGCGTTGATTCTGCGGACACGCGGCTCGCCGAACGATCGGGATCGAGCAGCAATTGCTCCATGGCGCGAATGAGATTGGGCGCTCGCGGCAGTCGCGCGCGTTTTGCATCGACAGATTCCGAATAGGCTTCGACCCAGCGCATCGCCGGCGCGACAACGCCTGCCTGTCGCAGATTGTAAATGACGCCGATGGCGAGAACGCCGAGGATAAGTCCGTTCAACGCGGGATTAGCGTTAAAGGCGTCAAGCAACAATGTCGTTGGCTGCGGGCTCCAGGGCGAAAGATAATAGATCACGGCTCCGACTGCGATCAGGAACAACAGCATGTTCATGATGTAGCCGCCGGGCCTTACAAATTTTGCCGGTCTTCGAAGCGTAAGCGCCATACCATCCCCTAATTCTTCACCGTTCCCCAATTGATGAGTTTAAATCAAAAGCTGCGCCAATCAAAAGCATTGATCGCCGCGGCGCCAATCTTATTGGGCGTTTTTTTCGGATTTATGGAATAACGTGGTTTTCCTGCAACCCGCAGTTGCGGACGCCCGCCGATATTACGGTTAACGCGGCGCCCTCTTGGCGAGGATGCGCTGCAGGGTTCGCCGGTGCATGCCGAGACGGCGGGCGGTCTCTGAGACGTTGTGGTCGCAAAGTTCATAAACCCGCTGAATATGTTCCCAACGGACACGGTCAGCCGACATCGGGTTTTCCGGCGGGGCCGGGCGTTCGCCAGGTTTGGCGAGGAGCGCTTTTTCCACATCGTCGGCGTCGGCGGGCTTTGGCAGATAATCGATGGCGCCGGCTTTTACGGCGGCGACGGCCGTCGCAATGTTGCCATAGCCGGTCAGCATGATGACGCGGCAGTCTTCGCGCTTGTCGTGGATTTTGTTGACGACCTGCAAACCATCGCCGTCTTCAAGGCGCAAATCTACGACAGCGAAAGCTGGCGCGATGTCTTTCAAAACGGCGCCGGCGTCACTAACGCCGGCAGCAAGTATCGGTTGGAAGCCTCGTTTTTCCAGCGCGCGTCCGAGCCGGTTCCGAAACGGTTCGTCATCATCGACAATCAAGAGCGTTGCGTCGGCAGGGAGGGACTTGTCTTCAGTGCGAGCGTTGTCCAGGTCGGTCATGGCATCCGGTTCCGGGGGCGGCGACGCGCGGGGGTCGCGCGACCCGCCTTAGATGCGCCTTTGGCGGTTATTTTTCAAGTTCATGATGCGGCGGAAATCGTTCCTGCAGGGAAAGTCGCAGTGACGATCGCGCCTGTTTCGGCGGCGTTCTCTCCCCACTGGTGATTTTCAAATGAAACTTTTGCCCCCGCGCCGTCGAGAAGGGTTTTTGCGATAAAAAACCCTAATCCTAGTCCGCCTTTTTTTGCGCCGCCGCCGTCGCGCCGGGCGCCAGTGCGGCCGCTCACATACGGTTCGCCGAGGCGCGCCAGAATTTCGGCCGAAAATCCTGGACCGTCATCGTTTACACTGATGGAGATCGTATCTGCGTCCCATTTGGCGGCAACAACAACAGTTGATTTAGCGTGGGCGACGGCGTTTTCGATAAAGTTTCTGACGCCGTAAATGATTTCAGGCCGGCGTTGCAATTCCGGCTCCACGGCGCCGTCGAGGCTGTCGGCTTCTATGCGAATTTCTACACCATCGTCGCTTTCAAAAAACGGGTCGGCGGCTTCTTTCAGAATGGAGGCAACACCGATGCGGTCATACATGACGTCGCCGGCGTCGCCATGCTTTGAGAGGCGGCCCAGAATATCCCGGCAACGCTTGGCTTGACTGATAAGGAGTTCTGCGTCCTCGGCCAGATCTTCGTGATCTTTTAAGTCTCGCAACATTTCCTTCGCCGTAAGCTGAATGGTGGCAAGCGGCGTACCGAGCTCATGGGCCGCCGCGGCCGCCAGTCCGCCAAGGGCCGACATTTTTTGCTCGCGGCCCAACACCAGTTGCGTTGCCGCGAGGGCGCTGCGCATCTGCGCGGATTCCGCGGCGATACGGTGCGCATAAGCAGCGAAAAAACATACCGAAAACGTAAGCGCCGCCCAAACGCCGGCTTTGTAAATCGGCGCAATTTCCAGTGCGTCCCCCGGCGTCCACGGCAATGGCATGTGATAAAGGCCCAAGACAGTTACGCCGGCGACGCCAAGCGCCGCAATAATCAGTGTAAAGCGTAACGTCAGAAAGCTCGCTGCGATGGTAACGGGCGCAATGATGAGCGCGGAGAACGGGTTTGCTAGACCGCCTGTAAAAAACAGGAGGGTGCACAGTTGGGCGATGTCAAACGCAATATAGGCCGCCGCCTCACGATCAGACAAAATCCGTTGCGGCGAAAATCTGAGGATCGTGAAGAGATTTAACCACGCGCTCGCCGCAATAGCGCCAAGGCAAAGGCCCAGGGGGGTCGGAAAGCCAAGGCCAAAATGGACCGCGAAAATCGCCAATGTCTGTCCGCCAACGGCGAGCCATCGAAGGGCCGTCAGGGTTCTGAGGCGCACCGGGCCGCGCAGGGCGTTCATGGCGGCGCGATTGTTAACGAGGGCATGCGGCATTTCGCGTTTGTAGCGCGTCTGTTCTCACAATGAAAAGGCGCTAACATGTCATGAGGTAATCAATCGGCGAGGCCAGTCATGCGGAACGTGAAATTAGTGTTAGGCGCAATCGCTGCTGCGGCGTTGTTCGCGTCTTGCGAGCGGGAAACATCATCTTCGAATTTGATCCCTATCGACGGCGTCATCCGTCTATCTGATCAATTTTCCGGTAATTTTGCGCTAATCGACAAAAACGGCGCTGCCGTTGATGACGAAGATTTCGAGGGCAAGGTGATGCTGGTGTATTTCGGCTTCACCCATTGTCCGGACGTCTGCCCTGGCGATGTTGGCGTCATGAGCGCAACGCTAAACGCTCTTGGCGATGATGCGGGGGAGGTCGCGCCGATCTTTATTTCCGTGGATCCCGCGCGCGACACGCCGCAAGCGCTCAGCGACTATTTTGCTTTTGACGAACGCATCACCGCACTAACCGGAGACGAAGACGCCGCAAAGGCCGCGCGCGACGGTTTCAAAGTTTACGCGAATATCGAACCGCTTCCCGACAGCGCCCTCGAATACACCGTTAATCACCAGCGCATGTTCTTTGTGACCGATCGCGCGGGCCAGCCGCAGATCGCCATAACCGGGGGGATTGGACCCGATGAACTGACGCAATTGTTGCGGCGCCAAATCGAGGCGTAAAATCTCTAAAAGCCGATAAAGTTAAATATTTTCAATGAATTAAGTTCATATCGGTGATGCGGAGACGTTAACGCGCAGTTAATCATCATTGCGTATTTGTTAGAAATAGCGGCATATGCGCCGATCTTTTTACGAAATCCGGCGCATTTTGTGCTATGCAGCATGGATCAGTAGCGTAAGGGCGGCGATAAATTTTGCTCTATTCTTCCTATGAACTCGCCTACACGGCGATGACGCCTTACCGGTATATGGCCGGTATCGGCGCCAAATTCTGGCGATCGCCATTAAATCCGATGGCGGATACCTGGTTCGCGCGGGCGAACGCTGCGACGCTTGATCTTCACGAACATGCGCTTCGCCGATATCCAAAACCGGAATGGGGCTTGGACGCGACCGAGATAGACGGCGTCACTGTTCCGATCACCATCGAGACCGTCGACAAAAAACCGTTCTGCAATTTGATTCGTTTTGTGCGCGAGCCGAAAGCGCTTGAAAAAGCGACCAAGTCAAAAACGCCGCAACCGCGGGTGTTGCTGGTGGCGCCGCTTTCCGGTCACTATGCAACTTTGTTGCGCGGCACGGTCGAGGCGCTGTTGCCGGATCACGACGTTTACATCACCGACTGGATCAACCCGCGTAACGTGCCCATCACCATGGGCCGCTTCGATCTCAATGATTACATTGATTACCTCATTGATGATTTGCGCCTTATCGGGCCGGGCGCCCACGCGATTGCCGTTTGCCAACCGGGTCCGCCTTTGCTTGCCGCCTGCGCAGTTATGTCCGAAGAAAATGATCCGGCGAGACCAGCTTCGATGACGTTTATGGGCAGCCCAATCGACACGCGGAAGAGCCCCACAACGCCGAATGTTCTGGCGCAACAGCGCTCCTATTCATGGTTCGCGAATAATATGATTTACACAGTGCCGGCGCCATATTCGGGCGTGATGCGGCGCGTTTATCCGGGCTTTGTCCAGCTCTATTCATTCCTGTCGATGAATTCCGGACGTCACCTCAATGCGCAATATGACTACTTCCAGCATCTGGTAGAGGGCGACGGCGATAGCGCCGACAAACACCGTAGTTTCTATGATGAATATCTTTCGGTTCTTGATCTGACTGAAGAATTTTACCTGCAGACGATCCGCGAAGTCTTTCAGGAGCATTCACTCGCTGAAGGTAAATTCATGCATCGCGGTCAGCGGGTGAAACTGGAAGCGATCACGGATATTGCGCTGATGACGGTTGAAGGCGAGAACGACGACATCTCCGGCATTGGCCAGACCCAGGCAGCCCATGATCTCTGCGTCAACATTCCGTCAAAGATGCAGCTCGATTATATCCAGCCGAAGGTCGGGCACTACGGTGTCTTTAACGGCTCACGCTGGCGCAACGAAATCAAGCCAAAGCTCGCCGCGTTTATCGCCAAACATGATGGTGCGGATGCAAAACGCGCGCCCATGAAATTGGCGGCGGAGTAAGCGACCGTTGGATTTGCTTCAGCGGTAAAGCGAGTTTTCAGTTCTATTTTTTGTGCGATCGCGGCGCTACGATGAATTTTTGTAGCGAATTCGGGGCGCGGTATGAATTCCATAATTAATTCTCGTATCTGGCGAGTGATCGAACCAATTATTTTATTGGTCGTATTCGGATTACTTGCACGAGAAATTGTCCCTTATTGGGGTGTAACGCCGAATATGGCAGCGGCTGCGCTCGCTGAACGCCCCCCCGATTGGGGCATTTTGGCGCTCGTCGATGGAAAATCGCAATCGGTTAAATGGGGCCTGCTGGTGGGCGCGGCGATTATGCTGGCTGCGTTAAGACGATATAATGTATTCCGTCCGGTCGGTGGTGCGCCAACGTTGCCTTTGCCGCAACTTATTTTGTTCGGGCTTGCTGTCGCAATTCCTCTTGGGTTGATGGTCATGTTGCCCCGGTGGTACCATTACGAAGTCGCCCCATTAGGGGAAGCGCGGGCCATATGGGACTTGATTTATTCTTCACCGTGGACGCTGGAATTTTGGCTTTTCATGGCAATATCCAGTTTTCTCCTGATACCTATTGTTGAGGAGGTATTTTTCAGAGGGTATTTTTTGGGCAGCCTCCAACAGGTCTTTTCCCCATTTTGGACCATCACAATATCAGCAGCAATTTTTGCAATTGTGCATCTACAATATGCAAAACTGGACCCGTTTGCGCTCTACAGCATGCTCATGGTGTTTATTGCGTCTGCGGCGTTTGCCTGGACGGTGCTGGCAACGCGTTCTGTCGTGCCTGCGATTGTTGCTCATGCCTACGGCAATTTTCCGCAACCGTTGTCTTGGACGCCTTATGAGATAGTTCTAATTATCCCCGCCGGGATAATTTTATTTGTTTTATTGCGCCGAATGCGGCGTAGTGGGCCGACTTGATCGCTACTTCTCATGATGGAAAAGCCCTGCGCGTATAAGTTCGTCGCGATGGTCCGCGAGCGCTCGCTCTACCAGGTCGTGCGCGGCGAGTTCCATCAAGTCCGCGTCGCAATCGGTAATTTTGAAGTTTGTGGGGATGGCGGCGAGATGGGCGGAAATCGCCGCCGCATCGTTTTCGCGCGCTCCGCATGACGGGGGCCATTCCTTGATTTGCGCGTCTGTGTAACGCATGTCCAGAAAATGAAACTCGACGCCGCTATTTTTATAGGCGTTATTTAAGACAACATCGCGATAGGCATTTGCGCGTTTGCCAACAATATCGACAACGCGTCCAGGATCGCTGGTCCATAATTTTAGGTTGCGAGTATTCATCATTACATCGGCGGATGTACTTCTACCGGCATCCATTGCGAAGATAACAATTGTCTGTGGGCGGTTGGGTTCCGCGCGTAAGGCGAAATCTTCCAACGACTCAACGCCGCTATTGTCGAGAATCCCTCCGTCCCCAAGGTGCCAGAATTGCATTTGCTCGCTGGCGCATTCTGATGGGGCTTCAATTGCAGCGGGCCCCAGCAGGGGCGGGAAGCCTGCCGATATGGCGATTGCAAGCGCGAGCGAAAAATCATCTGGGGTTGCATGTGGGCACCCGGGCAACGAAAACGAGGCCGTTCGCAAGGCTTCTTCCGTGAAGGGCGCGATGCCGCTATCTCCTTCAGGGATTGCTTTCGTCGAAAAGACAAACCTGCGCCCGTCATCATATCGTGCGCCATTGATCAACAAGATTGGCGATGAGGGAAGATCAGAAAAATCTGCGCCGTCAATAAATTCTCGGTCAAGCACTTCCTGCAGAGACGATAAACGACGTGTCGGGCTCGTAATGCGCCCCGGTTTGGTAAGTTGTCGTTTTGTCATTTGAGACAAATAATTTTGACGCATCGTTTGCTTGAAAACAGCAAAACTATTTTCCGCGCAAGATAAGGCGCCGTCGTCGCAGATTTTCGGTTTTTTCAATGCATAGTATGATGCGGCAAAACCGCCGCCGGACACGCTGGAAATATAGTGGACCCGGTCCATCAAGTTCGCGCGTTCAAGCGCTTCGATTGCTGCGGCGCCAAAAACGGAAGCTCGAGCGCCGCCGCCCGATAGCGCAAGGCCGACAAATACTGTAGTTTTTTGAGCGTCTTCGCCCGCTGAGTGCGCGTCGGTATTGCAATCACTGCATTGTGGAATTGTGTCCGGGTTCCAGGTGTAGTGAATTTTGTCGGCTTTGAAAAAAGCGCAACCACTTACCAGTAAGGAAAGACTGCCGAGCATTGCGCCCCGGCGAAAGTGTTTGAGTGCCTTGTTCACAATATACGCCCCGCCAACAATTCCGTCTTTTTACCGCGAATTGGACGCAAGTCTATGGTGCTCGCCGACCCTTCGGTTTCAGGTCGAGAACGCTGCAGCTGAATTTCCCCAATCTGGACTAAGCGCGTTCATATTTCCATCAAACGTCTGGCGCTTTTTTCGTGCGTCTTTTAATGAATGCGGGACCGATAGCGCCGAGAAAGAAGTTCATAAAAAATGCCAAAATCAAAAAAACCGCTTCGGCTCTATCTCGTTGACGGGTCCGCCTATATCTTTCGCGCCTATCATGCGCTGCCGCCGCTGACGCGCAAATCCGACGGGGCGCCCATCGGCGCGGTCTCTGGTTTTTCTAACATGCTCTACAAGCTCCTGACCGACATGCAGGACGAGCACGACCCGACACATTTCGCCGTCATCTTTGATTATTCGTCGCAGACATTCCGCAATGAAATCTACCCGGAATACAAAGCCAATCGCGAAGAACCGCCAGAGGATTTACGCCCGCAATTCGCCATGGTTCGCGATGCGACGCGCGCGTTCAACGTGCCCTGCATTGAGATGGACGGGTTTGAGGCCGACGATTTGATCGCGACTTATGCCCGTCAGGCCGAGGCGGCGGGCGGCGAGGCGGTGATCATTTCTTCTGACAAGGATCTGATGCAGCTTGTCACCGACAAGATCACCATGTTCGACACCATGAAAAACAAAAAGGTCGGCAAGGAAGAAGTTGTCGAAAAGTTTGGGCTGGGGCCAGAGCATGTTATCGATATCCAGGCGCTTGCAGGGGACTCCACTGACAACGTCCCCGGCGTTCCGGGTATCGGCATTAAGACCGCTGCGTTGCTGATTGAGGAATATGGCGACCTCGAAACGCTTCTCGAGAAAGCCGACGCCATCAAACAGAAAAAACGCCGCGAGAACCTGATTGAGTTCGCCGAACAGGCGCGTCTTTCAAAAGAACTCGTAACGCTGAAAACCGATGTTGAGGTTGAAGACAAGATCGAGGATTTTGCGACGCGTCCGATCGATACTGAAAAATTAATGGCGTTTTTGCGAGAAATGGAATTCTCCACTTTAACGCGCCGCGTTGCGTCGGACCTTGGCGCAGAAGCGCCGGAGGCGGCATCGCCGGCGGCAGCGCCTGAAAAAGCGGAATATGAAGCTGTTTTTGACGACAAGGCGTTAAAGGAATGGGTCGCAAAAGCATATGAGCGCGGCGTCATTGCTGTCGATACCGAAACTGACAGCTTAAACGCCATGCGCGCCAATCTCGTCGGCGTTTGTCTTTCAACGCAGCCCGGCCGCGCCTGTTACATTCCGGTGGGTCATGGCGGCGACGGATTGGCTCTCGATGACGAAGACGTCGCCAAACAGATCGACCTTAAAAAAGCGCTGAAAATTCTTAAACCGATGCTGGAAGACCCGGCGGTCTTGAAGGTCGGACAAAACCTTAAATACGATCTCGTTGTATTATCCCGGTACGGTATAAATGTTGCGCCGTTCGACGACACTATGTTGATTTCGTACGCGGTCGACTGTGGGCGCGCCAAACACAATATGGACGACCTTGCGAAAAATCATCTCGACTATGATACGGTGAAGTTTTCCGATGTTGCGGGAACCGGAAAAAACGCAAAAACGTTTGATCAAATCCCCATCAAGGACGCAGTGAAATACGCCGCCGAAGACGCGGACATTACGTTGCGGCTTTATCAAACCCTGAAACCGCGCCTTGCGACTGAGGGCAAGGCAACGGTTTACGATACGCTGGAACGGCCTTTGTCGCCCGTGATCGCCAAGATGGAGCAGGCCGGCGTCAAGATCGATCCTGCCGTTTTGAAACGCCTTTCCGGCGACTTTGCCCAGCGCATGGGCGCCCTTGAAGCTGACGCTTACAAACTCGCGGGTGAGGAATTCAATCTCGGTTCGCCAAAGCAAATATCGGAAATTTTGTTTGGAAAATTGTCGCTGCCGGGCGGACGCAAAACCGCGAAAGGCGCCTGGTCAACCCGGGCTGATATTCTCGAAGAGCTTGCGGCGGAAGGCCATGAATTGCCGCGCACGATCCTCGATTGGCGTAGTCTTTCGAAATTGAAAAGCACCTACACCGACGCGTTGCCGGAAGATGTGAATGCGCAAACCGGCCGCGTGCATACGTCCTATTCCATGGCGGCGACAACGACCGGACGCCTCGCTTCGACCGACCCGAATTTGCAGAACATTCCGATCCGCACCGAAGACGGGCGAAAAATCAGAACGGCGTTTGTTCCTGAAAAAGGAAACGTCCTGATTTCCGCCGATTACAGCCAGATCGAATTGCGGCTTCTCGCCCACATCGCAGATTTGCCGTCAATGAAACAGGCGTTCGCCGATGGCGTCGACATTCACGCCATGACCGCATCGGAAATGTTTGGGCAACCGGTAGAGGGTATGGATTCGATGGTTCGCCGGCGGGCGAAAGCCATCAATTTCGGCATCATCTACGGGATCTCCGCCTTTGGTCTGGCCAACCAGCTTGGGATTTCCCGGACTGAAGCCAAGGAATACATCGACAGCTATTTCGTGAAGTTTCCCGGAATTCGTCAGTATATGGATGATACGATAGCCTTTGCCAAGGCGAACGGCTATGTCGAGACGATATTCGGCCGGCGCACCTATGTCGGCGGCGTCAATGATAAAAATCCCGCGCAGCGCGGCTATGCCGAACGCCAGGCGATTAACGCGCCGATACAAGGGGCCGCCGCTGACGTTATCCGCCGCGCCATGATCCGCATGCCGGCGGCCTTAAAGAAAAAGCGCCTAAAAGCGGAAATGCTGCTGCAGGTTCATGACGAATTGATTTTCGAAGCGCCGAAGGATCAGGCCGATAAAACCTGCAAAACCGTCACCGAAGTCATGATGGCCGCGCCGGCCCCGGCGGTACATCTGTCGGTGCCGCTCGACGTTGAAGCCCGCGCCGCAAAGAACTGGGACGAGGCGCATTAAGGGGCGTCACCCCTTCTTCAACAGCTCTTCAAAATAGGCGATGGTTTTTTTTAGGCCGTCGCGGGCCTCGCATTGGGCTGACCAGTCAAGGATTTCTTTTGCCTTTGTGGTGTCTGGCTGGCGTTGTTTTGGGTCGTCCGAAGGAAGGTCTTTGAAGATGAGCTTGGACTTGCCGCCGACAAGCTCGATCACTTCTTCGGCGAGTTCCTTAATTGTCCACTCGTTTACATTACCGAGGTTGATCGGGCCGGTGACGTCGTCATCGGTCGCCATAAAACGCACAAACCCTTCGATCATGTCATCGACATAACAAAATGAACGTGTTTGCGATCCGTCGCCATAAATGGTGATCGGCTCGCCCTGCAACGCCTGGATGATAAAATTAGATACGACGCGCCCATCATTCGGATGCATGCGTGGCCCGAATGTGTTGAATATGCGCGCCACTTTGATGTTCAAATTGTGCTGGCGGCGATAGTCAAAAAAGAGCGTCTCGGCGCAGCGTTTGCCCTCATCATAACAGGCGCGTATGCCAATCGGATTGACCCTGCCCCAATAATCTTCTGTTTGCGGATGAACTTCCGGATCGCCATAAACTTCAGATGTCGATGCCTGCAAAATCTTTGCGCGTAGGCGCTTCGCAAGGCCGAGCATGTTGATTGCGCCATGGACACTGGTCTTTGTCGTCTGCACCGGATCATGTTGATAGTGGATCGGGCTTGCAGGACAAGCAAGATTGTAAATCTCGTCGACCTCGACGAACAGCGGAAACGTTACGTCATGACGCATGAGCTCAAACAGCGGATTGTCGAGCAGATGCGCGACGTTGCCGCGTCGCCCGGTAAAGAAATTATCGACGCACAGCACTTCGCATCCGTCATTGAGCAGGCGTTCGCAAAGATGCGAACCAAGAAAACCCGCGCCGCCTGTCACCAGAACCCGTTTCGACTGAATCATGAATTCGCCCGCAAATTGAGATTATCGTCGCGTACTTATCGCATGACGCCCGTAAAGACTAAGATAAAATGGCGGCGCTTTGGGGTAACGGCGAGACGTTTCTTACCGTGAGGTAAACTGGGCTATGCCCTAGAGTGACCGATTGGCCGGCAGAAGCGGCGCCGCCGGCTCAAGCAAGATTTCAATGCGGCGGTTTCCGTCTGCATATGGATCTTCCGGATAGAGCGGGTCTGCGCTCGCCTTGCCGGCGACGCCAGCGATGCGGTCCTCAGGAAAGCCCGCGCTTTCGAGAATGGTGCGCGCGGCGTTGGCGCGCGCGGCCGTTAACTCGAATGGCGAGTATGAGCCGGCGCCTGTCGCATCAGCGTGGCCCGTTATCGTGATGCGATTTGGCAATGGATTGATAATCGCCGCTGTCTCGCGCAAAAGCGCTTCGGCGCGCGGCGTGAGCGATTTTGAGCCAAGATCAAACATCGGCGCGCCGCCATTATCGACCAGTAATACCTGCAGACCGTCTTCGACGAAATTGATGCGTAGATTGTCCGAGCTTTCACTGAGCAACGGATGCGTAAGAATTGCGTTTTCCAAAGCATTTTTCGCATCGCGCAGGCGTCTTCGATTGTCTGCGTTCGCGGCTTCAAAAGCGCCGTCGCGGCCATGATCGCCGACTGCCGGGTCTTGCGTAGCCGTTTCCGTAATGCCTGCCGCGCTCGGCATCGGCGTCGGGCGAATATTGCCGGGTTGTTGCTCTTCCGGCACGCCGTTGAGGGCGATATCGCCGGCAAAGCGGCGCTGTTCAGCAACGCCGAAGGCGTCGCGCATGGATCCGGCTACGACTTCCATCTTCACCTGATCCTGAATGGAGTAGGAGATGATCAACACAAAGAAGCAAACGAGAATCGTCATCAGATCCGCATAGGTAACGAGCCATCCGCCGGCGGGTTTCTTGGTGAGCGGCATCGGCGGTCACCCGGCCAGAGAAGAAGCCGGCGCAAACGGCCCGCGGGCTTTTTCCGGCAAATAAACAATCAGCATGTCGGTGATTGCGTCCGGTGATTTGCGATCAGAAATCTGACAGAGCCCGTCGATGATCAATGACAGGTTCGATTGTTGGCCTTCCAGTTTCATCGCCAGTTTGTCTGCGATCGGCAAGGCGAATACATAGGCGACAAGGGCGCCGTAAAGCGTCGTTAGAAGCGCAATCGCCATGGATGGTCCAATGGTGGATGGATCGTCCATGGTCCACAGCATTTTAACAAGACCAACGATGGTGCCGATCATGCCGAAGGCTGGCGCAGCCTCGCCAATGGCGCGGAAGATTTTTTCTCCATCAACAAGGCGCTGTATGTCAAGCTCGCGTTCACGGATCAGTTGTTCTCGCAAATGCTCCGTTGGCAGACCATCGGCAATCATCTGCTTTCCGCGGGCGAGAAACGGATCAGAAACCGGGCAGCGTTCCAATCCCATTGGTCCCTGCCGGCGGGCGACATTGGCGAGGGTGCGGACTTCTTCGAGAAGTTCACGCGGCTCGCGCTGATGATCGAGAAAAGCGATGCGTGCGCCGGTGCGCAACGCGCCAAGAACTGTATCAATTGGAAAGCGCAATACGGTCGCCGAAACAGCGCCGCCGATAACAATCAGGAAACTGGGCGCATTAAAAAAGACACCGACCGCGCCGCCCATGGCGATCGCCAGTCCGATGACAAAGAATCCTGCGATAATGCCGCCGATAGTGGCGATATCCATGCGCACCTGATTTACCCTCACGTATTTCGCGCCTCCCACGCCCTGCAATATGGCTTACGGCGTCTAAAGGCGGCGCTTAAGGGGCGATTAAAATTGGAGGGAATTCGTTGACGGAGTGCTGCGTCAAATTTCGCATTTCCCACTTTGGGACACGAGTGTGTAAAACACCATTTGGGAATTGTGATCAAAGCGTTGTGGGGCAACCCAACGGGGCTCCGGGTCGATTGCGCCGACGCCGAGGAACGGCGCAACAATATCGCGCGCCATAGGGTTTTGAAAATAAACGCAGCGGCCGGCGCGCTCATAGGCCGATACAGCGGCCAAGGCGTCGTCGCCGGAAACACGGTCGGCAATCATCAGATTGACGCCGCGTTCTTCTGCATCGACCAAAGTTACCGGTAATTGTGTAACGACGAGCGCGTCTGGCGGCAAAGTTTGGGCTATTGCGATTGACATCGCGCGTTGTTGCGCGCGCGTTTTCTCGTTACCCGCCTCATCAGCCAGATTAACCAGTCCTGCATAGGCGAATGTTACTAATGCGCAGAAATACGCAATGCGTGCGACGCGTCGCGAATGCGGTTTGCGCACAAATATTATGATGGTGAAAGTGCAAACAGCCGCAATCGCCCATTGCGGATAAAGTGCGGCTGGCGCAAAGAAGCGCTCAGAGTTAGCGCCCAATAACTGCATCGCCTGGAAAAAAATTGCGGCGCCAACTATTGTCGCGAGAATGTGCGCGCGGTCTATGTCGCCGGCGGCGCAGGCGAGTCGTCGGAATGCAACAGCGGCAAGGATCGCGATGAAAGGCGTCGCGGGCAAAAAGTAGCGCATATTGTAACTGCCGCCGCCATGCCATTGATTGAGCGCATAAAAGATAATTGGCGCCGCGATTGCCAACAAACATAACGAGACTGCGCGAATATTCCGGCCGCGAAGAAACCCGACGCATGGAACCAGAATCAGCGGCAAATATGGCAAGCTCTGAATGAAAGCTTTCTTTGGGTAACCCCAATAAAGAAGATGGCCATAGGCGTTATGCTCAACGCCGTCCTGCCGGTATGCGTTGTGGGCTTGCAGATCGAAAGTCAGTACATAAACGCCGTAGAGAACATCTTTAAAAGGATCAATAAGGGCAACCGCCGCGATGTATCCGGCGAGGGCGATCGAAAGATATATGGTTTGCGCCCCGAAACGCTGTTTCGTTATTGTGTAAAGCTTTGAAAAGTCAATGGCCCAAAGCGCAACCAACGCCGCCGCGCCCGCCGCCATCAACAGCGTATAAGCGTCGCTACGCGCAGCACCGTCTACCGGTCCGTAGGAGAAAGGCGAGAAAACGCCAAACTTTGCGTCGTTTAAGAGACTTGCCGCGACGAGGCCCGGGATCAGCCCCACGAGAAAGGCCGGCGGTGATATCCGGTCGTGCGATCGCGCGAATAGTTTCATCCAGACGAGCAGTATTGGCGCAAACAAAATCGCATCGACACGGATGTTGATAGCGACGCCGATCGACGCGCCGGCCAGCGCAAATTTAACGGAACGCTGGCGCGCGTCTTTTTCGTCGGCGGCGTCGATTGCAAAGTTTACAGCTGCAAGGCAGATCGCCAGCGTCAATGAATGGGGCCAGATCGAAAAGCTGTAATTCAACAAAAATGTTGCAAGGCAGAGGAGCGCCGCGGCGATGCGCGCGGTTTCAACGTCATACAATTTCGCAGCGGCGCGCCATGTCAACCAGATCGAAAGCCCGGCTCCAATGGCATTCAAGAGCATCAGGCCATGTACGCCGAACAACATATAAAATGGCGCTGCAAGGATGGCGTAACCGCTTGGATATTGCGGAAAGATTTTACCGCCAAATTCATGGGTCAGATATTTCGCAAGAGCCGGTGCGTCCTCAGGAGCGTCCGCGGCTACAATATGAAGGGCGCCATGATCGGCCATCGAGCGCGCCATATCGAGATAGACCCCGCCATCGATAATAAACGGCGACGGCGGCGCCAGAAAAGCTGCGAGCGCCATGATGACGCCGAGCGCAAACAATATGCGCTGATCAGCGACAACAGGCGCTTTGAAGGCTTCTGTTTGATAATCGGCGGTCGTCATGAATTTCCCGGCGGCAATCGCGCCCATACCAAACCCTGTTTCAGTCTAGATTCGGTAAATTTAGCCGCGTCATTTTCCGCAAGTTTCCATTGGCGATGCGAAGCCGTCGCGAAGCGTTAATGCGACGTAAACGCTACTGCTTTACGCCGCATCAGCATGCGGTTTGAGCAATACATGCCAATTGTCGCCAACTATGGCGCGGCGTTAAAAAAGTGGGCGGCGCAGCCGACAGTGCAGCGCCTTGCCTGGGCGGTCGCTGTAATTGTTTTTATCGGCGGCGTTGCATTGTCCATCCGCGCCAATCCCAAAATCGTCCAAGACATCGACTACGCGCTTCTCGGACTGATATTGTTTGTGCTTTGCCCAGTGATGACCGCAGCAAACATGTTGATCACGCGAGAGATTGGACGGGTCGCAGGCGCAAACTTAGATTACGCCCAGTCGTTGCGCTTGGCGGTAATGGCGACGGCGATAAACCATCTGCCGGCGCCGGGCGGAGCAATTTTGCGAACCGCCGCGTATCATGATGCCGGCGCGACATTGAAGGACGCGGCGATCGCCAATGCAGTCGGCGGCTTTGCCTGGATGGGCGTGACATTTTTGCAGGCGGGAATATTTGGCGCCACCGTCAGTTTCACGCTGGGCGCAATATTTTTCGGGATTGGCGCAGCTCTGACCATTGCATCAATTTGGATGGCCCGGAAAAGACCTGGCCGGTTGAAAGACCTACCCGCTCTATTTGGCGTTTGCGCCCTATCGGCATTCACTTACGCTATATGCATTGTTGCAGCGGTGCGCGCCCTTGGTGAAAGCGCTGCTTTCGCACAGGCTGTGTTTATTTCAACGTCCGGCGTTATCGGCGCCGCAGCGTCGATTGCGCCATCTGGCCTCGGCATTCGCGAAGCCGCGGCAGCGGGTCTTGGCGTCCTTATTAACGTCGACCCGGCGGCTGCATTTTCCGCGACGGCGCTCGTTCACATCGCCATGATCATCATCATGGGGCTGTGCGCTGTATTTTTCGCGGCCAGTGAGCGCGCCCCGGCGTCATAAGCCGCCGCTTAAACACGCGCTCATTCATCCATGGTTAACGACCTGTTGATCAAATGACGGGGCTTTTAAGAAAGGCTTGCGGACAATGGCAAACGCAATGGCATGGCATGGGCCAGCCTATCTCGACGACGGCTGGGCGCCGGCGCCGCGCTACCTCATGCGCCGGTCACGAATTCTGCATCATCTACGCCGGCTCGGACCGGGACGCGCCTTGGAAATTGGCAGCGCCAGCGGCGCGCTTCTTTCTGAACTTGCTGAGGATGGATTTGACTGCACTGGGTTGGAAACTTCGGCGCAAGCGCTTGCGCTTGCACAGCGCAAAAATGGAGATGCGATCGCATTTTTTGAAAAGCCGTCTGACGAATGGCGCGAACGCTACGACTATTGCATGGCGTTCGAGGTGCTCGAACACATAGAAGAAGACGCCGCCGCTATTGTTGAATGGGCTAACTGGTTGCGTCCAGGCGGCAAATTGATTTTGTCTGTGCCGGCGCATCCGCGATTGTGGAACGCGCGCGATGTGTGGGCGGGCCATATCAAACGCTATCGCCGCAGCGACCTTGAATATGTATGTGCGTCGGCTGGCCTTCGTATTGATGCGCTTGAATGTTACGGATTCCCCCTCGCCAATATTCTCGAATTTCTGATCGCAAGAAAATATCGGGGCATTACCAAAGATGACGCTGTAAAAGACGGTTATGACGCGAACAATCAAACCGCGCAAAGCGGTGTTGAGCGCTCACTCGATGTGAAATTATTCCCGATTTATGGGCGCCTGCCGGGGTCTTTAGTGCTACGTTCAATGATCTTTTTACAGAAACTGTTTCTTCGTTTTGGGCTTGGCAACGGATATTTCGTTGTTGCGACAAAGCTCTGATCGGCGCGCCATGGAACATGCATCGCGCATATTGCTTTGGGGAACGGCCGATACAGGTAAACCGCGCACCCGCATCATGCTCAGCGCTTTGCGTGAGAAATGCGATGTCGTTGGTGAGGCATTGTTTTTAGTATGGGGCGGCATTGACGACAAAAGCCAGGTGAAAGGCGCGTTTGGCGCTCTTGGCGTATTTTTAAAATTCCTAATCGCCTACCCGGTTTTGATATTTCGATATTTGACCGCGCCTAAGCACGATATTGTATTCGTCGCTTATCTCGGTGCGCTGGACGTGATCATATTGTGGCCCTTCGCAAGGCTGCGGGGCGCCAAAATTTGTTGGGACGCATTCCTGTCGCTCTATGATACGGTCGTCGAAGACCGTCAGTTGGCGCGGCGCACTGGGGTGTTCGCAAAAATTGTTCATGGTTTTGAAAAACTGGCTTGCGTTGCGGCGGACAGGATCATTCTCGACACCAAAGCGCATGCGGATTATTTTGCACAGACATTTCGGTTGGCGCCGGAAAAACTTGATGTTGTTTGGGTTGGGGCGGAGGCGCAGTTTTTTAACGCGCGCGCCAAAGAACGCTCTGGAAAATTCAATGTCTTGTTCTATGGCCAGTTCATTCCACTCCACGGGATTGAACATATCGTTGACGCGGCGCGGCGTTGCGATGATCGTGATATCGAATGGACAATCATTGGCAAAGGGCAGGAAAGCGAGAAGATAAAACAGAAGATAGATCGTGACCCGATTGCGAATGCGCGGTTTATTGATTGGATTGATTACAGCGACTTGCCGCAAATGATCGCTGACGCGGATCTTTGCCTCGGCGTATTCGGGAACAGCGACAAAGCCGGGCGCGTCATTCCCAACAAAGTATTTCAGATCATTGCCGCCGGCGCCCCGCTTGTGACGCGCGACGGGCCGGGCGCGCGCGAACTTTTTGCGACGCCGCCAGCAAACGTTTGGTTGGTCGAGCCTGGATCGGCGGATGCAATCCTTTCGGCGGTCCTCAAGGCAAAGAACTCAAATTACGCGGTATCGGGCAGTCCATATGATGGCGTGCGGGAGAAAATAGCGCCCGGCGCGATTGCATCGTCGGCTGTTTCAGCGGTGGAAAAGACGATTGCGAAAGACGCCGTTAACGCCTCATCCATAAAATCCGGCGCTGAAAACCCGATGCATGCGAAAGAAACCGGCGCCTCGTGACAAAACTCATCGTTCAAATTCCTTGCTTCAATGAAGCGGAAACAATTGCTGAGACAATTGCTGCGATCCCGCGCGAGATTAATGGTGTGAACCTTGTCGAAGTCCTGGTGATTGATGACGGATCGACGGATGAGACCGTTTCGATCGCACGGGCGAACGGCGCCGACCATGTTATTTCCAATGGCGCCAACAAGGGATTGGCGCGGTCGTTTCAAATCGGTCTCGATGCGTGCCTGCGACGCGGCGCCGACTTTATCGTCAATACAGACGGCGATAATCAATATGCCGGCAGTGACATACCAAAGCTAATCGCGCCGCTCGTAGAAGGCCGCGCTGACATTGTTGTCGGTGATCGCCAGACCTCCGCGATTGAACATTTTTCACCGCTCAAACGGCAATTGCAAAAAGTGGGCAGTCATGCCGTTAGTCAGCTGGCCGGCGCCGATATTCCGGACGCAGTTAGCGGCTTTCGTGCATTCACGCGCGACGCTGCGATGGGAATTACCATTCGTTCGACGTTTTCTTACACCACAGAATCACTCATTCAGGCGGGTCGCAAGCGTTTGACGATTATCTCGGTCCCGATTGCGACCAACAAGGTCGACCGGCCTTCGCGATTGTTCAAATCCATTCCGCAATTTTTGTCGCGCACGGGTCGAACTATGCTGCGTGCTTACGCCATGTATGAGCCGCTGAAAATTTTTATGGTGATCGGCGTAGTGTTGATGGCCGCGGGCGCCCTGCCGATCGGGCGGTTTCTTTTCCACTATTTCGCCGGCGACGGCGCCGGGATGATCCAGTCGCTCATTCTTGGCGGCGTACTTTTCCTGATGGGCGGCATCTGCGCCATGTTCGCGCTGATCGCAGATCTTGTCGCCTACAACCGCCAGCTTCTTGAGTTAACGCTGGAGCGCGTTAGAAAAATTGAATGTGTGCTCGACGCCGCGCCGGACAAACCGGCGGGACGCAGTTTGCCGGTTGAGAAAATTCGCGACGAGCTATCTTCGCTGAAGACGCGTTTCGGCTCGTGAGTTGAGTTTCAACTAAGCGGGCTCCCGTGCTAATCAGCACGGCTATGGGCGCTGTTTACTACACACTCTTTGACACGAAACTTGGCCGTTGCGGCATTGCGTGGGGCGAGGATGGGATCAACGCGGTGTCCTTTGCGGAAGCCGATGATAATCTGACGATTAAACGACTCCGTCGCCGCGCGCCAGACGCATCAAAAGCAGCACCACCGGCAGAATTCGAAATAGTTATAAATAAAATCCAGGCGCTATTGTCTGGCGATAAAATTTCGTTCGACGAGGCAGCGCTGGATATGTCGGGCATAGCGGAATTTGATACAGATGTTTTAGCGTTGACGCGGGAGATCAAAGCCGGCGACACAAAAACTTACGGCGATCTGGCGCGCGCGCTCGGCGATGTATCCCTGTCGCGCCGGGTTGGGCAGGCGCTCGGTCGCAACCCGTTCCCGATTATCGTTCCCTGTCACCGCGTTTTAAGCGCCGACGGGATGATGACGGGATTTTCTGCGCCGGGCGGCGTCGCCTTAAAAGAGAAACTCCTGAAGATCGAGGGCGCGCTTGCGCCCACTCTTTTTGATTAACCCCATGGCCCGCGCTTTTTGCCTTCAAAAGGCGACGGCCCATCCGGATCCAGCCTTGTGCGCCCGCCGCCGGCCATTTCCATCAGCTTGTCAATCCGGTTTTGCGTTGCCGGGTGGGTCGAGAACAAATTATCGCGCCCCTCGCCCGATAGTGGATTGATGATCATCAGCTGCCCTGTCTCCGGATGCCGTTCTGCAGTTGCGTTGGGGATGCGCGCGGCGCCCTGGCTGATTTTCGCCAGGGCAGAGGCCAGCCATTCGGGGTTGCCGCAGATTTCGGCACCCATCTTATCGGCCTCATATTCGCGTCCTCGGCTGATCGCCATCTGGACAAGGCTTGCCGCCATGGGCGCTAATATCATCATTGCGATGGCGCCGATGAGACCGCCTGCGCCGCGATTTCCCCTGAAGAACAGGGCGAAATTTGCCAGCATTGTGATGGCGCCGGCAATGGTTGCGGTCACAGTCATGGTTAGTGTGTCTCTATTTTTCACGTGGGCGAGTTCGTGGGCCATCACACCGGCGAGTTCGTTTTCGTTCAATATACGGAGCAATCCAGTTGTCGCCGCGACAGCTGCGTTTTCAGGATTGCGACCTGTCGCAAAAGCGTTTGGTTGATCATTTTCGATTATGTAAACCGCTGGCAGGGGAAGGTTTGCGTTGCGCGCCAGATCCTGCACCATTTCGTAATATCGCCGCGCCGCCCCTGAGGCATGGGTTTCATCGACGGGCTGGGCTTTATACATGCGCAGGACCACCTTGTCGGAATTCCAATAGGCAAAGAAATTTGTGACGACAGCAAACCCTAGCGCCAAAACCATACCAGCGCCGCCGCCGATCAAGTAGCCGACACCCATAAACAGGGCGGTCATCGCGGCCAGAAGCATACCGGTGCGCAGCGTATTCATACGATTTCTTCCAATTCGTTTTGCGAGTGAATAAGACTGCTTATATATTGTGGCGAAACAGGATCGCTTCAATATGGCCGACAAAACTGAAATAAGGAAAGACCTGCCGGAAGCAGCCAAGCGCGCCCTTGCGGAAGCGGCCGAACGGCGCGCTGCGGCTGAAAAACATGAACGGGCCAAAGAGCTTGGCGGCCCAAAAGGCGAAGAGCCTACGCGTTATGGCGATTGGGAACGCGGCGGCAGGGCCGTCGATTTTTGATGCAACCCTATAGCGAGCAAAACATGAAAATGCGACCGATGCGTGTGTATGGCCGCAAAGCATGCCCTATCTATAGTTCGTTTCTGGTGCGTAGCGACAGTCGTTGCGAACGCTCAAACCATCGACGGCCCGGCTGAGGCGGTGCTTGAAAGGGTTATCGATGGCGACACGATCAAAATGCGGGTCGCAGTCTGGACCGATCAGGAACTGGTCGTATCGGTTAGAATTGCTGGTATCGACGCGCGGAAGGTGTTTCGGCGCGAAGTGCGTTGCGGAGAAAGCGCTCGCCCGGGAAGCCAAGTCTTTTGTTGAGGACGCTATGAGCGGCGGTCACGCAATTTTATCGGAAATCGAACCCGACAAATATTCTGGCCGTGTCGTTGCACGCGTTGAGGCTGACGGCGTTGATATTGGCGCTGCGTTGGCGGACGCCGGCCTCGCTGTCACGCGAGCGCGCGGGGATTGGTGTCCGATGTCATAAAGCCGCACGCGAATGCGCTTTATTTCGGCCTAAAAATCTCCGAAGTCTCATCGTTAATGTTCCGTTACTTATTGCTGCTTAACTGGCGCAATAGATGCATTTTGGAACGCCAACGGAGCCTTTGTGACGCCCCATGCGAATTGCGTTTTATTCTCCTACCTGGCCTGTGGAGCGCGCCCATAACGGGATCGCGACCTATGTCGGCATCATGAAACGCGCGCTTGAGCGGCAGGGTTGCGAATGCATCATTGTCACGGCGCGTTATCTTGGTGACGATCTGGAGGCAGAGCGGGGCGTCTATGTCGCCCGGCCGCGCCAGCGCAAAGGACTGCAAAAATTGTGGGGCAAGCTGGCGGCGGTGAAGGAGGGCGAGGCGCGTTATGACCTCGGTCCATTCTCACGTGGCATCGGCGACGCCCTCCGTCGTGCGGAGATTGATAAGCCGATCGACATTTTCGAATGTGAAGAATCCTTTGGCCGACCTTTCTATTTTTATGATTATGTAGAAACGCCAACGGTCATTCGAATGCATGGTCCGCATTTCGTTGTCCACCAGGGTGAGAAAACGCCGTACGATCTGAAACGCATAGAAACTGAAGGCGCGACTATTTCGAACGCAGCCGCGGTAACGTGCCCCTCCAGCGGCGTTCTTGAGGAAGTCCGAGGGTTCTACAGCCGGCAATTACCGCTGGCGCGTGCAATTCCAAACCCTGTTGAAATCCCCGGCGAAAGCGAGTGCTGGTCGCTGGCTGAATGCGATCGCAATACGTTGCTGTTCGTCGGTCGGTTTGATCCGGTAAAAGGCGCCGATA
>JABDJK010000082.1 GCA_013002535.1 Hyphococcus sp.
TCATCACCAGCGTTACCGTAGATCGCATCATTGCCGGTCATGCCGTGAATGATGTCATCGCCGGTTTCACCGAAGATCAAATCGCCAGCGCCGCGGAATGCAACGGCAGAGGCGCTGTCAGAAAAGACGAGCGTACCTTCGAATGTCGGGGTCGACCCTACATATTCATATTTGTAGTCAGCGAATTCGACGGCCCGCACACGAAGCTGTTCTGCGTAACCGGTCTCGCCATGGGCATTTCCGGCGCCTGACGGGTCGTCATACTGATAGGAAGCCGCAACGTCCGGCGCAGAAACGATCTGAAAGATGTTGCCGTTGTCGCCAAGAATGGTGTCGGCGTCTCGGCCATGAGCGTTCGCCTCCGTGACATCCGATCCGGCCGGTACGCCGGCGTTGCGCGCCAGAACATCGTTGTCGCCAATGGCGCCGTAGATCAGATCGGCGCCGTCTGGCCGGTCTTCCGCCGTCGGCGTGCCAAAGAAGAACAGCGACGAAGAACCGCCGACGATATCGTCCTGACCAAGACCGCCATAGATCCGGTCATTGCCGCCATTGCCTTCGATATAGTCGTTGCCGTCAGCCGCATCTTCAAAAATTGAGAAGATGAGATCAACGGTGGTTCCGTCGATATCGAAATTGTCGCTCGCGCCAAAGGATGGGTTAGCATCTTGCTCCGGATTGTATGGCGCGAGGTTGCCGATGATCGCATCCACCGTGACCGTCAATTCGCCATCACCCTGAACGATGTCATCACCAAGTTCGCCGAACAATTCGTCATCGTTAAGACCGCCGACAATCAAATCATTGCCAAACCATTGGCGACCGGCATTGTCCAATGCGTCAGTGATAGCGGCGTCATTATGGTTCAACAGATACACCGTCCGGACAGTTTCCATGTCGAGATGGTTTTGATGATCTGCTGTAACATTGGCCGTGAAGCCAACATCGATCTGCGCCAGACCGGACAATGTTTGTGACGTCAAGTTATAGAGTTGGCCAACATCGCCGTCGCCGTCCGTCATGCGGAAACGCGGGCTGCCATCATCGTCATTGCGGAATATCGCCGCGTTATCGCCGGCGATTACATCATCGTCGTCACCGCCGTCGAGAATATCGTTGAAGGACTTGTTGATCGTTGGATTAAGATGCGCGAGTTCCGTCGGCGCCAGCGCCATTGTAGAGGCCGCATCCAGACCTTCGATTTCATCGTCGCCGCCCATCACATTATGGCCGCCGATAATATCATCGTCGCCTTTCTCACCGAAGATCAGATCATCGCCCTGGCCGCCGATGAGGATATCACCTGCAATCGTTTCATCTGGGTCATCGCCTTCGTCGCCGCCAAAGATGATGTCTGCGCCGCCATCATCATCTTTTTGCGTGCTGATCGAGAAGAAGTAATTGTTGTTAGGAACGCCAGCCGGTGTGCCAAATCCGGCATTCACCATCACGCCCGCAACATCAAGGAATGGATCGATTGTTGGGTAGACCTTGCCGTTGTCGCCGAAGACCAGATCGCTGCCTTCCGGACCATCAAGGCCAGCGTCGGGATCAACAAGTGATGGCCCGATTTGAGTTTCATCACGTGAGTCACCCCAGATCAGGTCGCCTTCGGCGCCGCCCATGATGATATCACCAGCAGCATTGCCCTCGATGCGATCTGCGCCGCCAACATCCGGCGAAATCGTTTGTATGCGGTCGAGCGTCCAGGATAGCGCGTTGTCGCCGTCCAACGTGACAACAGAAACGTCCGGACGCCCCTCGATTACATCGCTATCAAGTATCCAGACCATCTCGCCCTGATCGCCGAGAATGATGTCGCCGACCATTTCATTGTTCATGTCGCCGAGATTGAGATCGGATTCACCGAACAGGCGGTCGCCGAGCGCGCCGCCCATAATGACGTCGCCGCCCTCATTGCCTTCGATGGTATCCGAACCGCCATAGCCGTCATCGGTGTCGACGTCCGGACCAATCTCTGCGGTGCGCAGGAAGGTGACTTCGGTTGCCGCCAGATCGCCATTGAAGACCATGAAGCTGTCGAAGAACATTTCACCGCCGTCGCCAAGCAGCGAGTCGGAGCCCGGCAAGATTGAATCGACGAGGTTGGTCAAGTCGGTGGCGTCGTTGGCGTAGAGGTCACCGTAGATAGTGTCGCCGGCGGTGCCGCCCATGACGATATCGCCGCCTTCATTACCGAAGATCAGATCAGCGCCACCAAGCGCTGCGAAACCGCCCGTTACAATATCGCCAGACATCTCGCCGGTTTTAAAGGTGTAAATCGCATCAAGCGTCGCATCATCAACGCCGATTACGCCAAGCGGACCGAAATCGTCGGACGGATCTGTGCCGGCGTCGAAGCGCAGGAAGCCTTCATCACCAAGAATAACATCGCCGCCGCCTGTGCCGACATAATCTGGCAGATCAGCCTCGCCATGCAGTAAGTCCGGAGACGCCGCCAGTGCGCCGTTAACGCCGCCAATAATAATGTCGGCAAGATCGTTGCCTTCAATGTAGTCGCCATCACCGTCAGTCTCGGCGCTGTCGGTTGTCTCAATGCGTGTGATATTTCCGGCAAACGTCGCATCGTCACCGAGGTTCAGTGAGACCATACCCTGATCACCGATCAAAATATCCTGACCCGGATCACCTTCCAATTGGTCGTAAACATCGGTCAGCGTATCGCCGTCATTGTCGCCGAGAATTACGTCAGCGCCCGTTCCGCCGATCGCGACATCATCATTGGCGTTACCCATAATGGTGTCGTCGCCGCCAAAAGTCGGGTCCGTCGTTTCGATAAAGTCAACGGTGAAAAGATTATCGTCGGTCAATGGCCCGTCGATGCCAAAGAACATTTGCGCCATGGACGGCAACAGGTTGAATGCCGCTATTTCGCCGGGCGTCAGGTCGTTGCGGGCAGCCGCGTCGTACCAGACCATCGCTTCATCACCGACAAGAATATCATCGTCTTCATTGCCGCGAAGAATATCGCCGGCAAGACCGCCAATGATAACGTCGATGGCGTCATTGCCTTCTATCGTATCGGATCCGCCAGTTGCCCCGGCGAGCGTGTCCGTTGTGTCAATGTACGTAATTGCCGGAATCTCGGAACCCGGCGCAAATTCATCATCATTGAAGACGATATCGACTTGGTCGCCGATCAAGATGTCCTCGTCTTGATTGACGCCAATGACCGATCCAGCGAGATCTGCATCGCCAAAGATGTTGTCGGCGCCGAAGCCGCCGATTGCTATATCTTTGTCGCCGCCGCCGGAAATATCGTCATCTCCGCCGACGTTGAAGGTGACCCCGACTGCAGCGCCAGTATTTGCAGAAATCGGCGATACACCGCCGTAGTTGGTGTTGGTCGTAATTACATCAAGACCGATCCGCGCCGGGTCGGCGCCAAACGCCGCGTTATAGATGACCTGGCCATTGTCGCCGATGACAATGTCGTCGTTGTCGCCGCCGGTTAATTCGTCGCCGCCGGCGCCGCCGATAATCACATCATTCAGCGCTGATCCGGAGATCGTGTCATCGCCGCCGGTTGTGTTGGACGTATCTGTAGTGAAGACAAGTTCGATTTCGCTGGTGACAGTGTCGATGTCATCATCCGCAGCGCCGAGACCCGGATCACCCGGCGTAAAGACGCCAGTCGCCGTTGCGATCTCAACGCGATAGTCGATCTGACCGTTATCGCCGAACGCAACGTCCTCGCCCATATCGGTTGGTCCGTCGCCAGAAATGTCATCGGCGCCAAAGCCGCCAAACAACGTATCGCTGTCTTTTGATCCGAAGAGATCATCACCGCCGCCTGTAAGCGATGGATCAACGCCTTCTGTAAGGTCGGCGTCTGTCGCCAGCAAAGTGAAAATCGTCTCGACGGAGGAGAAGACGCGCGCGGCGCCGCCGCCGTCTTCTTGAATGAAGAAGTAATCAATAACGCCATCGTCGCCGATTAAAATGTCATTATCACTGATTTCAAGATCAGCAAGGTCAACGCGCGTTACGTCGCCAGCCGGAAGCACGCTGCTGTCGTGACGTCCGAATAGTACATCGCGCATGGATCCGGAGCCGAGATCATTGCCGCCGCCGAATAATACGTCTTCGCCGCCATTACCGGACAAAGTGTCATTGCCTGCGATCGGCCCAACAACCGACATAATGCGATCGCGCAGGCGTTTCTGGAATTCGACGCGGCCTGCGTCGCCAAAGAGAATGTCTTCACCGACCGGTATCGGCGCTTCGCCGGGATCAAACGTTACAAAATCGCCAAATACTTCATCGTCGCCGGCGCCGCCGATGATGATGTCGTCACCTTCGCCGCCATTGACGAAATCGTCGCCGTCGGTTGCTTTCACCGCCGTGTAGATAAGGTCGAGGGTATTGCCGACGCCGTCATGGACGAACGATCCCAGGCTTGGCGCTGCGACATCGCCGATCATACGATCGTCAGAGGTGCTTCCGCCGACGCCGGTTATGCCTATACCATCACCATCTGCATCGCCGATGATGTTGCCAGGACGAGCGATATTTTCATCAAAGAATGAAGCTGCTGGCACTGTTCCGAAATCGAAGTAAACGACGAGACCGTCGTCACCGAAAACGATGTCATTGCCTGTGCCGCCCTCCACCGTGTCACTATCTGCGCCGCCAAAGATCGTATCATTGAAGCTGCCGCCTTCGATATAATCATCGCCGGCATCGCCAAAGATTATATCGGCGCCGCGCTGACCGAACAACTCATCCATGTCGCCATTGCCGCGAATGAAGTCGCCGCCGTCGCCGCCCTCAATGGTGTCCTTGCCATCGTCGGCGTCATTGCCAACGGTCAGGTCTTCACGGAAACCATAAAGATAGTCGCCATTATCGCCGCCAGAGATGTAGTCATTGCCAGCGCCGCCCTCGATGAGATCAAAGCCCTCTTGACCGAACAACCGATCGTCATCGGCGCCGCCGTCAATCGCATCGTCGCCGCGGCCGCCATAAACCGTATCGTCGGCGCCATGACCGTGAATTGTGTCGGGTTTGTCGAGGAAACTTTCGCTCGGCCGAATTTCCGGCGTCGCAAGCGGAACAAGCATGCCCATATCGTCAACTTCAGCGAGAATAATTCGCCCGCCATCGCCAAAAATCAGGTCGTCTCCATGGTCCATTCCGTCAAAGTCTGGACCGTCGCTTGTCTTACCGTCACCGCCAATTTGATCTGAGCCGCCGCCGCCGAAAATTGTGTCGTCGCCGTCGCCGCCGCCTATATTGTCTTCGCCGTCTTTGGCGCCAACCGATGCGCTGATCAACCGCTCGCTTACGCGGCCCAAATCACCAAAGATAAGGTCTGCGCCGGCGCCGCCAGTGATCATGTCATTGCCCTGGCCGCCAATGATGGTTTCATCGCCGCTGCCGCCCATCAACATGTCGTCGCCGTCATTGCCCTCAATGACGCCGGTTGCCGACGAGTCAGCATCAAGCGTTACAATGTCATCGCCGCTGCCGCCGATAACTTCGAACGTGCCATCGAAATCATGGAATATGATCTGATCAGCAAAATCGCCGCCATTCGCTATAATGTGCGTACCGCGATAGCGCTGCGCATTGCTTTCGGAAACATTGAACTGATCAGACCAGACAAGTACATCGTCGCCGTCTTGTCTGACATGGATAATTTCAGCAATGTCATCGGTGTTGCCGTGTTGGCGAGAATCCGCATTCGGCCCGATATTCAATAGAACTGTTCCACCGCTTTTCTCAGTCGCCAGGAATGGCTCGCGATCAAACTCGATCTCAAACTCAAACAGAACGATTGGCGGGGTGATCTCGAACTCAAGATCAATCACCAGGAGAATTTCGATGAATGCACGAAGTTGCAGCGAAATTTCGCCGCCGACGTCAAAGATTGCAATTGGCGCGAGCGCCGGGCTGCCATAATTAAATTCATAAAGGAAATTGCCGACAAGTTCGTCGATCCGGACACGACCGTCTCCGTCCGGATCGTTCAAGTCGAAATTCACCGTCAAAACAATGTCAGCAGCAACACCTGCTTTCGCGACGCCTGCATTCAGTTCAGCGCCAACTGAAATTGACCCGAATAATTGCAACTCGGGCACGTCGGCGCCAGAGCCGTCGGGGTTAATAGTATCACTAATATACAGACCGCGGAGCAGATCGAGCGGGTTTTCTGCGCCGCCCTCGATGAATTCCTGGACGCCGAGAGAGTCATAACCAAAGGCAAGGTCGATCTTCACGCCGATGCCGACGCCAATCAGGGCGTAGAGCGGCGGATAAATCGGGAAGGATTGCTCCCAGTTGAAGTCGACCACAAATGGCGGAAGGTCATACGTCACCAGCACAATCGGTTGACCGATCAAGGCCCCAAGGATTGATGAAGGATTCTCAAGGAAAGGGAAAGCAAACCCGCCGCCATCAGAATTAAAGTCACCGGCCAATACGCCCGACGCAGCGGATTTCGCCGCATCAGAACTTGGATTTGAATTGCCAGCCATATCGAATGCGCTGGAGAACGCACCGGCATTGAAGCCGCCATCGCCAAACAGATCACCGCCAACCAGATCAGAAATTGCGGAAATTGCATCGCCTGCAGCCATGGCGAACTCATCTGCGAATTCGCCGCCGTCAGAAATCGCCTCGCCAATGTCGAAGCTTGTATCTGTAAGTTTATCTTTGGCGTCTCCGAAGATGCCGCTGCCGACAAGTATGAAATCATCCGCAATAGGCAGGAGGATTGCTCCCGCACTGTCGTCAATGCTCGGGATAGAATTTACAAATGTAATCAAATCCGCGATTGCGTAAATCATGCGCGGATCGAATTCACCAAAGGCCGCCGCAATATCCACCAACGAAATTGGTTGTCCAGCGAGATCAGAAACAACCGGGATCGGCGCGGTCAATATGTCGATGATCGGCTGGAGCGGCGCGGTAATTTCCTGGATCTGCGATACAATCGGGCTCAGGAAGTCACCAAGGAATGATCCAATATCAAGATAGATATTGCGGAACGCGACCGCATCTAGCCCTTCTGCGAAACTAAAGCCGCCCAAATCAAAGAGGTCTAGCTCTCCGCCGGTGCTCCACCCAAATTCAAAATCCGCCTGAAGCGACGGGAACACCGCAGAAGAGATTCCCGGCGTTAAGCCTTCGTTGAAGCCTAAACGCAGCATTGCGTTTAAGTCCGCTTCCGCTTCAACCAGCGCATTGAATTCCAATGATCCAAGATCAAAGAACGCCAGACGACCATCTGGCGCCTCGCTGGAAACGAGATCGATCGCAAAAGATGCGCGCAGCCGCGCATCATCAGCAATGCCATTTGCGCCAGCGGGATCGCCATTCAGCGGAATTTCACTATCTGTGTCGGAAGCAGTTGCGGTCAGCTGCAAAAACCCTAAACGTCCCGTGATCTCAGAACTCGGCGTGAAGCCCGCCTCTAATGTCAGTTCAAGATCCGGTACGGAACCGTCGGCGCCTGGTGAGCGACTGTCGATGTCGATGTAGGCGCCTTTATCCAAGGCGATCCCAAACCCGAGACCGAAACCATACGTCAGTTCAAGCGCCAAACCGCCGTCAACTTCGAATCCCAGCGCCGGGAAACCGAAATCAAATCCAGCATTGATTGCGGGGCTGACTTTGCCGGTAAATTCAAAATCCCACTGGACACCGACAATATCTGAACTCGTATCGCCCGGCACTTCGTATTCCAGATCGAGAGGAATAAACTGCGCAAGGAAGGCTTCGACGCCCATCGTTGTAAACTCGTTGAAGTCGACATCGCCTAGCAGGCCAAGACCTTCGTCAAAAGCTGGGAATACATCGCCGAGCGCAATAAGTTCCGGGAACAGATCAATAAACGCCTGTTTGTCAACATCAGCTAACGGATTATCAAAGCCCGGCCCTAACAGACCAAATATGAACGCTTGCAACAGATCCGCGAGTTCTTCGCCGTTTTTCGGCGTGCTTTCAAATAAGGTGATGAACGGATCGATGAAATCGATACGAATGTCTTCGATAAACTGAACGGCGTCAGCAAATGTATCCGGCTCAATGAACGGTAATTCAAAGCCAAGAATCTCACCCTGCAAAACGTCCTGAACCGTGCCAAGCAAGAGATCGATCGCGTCGATCATTAATGGAATAGACGTGAAGAGGTCAAACTGCGACAGGAAGTCGATGTTCAATAAATCTTCGGGAAACGTTGGCCCGGTAAATGTAAACGATCCGTCAGGCTCTAAATCTGCGGAGAACTTGATATCGCCGATATAATCGGATGGCGTTGGAATATAAATCGGCAGCGTCAAATCAATCGCTTTGCCGCTGTCAGCTTCAGTAAATTCGGCGCCAAAGCCGCTGAAGGCTGCACTGAAGTCGTCGAAAAGCGACTTGCGAGAATCCGTGTCGGTAACGCTGGCGTTCTTGAATTCAATGCCAGCGCCAAAGATCGCATCACCGCCGATTACTGACGCGCCAATTGGGCCGATTGACGCGTTAAAGTTCACGTCGGCGCTGGACGCATTGAGCTCTGCTTTCAACGAAGACTTGTCTTCGTGGTCGAAGATAAAGACTTCGCCGAATTGATCGGCATCAACGCCAGTTTCGTCTGACGCGTCTTCGTCGAGATCGACGCCAAGCGTCAGGGTCGCAAAGAAGCCGCCCGAAGCGCCCAGACCAGTGTTGCCGGTGATGCTGATAAGGTCGCCAAAGAAATCATCACCAATTGCACCGCCGGTGACGCTGCCAAGATCAAAATTGAAATCGAGGGCCTCGGAGAATACGCGCGTGAAATCGAATGTTACTTGCAACATGTCCTGGGTCTGGCCGTCCATGCCGGCGCCGCCCTCGTCATTGTCGTCAACGAGGTCAAACATGAATGGCGGCGGCGGTGCGACCTCATCAGGATCCGGCAAAATGCCGAAGCTTTCGAGGATGCGCTGCGTTAATTCCTGAAGGGACGCCGGGCGATTGACTTCGATGTCTTCAACCGCATCCAGGAATCCTTGCGCAACATCAAGAAGGTCGGTCAAGGATACGCCGAGGACCGGAATGTCCGTATCGAGGAAGTCAGCGTTTTCGCTGACAAACTGTTCAAGGAATTGCGCCGCCTGCTGAAGGATCGCGAGGATATTGTCAAAATCTACTTCGCCGAAATTTAACAGATCCTCTAGATCGCTGGTTACTACCTGAATATCTGGTGCAAGCGGATTAAAGCCCTGGAAACGATGGTTGTCGCCGTCGCCATTCGATCCCGTAATATCAAGCGTGATTGCCGGCCCGTCCTCCGACTCCGCCAAGCTCAACATGTTGCCTGAAACACCAACGACGTAATAGGTCTCGCCGTCTATGAGGCCGCCGATGTCCGTGCCGCCGCCATTGCGGTAGACTATCGTGTTGCCGTTTTCAAAACCGTGCGGGCCGGAAAATACGATCTGATCGCCGGAGACGCCGCCGCCTGTCGGATTGATCGGTTCAAGGGCGCCGTCAGGCAGATTTATCGGGTCGCCAAATGTAACAACATTCAGACCAACTTGTGGATTGCCGCCGCCGGTAATGCCAAAGAAGGCATCATCAAGGCTTCCGGAAACGCCGATATTCATATCAATGATATTATCAACGGTCAGCGTGTGTCCTGCGCCGGCGCCCAACCCATTAATCGGCAAAGGCGTTCCCGTCGGAACGGAAAGCGCGTCGTCAGCATTGTCGAACAATAACAAAATGTCAGGACCGAATGCGAAAACATAATATGTACCGCCGTCATCAAGACCATCAATTGGAGTCCCGCCATTTGCTGAATAGACGACGCGTTCGCCAGTCTGGAATCCGTGATTGTCAAAGTTAAGAACATTGCCGCCGACATTCACTATTGTTGCATCATCGCCATCAAAAAGGATTGAAGTTGTCGCCGGTAAATCAATCGATGGAAAGGTCAATATTTCCGCAAGGTCGAAGACATCAAGAACGCCATCTTGATTAATGTCTGAATCAAACGGATCGATGGTTAGCAACTCAAAATTTTCGCCGCTTCTCAAATTAACGCCGACGTCAGCGCGCAGCACCTGCATGCCGTCCGTCTCTGCTTCAACGCCAACAAATCCGAAATTCGCCGCAATTCCCTCGAACACATCGACCGTCATCGGGTCGTCGGCGATTAAGGTGCGCACTTCAACGCCAGCGCTGAATATGTTTGTTGCCGCATCTACTCGGCGCAAGAACAACCGCTCGGCCAACTCTTTGCGGCTAATGATGTCGCCAATAATTGTTTTATTGGCATCATCCAAAGTTCCAGCGTTGGGGCCATCGGCATCGTCAGCAATTGCGGCCTGATCCGCGACTACAAGACCAAGATCGAATGCTGCATCGGAGCCGTGAACTGAAATCACGCGGAACGCATTGCCCGCAACCTCCGCGCCCTCGTCCACCAATTGTAATGACAGGCCATTGTCGGTGATCGTCACCCGAACGCCATCAAAGAGAACATTCATCGGGTCGGTGGACGCATCGCCTGTTTGATCGTGAATCGCATCAATCACGTCTTCGATGTCAGCGGCGCCGGATAAATCGATCCGATCAACGGTTCCGTCCAAACGGAAAATTAGGAAGTCCGCTGTGTCGGCCGCGGTTGTTCCGCCTAGCGAAGCCGCCAGCTTCAGATCGTCAGCAGCCGCGACGGTATCCGCCGTAATGGAAAAGTCAGTGACGTCAAATCCAGCGCGCGCGTTGATAACAAGCCGGTTGCCGTCAAAATTCGCTACGAACGGATTAGAGCCTACGCCAAACGCGTCATTGAGCGCGCGGTTGACATCATTAACTAGCCGGAAAAAGGAATTGTTGTCGGCGGCTTCCGCGGCGGAAATTGTCACAGCCTGAGCGGTTTGTGGAGCGCCGCCAATATCGAAATTGATGGTGAATGTGGCGTCGTCAGCGGGGCCGTAGAAGAACGGGGCGATCGTGTCGGCTGTTGCCGCCAAGGCCGGCGATACGGATGCACCCATGACCAGGCCGAGTTCCGACGCGTCGGCATTAATCGTAATTTCAGTTACGCCGCCGCCAATCGTATCCAACACGAGACGGTTTGATCCGAGCGCTTTCACTTCAACGAGGTCAGCAAAGGCCGCGTTGTCGGCGTTGATCAATGTGTTGATATAGTCGGCTAGTTCACCGATCGATCCAAATTCGTCCGTATCCATTGGATCGATCATAAAATCGACTGATTCAGAACCGGTTTCGGTTGTAACCGTTACGTTGAACGTCTGCGCGCTTGTTAGCCGTCCAAACTGTAAGCTTTGCTTGTCGCCGCCGAGGTCATCAAGATTGAATATCGCATCGCCAACAAGGAATATGCCCGCCACGAGATCTGCGGTCGGCCCAAGCCCCACGGCGCTAAGGTTGATGCCTGATACGACGAAGCTTGAAACGTCATTGTCCGTCGCGGAAAGGACGATCCCATTTCCGCTTCTGGTCGCAACAATTTGCTGCTCCGAAACGCCGTCATTGGCGGCGATTGCAGTATTTAAATCTTCCAAAAGATCATTCAGCGTATTGTATCCGTCGCCGCCGTTGGTCAGATCAAAGCCGGTAACCGATATCGTCGGAAGCTCGCCGCCGTTGATCTCAATTGAAAGGTCTATTGTCCCGGTCAGAGATGAGACATCTGAAACCTGTTCGCCAACCAGAAATACGGTCGTCGCAGCGGTGCTTCGCAATCCCAATTCCCGGTAGGCCGCGTCGCCTGTGCTTACGATAAGATTGAAATCGTCAATGCCCGTTGGGTCGGCCGCCTGGATAGAAATGCGGTCAGCGACATTTACTGCAACGACATCACCGGCAAGCGAAGTGGCGCCGATCGCAGTATTGATGTTCGCCGCAAGCTCATCGACACTGTTATTCATTGCGGTATCGGCCGCAAGCACCGTGACGGAGACTGCAGTACCGCCGTTTATGGCAACCGAGAACGTGGCGTCATTGCTCAGCCGACCGAAAATACGGCTGACTTCGCCATCGCTGGTGACAGCGAGCGTATCGTTAATTTCCACGCCGGCGCCGTCATTTACGGCGCCCAATTCGCCCGCAATGATTGATGACGTGAGTTCAATGGGATCACCCAGCGTCAGGTCGATTCCAAATAGCGCCTCAAATTTCAGCTCGCCGGCGATTTCAATTTCGCCATCGACCGACGCGCTCGCCAACGGCTCAAATTCGAGATCATAGTCAAGGTCGACAACCGCTGCGGTACTCGTTCCGACCTCAATGTGGTAGGTTAGATTTTTGGTCTCGACATCGTATTTTACGCGCGATTCAAGATCAGCATTCGTCCACGGATCCGGGAAGGCCTCGCCAAATACGCCCAGTTCAGCAAGCCGGTCGCCAAGCTCCTGCACGGTGTCGAACGACGCGATAAGGAAACCAGCCTCATCAACGAGCAGATTGCCCAAATCCAAAAGATCTTCCTGGATCGCATCCCCGAAGGTGAACAGGTCGCTGAAATTTCCTTCCGTAAACGGAATGGCGAACTCGCCAAATATATCGCTGGTGGGAAGACGATTGAGCCAGGTCTTAAGCTGTTGGAAGAGGTTGATGACTTCGTAGGCGCCAATATTTGTGAAATGAAGGAGTTGATCAAAATCAGCAGACTGCGCCAGGTCATTGCCGTCGAAGCGGATAAATCCGGCGCTGTCAGCTTCCGATATGCCATCAAAAGAGGGCGACGTGCTCAATCCGGTAATTAAGTTGTCGCGGGTGATGGTAATAGACTCGCCGTCGAGGTTCTCTGACGGATCACCACCGGGAATGACATCAACGCCCGGCAGCGGATCGAAGGTCAGCTTTAACGCAAAATCCCATTTGTCATCGGACAGATCGTGATAGTCAGTATCGCCAGGGTCGTGATTGTCGTTGGCCGTATTGATTTCAACGAAAAATAAATCGTCGCCCGCAACGGCAGCCAATTCCGCTGCGGTGATCATATTGTCCGCAGTCATCGTTAGTGTTCGGGTAATCTCCAATGACGTGTCATTGGCAACCGTGGCGAAAGTGAAAGTATCATCGCCATTGAGCGTCACATCAACAATGCCGCCACCGCCTAAAGCAGTATTCACGATAGATTGAATCGCCGCTTCGAAATTC
>JABDJK010000085.1 GCA_013002535.1 Hyphococcus sp.
ATTCAAGCGTTTACTTTGAATTACCGGCGTAAATTGGCGGCTTTACAATCCAGTTTGTGTCGCCGCAGCGAGAATTCGCTCAATGAGTGTTTGAATTCCCGAATTGTTAGCCAGATTGCCGCCGCCATCCGGGCGGGCGATCTGATTTGGCGCTCGTTCGAAATCAACATCATCCGACAAAAGATCAACGAAATCGTTTCGATCCCAACGTCGCTCCATCGCTTCGAGCACCCGGTCCTGAACCGTCAGGACACCATTGTCGCTATCAAGCACCAGCGTCACATCCTGTCCCGTCGCCTCACGATTGGCCTCAGCGAACATCGCATCGGTCAATGCTTTGGTGTCGATGCCCGGAATATTACCGACAAGATTTTCAAGGCTGTCTGCCGGAGCGGGCTCGTTGGAAGCCGTGCCGACCATTTCAATCTGGTTATGGACAACCGGATGTTCGCCAACGGTCAGTTCCGCGAAACCAACTTCGCCAAAGCCCGGATCGCCATGATCAAAGCCAAGCGCATGACCGATCTCGTGGGTGACAACCGTTACAAGGTTGAAACCGTCTGCGCCCCAACCAAAACCTGCCGCATTCGCATCAATCAGGATCGAGCCATTTGCAAGGTGTTGACCAAGGAAGTCACCGTGGAGATCAGCGATGATGAAGTCATCGGCGCTGATCGCATCCAGTTGTTCTGCGGAAACACCGGTCGACAACCAGTACGTTTTCGCAGTGTCAATTGCGTCCGCAAGGGCATCCGCTGACAACAGATCCGCCGAAGCTGCGCCCGCCGCAATCGACTCTCCTGCAGTCAACGCCTCTGGCTCTGCATATTGCGGATCATCAGTTTTCAGGGTGATTTCGTCGAAAGATGTTGAGCCTTCGAGCGACATGGCGCCAAGAGTTCCATCATTCAGAACGCTGTTAAAGACGTGGCCGCCCACGACCGTTCCGTCGATCTCAACCGAAACACTGCCGCCGATGAGGCTCACTTTCAAATCGTAATCGCGTCCGGAAACAACATTGAAATCATACTCCGCATCGACGGACACACTGCCGTTCTGGACGTGGCCGATCAGGAGAAGGTCATTATCTGCATCGATCGCCGCGAATTTATAGGCGCCGCTCGCATCCGACTTATCGAAGACAACGCCGCCGGCGCCGTCAGTACTGACAACGGCTTCAATCCAGATGCGCGAGAAAACTTGCACATCGAATTCGCGCAAAGCAACAGCCGCCGGCGAACCGCCCGTTGGAACGCCGTTGAGACGATCCCCATCAACATCCCAATCGCCTGTTTCGGAGATGAAAGAAGACGCCCCGGAGAAATCATCGGTTTCGGTCAGTGTAACTGTCGGCGGCAACTGTTGGACCTGATAGTTGTCGAACCGCGCAACTGCATTCTCAGTGCCGAGCCCAACTAGGCCGTCTTTCAACGCATCAGAAAATACATGTGAGGTCTCATGGGTGCCATTGACATTAATGATTGTAATCATTCCATGCAGAGCAACCGTAATATCGTAGTCCTTACCATGCTTAATTTGCATGTTCGACTGGTGATCCACTTGCCAGCCATTTTCATCGTAATGGCCGATTTCGATCTTGTTCGTTTTGTCGTTGATACCGGCAAATTTGTAATCAAATTCATTCTGGTAATCGAAGATGATGTAACCGTTTGAGAAGTAACCGCCCGTTGGCTTGTCGAGATTTGCCGTTACAAGAATCTCAACATAATTGCCGATGGTGGCGTCAAGATGGAAAACCGATTTCGCCTGGTCGCCAACAAAATCCGGTGTGGCTACGAATTTACCAGCAATCGTCTCAAAATCGCCGGTAATGTCCGCGAACAATACTTGTTCCGTATCGTTAAAGAGTTCGCGGCGCATGATTTCGCGTTTGCCCTGGAAGTTACCAGGTTGCGGATCATCCGGCGCGCCGGTTTGATCGCCCCAGTCGCGATCCTCCTGACGCACCATACCGAGCTCGCCGAACGGCGCATAGTTTCTGTCCGGATCGGGATCGTCGGTGCGAACATCAAACAATTTCTGTTCAACATAAAGCTGCGCATCGACGACAGACGGCAGGATCAACGGATCATCGCTCGGTGTTGCGGAGACATCAGCGCCGTCGCTATCGGACAGAGCTTCAAGATAATCCTCAAGCTGCGGCTGCAGCGTACGGGAAATATGGAAGGCGCCAAATGGCGAGAACGGAACGATGTAAGAGTTGAATTCACCGACCCAATCGATAGACCGATCAGCGCCAGTATTTAAGATCAATACATCGCGTCCCGCGCCGCCATAGAATATATCGGCATAGGCCTGCGCTTCATCAGAAAGCGTGTTCTCAATCTGATTGTTGATGCCTTTGTTCGGATTGTTTGGCGAAGCCGCGCCTGAATCATGGTCATCGTCCATATTCAAGAGATCGCTGCCGCGGCCGCCATAGGCGTGATCGCGGCCGGTGCCGCCAACGATCCAGTCATTTCCGAGATCGCCGAACAAAACGTCGTCGCCGTCATTGTAGAGATTGCCGTCGCCAGTCGGGCCTTCGCCGTTCGGCACATCGTCAGATTCTACTTCGATTTGATCCAACTCACCTTCGGATGGGTCGAAATTCAACAGGAATTGAATTGAACCAACCGGCGGCGTTGTGGTCGTCGCGTCATCATAAGCTTCGATCACTGCAGCCGTTGCAAAATCAAGAACGATTTTGCGGCGCGGATTGAATTCGTCATAGAGCGCGAACTCATTGGGATCGCGATCACCAAAGCGGAGAATGTCGCCTGGATTGGACGACGCGATATTGAACCAGAACGGTCGGGCATTCAGATCGGAGAATCCGGGATCGCCCGTTTCGGCTATAACATTCGTCGTATTCTGCTGGCGTTCAAGGAATTCATTGACGTCAGTCAACGGCCCTGCGCCGGTATCAAAACCTTCGCCCAAATAATATTCTGGCAACGCTTCCGCGCCGGAGATGGCGTCATCACCATCGCCGCCGTGGAGGAAGTCAGTTCCCGTGCCGCCAAAGATAATATCGTTGAACCGTACGTCGGCGCCGGCGCCCAGAATATCCGGAATGGCGAGTTCTACATCATCGGTACGGAAAGCAAATAGCTCAACCGCTTTGGTAATGTGATGCTCGCGATTGATGATCTCAATCTGAATGTTGCCTGGCGTCGTGATGAC
>JABDJK010000096.1 GCA_013002535.1 Hyphococcus sp.
AAATTGGCTTTGTCGAGACCCAAGCCGACGACGACATTTATAACGCGCATCATCTGCAGCGCCCGCGCTCGCCCTATCAAGTAATGGCGGGCACGGTGATTCCAGCGAGTTTGGTGACGGGGATCAATTCGGATTTGCCAGGAACCGTGATCGCGCAGGTCACGCAAAATATTTACGATACAGTCACTGGTGAACATTTATTGATTCCGCAAGGAGCCCGCCTGTTAGGCCGCTATGATTCTGTTGTTGCGTTCGGGCAGTCCCGCGCGCTGGTGGTGTGGACACGGATCATCAATCCGGACGGCACATCTATCCAGATCGAGAACTTACCCGCTGCCGACGCCAGCGGTTATGCCGGCCTTAAAGACAAGGTCGACTTCCATACATTTCGATTGCTCAAAGGCATTGTGCTTTCAACGCTACTCGGCGTCGGCACGGAGCTTTCATTCAACGACACCGAAAGCAATCTTGTCGAGGCGCTCCGGGAGTCCGCGCAGAACTCTGCGAACCAGGCAGGACAGCGCATCATCGATCGCACGCTCAATATCCAACCCACCATCAAGATCCGGCAGGGATGGCCCGTTCGGGTCATCGTCAACAAAGATCTGATTCTGAAACCCATCGCGGAGTAGGTTCATGGCTAAACGATCTCTCAAGCTTGAACGGCTTCCTAATCGGAAGCCGGTCAAACTCACCATCACCCTGGAGCCGGAGACCATCGACGCGCTCCGGGATTACGCTCGTATTTATGCGGAAGAATATGGTGATGAAGAATCGATCCAGACCATCGCCGCTTACATGATTGATGATTTTATGGACGGTGACACAGCCTTCAAACGCCGACGAAAGGTTGTTGAAAAGGATTCTCCGCCGCTAGCGAACGGCAAATTGTAAGCCGAGGTTCGATTTTTCATTTGAGCAATATATTGCTCAATATCTACGTAAATGTTAGTATATGAGCTATATATGGCTCAATATGAGATTCACATTGACTTTACAGATTTGAGCCATAAATTACTCACATCCTTTTAAAATTGCATTATTGAGCAGTATATGGCGCAAAAAATTGACTTTGATCTCGCTGGCCCCGAAGAGGTGGAAATAGCCCTCGGGCGACGGCTCGAAGAGGTTCGCCTAAGCAAGAATATCAACCAGACGCAATTAGCCGAAGAGGCTGGCGTTTCCAGACGCACCATTACGCGATTAGAAAATGGCAAAGGCGTTTCCCTCGACACGTTTATACGTGTCATGCGCGCGCTCGGCGTCGCTGATCGATTGGCGACGCTCCTGCCGGACCCCGCCGTTCGTCCGATTGAACGCATCCGTCTTAAGGGACGGACGCGAAAACACGCGCGCGCAAAATCGAAAAATGAAGCTGACGCTTGGAGTTGGGCGGGAGACTCTGAAAATGACTGACGCTCGCGTCATTCTGTGGGGCCGGGATATCGGCGCTGTCTCTTGGCTCGAAGACAGAGAGATCGGCGTCTTCCAATATGCGCCGGAATTCGTGAGCAGCGGAATCGAGCCAGCGCCGCTGATGATGCCGCTGCAAGAGGCCCCGTACGAATTTCAGGGACTGCCGCGCGGCGCCTTTAAAGGATTGCCGGGACTTCTTGCGGATTCGCTGCCGGATAAATACGGAAACGCTCTGATTAATGCGTGGCTTGCGAGCCAGGGACGCACCCCTGAAAGTTTTAATCCCGTTGAGCGGCTTTGTTATATCGGCAAACGCGGAATGGGCGCACTTGAGTTTCAACCATCAATTCTCGGTTCCGAAAACAAAAGCGCCAAACTTGAAATTGCAGCACTTGTCGATCTTGCAAACAAGGTACTTGATGAACGCACTTCGCTCGCGGGAAAATTCTCCGGAGACGATGATGCTCGCGTTATTGAAGATATCATCCGAGTTGGGACATCAGCAGGCGGGGCTCGCGCCAAAGCGATTCTTGCGTGGAATGAAAGCACGGGAGAATTTCGTTCTGGCCAAATTCCGAAGGATGAGGGTTTTTCCTATTGGTTGATGAAATTCGACGGCGTCGCTGGCAATAAAGACAAAGAACTCGCCGACCCTCAAGGCTACGGTCTAATCGAATACGCATATTACCTGATGGCTGCCGACGCCGGCATCGACATGATGGATTGTCGCTTGCACAAGGAGGGTGGACGCGCCCATTTCATGACGAAGCGATTTGACCGGACGGATTCCGGCGAAAAACTGCACATGCAATCACTCGCCGCGATGATGCATTTCGATTTCAACCAGCCCGATGCGTACTCCTACGAACAGGCCCTTCTTACAATACGCAGGGCCGGGATGCCGATGGTTGATTCCGAGCAGCAATTCAGGCGCGCTGCATTTAATGTGATTGCCCGAAACCATGATGACCACGTCAAAAATATTGCGTACCTTATGAACAAAGCTGGCGACTGGCGCTTGTCACCAGCATTTGATGTTGCGTATTCATATAACCCGTCCGGCGACTGGACCAGTCGCCATCAAATGAGCGTCAACGGAAAGCGCGACGAATTTGATATCGATGACTTGTTGGCCTTGGCGCGATCGGGCGGCATCAAGCCCGCCAAAGCGCGTGACATCGCTCAAGAGGTCGATGCGTCGGTTAGTAAGTGGCGGGATTTCGCTGCCGAAGCTTCAATGGATGAGGTTACTATTAAAAAGATCAGCGCGACACATCGAAAACTGTTTGTTTGAAATCAATTGGTCGAAATTTTATTGCTTCGTCGAAACTGAAAATGGACGCCGTGAATATCTTGTTGCATCGCGTGAAAAACAGTGCATATTACTGTCCTATCAACAATGTAGCGGCAAACGTCTATGCACGTTTTTTGACTGCATCTTCCTAGGAAAATCAATAGGGACGTAGTCTGACGGTATGGCAGACGGTACTGTTATTTTGATTTTTTTTATTGTATAATGATATCAATATGTTCGTGCAATGAACGATAATCGAGTGGGAGTAGGATGTGTACGGAGTTTATATCCGACGCATGCCAAACGTCATCAGGCGTTTTCCGAACTTCTCGTCGATAACATCGTAACCGTGGTCGGTCAGCAGCGTTTTGCATTCCTGATTAGTGCGCTCGCCCTTGCGTTCGCGCCCGGTGTCAAGCGCGATGACATCGATACGACCCCACATATCGCCAATGCCCATCAGGACTTCTGGCTCGGCGCCTTCTGCATCGCATTTTAACAGGTTTATGCATTCGATGTTGTGTTTGCGGCAGAAGCCTTCGACGGTGGTTGCTTTTTTGCGCAGGGCCGGACCT
>JABDJK010000021.1 GCA_013002535.1 Hyphococcus sp.
GCCCGTCCACATGAAATCGATCTCGGCGACGCCGGTCCAGCCGGTGGGCTTCATCAGCTTTGTCGCCGCCTCGATAAATGGCGCGTCATCGACCGTTTCCCGGATGGCGCCGGCGCCGGTTTTGACAGGAAAACTCTGCAGGTTTCGGTACGCCATGTGGGCGAGCAGCTCGCCGTCAGAAAATAGCCCGGTAAAGCAGTAGTCCTCGCCTTCCACCTTTTCCTGTATGAGCGGCGCTTCGCCATGTTTACCCAGGAAAGCTTGATGCGCTTTGATTGCGGCGCTTGCATCCTTAACTTCCTCAATGCCCTTTCCGCCGACGCCGGCGACAGGCTTCAACATGAGCGGGGCGCGGAACTTTTCGAGTTCTCGTTTTAGTTCATCTTCATCTTCAGTATGAGTGCTCTTCGGAATGTTTGCATTGGTAGTCTTTGCCGTTTTTGCGAGATTTTCCTTAGGGAAAATTTTGCAAATACTTTCCCAATCCGGCGCCGCGACAGTTATATGATCGGAAAATATATCGCGTCGTTTCGATATCGCCCTGGTATTGCGAAACACCGGCATCAAAATATATGGCCTGTCGTCTTCAGGCTTCAATTCAATGACTTTTTCAAGAAGCGTATCGAAGTATCCTTTTTCGTCGTCCTCGATTTTTGGATGCGTGAACGTATTGTCGACGTACCGTGAAAAGGACATAACCGTCATGTCTACATCATCGCAACCAATCACCTCGACGCCCCTACGGCTCAGCGATTGCGCAATGACAAGCGACATAAGACTACGGCCATAAGTAACAATAACGCGCCCTGGGTGCACAATTTTCTCCGATTTCGTTTCTCTTAAAACGCAACAATGTTGACAATGGTTCCATCCCGTTAGGTAAGACGAGCGCGGCTGGAACCTTACGTCGGAGACGGTGTTAGCGCCAACATCTGATGAAATGAGGACGATGACCCATGAGAAACCTGATTTTTTCGAGCATTATACTCTTACTCGGCGGAACGCTAAGCGGCTGTGCGCTAGGACTTGCGGCTGGCGCCGGCGCAATTGTGGCGGACGAAGCCAACGAATCCGATGGCAAGTTTGACCCGCTGGAAGACACCTATGACGGCAATGACCACGCAGAAGACGACGACGTTAATTAGCGGCTTCTTTTGCAAACCACAGCGGCGTGCGTTGTCAATGCGCGCCGCGAAAAAATCGAATTAAGGGAGAAAATGATGGTTCAATCTGTGAAATCAGGCAGTTTGCATGACGACAACGCTGCCGGCGATCTAAAATCTGATTTCGCTAGACTAAAAGCGGATTTCAAAATTTTGAAAGATGACATCGCTGCGATGGGCGCTGCACGCGCCGGCGAAGCGAAGACGAACTTAAAAGAAGGACTCGTTAATGCAGAAGATCAAGCCCGGGAAGCGATTGACGTAGCGTCGTCCGAGCTGCAGGAAATTCAAAAACAGGCCGAAAAAGCGGTCAAGAAAAAGCCATTGACGGCCGTCGCAGCTGCTTTGGCGATCGGATACTTCATCGGCGGCATCGCGCGCAAATAAGTGATGTTTTCCAAAGTATTTAAGAAAGCGTCGAATAAGGTCGAAGGGGCAGTCGAAACGGCAGCGGTCGAAGCCGCGCTTGGATTGACCACGATTTTACTTGCCTGCGGCGCATTTGTATTTGCGGCCGTCGCGTTTGCATGGTGGCTGTCCACTCTGATGCCGGTTTATTTTGCGTTGTTGATTGTCGCTGCGGCGACCGCGCTTTGCGCGCTCTTTGTGTATTTCTGGGGTGTTCATAGCAGTTCATCAACAGCTTCAGAAAAAAGCGACGAGGCGGAAGCCGATGACGCGTCGCCGCTCTCGCTCCTATTCACGAATATGGGGATGCGCGGGACGCCGCTCGATATCGCCGCAAAAGGCCTGTTTATCCGCCAACTAAAACACGCACCAGTTTCAACTATCGCGGCAACTGTGGCCATTGGCGCTCTCGCCGGCATGCTCATGTCTGAAGACGATGATGACTGATTGCTACGGCGCAAGTACTTTAAGCCCGCCAGGTTTAATTGATATTTCGATCGGCGAACGCCATTCCATCGCTTCGCCGTCGATCGTGATCTCCAGGTACGTTGTCTCTGACGATACCCGGCAGTTTTGACAGCGGCGAAAATGCATTAGTTCAGAATCTGAGATATTGCCGGATACCGCGTCGGCCAGCACAGAAAGAAAATCAATAGACGTTGTAGATCTCGCGATATAAAGGCCAAGTACGCCCGCATCGACATTATCGCGAACAGGGCGCAGCGCATCAGCGCCGGTATATTTATTATTCGCAACCATTATTGTGTTGGTCCTGGCGTTTATGGTTTCCCCGTCGACATCAACTTGATAGGCGTCAGTATCTGAAAATGCCAACGCGCCAATCGCTTCCGTCGCCGCTTCTATTTTCTCGCCGATCGTATCGACCTCTCGAATGCGTTCGCGCGACGAGGCGACTGACGTGTAGGCGCCGAATACAACATTGTTCAAAAACGCACGGTCGCCCGCGAAAGCGACGTCAACCTCGCGGCGTTGCGTCTGAGGAATTTGCTTTATCGCCGCTGGCAGATCGGCGCCAAAGCCAACATCTCGGGAAAAAGCGTTCATCGTACCGCCGGGCAATGGAACAATCGGTAAATCGCTGCCCGCGACAGCGCCCGCCACAGCAGCCAGCGTGCCGTCGCCGCCAATCACGAC
>JABDJK010000022.1 GCA_013002535.1 Hyphococcus sp.
CTCTAAGACAGCCAGCATGTGAACAAACGCTTTGATCGTATTTCTGGGCGTCCGGAAATAGGCTTCCCCCACACGCTCATTGCAATGCGCCATAAAAGCCTCAAGCGCTTCGTCCGGGACAAGATACGCCTCCTCATTCCCGCTTGCATAAACATGCCTGAGATTCTTGAGCAGCACATAGAGCTCTTCGGGAGTTAGGCTTTGAAGGCGCAATATGGGGCCCGTCATATCAACGAGGCCATCGACGGCGAAGGTATTTTCCGAGAGCCTGGATTGCAGGGCCTCATAGCTATACAGGCCGCGTCGAGGATCCATTAAAAATTCCGGCGTGCCGCCAAAGAGGAACCCAATGCCTCCAACATTCCCTTGAAGGACATCATTCAAGATTCTCAGGATTTGTTCGTAGTTCTGCTTTCTCGCTTGGGCGCTTTGCAGCTTATAAAGGTTGACCATCTCGTCAAAGACAATGAGAAGCCCTCCATAGCCTGCTAGCCTGACAAACTCAGAGAGAAGTTTTAGACCGTCATAGATCGATGCGTCGTCAATGATTGTCCTAACGCCAACTGCTTGCCGGGCTTCCGTTTTCGTTGAAAACTCGCCGCGCAGCCATCTCAGGGCGCCGGCTTTCAGGACATCGTCGCCGGTTTCGCTGCCTCGCCAATAGGCCTTAACAACCGTCGCAAAATCATATCCGCCGACTTGATCCTGCAGCGCCGCCAGCTTTTCATCGATAATAGATTCGATAGGCTTTTTTTGCGCTTCTCCGTGCCGCACGCAATCTGTTACGAAGCGTTCGAGAATGCTTTGCAGCGCTCCGCCATCGGGACTGGTGCGGGTCGACAGGTTTTTGACAGCCTCCGCATAGAGCGTCCTCGCTTGTCCACCCGTCGCATGCAACCGCCTGTCCGGAGCAAGATCAGCATGGGCGGTGACCAATTTCTTTTCGAGCGCAATCAAACGCACCAAATTTGAGAAGAACGTCTTGCCAGACCCATATTCGCCGATAACAAACCGTACAGCCGATCCGTCGCCAGCAATTCGCCCAATATCGCGCACCAGCGCATTGAGCTCTGCGGCCCGCCCGACCTGAATGTGCTGAAGCCCTATACGTGGCACAACACCGGCGGCAAGCGCTTGAACAATCGTGTCTCTTTCTCGTGTGCGGATCTTTGGAGATTTCGCCATCATCTTTTTTCCAGCGTTCGAATTTCGTCAACGAGATCACTTAAAATACAAATATCTGCTTCAACATCGAGAATAGGCTCCCCAATAACATCAAAGCCCCATTCGTTGATTGTCTCAATGGCGCCGTCGGGAAGCAATTGCAGCCGCCGCGATTCGTTCTCAAACGAAGGGCGCGACTGCTCGCCGTTCACAAGAAGATATCCCAACAATTCTCCATGCTGCTGATCAAGGCCTTCAAATCGCAGCGAACCATTATTTGCAGTCCTTGGAGGCGTCTGAACAATAGCCTCCTCTTCACTGGCGAATATCTCGCTTAGAAGGCCAGCAACCTGCGCAGTTTCTTTGGTGATACGCTCGATCTTCTTGTGATTGATTGACGCCGCTTGCGCCGACTTCGCCTCAGGCGGAGGCGACACCGGCGCGCCCGATTCGGGCGCTGCCGGTCTAACTGCAATCGGTTCATCGGACCCGGCAGCGCCTCGATGCAGCGCGGCGTAGGCGTCTTCCGGCGGAAACCCAAGGGACCGAAACAGCTGCTCAATATATTTTACTTCCGCGGTTTCAACTCGGCCGTCTGCAAGGACCGCATCAATTGCAGACCTTGCAATGGTTTCGCGGGTTCCTTCGTCGGCTTTGGATAATTTCTTCAGAATCGGTTGGTGACGCGGTACGTTACGGCATAGTGCTTTTGCGTAGGCGAAGAGACGCTGGCGTTCATCCACGGAAAGACCGGGCACAGACAGAATTTCGGACTTGAGGTGCTCGATCTCTTCCTGAGCAATTTCACCGTCCGCGCCAGCGGCAAGCGCGCAAATTTCTGTTATTGTCTTCGCTGCGCGATAAGAGTCGCCATCTGCATCGATAACCCCGCCCTTCGCTTCGAACAGAACAACGATATCGTCAGGGCCGGGCGGCAGGCTGCCCAATCGCCGGTCTGGCTCGAAACCCAATCCCAACTTATCAAGCAAAGCCCCCAACTTGTTGAGCGTCGCCGCAGGAATTTTAGCGCTTGGAGGGACTTCCAATTCAATAGCCTCCAGCAATGTCCTTACTGGCATCCACCCGGATTTCCTTTCAGACAGACGCAAGGCGATCTTGGCGGCAAATTCCTTTAGCGGATTTGCGGAGGGCGCTTCCATCAAATCTGCCGGAAGCAGCGCCGCAGCGTCAATTGTTCCTTTCGCCTCCGGCGAACGTCCAAGCAAACGGCTATAGGAATCAAGTTCGCTGGTGCAATCTGCGAGAAGTCCGCTCAACTTGTTAATTGGCGCCGTCAATGCACCGACATCCGGCAGAGCGTCGCCTTTTCCCGAAATTGACGCGTTAAACCGGCCGCTCGCGGCTTGGTAATCCAGGGACAATTTCTTTTTTGGAGGCTTGACCTTTAATCCGTTTGGAAACCGTTTGCTGAATCGCACATTCCAAAGCGCGCGCAACTCATCGAAACATCGGATAGCCGGCGTCCGAAGCTGAACGGCAGGCGAAGAGACTATCCAAAGCAAAGCGTCATCGGCATCAAGTATCTCGCCATCTAACAACTTGCGGCCAAGATACGCCCGTACGTCATACGGCATTTCGAACAGTGAATAGCTTGGCGGTGCGACCGGAGGCCTTTGGTCAATTTTTGTTGTCAGAAAACCCGCCGCATCGAGTAAACGCTCGGCATAGCTGCGAAAAGAATTATTGCCGCCGTAAACTGACAGAAGGCGCCTTACTTCAACAATGATCTCCTCGAACTCTGCTTCCGCCTGTTCAATAAAAAGTCGGTACTCGAGACCGTAGAAGTATAGAAAAACGTACCCGATACCGATTTCGGCGTCGTCGCGCTCGCTCGCCAACCACTCAAGATATGTTCGCCTCGCCCGCGGCTCAATCTCTGAGTAAGACGGCCAATAAGACATAGACGCGCCGCTGGGGTCGCGTGCAGTCCCTGAAACAGGCAGAGACTGATTGATAAGCGCATTCTGGGGCCGGTCAGAATCGCCCGGGCGATTGCGTACGCCCACATAAATCATCCCCCCGTCAATTTTGACCCCTTGAACGATGACGGTCTCGCCTTTCGGCAGCCACTCCATGGGACGGCCTGTAGCAACAGACTTTCGGGATGGCGTTTGTCTGGGTGATCGGGACGAAGCGATCGCCCGAGATGGCGCAGCACTTGTCAGACTCTGGGAAGCCGCCGACTTTTTTCTGCCATTGAAGAAAAAGAACAGCGCTATTCCGGCTATGATTAGAAACCACCACATCAAGAGTCTCCGCCACTCAATAATTGTTCCGAATATTGGCGTTACTATTGACGATTTTCGCCGCTATTGGGAGGGTGCATTGCCCACGAAATTAAAATATGAGGATTCAGCGCTGGACGGCGTATTACGCATCAGTTGCATATTCCTCCTCTTCTAGCCTTCCGCGCAAGATGTGGTCCGTCTCATCAAACAGCGGCTATCGCCAAATCTATTAAACTAACCGACCAGTTCCACGCGCAGACTACTCCGTCAACCAGCGCGCGTAAGCTTGAATATCAATCATTGGAACAGTACCGCTAAATTGCAGTTGCGAAATCAATTTGAACAAAAAGCCAGTCGCAGGCTTAGCACCGTCATGAAAATCGTAACTCTGCAGGGCCTCGTCATAATTGAAGTAGCCATGGGCTGCGATGCACCCAAAGTCGAGTTTTCCGTCACCTGCATCAACTGCAAGCGCGTGTTTTAGAGGCTCGCCAAGGGCCGGACTCCAATCGCTTTCAAATGTCAGCGCACCACCTAGAATTGGTATCAGCGGTTTCGGCGGGTAGGTGCCCTTTGCGTAGGGAATTGGCAAACTTGTGCGGTGTAATCGTCGAACGCTTGCGATCTTCTGCTGCGCGTAAGCGATATGTTCAGCATTCAAAGACTGTTTGGCTTCAAAAGCGGCGTACACGCTTTCTGCCGGTATGATGGTCTGATCCTGGTAATCGAAAATGAATGGAGAATATTGCCGATCGAAAATAACGACATCGATCTGGTCACTGAAATTCCCGTCGCTGTCTACAACGTGCGCTGTCGCCGCCTGATAGCGTTTTGGCAAATACTTCTGAAAAAGATCAAGCCATACTTTTTCGCTTGCGTCGCCTTTTGAACCCGGATGGGCAAGCGTTTTTCGAACCGTCTTTAGGCGCTGCTGAATGTCGTCGTGAAGCCCTGAAAGCAGTTCGGGCAATGACCAATCGCTCATGTCGCGGACTCCCTAAAGGACGGAGTCGGCTCCACGCTCTTCGCTACTTCAACCGCCCGCGCCGGCGTCACGGCGCCGTCGGGATAGGCGTCCAAAACGATCGACGGCAAGACACGCTGGGTAAGGTCGGAGAACGAACACCCGACCGCGCGACCGTTATGAGCGCCAGTGGCTTTAACGACTGCTGCGATATCAGAGGGAGATAATCCCAATTCGGATAACGCCGGAGCCAAGACAGCGCTTCTCTGCGATGCGTCCGGGCGAGTAAACGTCATGACTTCCGCGGCACGCCGCCTTACGGCTGGATCGAGCGCCGATAATCGATTGGTGCACATAATCACTGCAGTTGGAAGTCCGCCGGTGGCAAGTCTGTCTACACCGCGAATAAACGCATTCACACCGGCGCGGTCTTCATGGTGCATCTGCGCGGCCTCACGGCTTTGAGCAAGCGCATCGGCCTCATCAACGAGAAGAATAACTGCGCCTTGCACTTTCCCGCCGCGGTTCTTTAACTTGCTCGCGTGGTCGTGGACGGTCGAGAAAGCTGCAGAGAGCAATTGCGTCATTTCCCCAACGCGCCCCTGGCCACGTGTGGAGAGGCTAATCGGATACAACGTCACGCTGACTTTTTCGCGGCGGGCAACGAGGTCTCCGATCGACTCTGCAAGCGCAGTTTTTCCAGAGCCAACATCGCCTGCTAGGATCACTAATGGCGGGCGACGCACCAGCAGCTCAATTGCGGACGCCGCCCCTCTATGTTTGCGTTTCGCCCAATTGCGCAGGCCATCCGGATTTACCAAAATGCCGAGCATTTTGCTGAGACTGTCGATTTGTGCGTCGAGACCGACGAGTTGCGCTAAGCGTTCTTGTGCGTCGGGGTCGGGAAACGCGACGCGCTGGTCAAACAATTCATCTAATGACGGTGCGTTCATGATCAGAAACTCCTCAGACTTGACCGGCTCAGCGCGCGACCGCCAGCGCTGTAACTCTTATCGCTGATAAAATAACCCTCGACGCCGGGCGCATTAGCGCCACCGCGTCGAAAAGGCATTTGATCCCGGTAATTGTCACGTTCTTCGGGGCTCAGTTTAGACCAAGCGTCCGAATAGATGAGATAGGAATAAAAAGACGCGCCGGAAACATCTTCATTTACGCCAATAGCGCCAGGTCGGTCATCCTGACCGCTGCCAAAGAGAAGTTCCTCAGCCGTGTAACTCACGGTCGGCGCAACCCATTTTCCGGCGCGCTTAAAACCGTAAGTCACTTTTTCAAGATACCCGTCACGGAGAAGAGCAATTAACTCATCTTCGTAGTCATCAATGGCATCGATTGAAGGCCGCCCATCATAAAATCGATGGATGCGCATAAGGTCGGTGCGCACTTTTGACGCTAGACGACGCGCATGTGTCACTGAAAATGTCTGAGATTCGCTCGCGGTATACGATGTCGAAAGCATAAAATGAATTCCTTTAGAATTGCGGTCCAAAAACATCACGCCAAGCGTCGACAGTTTCCTGTTTAGTTGTCGCCGACAGCGCATAGTCAATGGCGTCGCCGGCCTCCATAGCAGCGGTTACAATGAGGTCCGCGTTGGTGGGCGTGTAAAGCCGCGCCACGTTGTTCTCCTTGTTGACCGGGTCTAGGATCTTCACTTCGTCGCAGTCGCACGCCGGCGCCGTCGCTGGGTCATAGTAATCGCTGAATACAATCATTTCGCGCAGATCGGTTTTCACAAGGAATGTGAAAACCGTCTGAAGCGCCTCCGGATAGTCGGCGAAGGAAACGCCGTTGTCAGCAAGGTGCGCCAAAATCATCTCAATCATAAATGATTTGAACCGAAAGTTCGGATTTTCGTTTTTTCTGAGCATTGCCCAGAATTTCACCAGTCGTACTACCTGCGCAAAATGATCCGGTTGCGCCTTTTTTCTGTTACGCGTGAATTCCAAATGCAGGGGAATACTGGTCTCAAGAAACGTTCCGTCATCTTGGCTGATGAGATTACCGCGCCAATCCGGGTCGCCGTAATAAAGAATCGGCACGATGTCGACATCGAGACCGGTCCCCTTGAAAGACAGTGTAACGCTGTAGGTATTGATCGAAATCTGATCGGACGTGATGTTGGGATAAGTTGCGACCAGGCGGTCGGCGATAAATTCCAGCAAAGCAGCGATATCGTGCGGCGCGTCGGAGCCTGACACGTACACAGCGACATCAATATCGTTAAGCGACCTGAGCGCTGTCCCCTTCGCCAAACTCCCGGACAGCAACATTTTTTTGAGGGCGAAGTCGGGATTGTCATCAAGATGGCGCTCAAGACGTTCGCGCAGCCCCCTCACCTGTTCTCTGTATTTACGGGCTTTGTCCTGCGGTAAGTTCACGCGATCCTGCGCGAATTCTAAAATGTCTTTGTGATCAATATGTTGTCGTGACATGAATTGCTCGCTAACATTGCTAAAAAGGACAGGATTGGGGCAATCCCGCCATACACTTACTAAAGCTCGCGACTACGCAGACGCGGACACGCTTTTAAATTTTTTCTGGCGACTTGTCCGCTCAGCCTGTTCCGACGAGCTATCCCAGTCGGGAGGATCGATTTGACCAGGCACGCAGAACAGGCCGGCCTAACGCAGCCAGACCGCGTCGGCGCGCTTGAAACGCTCAACGACGACGAGATGAAGAAACTCGCGGCTTTTGCACGTATTCGCAGCGCCGGTTCGACTATCGACGCCGACGACCTCCTGCAGGGCGCGTATCTGCGCTGGCTACAGTCCGATGTCGCCATCGAGGGGCCTCAACAAACCTTCAACTTTCTCGTTGGGGCCATAAATAGCCAGCGGTCCAACGCCTTTCGTCGCGAGAAAACGGTGAAGTCAAAATTGGGCGAGCGAAAGTCTGCCTTGGACCCGGCTAAGGAAGAAGCACTTTATGAAAGCGCGGCGCAACGGCCATCACAAGATGATTCGATGTTCTTACAGCAGCTTTTTGACCTGCTCGCCGACGATCCCGACATACAACTCCTTCTGATGTGTCTGGGCCAACAAGCGACTAAAACAGAGACAATGGAAGAACTCGGCTGGGACGCGAAAAAGTATGAGGCTGTCCGTAAACGGAAAGTTCGACGGATTGCAAAATTAACAAGCGACGGAGTGATATGATGTCTAGCTCTCGCGATACTCGATCTTTAAAGGACAGTCTTCTTTCAGAGATTACTGACGAAATTTCTTCGTTGAATGGAAGCGCGCTGGATGAATACCTTGTTTCTATTGGTCTCGATCCGGCGCAACTTCTGAATCAAAGCAAAGCCGCCTTTAGTGCGGCCATCAAGCATCAAAAAATGGCGCGCCTCAAAGACGCCCAGCAACACTTGAAGAAGCGCAATGCGCCGAATATGGCCGTTATTGTCGACTACGACGTCGCTAAGAAAAAGTCGTTGATGCAAGATATTCAAAAGAAGATTGAACAATCCGGCGAAATGACGCTCGCCGCTCGCAACCAAAATATCGAGTCAGAGGATGACTTGGATAGCTTTCTTGAAGCTTGTCTTCGATTGGGGCTTATCGACGACGAAGGAAACTTGATAGACTAATTATGCGGCCTGCAGAACAATTACTGACGGAACTCGGTATTTCCGAACCCCGCGATATTGATATCGACGCCATAGCATATTGCGTCGGCGCGGAAATCGACTACCGGTCTCTGACCGGATGCGAAGCACAGATTATTGGGCGGGCTGACCGCGCCGTCATTTATGTTCGAAAAGATATTCGCCCAACACGAAAACGATTTAGCGCCGGTCATGAACTCGGGCATTGGCACCATCACCGAGGGCTTTCTTTCGTCTGCCGGCCGGAAGATATCGGACGACCGATAGACGAAACATCAAAAAACGCCGAACGCGTAGCTGACGCCTATGCGGCTGATTTAGTCCTCCCGCGATTCATGATCGCACCAAAATTGCAGGCGATGGATCGATTTACGCTCAATCAGTTGATTGAACTAGCAGGATCATTCTCGGCAAGCGTTACGGCGACCGCAATCCGAGCGGTTCGCCTAACCCGCAATCCTGTAATCCTTATAGCGCACAATTTCTTTGGGCGAAGATGGCAGTGGCCCAGCATCACCGCCCACGGGCTTCGAGTGCGCGACGATATCGATGCGCGATCGTCGGCTTTCGGACAGCTTGCGGCGCCCGGTAAACTGGCGCCGCCGCGAAAAGAGCCTGCTAGTTACTGGTTCGAGCGACGACATATTGAACGTTTTGATGTCGATGCGCAAAGCATGACCACTGTCGAAGGGGAAAGTCTCACGCTCATCCGCATATTGGATCAGGAATTAATTGATATCTACGCGCACTGATCAATATTCCAACCTGATATTGGCGTATTGTGGGAATCAAAAGCTTCAACAAGTTCATTCCAGGTAACCATTACGCCGATGCCGCCTTTCGTCTTCGTGTCGCCTTTTTTGCACTTCCAGCGCGCTTTTTCCGCCCTGAGACCTGGTCTAACATGTGCACCTTCACTGGCGGCCGGTCGGGAAACTCCGCCACTAGATTAAGTTCGCCGCCCATGGCTTCGACATAGCCGCTCAACGTCGATAACAACATATCGGTGCGCTTTTCGACACGAGAGACCGTGTCCTGGCCTACTCTAAGCTTCTTCGCCATTTTCGTTTGCGTCAAACCAAAAGCTTTACGCAGATCCTGCAGCGTCGCTTCTTCTGCGATCAATTCCGCGGCGCGCGCTTCAATTTTGGCGCGGCGCGCCTTCGGCAGTGTTTTAATTTTTTGATCAAGTGTGCGTCCCATAACCTGATCCTCCTACTTCTTCTTTAAACTCTCTAAATGCTCATCGAACCGTTCATCGGCCGTTTTTATAAGCCTCTTGTAAAACCGTTTTTCTCCGCCGCCGGACTTATCGCCTGCTGCGAACAGCACCGCTTCTCTAACGGGGTCGAATGCGAAGGCAACGCGCCAGACGCCATCATCCGCATCAAACCGCAGCTCTTTCATATTGGCGTACTTCGACCCGTTTAGCGTATCGACTCTTGGCCGGCCCGCCTGCGGTCCGTGTTCTTCAATCACTTTGGCCTGCGCCAGGAGTTCATCCTGTACAGCGGTTGTGAATTCATCGAACTCCGCCTCGAAGGCGTCGTGAAAGATCACCGTCCACGGCATCGTCAATATGGCTTTCAATACATATGATGTCAAGGCCATATTATGCCCTGATGCTGAAATACTAATAGATTCGGGGAGTTAGCGCCCCTTTTTTCTCAGATTATCCCGCCAATTTAGCGGCTTTCCCGCTCGCCCGTTCCTGGTCGTGATAGTAACGCACAGCAGTCTGAACCGACCGGTGCATCGAATGACGCATCGCAGCCTCGATCGGCACGCCCTGAAGACTTGCCTCAGTCAGATACCCAGAACGCAGCCCATGCGCCGAAACCAGCTCCGGCTCCAGCCCGGCACGATCAGCGGCGGCTTTCAGAATGTCATTGACCGCCTTACCTGTAAGACCGTGCTTGCCAATCCGGCCCCAGCGATCAATCCGCCGGAAGATTGCGCCATTG
>JABDJK010000057.1 GCA_013002535.1 Hyphococcus sp.
TAGGGTATTCGTTCGCGGGGCCAAAATTACGCCCGGCGTACATAGGCGGTGCGGCAGCAGGTTCAAAGCCTCAGCGCTCAATACACGAAATAAGAATTGTAAATGGGGGAAACTGGAGCGGGTAGCGGGAATCGAACCCGCATATTCAGCTTGGAAGGCTGCTGCACTACCATTGTGCTATACCCGCGATTGGTTCCTTGAATAGTGGATTTTTCGCGCCGCGCAAGTGCCGCAATCGGAGGATTTCGTTTATGGCTGAGCCATCGCCGCTGGTATCGACGCAATGGCTCGGCGAGCGGCTGGGCAAGCCGGGCGTGGCAATCATTGACGCCTCGTGGCGCATGCCGGGCGCCGGCGCGAGCGTTGATGACTATCGCGAACGCCACATTCCAGGCGCAGTATTCTTCGATATCGACGGCATTGCGGACAAGTCCGTTGATCTGCCCCACATGGCGCCTACCCGCGGAGATTTCGAGCGCGCGGTCGGTGAATTAGGCGTTAGCCCCGATGACTTTGTCATCGTTTATGACGACCAGGGGATATTCTCCGCGGCGCGCGTGTGGTGGACGTTTCGCCTGATGGGCCATGACCAAGTCGCAGTGCTTGACGGCGGTCTCAAAAAATGGATTGCCGAGGAACGACAAGTCACAAACGAACCGTCCGAAGCGACCCTTGCGATTTATCGCGCAGCACCCACAACCAATCTTGCGGCGAATGTGGATGATATTCGCGCTGCGATCAAGAGCGGTGAACCCAAAATCGTTGACGCTCGGTCCAGGCCAAGGTTTCGCGGGAAAGCGCCGGAGCCACGCGCGGGATTGCGTTCCGGCGGAATGCCTGGCGCGAAGAACGTTCCGTTCGAAACGCTGCTGAATGACGAAGGCACATTGAAATCGCAAGACGAAATCAACGCCATTTTCAATGCGATCGGCGTAACTAAAGATACGCTGGCCATCACCACTTGCGGGTCGGGCGTCACCGCCGCTGTATTGGCGCTCGCGCTTGAAGTCGCTGGACGCACTGACTGGCGCCTTTATGACGGCTCCTGGGCGGAATGGGGTATGGAAACAAACGATCCGGGTTTATTTCCGGTTGTAAGCCCATCTTAGGAGAGTTGCCTCGCCACGGTTCAACCGTGGCGCCCATCACGTCAGCTAACAGCAATCAACAAATTCGGGAGATGGGCCCCATGGTCAAGCCATAGGGAAGCAAAAGACAAACTAAAAGCGCTATTCCCACCAATAAGGCGCGCGCTCGTAACTACCGGTCGTAACTTCATTTAACGTTACCGCATCATAAAGCCGGCCGTTCAGCATCACATGACTGATGTCATCGGACTTGCGAATGTCATCGAGCGGATTGGAATTCAAAACCACCAGGTCGGCGAGTTTGCCTTCTTCCAACGAACCAATATCCGCATCGAGACCGAGATGACGCGCCGGATCCGTCGTGCCAGTGCGCAAGACTTGCAATGGCGACATGCCGCCGCGCGCGAACGACCACAACTCCCAATGCGACGCCAGACCCTGCTGCTGACCATGGGCGCCGATGGACACCGCAACGCCGCGATCGGCGAGCGACTTCGCCGCAGCCGCGGCGATGTTATCATAGAAGTCTTCTTCCGGCGCCGTCGTGCGTCGGACCGAGCTTGATTGCAGGACACGCGGCGGCGCATGCGCCGCTAGAATGGGATGCTCCCAAACATTTGTTTGCGCACGCCAATATGAATCGCCATTGACGCCGCCAAAGGCGACAACCAGCGTCGGCGTATAGGCCGCGTCAGATTCCGAATAGAGGGTCAGCACATCCTCATAAAAATGCTCCTGCGGCATGTTGTGTTCAATCGAGGTAATGCCGTCCTGGATCAGCGAGATATCCATGTGAAAAAGCGAGCCGCCCTCAGCAACGACTGCAATTTCGTTATCAAGACCGGCGGCGATCACCTGCTGGCGCTGATCACGGCGCGGCTGGTTATAGTTCTTGATTGAAAATGCGCCTTGAGATTTTAGCCGCTTCACGTGAGCGGCGGCGTCTTCGGCATTGTCGATATGCGCATAGCGGAAAGGGGATTTGGCGCCATAGACAATCTCCGCCGTTGAGTACGTTCTCGGCGCAAGGATTAATCCGGCCCGCTGGTATTCCGCAGACGGAAAGACCATGCCAGCGGCGTTTGACGGATCGTGAATGGTCGTCACGCCCAGCGCCAGGTGCGCCATAGTTGACCAGTTTTGCTGCGGAATGATGTCGTCGGAACCATAGGGCCCGTGTGCATGGGCGTCGATTAGGCCGGGCATGATCGTCTTGCCAGCCATATCAACCGTGCGGGCGCCGGCTGGAATAGCCGTGTCGGCGCCGCCAACGGCGGCAATGCGATTGCCGTCGATGACGACAACGCCGTTTTCGATAACCCCGCCATCGTCGCCAGCCATAGTAATGATGCGCGCATTAGTAAGCGCGGTAACCCCGGTCGGTTTCGCTGCCGTTACAGTGATTGACAGATCAGCGCCAGATTCCGGCGGCGAGTAGCCATCGTCGCCCTCACCGGCGATTGCGAACATCTCGGCAATGCTTGCTGAATATAGCGTTGGGCCCAACGACCAATTCAATCGATCGCGCGACCAACCTGAATAAGTCGCGCCGACGCCGCTCGCATTTACAACCGGCAAAGCGGTAGCGCTGCGTCCGGCGGCAATCTTTTGCGGCCCCGGCGTCATCGGCATTGCGAAGACGTTGTAGTTCTCCGTGAAGGCAAGATGTGTTCCCGATGGCGACACCTGATAGCCGGTGATCATTTCTCCAGATGCATGCTCGCGCTTGTCATTGCCATCGAGGTCAACGCTGATAAGCGTTGCGGTATCGCCCTCATAATTCGTCATGAAGACGCGCGACGCGTCTGCGCCGAAATGCGGGAGACTGCCCGACGTCGCAACGCGCACAGCGTTCCCGCTTCCAGCGGCGACCCGATAAACGCCTGGCGCTTCGGACCACGCATCATTTGTCAAATACCCGCCACGATCTTTTTCAAAGACGATGGTTTTGCCGTCAGGCGAGAATTGCGGCCGGCGATAATGACCTGGTTCGCGCGTTACAGTCTTCGCAGAACCGCCGCTCGCGGAGACAGTGCGGATCGACCCCAGACCTTCATCCGTCCACGACACGAAAACAATCCGGCGACCGTCGCGCGACCAAGACGGGAAGAACTGAAAGCCGTCGCTCCGCGTCAGACGGCGCGGCGCGCCGTTCGGCAGGCTTTTGATGTAGAGTTTGCCGAGGCTTTCGAAAACGACGCTCTTTCCGTTCGGCGAAACGCTCGCGAAACGCGGCATTTTGGTTTTGAAATTGTCCGGCGCAACTTCTACCGCCGGACGCGGGGCCGCAATCACGGTTCGGGAATCATCAACAGAGAACGCGATCACGGAACTCACGCCCGTTTCCACATTGATGCGGCGGATCTTGCCGCCCGCCCAGAAAACGAGGGATTTTGAATCCGGCAGCCAGTCCATATTCGGATAGAGCCCATGCACGGCCCAGATTTCCTGTAGGTCGCGGTCAAGATCGTCATAGATCGCGCGCGCCTCGCCGCTCTTCATATCCTTGATGTAAAGCTTTGATTGCATCCGGTCGCGGCGCACGAACGCCATGTATTTTCCGTTCGGCGACGGCGTCGGTCGCACTGCACCGCCAGCCCCGGAAACCGCCGTTTCGATGTCGCCTGTCGCCATTTCATAACGCTTGATATTGAACAGATCCTGGTTTGAATTTTGTGCATAAATAAAACGCGACCCCGGCGTGACGTTTTGCGCGTAATAGATATATTTTCCGTCTACGGAGAACATGGGCTCGCCAAGTTCTTTCTGGTGCGCTTCCGACGGTCGCTTGACGAGTTTTACGCCGCCGCCGCCATTAATATGATACATCCAGATTTCGCCGACGCCGAGGGAGCGCTGCGTAGTGAAATGCTTGCGAGCAGCGATATATTCACCGCTCGGCGACCAGGTCGGGTTGTTGAGAAGCCGGAATTTTTCCTTGGTAATCTGACGCGGCTCGGATCCGTCGCGATTCATCACCCAGATATTGTTGCCGCCCGATCGATCAGACGTGAATGCTATCTTTGATCCGTCCGGCGAAAAGCGCGGCTGCATGTCATAATTCATGCCTTCTGCAATTCGCGTTGCGGCGCCGCCAGCAATCGGCATCGTGTAAATGTCGCCAAGAAGATCGAAGGCAATCGTCCGCCCGTCCGGCGAGACGTCAACATTCATCCAGGTGCCTTCATCGACATTGATCGCGACTTCGCGCGTCTCGCCATATCCGGGATTGTTGACGTCCCACTTTTTCTCATCATCGTCTTCGGCGAACGCGGCAAAAGGCGCGGCGATAAGTGCGGCGCAAATGGCGCGTGAAACAGCAAAATTCATTGGATGCCCTCCCGGCAGTTTTGCGGGCGAGAATACGGAGCATTGCCCGCTTCGAAAAGCCCGCAAATTTCAGTTGCATTTGCCCGCCTGCACACAACCCCAGGAGGGTATTCTACCGAAGTCTCAAACAACCTACGCAATATTTAGATCCGTTTTTTCACCCGAATACAGTTGAGATTTGGCGCAACGCAAAAATCGCACAAAATGTCACCAGATCACAAAATGGAGTTATCAATCACGTGAACATCCTGCTGGCTAACGCCGCTCCCACAGCCCAGAATTTCTGCCATTCTCCCCGAAAAAACAGACCACATTCGCCGCAAAGCCGCATTATAGCAGATAAAATATTTTTACCGGAAAAAGCGTTTTTTTCACAAAATCGATTTCACCCAGGCCGGCACAATTTCCGTCGCTGGCCCGTATGCTGCGGCGGTGAAATGACGTGCGTTCTCCGACGGTTCGAGATTAAGCTCCATGGTATCGACGCCCAGCGCACGGGCCTCAGAAACAAAACCCGCCGCCGGATAAACTGACCCGGAAGTGCCGATGGAAACGAAGAGATCAGCACTCATCAAAGCGTCGGCGGCGTCTTCCATATGCCGAGGAATTTCGCCAAACCAGACAACGTAAGGCCGCATCCCGCCCGCGCATTTGCAGATCTCGCAAATCAATGCCGTCGAAAGGTTTTCGCGCCATTCGCGAATGTCGCCGCAGTAAACGCAGGTCGCCTTCAACAATTCGCCATGCATGTGAAGGATGTTTTCTACCCCGCCGCGTTCATGCAAGTCGTCGACATTTTGCGTCACCAACGTCAAAGATCCGCCGCGCGCTGCCAATCCTGCCTGCAATTGGCCAAGAGCAAGATGCGCGGCATTTGGCTCGACAGTCGCAAGCGCCCTGCGGCGATCATTGTAAAAACGATGGACGAGATCCGGGTCTGCCTCAAATCCTTCCGGCGTTGCAACTTGCCGATAATCATATTGCGCCCAAACACCGCCCTTATCGCGAAACGTCGCAATGCCGCTTTCCGCAGAAATGCCGGAGCCGGTCATAATGACGATGTTGTTCGGTTTTTCAGCCATTCAGTTCGGCATTGCCATGAAATCACGTTTGCCGAGCGGCACGCCAATATTGCGCAAAATCAGATACGCCGCCGTTACATGAAAATACACGTTAGGCAAAACAAAGTTCTGCAAAAAAATAATCCGCGGCAATGTCATTTCGCGATCCCCCATGGGCACGTCCACCATATCGTCCGGATCCGCGTCGATGGCGTCCGCCGGCAATCCGTCCATGATTTTCCTGACGTCGGCAATGCGCGCGCGATAGGCATCAAACGACGGCTCAAGATCGTCGAAGGACGGAATGTCGCCACGCGCCAATCTCGCGAGACCTCGGGCCGCGATTTCCGAGGCGATTTGAACCTGGGACGTCAGCGGCAACATATCCGGCGCCAGGCGCCAATTGGTTACGACGGCCGCGTCGATGTCATTTTCTTTGGCGTATTTCTCGCCTTTATCGAGTACGCCCTCAAGCGCATTCAACATCTGGTCAATGCCGCGGCGGGCAATTTTCGACATGGTCATTTTTTATATTCCAATTCCAATGGCGTTCATAACGATGCGCACAAGACTATCCTAAGCGCACAATTCCACGATATGAAACCGGTATCGGCGCTCACGAGGATTTGAAACAATGAAACGGATATTATTCGTTTGCCTTGGCAATATTTGCCGTTCGCCCGCCGCGGAGGGCGTCCTGCGCACAAAGGCGCGTGATCGCGGTTTGGATATTTTTATCGATAGCGCTGGCACCGGCGCCTGGCATGTGGGTGATCCGCCAGATGGCCGCATGATCAAAGCGGCTGCGAAACGCGGCTATGATATCTCACATCAACGCGCGCGGAAGGTCGATCTCTCCGATTACTATGAATTTAACTATCTCCTCGCTATGGATCTTTCAAACCATACCGACCTTCTCAACATGGCGCCGCCGAACCGCGAATGCGACATTCGCCTGTTTCTTGATTTCGCCGATGGTGAAACGCGCGAAACGCCGGACCCTTATTACGGCGGCGACGACGGTTTTGGGAAGGTATTAGACCTGATTGAAGCGGGCGCAGAAGGTCTGCTCGATCATTTGGAAGATGAAATAGAATAGCTGGCTTCGATTTCGTAATGACTGGCGTCGCCGCCCAATTGTGATGAATAAAGATTGAACTCTTCCACAGGGAACGGTCCGCACGTATATAATCCGTGCTCTGATGAATATTGAGCAGCAATCGATTGCGGCACACCCTTCAGATAAGCGAGCGTCACATGCGGCTTGAATTTTCGCCGTTCCAGTGCAAACCCTGTTTGGCGTAGCGCCTGCTCCACCTTGGCTTGCAAATGGTTTAACGCATCAGAGGGCTCAACCCCGGCCCACAGCGCTCGCGGTTTGCGATCGCCGAAAAACCCGACACCCGATAGGCGCAATTCAAATGGAGGCGCATCAATTGTCGCGAGCGCATCAATTGCATCTTGAAATCCATGCCGATCAGTTTCGCCAATGAACGCCAGCGTTAAATGAAGGTTTTCAACCGGGCGCCATTTCGCGCCGTCAACGCCGTATTGCAACGTCGATAATGAATCAGCGACGATTTCTGGAACGCCAATGGCGACGAACAATCTTTGCATACGAGTTACGCGGAAGGGTTTCGTTAGTCCGGCGAATTCGACGTTTTGCCGGCCACACTTTCAGTTTCGACTTCAGCAATCGCGGTAGCATCCAACACCGGGTTTTGAATTTCACCGTCGATCACTTGCCGCCAGGTGATTTTCTTCGGGCAGATGAAACCAAGGCAACCAGTCGCGGTCAGCGTTCCGTCAAAATTATTTTGAACACGCAAACCGTACCAGCGCATTTCACCATCAACCATCGATTCATCAACCGACAGGATATCGCCGCGCTTGTAGTAGCCGTCACCCTTGGGTTTGAGATTTCTGATAAATGTATAGCCAACAATTAGACTACCGTCCGGAAGTTTGGTGTAGCCGGAAACGCCCCGAGGTTCGCGCAATCGAACAATTGTCGCGCAAAAGCGATCGGGTCTGTCGTCGCAAGGGTGGAATTTGATATCGAGCGACGAATCCTTCGTTTCTTCACGATTCGACGGCCCGGTATTCCAGACGCCGTCAATCGCTGCTGCGCTGACCGGCGCCATAGCGATAATCGCAGAAACACATATTCCGAAGAACATTCGCATGACGAGAACTTTTTCCTCTACTCAACAAAGTCCAGACGATACATATTAACTGAAAGACGGTCCTTCAATCATAGGCATTTTTGTGACAATTACGCCTGATACTTTAACCCTGCTTGGCGCCGGCTATACTGCGCGCGCCCTTGCCCGCCGCCTCCGGGAAACAGACTGGCGCATTAATGGTTCGGTGCGTGAAAAACGCAAGGCCGAAATGATCGTCGCCAATGGGATCGCCCCCTTCGTTTGGAACAATGACTTCATAAAACCAGAGCATTTGGGCGAAACAACGGCGATATTAGTCTCAACGCCGCCGGCGGACGCAGGTTGCCCGGCTTTAAATGCCCTTCGTCACGCAATTATTACGGAAAAAGCGCCGCAGCCTTCGGATATTCGCTGGCTTGGCTACCTTTCGTCAAACGGCGTTTATGGCGACCATAACGGCGCCTGGGTACATGAAAAAAGCGCAATGTTAGCCACAAGCGAACGATCCAAGCGCCGGATAAAAGCTGAGCGTTTGTGGCGCGACTTCGCTGATGAACACGAATTGCCGCTGACAATATACAGATTGCCGGGCATCTACGGGCCCGGAAGATCGGCAATTGATACGGTGCGAAGCGGCAATGCCAAACGCATTTACAAGCCTGGCCAAGTTTTCAACCGCATGCATGTAGACGACATCGCGCGCGTTTTGGCGACGTCACTTCATGAATTGATCACGCCGGAACTCGTCAATCTGTCAGACGACGAACCGTCGCCGCCTCAAGACGTCATTGAGTACGCCTGCAGTTTATTGGGTGTCGAACCGCCACCGCTGGTCCCTATTGAGCAGGCGCAGCTATCGCCAATGGCCGCGAGTTTCTACACCGACAATAAGCGCATCTCAAACGCACTTATGAAAAAGACTTTCGGCCTTGATTTAGAATATCCTTCATACCGGGAAGGTTTGCGCGCAATCTATGAAGACGAATAATCGCCGTGAATTCAGCCTTCGCTTTCGCCGTCTTCGGATTCACGGTCGATTTCAGACGGTGCGTCCGCATCGTCGTCCCACTCGTAGATCGCGGAAATCGAGCACCGATTAACAAAGCCGGGCGTCGATTCAACAAGAATCGCGTCGCCGCGCCTTACGCATCCGCCGGCAGGCCGGCTTTCAATGCCAATTTTATGGGCGAAGCCAAAATCGCGGGAACTGCAAGCGCCGATAAGCTTCAGCAGAAACCAGTCGTTGACGCCCTGCTCGACAAGGACTGCTCTTTTGTATCCATCCGCCTCTTTGAAACCATCGATGCTGCGACCAAAACAGATGCGGTCGACTTTTTCGCCAACCCGCGGATCGCTGGACATATCAACCTCATCGCTGGCGAACGCAGCCGGCGAGAAGCCAAATCCTGCGATAATCACCGCGAGGATCTTGGTTCTAATTTTGCTCATGGTTCAATCCCTTCCGTTATGCCTCCATTCCAGTCGCAAAATACGATGAAAGCAGGCCTCAACCCAACCGGGAAATCCCTCACAACCCCGTCAACGCCATACATAAAGAAATCTTTATATGTCTCTTGGAATCTCGCGAAAGCGCTGTTATATGCGGCGCAAAATCAAGCCCAGTGAAGGATTGCGCACCATGACCGCTAGCGAAAACCAAGATTTTGTCGTCAAGGACATCAGCCTCGCCGATTGGGGTCGCCGCGAAATCGAAATCGCGGAAACCGAAATGCCTGGCCTAATGGCAACCCGCGAAGAATATGGCCCATCGCAGCCGTTAAAAGGCGCGCGCATCGCTGGATCGCTTCATATGACTATCCAGACTGCGGTCCTCATCGAGACGCTGACAGCTCTTGGCGCGGAAGTTCGATGGGCGTCTTGCAATATTTACTCGACCCAGGATCAGGCTGCAGCCGCGATTGCAGCGGTTGGCACACCTGTTTTCGCATTCAAAGGAGAGTCGCTGCAAGAATATTGGGATCTCGCCGATCGAATCTTCGAATGGCCGAACGGCGAAACTGCAAACATGATCCTTGACGATGGCGGCGACGCGACGCTGTTAATCCTTTTGGGCGCTGACGCCGAAGAAGACCCATCAGTTTTGGCAAACCCGTCGAATGAAGAAGAAGAAGCGCTTTTCTCAACAATCAAACGTCGCCTTGAGAAAAACCCAGGCTGGTATTCAAAAATCAAAGCAAATATTCAAGGTGTCACAGAAGAAACTACCACTGGCGTTTTGCGCCTGTACCAGCGCGAAAAGAACGCAACACTCCCCTTCCCTGCGATCAACGTCAATGACTCTGTTACCAAATCAAAATTTGATAATAAGTATGGTTGTAAGGAATCGCTGGTCGACGGCATTCGTCGCGGCACAGACGTAATGATGGCCGGCAAGGTCGCACTCGTCGCCGGATATGGCGACGTTGGCAAGGGCTCCGCCGCATCGCTTAGCGGCGCCGGCGCCCGCGTTATGGTAACAGAGATCGATCCAATTTGTGCTCTTCAAGCGGCGATGGATGGCTTTGAAGTTGTCACCATGGACGAAGGCGTCAAGCGCGCCGATATCGTCATCACCGCGACAGGCAACAAAGACGTGTTGACCGTTGATCACATGCGCGCACTAAAAGACATGGCTATCGTCGGGAATATCGGGCATTTCGATAATGAGATTCAGGTCGACGGCTTAAAGAATTTCAAATGGGCGAACGTCAAAGATCAAGTTGACATGATCACTTTCCCGGAAGGCAATCGGATGTTGCTGCTTTCGCAAGGGCGCCTTTTGAACCTCGGCAACGCCACTGGCCATCCAAGCTTTGTGATGTCAGCTTCCTTCACAAACCAGACGCTCGCGCAGATCGAATTGTTCACGAAAGGCGACGAATATCAAAACAAAGTCTACGTTTTGCCAAAACACTTGGACGAAAAAGTCGCCAAGCTTCACCTCGACAAAGTCGGCGCCCAATTGAGCGAACTGTCCAAAGAGCAGGCGGACTACATTGGCGTGCCAGTCAATGGTCCTTATAAAGCTGAACACTATCGCTATTAAGGCGCGTCCTTCGGATCATCAATTCGGTCCGGATTGAATTCTTTAATCTACGATGCTACAATTGTCGCACAAGTGATTGCATCACTGTCCGATACGGATTTTTCCGTTCGATACCGGCGTTGCCCGGCAGCGAGTGCGTTGCATTATGTATTATCGTTGGATTGTTGGTATTCCTCTTGCCGCCGTCGTTGCCGCCGGGCTGTGCGCAATGATGGCGTTCATGATTGGCTACCTTGTTGTTGAGACGAACTCCGTTCGTGAACCACCAAACTCAAATATTTTGGCCAACCTACCCGATACGCCGATTGACGATACGCCGAAATTCGTTCGGCCGAATAAAAATCCGCCGCCCGATATTGAACCTTTAGCGACAACGCGCTCTGAGCAGCCAAGATCGAACAATATCGATATCGATCCTATTGATAATACTACTATAATTGAAATCGACACTGTCGCCTTTCGAAAACCGGCCATTCAGCACGCGCCGCAATACCCCGAGACTTATCGTTCTCGCAGCGCAACGAAAATTGTTTTGGTGCAGCTTGACGCCATCCCTGACGGGAACGTCATCAAACCAATAATACTAGAATCAGCCGACCGTTTGTTTCAATAGAACGCTGATTGCCACGATTTCCAATTGGAAATATCCACCTGCCTATCGATATGGTCGCGCTGTCACGACGCACGGGCTGGTTAAACGTTTCAGCTTCCAACTGGAATAGTGTTGAAAACTTCATTCTTAACTAGCTGAAATATAGAAGAATTCACTAGCACCCGAAAGCGAACGCCTTAATTATGCAAGATCGTTTATTTGGCGTTTTCTTTACAGTAGCGAATGGACTCTATTCGCAATTGATACTGGCGGCTTCAAAATATGCGCGATCCATATGCTCGCATCGCAAAAACAGGAAAGTTCGGAACGGCTGCGCTTCTGCTCATCCCGGCGCGCGCGAATGCACAATCTTTGAATGAAATTTCTACGACCGATCCGACCCTGATTATTTTGGTTGGATTAATCGCCATTGCCGCTGCAGCTGTAATCTGGGCCTTTCGTGTTTCCGAAGCCTCTAAAAACCAATCCGTTCATTGGTCTGACAAGCTCGCCGAAATGGAGGCGCGGCTTGAAAAGTCCGATTCAGTTTTATCAGCGCATCCTGGGTTGGTGCTCGTTTGGGAAGACGACAATGAAACCGCGTTCAATGGATGGGGCGCGCCAAAAGTCTTGGGCGGGCCGGCAGCGCTTGCATCGTTATTGTCTTTTTCCAGCACAATAAATGACGCCCCAGCCGCGCCAGTTGATCGCTTACTTGAGTCCCTCGCCGATCGGTTGGTTACCGATGAACACATTGAAAGCCCGCAAACACTTCGCGAAAAAATCGAAGGCCTACGCCGTCATGGCGTTGCTTTTTCCGGATCAATTTCAACATCAGACGGGCGAAATATTGAACTCGATGGTCGCGTTGCCGGCGGCCAAGTTGCGCTATGGATCACCGATCCGGCCGTACGCATGGCGGAGGACGGCGCCATTGTAGGCACCATCCGAGAACGCGCCACCGATCTCCACGGGTCGCATGCATTGTTGGAGCGAGTGAGTATTCCGGCATGGCGGCGCGACGAAGATCTAAAACTTGTTTGGGTAAATGCTGCGTTCGCTGAACTCGTAGAGGGCGAAAATGCAGCGGCCGTCGTTCGGAACCAAATTGAATTAGATACAGCCGCAATCAAAATAGCTCGAACGGCGGTAGAAAGCGGCAAGCCCGCAAGCGGAAGTATCAGAATAAATTCAAACGGAAATCGTTTGGTCCTTGAAATCATCGAAACACCATTAAAGGGCGGCAACGACGCTGCCTATGGCGGGATCGCCATAGATAAAACTGCCCTCGATTCAACTCGAATGGAACTCGCCAATCACGTTGAGGCCAACAAAAAAACACTGGATGAAATCCCGACAGCTGTCTCGATTTTTGGCGCCAACCAGGAACTGGTTTATTTCAATAGGGCATTCCAAGAGTTGTGGGAATTCGACGACGCAAAATTATCCGGGCGAACTTATCACGCCGAATTGCTCGAAGATTTAAGAATGAAAAATCAGTTGCCGGAGCCGGCTGATTTTACCGCCTGGAAAAACGCGCAATTGTCTTTGTATATGACCGATATAACGGGCATCGACAGTGAGCGAGACGGCAATACGCCCGACGAAATATGGCACCTGCCAGACGCGCGGACAATTAAAGTGTCAAAACAACGTCATCCTTTTGGCGGCGTGATGGTCACATATGAGAATATAACAGAAAAAATCGACCTCGAAGCGCGCTTCAATACACAATTAAAAGTCCAGGAAGCCACTCTTGATAATTTAGCCGAGGGCGTTGCTGTATTCGCCTCAAATGGCTCGTTGCGCCTATACAACAAGGCTTTTCAGAAATTGTGGCGTCTTGATCGCAACCAACTCATTGATAATCCTCATCTTGAAACAATCGTTGAGCAATTTTCCAAGCGATCCAGCGCGGGCGCAAAAATAATTGATAAAATTCAACGCGCCGTAACTTCGAAATCGCCAGAAGACCGTGTGGCAATATCAAATTCACAAGTTCCCCTGGATGATGGGCGTATACTTTCTTTCGGGTTGGAACCGTTGCCGGACGGCGCAATGTTGGCGCACTTTCTTGATGTCACAGATTCGATCGCTAGAGAAACAGAGCTGAAAGAACGCAATGCAATATTGGAAAATGCGGATCGGCTGAAATCGAAATTCGTCGATCACGTTTCTTATCAACTTCGTACGCCGCTTTCGACGATCATCGGGTTTTCAGAGATGTTGGATGATCAAATGTTCGGCGAGTTAAATGAACGCCAGAAAGATTATGTCGCAAGCGTACTTTCAGCGTCATATCACTTGCGCGACCTCATTAATGATATCATCGATCTGGCCGCGATTGATGCTGGGAAGATGGAGCTGGCGACAGCATCAACTGACATACGCACACTGCTTGAAAGCGCCGCTACGTTTGCAGCCCTGAAAGCAGAGGACACGAAAGTTTCTTTGAAGATTGACTGCGACAAACACATAGGCGCAGCGGAACTGGACGAGCGGCGTATCAAACAGGTGTTGTTCAATCTAATCTCAAACGCTTTCACACACACCAACGCAGGCGACCAAATTTTGTTGAAAGCTGAACGAAATAATGACGTTGTCGCAATTCACGTGAAAGACACCGGACGGGGTATTTCACCGACCGACCAAGCGAAAGTGTTTGACGCATTCGAAAGCCGAGGCCCTAACGCTGGCGCCGGCCTTGGCCTTGCGCTTGTTAAAAGGTTTGTTTCGCTGCATGGTGGGTGGGTAAGGTTACACTCTGATGATGGTAATGGTTCAACGGTATCGTTTCACCTGCCGGTAAAACAAGACGGAATATCCTTGGAGTGCGAACGACGAGCTGATCCGGCAGAGAAAAATCTAAACGTCGCACAATCGCCGGCTCCAACAGGCGCAACCAATCCTAAAAAACGAAAAATGCCGCGCCGATCGCAAAGCTTGAAACGGTCGGCGATCAACAAAAACGCAGCGGAATAGTTTGCGGCCTCCAGGCTACGTCGCTACAGTCAACTTACAACAATCGTATGGACCCTAACACTATGCTTGGTGCATTGTTTTTATTCGCCGCGAATATAAGCACCGCTGATGCGCTCGCGGAAAACGAACGATATATAGATTGCTTAAATGTAATCGAAGCCGATGCGGAAACTGGTCGTCGAATTGCGCAGCAATGGGCGGCGACGGACAGCGGTCTCGACGCCGAACATTGTTTGGCCGTCGCGGACCTAGCGGCAGGGTTTTATAACTTGGCGGGACTGCGGCTTGACGAACTCGCAGCGGGTCAAATTGCGCGCGATTCTGGCGTGAGCGGTGAATTGTACAGACAGGCATCCGAGGCTTGGATTTTCGCCGAGAATTTCGAGAATGCTGAAGCATCGGCGCAAAGAGGGTTAGCGATCGATCCAGATTCCGGCGAATTATTTCTATTGGCGGCGCATGCTCATTCTGCTCAAGAGGATTGGAGTGAAGTCGTATCCGCAGTTACTAAGGCCGAAGATTTGGGTGTCTTTACCAGCAACGGTTATGTTCGGCGAGGACGTGCATATGCGAAACTCGGCGACTACGCAGCTGGGGCAGAAGATGTTGTACGAGCGCTTTCAATCAATCCGATGAATATTGACGCGTTTATCCTGCGGGGAGAGATACAACAAGCGGGGATCAATATCGAGGTGTACTACGAAAAGTCAAACATGACAGGTGATCAGCAGCAACAATAGTGTCGAACAACACATCGACGCGGCTGCCTATCGACAGCCTGCCAAAATCACCCCAAATATTCCGGTTAGCAATTCGTTAACCGTTTGTGTGTCCGGATTGCACTACGGCATATAGCGGTTCGAATGAATAACTACGCACCACAAACATACACGGTAAAAGACCTTCAAGAGAAGGCGGCGTCTGGCGTCGCCAAAAAGGCAATCAAGCCGTCGCCAAAGCCTTCACGCGCGGCTCGCCTCGAATTGATCGATATTTTATCGCGTCGCGGATCCATCGGTCTTTTTATTCTATTCGCAGCAACGGTCTTGATCGTACTCATTTCGTATTCTGAGGCCCCAGCCCGCACCGCTGCCTGGGCTATAATGGTGATCGCAGCTTTGTGGGTAAGCAAAGTGTTCCAATCACGATTTCGTTCAGGCAGATCCGACAATTCTCGACCATTTCGTTGGAGAGCCGAATACACAGCCGCATTGAGCGTTGTTGGCGTTGCCTTTGCCAGCGCGCCAGAATTGCTGGCGCTAGATCCAGGACATGGAGCTTTTCAAAGTGATCTGACGCTGATTGTTCTATTTGCCGTTATCTGCGCGGCATTATTCCACGCATCGCACTTTGTGGCGTCGATGGCGCTGATTGTTCCGTTTGCAACATTTTTCCTTTTGGGACAGGCCAAACAATTCCCAATTGCGCCGAATATTCCCCAAATATTCATGTTCAGCACCGGCTTTCTCGTCGTCCTGTTCACAAATCGTGCGCTCGTTACACGCGCTCAAAAGCGCAATCCGCGCTCCAAACTCCTGCGATCAGAAGTTGAATCGGCCGCGGAACCGGGCAAATCTGACAGAGTATTGCGCCGCCAAACCGCTGCCCAGTAAGCGAATTGAATCCGCCAAAAGCCTTCAATTCGTTAGACAAATTCAATGTCTATGCGATAAGACTACGCCAATTCACTCACCAGCGCCGAGGATGAAATGGCCGAAGGGTTCCTTACGGAAATTGATGCAGAAATATTCGCTGACGTACTCAAGCTAGCAAAAAAAGAAAATAAATCCGAAAAAAACGCAGGCGAGGATTTGGCGCCGGCGTTTGAAAGCTTTCTCGAGCAAATCGTTCGATATGCGACAGGCGAAGATCATTATTGGTCCCAACCAGAGCTGCTTCTCAAGAGAGCGAAAGGTTCCTGGGAAAACGCTGCTGTCCGCAAGCTAAATAACTACAAGTTATCATTTGAGACGATTGAAAGCGGCGATCGCGGCGCCAAACGCATAATCATGGATATTGTCGCCGACGACAAACCATTCTTGGTCGACTCGGTTTCAGCCGCATTGTTTGACATCGGCAGTTCCGTTGTATTCTTCTCCAATTCTGTTGTCGATATTATTCGCGATGACGCAGGCAAACGACTTTCAACCGGAAACGGGTCCGCTGTTCGGGAGTCGATAATTCACGCTGAGCTCGATTATCCCGCGACCGAGCGCGGCCTTGACGATATCCGCGACGAAATTTCAACGGTTTTAGATGACGTCTATGCATCAGTCGCCGATTGGGAAAGTATGCGCGCTCGTCTCGCGACATGTATTGCACAGTTGGAAAAGTCGCGCATCCCGGGCGTTGAGTCAAAAGACCAAAAGGAAACAATTGCATTCCTGAAATGGCTTTGGGACAACAAATTCGTATTTTTGGGGGTGCGCTCATACGCTTATGAGCAATCGAAATCCGGAGACGGTTTCACTCATGATCCTGCCCAAGATCTCGGTATATTAAAGGATTCCAGCCGGCGCATCCTCAAATCAACTTTTTTGAAAGATGGGACCCTTGCACCGGCCATTCAGGGATTTTTGGATTCCAATGAACCCGTAATCGTTGCGAAAGCAAATGCTGTTTCATGCGTTCATAGGCGAGCGCACATGGACTATATCGGCGTAAAGAAATATTCCATAGATGGCCGCGTCATCGGAGAAGACCGCTTTGTCGGCTTGTTTTCATCTGACGCATACAATCATCCGGCAACTGAAATTCCATTGGTCAGGGCGAAAGTCCATGAAGTGCTGGATGACACTGCGTTCAATCCAGGCGGCCACAATGAAAAAGCGCTTGTCAATATTTTAGAGACTTTTCCGCGCGATGAACTTTTCCAAATTGATATCGACGCATTGCGCGAAATCAGTTTGGGCATCTTGCGATTATACAAACGACCGCGCGTGAAACTATTTTTGCGTCGTGACCGTTTTGATCGCTTCATTTCCGCGCTTGTATTTATCCCTCGAGATCACTTTAACTCCGGCATACGCGAGGAAGTCGGGCAATTGCTCGCCTCATCATTTGACGGGTATGTCGCTGCATTTACACCATTCTTCGGTGACGCATCCCTTGTTCGGGTACACTACATCATCGCAATCGATACGAATGCGCCAATTGGCCCATCTGCGAAAGAATTGTCATCGCGGGTCCAACAATTATGCGTCAATTGGGACGATTTATTGTTGGAAGCGTTGCTCGCTACAGGTGAGCAGGAGCCCTCCACAGGAATATTTCAAAAATATAGAGACGCCTTCAGTGAAGGCTACAAGGAAAAAAATGAAATTGCCGAAGTTCTTAATGATTTAAGCGCGTTTGAGCGACTTGATGATCAGGAAACTTTAGTTCGCGTATTCCGTTTTCGCGATGATAACAAAGCAACCGTCAGGTTGAAAATATATCGTCGCGACAATTTCTTCGCCCTTTCCGATTTAATTCCGACGATCGAAAATCTTGGTCTCAATGTAATACAAGAGTCTTGCGAAAATGTTCGACCTGCCAACGACGAGCAAGGCAAATCATATTGGGTTCATGATTTCTTCGCGCTTCAGAAAAATGGAAATGACATCGACCTTGATAGCGTCAAGGAAAGCGTTGCGCAGCTATTGTTGGCGGTGCTTGCCGGCCAAACGGAAGACGACGGCTTCAATGGCCTTGCGCTCGCGGCGGGCCTCGACTGGAGAGAAGCGTCGCTTCTTCGCGCTTGCGCAAAGTACAATCTTCAATGCGGGTTTTCGTTCTCGCAATCTTATATGGAGGAGGCGCTACTAAATAACGCTGAAATTGCACGCGCGCTGGTTAGCGCCTTTCATGCCCGATTTAACCCTAACGGCACGCAAAAGCCCGAAAAACGGAAACAGGAATGGGACGCGGCGCGGGCAAGCGTTTTGGAAATGCTTCAATCCGTTCAAAGCCTCGATGAAGATTTGATAATCCGACAGTTTCTTGTTGTCTTTTCGGCAATTACGCGTGTCAATTTTTATCAATTAATTGACGGGCGTCCAAAACCGTACATTTCATTCAAAGTTGATAGTCATTCATTGCCTGAATTGCCTAAACCAAAACCGTTTCGCGAGATATTTGTTTCCGGGCCCCTGGTTGACGGCGTTCACCTTCGGTTTGGACCGATCTCACGCGGGGGATTGCGCTGGTCAGATCGCCGCGAAGACTTCAGAACGGAAGTCCTTGGACTTGTAAAAGCGCAAAGAGTGAAAAATGCCGTTATTGTGCCGAACGGATCAAAGGGCGGATTTTATCCTAAACAATTGCCGGCAACGGATGATAGAAATGTCATTTTTGAAGCCGGGCGAAACGCCTATAAAGAATTTATCCGCGGCCTACTCGATTTGACCGACAACGTGGTTTCCGGGAAAACCGTATCGCCGGACAACCTGGTAATTTGGGACGATCCTGATCCATACCTTGTCGTTGCTGCGGACAAAGGCACGGCGCAATTTTCCGACACAGCTAATGCAATTTCCGAAGAATACGGATTTTGGCTGGGCGATGCGTTCGCGTCAGGCGGAACCATTGGTTACGACCATAAAGCCATGGGGATAACAGCCAGAGGCGCCTGGGTGGCCGTACAACGGCACTTTCGTGAAATGGGCAAAGACATTCAATCGGAGCCTTTTACCGCAGCCGGTGTCGGCGATATGTCCGGTGATGTTTTTGGCAACGGAATGTTGCTGTCTGACAAAACAAAATTAGTCGCCGCTTTTGATCACCGCGATATATTCATTGATCCAGATCCTGATCCAACCTCCTCCTTTCAAGAACGAAAACGGTTGTTTGAATTGCCGCGCAGCTCATGGCGTGACTACGATGAGAGCAAAATCTCTAAAGGCGGCGGTGTATTCTCCAGGAACATGAAGACAATAAAAATTTCGTCTGAAGCAGCAAAAGCACTGGGCGTAAATGGAACCGAATTCAAGCCGAACGATTTAATAAAAGCTATACTCATGGCGCCGGTAGAACTCTTTTGGCTTGGCGGTATTGGCACTTATTTCAAGGCGGAGAGCGAAGAAAATATTCGTGTTGGCGACCGGAGTAACGATCAGGTTCGGGTCGATATTTCCTCGTGTCAGGCAAAAGTTATCGGTGAAGGTGCGAATCTGGGATTGACACAAAAAGCTCGGATCGAATTCGCAAAACAAGGCGGCCGGATCAACACGGACGCTGTTGACAATTCTGCTGGCGTCGACTCTTCCGACCATGAAGTCAATATAAAAATTCTGTTATCTGCAGCGATTGAAAACGCAGAATTGAAGCGTGAAGATAGGGACGAATTACTTCGCTCGATGACCGAGGATGTTGCAGACCATGTGTTGGTCCACAATTACGATCAAACACGGGCCATAACGCTCCTAGAATCAGAGGCGCCGCAGAATTTGGATGTGCATTCCCGGTTTATGACCACATTGGAAAATAAAGGGCGCCTCGACCGCGCAATCGAATTCCTTCCCGCAGCGGACGAAATCGCAAATCTAAGGCAGCGTGAACTGGGATTAACACGCCCGGAGCTTTCGGTTCTATTGGCGTATGCGAAGTTGTGGCTTTTTGACGAATTGGTGGAATCACAAACGCCGGACGATCCTATATTTGAAGAAGAATTATTTCGCTATTTCCCAGAGAAACTTAGCGCCTATTCGAAATCGGTCCTTTCCCACCAATTGAAACGAGAAATAATTGCAACGCGAATAGCCAACGAAATCGTTGATACTTGCGGGCTTGGGTTTGTTCAGCATGTGGCTGAAACTGCGAGCGTTGATTTCAGCGGCGTTGCCCTTGCCTATGAAGCGACGCGGCGCATCTATGACCTGCGCCCCTTTGCTGAAGCGATAAACGATCTCGACAACAAAATCCCTGCTGACTTGCAAACAAAGTTATTTTTGGAAGCGTCCACACTGTTGCAGGAGCAAGTGTTTCATATCCTAAGTGTGCCGGCGACCAGGGAGTCCGTTTTGCGTCATGGTGTCAAACCGTGTGTAAACAAATATAAAATACCGATTGCCGAGTTTAAAAAATCGCTTCCGGAGATATTACCTGAAACCGCGGCAGCGGATTACAAACAACGCTTTAAAGATTGGAAATCGCGTGGTGTGCCGAAAGGCATCGCAGAAATCGCAGCGTCGCTGCCGGTTTTGGAGCATGCGCTGGACATTGTAAATTTGGCGATGGATACCGGCTGGTCAAATCCAGCGGTCGGCGGGCTCTATTTTGCGGTAGGGCGTCTGTTCGGTCTTGATGCGCTTATTTCACGAAGCCGGATGAATCCGCCTCAAGATCATTATGACAAGATTGCAATTCGTCAGATTGCTGAAAGCCTTTCTGCTAAACAGCGAGATCTTACATCATTATTAATCAAATTCGCGGGTGCAGAGCCAAATGGAAAACCGGCCATCTGGATCGAAAAACTAACGGCGCAGTGGGTCGAGAGCCATAAGGCTGCTCTCGACGAATTTAACGAAACGATTGTTGATTTAGATTTATTGGGTCACATCAGCGTTGGACGTTTTACTTTGATGCTTAGAAAGCTCGAGGACCTGATGCTTGCTGTTGATGAATAAGTCGCCAGTGTGATCAGTGGCGAAAGTGGCGCACACCAGTAAATACCATTGCTAGTCCAGCGTCATCAGCGGCGGCAATAACATCGTCATCTCGTATTGACCCCCCTGGCTGAATAACGGCCGTAGCGCCTGCCGCGGCGGCTGCCAAAAGGCCGTCAGCAAAGGGGAAGAATGCATCAGATGCGACCACGGATCCTTTCGCCAGCGTATCTGCAGCCCCGGATTTATCTGCGGCATCTTGCGATTTTTGCGCCGCAATTCGACTGGAGTCGAGACGGCTCATTTGCCCCGCGCCGATGCCAACGGTAGCTTGGTTTTTCACATAAACGATAGCATTTGACTTAACGTGTTTGGCGACTTTGTTTGCGAACAAAAGGTCTGACATCTCTTGTATCGACGGCGCTCGCTTCGTGACGACTTTTAACGTGGCTTCATCCACAGTACAAAAATCGCGATCTTGCAATAAAAATCCTGACGACACCTGTTGAATTGCCGTGCCCCGAATATTCGGGTCCGGTAGTTCGTTCAACAAAAGCAAACGCAAATTTTTCTTCTGTGCGAATACAGAAATCGCATCACTATCTGCGCCAGGCGCAATTACGACTTCAGTAAATATCTCCGTGATTTTTTCTGCTAACGTTCTATCCAATTTACAATTCGTTGTGACAATCCCGCCAAATGCGGAAACAGAATCGCAACGCAGTGCATATTCATATGCGTCTACGCCGGTTTGCGCGGATGCGACACCGCAAGGATTTGCGTGTTTGATTATTGCGACAGTGGGATCATCATTCGAAAATTCCGCAATTAATTGAACAGCAGCGTCGGCATCGTTTATATTGTTATAAGAAAGCGCTTTTCCTTGGACCAATTGCGCACTTGCAAGTCCACCGGGTGCGTCGCCATAAGCATAAAACGCAGCTTCCTGGTGTGGGTTTTCTCCATATCTAAGTTTTGAATGCAAACGACCGCCGAGCGTGAAATTTTTAGGAAATTTTTCGCCGGACTGACTTCGAAACCATGCCGATACGGCGCTGTCGTAATAACTCGTCAGCGCAAACGCCTTTAAAGCCAATCTCTGTCTGATTTTTCCGGAAACATCCCCTGCGCCTTTCAGTTCCTTTATAATTGGCGCGTAATCTTCCGGGTCTGTTGCAACGACCACGTGCTGATGATTTTTTGCGGCTGCGCGTATCATCGCCGGACCGCCAATATCTATGTTCTCTATACAATCTTTAGGAGTACCGCCGCCCGCAACAGTAGCTTCAAATGGGTAAAGGTTTGCAACCAATAGATCAATCGCAACGCCGTCAGTCTCTTTTAGTTCGCGCATGTGTTCAGCATTTGTGCGAAGTGCAAGCAGCCCACCATGAATACGCGGGTGCAAAGTTTTTACGCGCCCGCCCATTATTTCAGGATAGCCAGTTATTGAAGACACATCGACAACGTCGATACCCTCGTCACGTAGCTTGGCAGCTGTTCCACCCGTTGAGCAAATTTCCACACCTAGCAACGCTAGCTCACGAGCGAACTCTGAAACACCGGTTTTATCTGATACAGAGATAAGTGCGCGTTTGATCTGAATTTTTTCTGACATTTTGATTTTCTAAAAGGTTGCCGGTCGATTAATCGCTTCTGCGTGGTTCCTTCGAATGATTCGCAATGGTTGGCGCGCTTTGCGCGGCTGATGGATTAAATTCCGGCACCAGATAGTGGACGGCCTCATCGAGCAAAGGCTCATCTCCAGACGCTGCGTGTTCGATGACGTCCCGAAGCCGCGGCGTCAATAGCGGTAAATCTATCATCGCCGGAGAAGCCAGCAATACGCCGTCCACGCCAGTTTTGATCAACTTGTCTGTGTCCAGAAAAATTTCTTCAAATAGCTTTTCACCAGCTCTCAATCCAGAGAATTCTATTTCTATGTCCTGTCCCGGTTTTAGACCTTCGGCTTCAATCAATTTTGTTGCAATATCCACAATCTTCACAGGATCGCCCATATCAAGCACAAAAATTCGGCCGTCATGGGTCACGACACTTTTTTCACTATTGTCCATTCCGGCCGCTAGCAACACCAATTGTACTGCCTCAGGAGTGGTCATAAAAAATCGAATGACTTCCGGATGCGTAACCGTTACAGGGCCACCGCGCGCTATTTGTCGCTTGAAAAGCGGCACAACTGAACCAGTCGAACCGAGCACATTCCCAAACCGCACCGTTACGAAACGCGTTTCATTTTGTGAAACATCCAATGCCTGCGCATAGAGTTCCGCCATCCGCTTTGTGGCGCCCATAAAGCTAGTTGGATTAACTGCTTTGTCAGTAGAAATGAAAACCGTCGTCGTTGCGCCAATATCCACCGATGCATCGAAAACATTTTTGGCGCCAAGAACATTAGTCAGCGCTCCGGCGCAGCGATTTTCCTCTACCATGGGAACATGTTTGAACGCGGCGGCATGAACTACAATTTCTGGTCGATGGTTTTCAAATAAACGCACCAGATGTTCGCGCCGGCAAATATCAACAAGCGCTGAAGAAATAATCTTTCCGTGGCCAGCCTCGCGCAATTCAAGATCAATATTGTAAAGCGCAAATTCTGAATTTTCGACCAACATAAGTTTCGACGGGGCGTACGACGCAATTTGCCGGCTTAATTCCGAACCAATCGTTCCACCGGCGCCGGTTACTAATACGCGACGTCCAGTGATCAGTCGGCGTGCTGTTCGCTTATCAATTTTTCTGGCTGGTCTGGGCAGCAAATGCGAAAGATCAGCTGTATCTGACGCGCTTGATCCAGCGGCATTGGGCGCTTGAATAGGCACTTTGGGAAATTTGAAAAAACGCTTCATCACTGAAATCTAATACCGTTGATTTCATGGCTTAACGCACCGCGCAACGCGGTGCAAACCATAATAATAACCGGAATTCAGGATTGTAGTTGCAGCGCCCATTTTACGTTCAATTTTTCGGAAGGCGAGCCCTTCGCGTCGCTTGCGCGGATAACAATTTGCTCTGTTGCGATTGGGTTGGCCCCCTCCCCGCAGTAGACGCTTTTTTCTATTTCTAACTGCTTGGCATTCGATTTAAATCTCCAACCCTCGCCATTTTTTAGGAGCAATATTGCTGAACGCTGATCCCGCGAAAGCGAAACACGCACGCTTGGGTGAATATGGAAACGCCACGCAGCAGCGAGAGCATCGGTATCGCAGTCGCAACATAGAGTATCGTTGCCGCGCAAATCACCTCCGCCGGATGAAAGATAAATTTGCCGTTCAAAACTGATTTTCGATGGATCGGAATCTTCGGAGCTTCCATGAAATTCCACGAGTTGCCCATTTACGTCGTCGGATCGCCAATGGTTTACTTTCCTGAAAACCAGCGCCTTCCTTCTGTCAACATCAAATGAGACTTTTGAGTGAGCCGCGGCGTCGCAAAGCGCGCTGCCCCATTCTGACGCCTGATGGGAACCATTCCCACAATTTACAAAAATTCTCGAGCGACCGGACGTGAATTGAAAAGACCCGGCGCTATCGAACGAACGCGGACCAACGTTAGCGCACGTATCGATAAATACTACTGACCGCCCCGACGTCAAACGATGGTACCCCGTGTGACGCGCAAATTCTAATGGTTCGTATTCTTTGTTTACGCCGTTGCTATTCAATCCAATTAATGCGCCGCTATCGTCTTCGTACCCGCCATTGAAAACAGCGAGCCTACCGTCGCCGCAACGAAAAAATTTCGCCATCGCGCAAACTCTCATTACGGTATTATGTAAATATGCAGGGAGTGCGATGTTGCGATGTTCGATCACTGCGAGAAGTTGTTTTAGGCGGACAGCAGTCTTTAATTGGCGAGAAGGATTGCGGCTGAAATGTCCACCATCGGCGCGAATCTGCAATCGCAATTCTCGGCGCAACATTTCCATCCCGCTTTGGGCGCTAACGTCACAACCCGGCAGGCAATAACCTGCAATTGAAAGGCCGAGCGCCGCGCACAGTCGATCAAAATCTGAATTGGCGCGATGGGCGGTTTTTGCCAAATGCCGGGTTTGCCGGGCCATTGAGGAAAAGACGCGGCTCCGCCACAGCGCATCTTTGCTATCGTGGACGACATCATAATGCGCGCAGAGGTGGATCAATCGCTCGGAAACCAAATATGGCTCCCACGCACGCGCCGATGGCCGATCAAAATTTTCCAACCAACTTTTTGTTAGAATTTTTGCAGCGTTCCCCCCATTCGTTCCGGCTGCACTTAGGTGGCGCAACCACTCAAAGCTTTGCATGTAATTGAACAAATGACTGGTTTCGGCAATATCCGCCCAAACACTCGCCAAATCTTCACTATTATCCGATCTCTCATCAGCCAACAAAATTTCACCGCGAATCAATGACGCGGCGAATGATTTGTCTACAGAATAAGGATCATCGGGAGAATACAAAAGGCGGTCAGGCGCTGGACCTTTTAATTGCGCCTCATAAAATATGCTTTCATTCCAGGCTTGCTGGACACGCTTAACCAAGCCACGCGCACTGCGCGCTGAACTCACAGTTTTACTCTGCGAATTCACGCTCATTAGTGTGCGCCTTTTAACTGGGCAATATTCTCCGCATAATTCTCGGCGCCGTCGTTGAAGATTGCGGACCCGGCGACAAGCACATTCGCCCCGGCATTGATTACCGAAGGCGCGGTATTGCGATCGACACCGCCGTCAACTTCGAGTTCAGCAGAAGATTTTCGCTCATCAAGCAGTTTTCGGATGGCCGCGATCTTCGTCAATTGCGACTGGATAAATTTTTGCCCGCCAAAGCCTGGATTTACTGACATTACGAGAACCAAATCGACATCGTCGCAGACATGTTCGATGGCCGAAACCGGCGTCGCTGGATTTAACGCTACACCGGCTTTCATTCCCGCTGCCTTGATGCTCTGCACCGTGCGATGAAGATGGGGACCAGCCTCCGGATGGACCGTTAATATATTGGCGCCGGCGGCGGCGAATTCCTCAATGAAGGGATCAACCGGCGAAATCATCAGGTGAACGTCGAACGGTAAATCCGTCGTCTTACGCAAATCTTTCACCACGCCCGGACCTATTGTCAGGTTTGGCACAAAATGGCCGTCCATGACGTCTATATGGACATAGTCGGCGCCGGCCGCGTCGATTGCTGCTATTTCTTCGCCCAGACGAGAAAAGTCGGCGGCAAGAATGGAGGGGGAGATTTTGATACGGCTCATGAGTTAACGGGGTATCGTGATGCGCCGCTGAAAGGCAACAAAAACGCCGATTATTTCGTTTCAAAAAGTCCGAAAAAAGAAAACCCCGCAAATGCGGGAATGCGGGGTTTTCTCACAAGGTTTAGTACAAGGGGGCAGGTAGGTTTGGGGTTCCTTTGATGTCTTATCGACACGAAAAAAGGTAGTCGCGAAATGCGGCAAAATCTTGTCCAAATTGCCCTGAAGACATTACAGTTTGTTGATTCTGTTGGTTAAATTCTATTAACCCTGTCTGAAGGCCCCGCCCCGGAATTCGCTTTATCCGGACGCGCAGGGCGCAATTGCAGCCGCGATTTCATTGCCGCGAAGGCGACAACGCCCATTGCCGCCGCGCCAACCGCCAGCCCCGCGATCCATTCGACGTCATACAAACCGACGCCCGTCATCGCGACCAACACAAAGCCGGCCATAATCCCAAGATATTGCAATGGCGAACGCACAACGCGCCCCACCACTCTCACCGCCCCGCCAGCGGCATTCGCGGAAACTTTCACGGTCCGGGTCGCATACCGGCGTATGACGCGCGCCACGCGCTTGAACCCAAGGACCCTGATCAACCCCGCCAGCGCGCCAGCAGCGACCGCGACAAACGCAAAGCGTTTCGCCGTCTCGCCAGATTTCCCGGCGACGTATTTGTCCGCATGGTCTGTTGCATGGGCGACCAGGGGCGCCTCGACCACCGCCGGATACGCCGCCGTGTCAAAATCGGACGCGCTCGCCGGCGCCAAAGCCCCGGCTGCAGCGACCAGCGCGCTCGCCGCCATCACCGACATTTTCACTTTTCGCGAGGTTTCCATAAAACCCTCCCGTCAATTCCACGAGCGAGATATGGTGTCGCCGACGCCAGCGTTCAACGCCAACCCGTTGCGAGCCCACCCTACGCAGTTGAAATTGCTTAGGTTTATGAAATTTTTCAGCACGGGATCGGGGATTTGATTGAACGCGAATTTGAGGCCCAATCCCGCAGGTTTGTCTCCAGAGGGGATTGTAAACCGCCCGCCGCGCTAACCTAACAGCCGATTCTGGTCCAACATTAACCTAGACGGCAAATTCGAGAACAAGCCGCCCGCCCCGCCGCGAGTGAAAATTCAAATCCGGATTAAATTACCAACAGTCAAGCCGTGCTGAACAAACGCCGCGCGAAACACCAACGCGAATTTTTCAACCGCAACGCGGCATTTGTCACGGCGCACGCGCCACCCGGATAGGTCGTGTGGGGATTATTTTTCGTGCAGCGGGGCAATAAAGAATATACTGTCAATAAGATGCCGAATTCAGCAAAATCCTCAAACCGGAGTAAGGAAGTAGGATCGATTACGCTTTTCTCACGATAAATTCAGTCGCAGGTCACTTTTGCCGCCTTTCCAAAAAACAGAATGTGAGATGGAGCGAACTCTTGGAGCCCGTCGCTTACTTACCAATTTCGTTGACCGGGCGTCTCAAATGATAAATTTGTGCACTATTTTGGAATTTGTGTCGCGTTTTCACTGAATTGAGGCTTTGCCGTCGTGCGCGGGGGCGCGGTAATAAGCGAACAGGCCTTACCTCAACCATTCGTGGCAACGATGAATGATGGCGACGTACAATCACTGGTGATGAATTGGCGCAGCGCAATGCTTGGCGTCACGATATTTTGCACGGGAATTGTCCTCGCCTGTTTGAATGCACAACAGACCGAACGCAGGGCGGTTTTATGGCTCACTGCTTTCGTTTCCGCTGGGGCCGTTACGGCCATTCCAATGGTTATCGGCTTTGCAGGCGCCTATGACCGCTGGCCCGGACTAACATTCTTGCCAACGCAAATGACTTTGTTATTCGGCCCGCTGATTTTTTTTCACGCCAGGACATTGATGCGCGCGGGCCCGTTGGGCCGTTGGCGCTGGCTCCTTGCCCCCGGCGTTATCTACTGGCTATATCAGCTTTGCGCATTTTTGTTCCTTGGCGATTACAAGGCGAAATGGGCGTATAATGATGCGATCCATGAACCCATCATACTTCCCGCCGTGTTTTTTACAGGTCTCGGACTGACCGGCTGGGCGCTTGTGCAAGTCTGGCGCGTGCGCCGCGAATACCTTGTCTGGTTGGAAAATAACCGTTCTGATGACGACAGGTTCAGACCTGTTTGGTTGACACACTTTATCTTTATTGGCGTGCCGTTAATGGCGATCTGGGCCTTTGAAAACATCTTGGGCCGGGTGTTGGGCTTTAATTATTTCGAACGGTTCTGGGCAGGCTTCGCCTCTCTGTTTTTGCTGTTCTTCTTATCGCTTGAAGCCTTGGCAAGACTGAACCAGCCTTTTCCGAAAATGGACCGCCCCCAAACTCGGTCGCCCCACCTGCCGTTGCCGGATCCAAATTCAACTACTTTGTCAAATGAGCGTGATTGGAGAGCGGAAGGAGAACGCTTGAGCGAAAAAGTTGTCGAAAACAGTTGGCATCTCGAAGCGAGCCTGACGTTGATTGATTTGTCTCGGCGGGTGGGTATGAACCAAACCTATGCGTCGCGAGCTCTCAATCAGGGGCTCGGCGTCAGCTTTTCCCTGTTCATCAACAAGTTGCGCGTGGACCATGCCAAAAACCTGATTCGGCGTGAGCAAGGATCGATGCTGGAAATCGCGCTCGCTTCTGGCTTTGGGTCAAAGGCAAGTTTCAACCGGTCGTTCAAATTACACAGCGGTCAAACGCCGAGCGCTTATCGGGATGCGGCAAGCATGGAGAATAAGGTCCAATAGCACGTCTCAACTCATAAATTTCTCAGAAAACCCGCGCATTGAGGCGATCACGGGGCAATTCTCAGGAAAGCTATCGATTGTTTTTCAGGAGTATGCCGTGACAGTGAAACAGGGGTTGAGCACGCTCTTCATTTGGGCGGTTGCGTGGGTTAGCGCCAGCGCTCAGGACGCCGAAGTCTCCAATGCTGAAGCCTGGTTGTCCGCCGAACAAATTCAAACCGATGTAGCGTTAGCCCGCAATGCCTATTCGCGCGTCCATCCCGGTTATACGCGGTATGGATCAGAGAAAACCCTTGATGCAGCCTGGGTGTCAATAACGGAAAAAGCCGCCGCTCAAGGCGGGATGACGACCGGCGATTTTTATCTGTCGGTTCAGATGACGCTCGCGATGATCAAATGCGATCACACGAAAGCAGAGTTGCCTAAAGCCCTTCGCGAAGAACGGAAAACGGCCAAAGTCTACCTACCGTTTCACTGGAAGCTCATCGAGGGCCGCGGCATCATCGTTAAAGCCGTTCCAGAAACCGGCCTCGCCCGCGGCGATGAGATCATTGCTATCGATGGACAAAGCCTAAGCCACTTGGTTGATCAGGTCTCTCCGCTCATACCCGTAGACGGATACACGCACTGGGCAAAACACGGTGAGATTGCGCAATCGCGCGAATTTATGGGCGGCGCAATCGATCATTTTGGCGCGCTGATGTGGCATCCCGACCCTATTGTCGTGCTCACAACAAGAACAACTGAAGGCGAAGAGCGCCAACATACGCTTGATCGCATAAACTATAATCAATGGAGTGCATTGAGCGACGAAGAGACGGGGGCCGCTGAGTTCAAGAACGCTGTGACATTTGAGTTGCTTGATGACGGGCGCGGCTATCTCCGTGTGGATACATTTGTAAATTATCGCGCCCCTGTCGACCCCAAGAAGATCTTTAAACCAATATTCAAATCTATAAGCGATGCAGGCGTTGAAAGTCTTATTCTTGACCTACGCAAAAATGGTGGCGGCTCTACTGACGCAGCCCATGAATTATTTGCGCATCTTATCTCCAGGAAAATGAAAGTCAGTACTGACATGGTAGCGGCGACACTTGATCTCGACGGGCTGCGCGAACACTTATGGACTTGGGACAAACGCGCGCTCAATCCAAAATGGTTTGGCTTTCGAAAACGTAGCGATGGCCGTTATGCACTTCGGCATTTTCTCAGTGAAGATCTAAAAACTATTAAACCCGCCAGATATGCTTTTGATGGTGAGCTTGTCATTTTGACAAGTGCCAACAACTCTTCTGGCAGCACCACCCTGATTGCAGTTCTCGATGGCATTGGTCGAGCCGTTTTGATCGGCGAGCCGACAGGAGGCAGCGCGGAAGGTCCCACCGCCGGTCTTCTCTTCACATTAACGCTGCCAGAGAGCGGTGTTAGAACACGCCTGCCATTTTTTCAGTATATCAATAATGTTCCCGAATATACGCCTGGCTTAGGCATTACGCCAGATATTGTAGCACCTATTTCGGTGGAAGCATTC
>JABDJK010000070.1 GCA_013002535.1 Hyphococcus sp.
CAGTATTTCCACCAGTAGCGTACGGTGACTTCAATGTTTATAACTTGTTGTATTTTTTGGCTTAAATGGCTCCCCGAACTGGACTCGAACCAGTGACCCGCTGATTAACAGTCAGCTGCTCTACCAACTGAGCTATCGGGGATCGCCGTTGGAAGCGCCGCATATAGCAGCGGAATTTTCCAGAATCTACAGTCTTTTTATAGGTGGCGATATTTTTTGTTGCTGCAACGGGCGGTGGCTGCTCCGATCGCGCAGCGCAAGGCCTGAACCCGATTTATAGGTCGTGCACGAGCGATCTCGTATCGGTCGCGTGAACACAAGGCGCCTTAACGGGAATTCCGCAATCGAGGGTCTAGCAGTAAGAATTAGTAGCAGGGCTCATGCCGCGTCTTCGGCCCGGCCCATCCGTTCGTTGCACGGGGAATCAGTAGGAATTTGGCCAATTCTGAGCCCTAGATAGCGAGTGGCCGCGTTTTGGGGGAAACGCGGCCGGTACTCACTGTCGTGGGGTATGGTGGGGTATCTTCTCGGGAGAAGATGGCTTTAACCTCTCATCAACATCTTAACATAAAGTTAACGGGCGAGAGGCGTGACACCCAAAACATGGCGTGATTCGGGCTGTTATTCGGCCGGCTGCGGTCTTGGGCTGGGTTTGGCGGGAAGCTGGTTGTTGTCGTCTTCAACAAAGGTTTCGACTTTATGACCGACTTTTGGTTGTTTCTCCCGGGCCACGCCCAACGGTAAAAGCGGGCGATGTCGGCGCCCACCGCGTACATGGCGGGAACAAAGATCAGCGTCACGAAAATCGCAAAACCAACGCCGAAGGCAAGAGCGACAACGACGGGTTTCAAAAACTGCGCATTTGTTGATTGCTCATACATAATTGGCAGCAACCCGATGAAAGTCGTGAATGACGTCAAAACGATCGGGCGAAAGCGTCCGACACCCGCGGTGACGAGCGCAGACAAGGCGCCATGCCCCTTCTCTCGAAGCCGATTGACGTAGTCGATCAAGACCAGGTTGTCGTTGATGACAACGCCCGCCGCCGCGCCGACCCCAAAGAAAGAAAAGATCGTGAAGTCGAGGCCCCACATCAAATGTCCGAAGGCTGCGCCCATGAACCCAAACGGGATGGCGGACATTACAAGGACAGGTTGCCAATAGGAACTGAATGCGATCGCCAACAACATATACATGATGAAGAGAGCAACCACGTAAAGCGGGACGACCTCGGCAAAGAATTCCGCTTGCGCTTCTTCGCTCCCGCGCCGCGTCAACTGAACATTTGGAAATCTGCTGCGCGCCTCTGGCAAGTAGGTAGTTCGAAACGCCTTCATAATGGCGGCTTTATCCGTGCCTTCAGTCAATTCCGCTGACACCGTTGCGGAACGCGAGCGATCGCGGCGCTGTATGCGTTTGAAACTTGGCGCGAGTTTAGCGTCGGCGACCGCGGTTAGCGGCACCTCGCGGCCATCGGCCGTGCGAATGCGCATGGTCTGAATGGTCGTTAATGATTCGCGATCGGATTTGGGATAGCGCACCATGACACGCACATCCTGACCTTCGCGAGGAAGGCGCTGGACTTCCTCGCCGTAAAACGCCTGGCGGATTTGACGCGAGACTTCGGCGAGGGTCAGCCCAAAACGTTCGGCGCCCGGCTTCAGCTCGATTTGCAATTCCGGCGTTGCGGACTGCAGCGAGTTGCGGACGTCGTAAACACCGGGCAGCGTTCGTATAAAATTTTGCATATCAATCGTCGCAAGGCGCAATTCGTCAAGATCGTCTGACTGGATTCCATAACGAAATTCCGGCCCGTTATCGTTGATCGTGTAGCCGATATTAACTTCCTCGGCGTCCGGAATAGGCCCTAATTCCTCGCGAAACATTTCTGCGACCTGTTTAGTGGATTCCTCGCGCTCATTCGCTTCAACGATGGTCAGGTATGAAGTCACATTGTCCTGACGCGCCATGATGAACACGCTGCGGATATAATCGGCGCCGCTCTTGGTTTCCGGCAATTGCTCTTTGAGTTTGTCGGCGGCGCGCTCCACGTCATCGAAAATCTGTTCGCTGCGCGAATAGGGCGAACCCTCCGGTAAGTTTACCTGTAGCTGAACAAAAGTTCCCTGAACTTCCGGATCGAAACTGAATGCGACCCAGCCTTGCGATAACAAGGCGGTAGCAAAGGCAAAAAACACAACGAAAATAGCGACTGTAAAGTAACGCAAACGAATCGCCAGTTCGATAATCGGTCGATAAACCACCCGGGCGACCGTAAGGATGCCGTCGGCGAATTTCCCTTGGAATGCGTAAAACTTCGATTCCTTGTCCTGCTTTTTCATATGCGACAAGTGCGCAGGAAGAATAAAGAATGATTCAACGAGTGAAAATATCAGGGCAAAGATCACTGTGTAGGATATGTGTTTGGTAAATTCAGAAGTCTGGCCCATGAACAGCCATGGCGCGAACGCAATCATTGTCGTCAGGACAGCGAAAATAACCGGTTTTGCAACCAGTTGAGCGCCGACGACAGCGCCGTTGAGGCCTTCGTTTCCTTCCTCAACCTGATTGTGAATACTTTCGCCAACGATGATCGCGTCATCAACGACAACGCCGATCACGAGTAGGAATGCAAATAGCGACAGCATGTTTAGAGATACACCGGCGGCGGGCATGAATATAAATGCGCCGGCGAACGAGACGGCGATGCCTGCCGCCACCCAGAAAGCGACAACAGGCCGTAAAAACAGAAGCAGAACGATAATTACCAAAACGAGGCCAATTGCCGCGTTCGAAGAAACGAGCATCAGACGCTCATAGAATACATCTGCAAAATCGAACCATTTGTAGACCTCGGCGCGGCCATCCAATTCCTCATTTTTTTCTTCGATCCACGCGTCGATCGCTTTCGACTGAGCAACGATATTGACTTCTTCAGGGGAGATCACAGCGAGGTTAATTGAGGGCTCGCCATTCACTTCGCGCTTGAATTTTCGATCTTCGAAACCGTCAACGACTGTTGCAACATCGCCGACGCGAATAACCGAGCCATCCGGTTGCTGACGCACAATGATGCGCGCGAACTCTTCTTCGGTGTCGGCTAAATTTCGTGTTGCGACCTGAACATTACCGGTGTCGGTTTGCACTTGGCCGCCTGCGAGATTGAGGGAACTGCCGCGGATGGCGCTGGCGACTTCGTCAAAGGTCAATCCGTAGCGGCGCAGCGCTTCCTCAGAAATTTCGATTGAAACTTCTTCCTGCTTTTCGCCCCACAGATTAATATTGGTGGAGCCGTTCGGCAGTTGCGCGATCTCGTTTTTATAGGTGCGGGCAAGCCGGTTGAGTTCGCGTTCATCAATGTCGCCGTATAACGCAATGAATTGGCCTGGGGCGGTCGCGCGCCATTGCTCTACGCGGGGCGGGAAAACGTCACGCGGAAAGGTCGAGATAGAGTCGACGCGGTTTTTGATTTCATTGAGAAATGTTGTCTTGTCGCCGTTTGCTGATCCCTCAATGGAGATAGTAGCGATGCCTTCACGAGCAGTTGAATCGATATGTTCAAGACCGTCAACGTCTGCGACCGCTTCTTCAACGCGGAGCACGACCTGTTCTTCCATTTCTTGGGGTGAGGCGCCCGGCCAGGTGACGACGACATCGGCGCCGTTGATGGAAGCTGACGGAAAGACTTCGCGTTCAAGACTGAAATAGGCCGCTACGCCGCCGATGATGCAAGCGACCATCAACAAGTTTGCAGCAACAGTATTTTTTGTCCACCACGCGATGAGACCGTGCACCGCTATTCTCCTGTTTCTATCGCAGCGATTTTTCCGTCAGCGGCTTCGACATTTTTTTGATTTGGCGCAATTCCCAATTGTTGCGCATTTAGATCATCGGCGACTTCATCATGCGGCGCACGATCGCCCGGTCTATAGCGTCGAGTTTCGTCTTCTCGATTTGCGGATGCCGTTACGATCTCTGGTCCAGCATCGGTTACTACATCGGTTTTCGAGAATTTATTTGAATTTGCCGTATCTGACTCTGTAACGATAATTTCCGGTTCTAGAATTGAGGCGTTGGGTTCGTCAGCGACGGCTTTTGCTGTTGTCGATTCTTCTGACCGCTCGGTCATCGCCAGTGTCTCGTCAGATTCTACAGGCTCAATTTCTGGCGCTGCTTCATCTTTAGTCTCGGTAACTTCAGCATAAGTAGTTGGTTTAACTGACGTCAGATTAAGCGTCGACGGGTTCGACGGTTCTGGAGAAACTTCGTCTCCGTCATTGGCGCCGCGCAGCGGCGATGTCACAACACGATCACCCGGCGAGATGCCGCCGGCGATGGTGATAGTGTCGCGATCAGTCGATACGATCTGAACTTTTTGTTGCTTCAAGATATTGCCCGCTTTGACGACAAAAACCGTGTCGCGTCCATGTAATGCAGAGCGTGGTAAAATTATCGCGTTTGGAAAGGGTTTGCCTTCGATTGTCGCATCGACGAACAGGCCCATTGCTAGGGGCGCGCCGTCAACGGCTGCGTCGCCGTAAGGGTCATCGACTACCGTGATGGCGAAAACTTGCCGTGTCGTTGGATCGATTGCGCCGTCGGTTCGGGCTATGCGGCCAGTCCATTCATAGGATTCGCCGGCAATAATGGCGGAAAGTTTCACGGGCGGTCCCGGCCGGTCTTCCGATTCGCTAAAAGCAATCGGCAAACCAAGCTTGGCGAGATCGTCGTCGGTCAGCGGCAAGCGGATCTCGGCAACGTCGGTCGAGAAAATGCGTCCCAACTGTGCGCCTGGTGCAACATATTGCCCAACGCCGGCGATGCGCTGGCGTACGCGCCCTTCAAAAGGCGCTCTAATTGTTGTTCGGTTAAGGTTGATTTGCGCGGCGCGGTACTCGGCTCTCGCTTGCTCAAGCTGCGGTAGTCGAAGCGCCAAAGCTGCTGGATCTTCATCACGGCCTAGATCTTCGTAGTCTGTGCGCGCCAGCGCTGCTTCGGCTTCTTCCTGCGCCAGTCGCGCACGCGCGGCGGCGGCGGTTGCGCGATATGGCGCGTCTTCGATCTTGACCAGTATGTCGCCTTTCTCGAAAGCGCCTCCGTCAACAAACGCGTCAGAAATTGAAATAACTTGTCCGGCGACCTGCGCCGTCAGGTTTATGTCTGTTCGCGGCCGCACTTCACCTTGCGCCTGAACATCAAGCGTTACCGGTGTGCTCTCGGCGATATCGTAAAATACGACCGGGGCTATGATCTGCGGCTCAGAAGTTTCGACATCAGGACGCATCTGACCCAATAGTCCAATAAGGCCAAACCCCCCGACCAGTATACCGACCGTTCCGATGAGCGTGAAAAACTTTCTAAACATATCCCCGTCTCGTTACTGTACGCGTTACTCAAGCGCCGCGATTTTTGCGTCGGTTAAAAAGTCCCCACCGATCGCCAGGTACAACTGTACCCGGTTGGAAACGCGCTGCTGCTGCGCCTGTATATATTGGCTCTCCGCCGAAATACGACGGGTCTGAGCGTCCAAAAGATTAAAAATTGTAGCGGCTCCGCTTGCATAGCGCCGTTCGGTCAACTCTTCCGCAGCAGCCGCCTCTTCATAAGCGAGGCGTAATGCGTCTTCACGCAGGGCGAGAAGGTTTTCAGCAGACAATGCGTTTTCGGCTTCCTGATAGGCTGTCAGAACCGTCTGTGCATAGCTGTAAAGCGAAGCCTCTGCTGCTGCGCGTGCACGTTTTGCATTTGCGCGAAGGCGCCCGCCCTGAAAGATCGGCTGGAACAATCCGCTGGCAATGTTTCCCGCTAGGCGCTCCGGGTCGATCAAATCTGCCAGAACCGGGCCGGATGTGTTCAATGAAGAAGTAAGGGTTAGTTGTGGCAACATCTGTTTGCGCGCCGCGCGTGAACGCAAACCAGCCGCTTCCATTCGGGCTTCTGCAGCGACCAAATCAGGACGGCGCGCCAATATCTCGCCCGGCGCCCCAGCGCCGGAAAGGGCTGGGAGAACCGGCAAGGTTTCTGCAGCTTCCAACTCAGCGGCGGGATAACGGCCAAGCAAAACTTCAAGCGCCCGTGAGGCTTCCAATTCAAGCCGCTGACGCAAGGCTTGATTGGCGCGACTTGATCCTAACGCCGAGCGTGACAAGCGAACGTCAAGGCTTGATGCAACGCCACGTTCATAACGCCGGTCGGTAACGCGTAGGTTACTTTCGCGCGCCACGACGTCGCGGTCGGCGAGTTCGCGTTGCTGGCGCGCTTCAATGAGCGCAAACCAGGCCTGCGAAACGCGTGCGGCAATTGAAAGTTGCGCGCTTGCAAGATCGGCGTAAGCGGCGCGTGCGTCGCGGTATGACGCTTTTGTCTCGTCAGTCAGGCGACCCCAAACGTCGAGCTCCCAACTGATCTGTGCGCCAAGTGAAAAATTGTTGATGTAAAGTCTACGGTCTGGAAGCGGCGCTTCGGCAATGCCGTCGCCGTCCAGATCAAGACCGTCAAGCTCGCCGTTCATATCAAAATCGACGCCAAACATATCTTCAAGCTCTTGAGCGCGAAGGCCGCTAATGTCAGATGCGCCGCCCGCCGCTGCAGCCGATGTCGGATCTGTGACGATAGCATTTCGGCTTGAATTGAACGATGTGTTCAGTGACGGCAGCATATTAGCGCGCGTGATTTTCGCGCCGGCGCGCGCTTGCTCAAGGTTTGCTGCTGCCGCGAGTAAATCGTTATTGTGCAAAATGGCTTCGTCGATCAAATTATAAAGCGTTCGATCGTTGAACGCCGCCAACCAGTCGCCGGTCGGCGCATTGGCCGCTTCCGTTTCAGCCGTCCATTCAGACGGGATCTCAGGCAATTGCGCTTCAAGCAGTTCCTGATCAACGCTGGCACATGACGCCGTGGCGAGAACAATTAAAGCAACACCCCCAAATCGCATGAGGAATTCTCCTATATATCTGGGAAGCAAATTGTTTTTCATTTCGCGCCCAGCTTTCCTTCCCCTTACATGTCGCGACTTCTTCCAAACCCGCAAGCGCCAATCGGCAGGCGGTTCCGGCATTGCGATGAATGGCCCTACATCAATGATCAAGCTATCGGCAGATCATATCACTATGGTTAATGAAACCATCACGACTAAGTCGATTGAAGCGGAATTTCGGTTCAATTGGTGGTAAAAACGCCACGTCTGAAAGCGTTTTGCGGTGAATGGCTTTGATTCTTCCGGATATTGTGGAGGCCACGGCCGGAATCGAACCGGCGTACACGGCTTTGCAGGCCGCTGCGTCACCACTCCGCCACGTGGCCGTCCGAAGGGCCGATAGCCCCGAAGAGTGGTGGGGTCTCTTAGCGCGGGCGTTTCACGCGGTCAAAGGCTTATTGCGCACCGCAGCGGGTAGCGCTATTCCGGCTCACAATGGAAGATAAAACGTAGGAAATCGCGATGGATTTCGCTGAAGCCCGCCGCAATATGGTCGAAAGTCAGGTTCGGCCCAATGACGTCACCGACCTTCGCATTCAAAAGGCGATGTCGACGACGCCGCGCGAAATATTTTTGCCTGCGGATCTGCGTGATCAGGCCTATGTCGAGCGCGAGATCAATTATGCGCCGGGCCGGTATCTTTTGCGCGCCCGCGACTTTGCAAAACTTGTCGCTTTAGCGGCGCCGCAACCGAACGAGCTTGTTTTAAATGCGATTTGCGGCAGCGGGTATTCAACAGCGATCCTGGCGCAATTGTCAGAAATGGTTGTGTCGCTCGACAGCGATGAAGGTATGGCGAACGCCGCGCAAGACAATCTGACCTCGCTTGGATTTGGAAACGCCGCGGTCATCACCGGCGATCCGTGGAAGGGCGCGGAAAATCAAGGCCCATTTGATCTGATTTTTCTTGGCGGCGCGATCGCGCGCCGTCCAAACGTGTTGCTGGATCAGTTGGCCGTCGGCGGGCGGCTGGCGACAATTTTGCGAAAAGACGGCGTATCGCGCGGCGTGCTCTATCGCCGAAGCCAAGATGTGGTTTCCGTTAAAGAGTACTTTGACGCTGCAACCAGCTCAGTACTGGCGGGCTTTGAAGAAGAAAAAGGCTTCGTCTTTTAAACGCGTATTTCCTGCGCACTGCTATTTTCGCTTGAAAACCGGCATGCCACGCCAAAACTAACCGCCAGTTCTTCGAAGTTTAATAATTTCTGGCGAATTATTTCGTATTGTCTGCGCCGGCTAAGAGGGCCTTTTCGGTTAAAGTTGTATGTTGCGGTTTATCGGTCGATTGCTGGTGAGTGGATGCGTTGTGCTGGCTGTTGTCGCGTCAGCGAGTGCCGATACGCTTCAAGATGCGTTATCGCTTGCTTACCAGACCAACCCGACAATCCGCGCCGAACGCGAACGGCTGAACGCAATCAAAGAAACAAAGGCGCAAGCCTGGGCAGGGGCCTTACCGCAGGTTTCGGCCAGTGGTTCTTATTCCCGGATTGAAAGCGATCAGGAATTGAATTTTGGGACGGGGCCGATGGCGTCATCGACAGAACTCAATTCTCGGAATTATGGCGTCTCTGCCGAGCAGAGAATCTTCACCGGGTTTCGAAATTTCCACGCAATCAAACAGGCGAAGGCGCGCATTCGCGCTGGCGGCGCGCAGCTGATCGCAACTGAGCAGCAAATATTGCGCGACGTCGCCGCAGCATATTTTTCCGTGCAAAGCGCAACTGCGGTTTATGATCTGAATCGGAAAAATGTTGATTTGCTCTTACGGCAGCAGGAAATGGCGAATGCGCGGTTTCGCGTCGGTGAAATCACCAAAACAGACGTTGCGCAGGCCGACGCGCGGCTTGCTGGCGCGCGGGCTAATTTATCAGCGGCGCAAGGTTCACTTGCGGTGGCGCGATCAGAATATTCGCGTCTGGTCGGGCAGTCGCCCGGAAATCTTGAACCAGTTACGGACTTGCCGGAGTTGCCGGACGATCAGGACACGGCGCTTTCTCTCGCTCAGGAATTTGCCCCAGCGGTGGTTGCGGCAGGCGCGCAACTTGAAGCTTCAGAGCGACAGGTAAAAATCGCGCGTGGCGCCTTAATGCCGTCGGTGTCTTTGACGGCTGGCTGGCAACGCGCAGAGGAGCCCAGCTCATTTGTGGTTGAGGACGAGCAATTCGCCTATGGCGCCCGTGCAACGATGCCGCTGTTTCTGGGCGGCGCCAACTACTCGCGCGTCCGCGAAGCAAAGGCGCTGGCGGCGGCGGATCGATCGCGTATTGCAGAAGCCGAGCGTCAAGTCGCAGCGCAGGTCACTGCTGCATGGCAGCAACTTATCTCCGCGCGCGCGATCATCATGTCGGCAGAGGCCGGGGTTGACGCAAACAGGTTGGCCCTCGAAGGGGTTCGGCGGGAGTTGGAGTTTGGGGCGAGAACGACACTGGATGTCCTTGATGCGGAACGTGAAATGCTGAACGCTGAGGTTGCGCTTGTTCAGGCCACAACTGACGCGCAGACGGCGGCGTATTCGCTGCTTGCGGCGATGGGGCTTTTGACGCCTGAGGCCGTTGGCGTCTCCGCCATGGACGAATCGCTCAATCTCTATCAGAATTAACGGAGCTGTAACGAAGCCCTTGATAACTATGACGAAGCGCCTGAAAACGGTGTAACAGGGGGCATGAAAGCGCCCGAATACAGTTAACAGTCTCAAAGGACCCGCGTTTATGGAAAACGCCCAGCCCGAACCGAGTATGGAAGAAATCCTCGCCTCAATCAGACGTATAATCTCAGAGGACGAAGAGGACGCGCCGGCTTCAGACAGTGACCCCTCTAAGGCCGTCGCGCCGGAGCCGTCGAAACCTGCATTGGTCGAAAACACAGCGCCTGCTGAAACGCCTGCGCCGCGCGATCAGGACGTAGCAAACCCCCATTTGGAAACGGAAGACGTTGAAATGATTAAAAAAAATGTGGCGGAAGCCATCGCCGAAGATGTCGAGGATGCGATGCTGGATAAAGACACTGAAAGTGCTGCCTCCGACGCCTTCCAATCACTATCCGCCAGTGTTCGCGTTTCTGAAGGACCCGGCCAAACGCTAGAGGACCTCGTCATGCAAATGTTGAAGCCGATGCTGAAAGAGTGGCTTGACGCCAATCTGCCGGGCATCGTCGAAGACAAGGTCGAAGAAGAGGTGCAGCGCGTAGCTCGACGCCGCCGCTAACCTGAGGACCAACGAATTTTTTAGACCGGCCCTTCGGGGCCGGTTTTTTTATGTCGTGAAGAATATTGAGCAATTGGCTGGCCCGGCTTAAACCGGCTCTTCGCAATTGCAAAAAAGGGTGCGAGAAGGCTCAACAGCCATGCTGGACAAAAACTATAATTTCAAAGAGGCCGAGCGCCGGATCTATGACGCCTGGGAGAAATCCGGCGCGTTCAAACCAACAGGCGAGGGCGAGCCTTTCACCATTGTTATCCCGCCGCCCAACGTCACCGGCAATCTTCATATGGGCCACGCTCTCAACAACACGCTGCAGGATATCTTGTCTCGGTTCGAGCGCATGCGCGGCAAGTCCGTCCTGTGGCAGCCGGGGACCGACCACGCCGGCATTGCAACGCAGATGGTTGTCGAACGCCAGATGGCCGAGCGCCAGGAAAAACGCACCGATTATTCCCGCGAAGAATTCGTCAAAAAAGTCTGGGAATGGCGCCATGAATCCGGCGGGCAAATTCTGGAACAGCTAAGGCGCCTCGGCGCGTCGTGTGACTGGGGCCGTGAGCGCTTCACCATGGGCGAGGACGGTTCAGCTGATGACCAGATGGTTCAGGCTGTCATGAAGGTCTTTGTTGATCTTTATAATGACGGATTGATTTATCGCGACAAGCGCCTCGTCAACTGGGACCCGATATTTGAAACCGCGATCTCGGATTTGGAAGTCGAGAATGCCGAAGTCGATGGACACTTTTGGCATTTCAAATATCCGCTCGCCGGCGGCGAAACATACGAATATGTTGAGAAGGACGAAGACGGAAATGTCACCTTGCGTGAACGCCGCGATTATATTTCCATCGCAACGACGCGCCCTGAAACCATGCTTGGGGACGGCGCCGTCGCGGTGCACCCGTCCGACGAGCGCTACGCGCCCATCGTTGGCAAGCTTTGCGAAATTCCGGTGGGTCCGAAAAAACATCGCCGGCTGATTCCCATCATCACCGACGACTATCCGGACCCAGATTTTGGTTCTGGCGCGGTGAAGATTACCGGCGGGCATGATTTCAACGACTATCAAGTCGCGAAACGCAACGACATACCGATGTATCGCCTGATGGACTGGAAAGCGGCGTTGCGCGCCGACGGCGCGCCCTACGCTGAACAAGCCGCCAAGGCGAAGGCGCTGGTCAAAGCGGGCGGGACGCCGGATGCGAATTATGTCGACGGCATTAATCTGGTGCCCGACGAATATCGCGGGCTTGACCGATTTGAGGCCCGCAAGAAAGTCGTCGCCGATATCGACGCCGAAGGCTTAATGATCGCAGTTGAAGACAAAAAAATCATGCAGCCTTTCGGCGATCGTTCAAACGTCGTCATCGAGCCGATGCTGACGGACCAGTGGTTTGCCGACGCCGAGGCGCTGGCGAAACCTGCGATTGAGGCGGTGGAGCAGGGCGCGTCGCGCTTTATTCCCGAAAACTGGGAGAAGACTTACTTCCAGTGGATGCGCAATATCGAACCATGGTGCATTTCCCGCCAGCTATGGTGGGGGCACAGAATACCTGCGTGGTATGGGCCCAACAACAAAATTTACGTCGCCGAAAATGAAACAGATGCTATCGGTCAGGCGGAAAGAAGTGGTCCCGGTTCATGGAGAATAGCTGAACGTGAAGAAGCGTTAGCATGTGATTTTGTTGATGACGAAGACTATGCGCTCCTGTACCAAGACCCCGACGTCCTTGACACTTGGTTCTCGTCTGCCCTGTGGCCGTTCTCGACGCTGGGTTGGCCGGACGAGTCAGTTGAACTCGAAAAACACTACCCCAACACCGTTCTTGTCACCGCATTTGACATCATCTTTTTCTGGGTGGCGCGGATGATGATGATGGGGCTTTACGCCTGCAAGGAAGTTCCGTTCCCGGATATTTATATCCACGGCCTTGTCGTTGATGAGCATGGTCAAAAGATGTCAAAGTCGAAGGGCAACGGCGTTGATCCCCTGGATCTCATAGAGAAATTCGGCGCAGATGCGTTGCGCTTCACGCTTGCGGTGCAGGCCGCGCAAGGCCGAAACGTTCGCGTTTCCGAACCGCGCGTTGAGGGCTATCGCAATTTCGGAACCAAGCTCTGGAATGCCGCGCGCTTTTGCGAAATGAACGAGTGCAAATATGACGCCGGGTTTGACCCGGCGGGAGCCAAGTTGACCCTCAACAAATGGATCATTCACGAAGCCAACGATTGCACTGCGACCGTCACGCGCGAGCTTGAGGCCTATCGCTTCAACGACGCCGCCGGCGCTATATACAAATTCTCGTGGAACATATTCTGCGACTGGTATCTGGAATTTGCGAAACCAGTCTTCCAAAGCGAAGATGAAGCCGCGAAATCAGAAACACGTGCGACAGCAGCGTGGGCGCTCAGCCAGATCCTCAAACTTCTTCACCCGTTCATGCCGTTTGTTTCTGAAGAACTCTGGAACGAACTTGGCTTCGGCGATGCGCTGATCACTGCCGACTGGCTGCAAGCGAACGATAAACTGACATCGCCGGACGCTGCGGAAGAAATGAATTGGGTCATCGACGCAATCACGCAAACCCGTTCCGTGCGTCAGGAAATGAACGTTCCCGCCGGCGCAAAAATCCCGATGGTCTACACAGGCGACGCCGCGCGGTTCACAGCCCATGAAAATATCATTTCACGTCTCGCGCGGCTTTCCGAGATCAAATTCGTTGATTCTGCGCCCAAAGGCTCGGTTCAAATTGTTCTTGGCGAAACGGTAATTGCCCTGCCCATGGAAGGGGTCATTGACCTTGATGCTGAACGCGCGCGGCTGGAAAAAGAGATCGCGAAAGTTTCAAAAGAAATCGACGGCATCGACAAAAAACTCGCGAACAAGAATTTCGTCGACAAAGCCCCGAAAGCGGTTGTTGAAGAACAACACACCCGCCGTGCGGACTTTGAAGTACAACTGGAGAAATTGAAAGCGGCGCTGGCGCGGCTAGCGGAGTTGTAGCGCCGGGCAAAGCGAGCCTCTGCGTTCTCTTTTTCTGCGTCCCCCCTGTTTAACGGTGGGGTCCATCAGCGGCGTATTCCGACACCGCTTCAATTTCAGGATATGGATCCTACAGTCAAGCGGTAAGAAGGCAGTAAACGAATCGTCCTTCCCATCACCGCTGTCTTGCTGGTTTTCGGTTCCCGTCGGAAAACTCCTAGCAATCCAGAAATTGTTTCAGTACTTGCTGGATTGCCGGAACAAGTCCGGTAATGACAATAGAGATACATTTTTGGTGTTTGCGCAGCGTACAAGGATAGCGAATAATCACTCAGGCTGGACGAAATCAATCCGCGGATCGTCCATGAAGACGGATTCTTCTAGCTCGTACACATTAGTGAAGCCATAGCCGTGTAAATTTACGAACGTCGGAATGTTGAGCGCCAGCTCGACACGCTTCAGCGGAACGGGCTCTTCATCGTCGGCGAAGTTATTGTTGCAGTAAATTAAAATGCGTTTGGATTTATCGCCGATAAGCTTGTCCAGCTTTTCCTGCGTAAAATCCGAAAAGGAGAGATTGACCGCGCCGTCGATGTGTCCGGCGGCAAATGCTTCTGCCGATCGCGCATCGAGAACAATCGTGTCTTCGTCCGCTGCAAATTTCAAAAATGTTTCCAGATCGATGAGGCGCTTCTCGCGAATGGCGCTGACATCATCGACCAATTCGGCAAAACCGTCATAATCAATTTTCTCATTCTCGATCTTTGATTGATCAGCGAGGGAATTCGCCGCGAATGCGGCGACGCCAAGGCTGGCGAGCGCGGCAACGGAAAATTTAGCGGGCGAAAACATAAGACGGGCTCCCCAAAGGCTAAAGGAAACGTTCTAGCATCATGGCACCCGATTTTGGCAACTTTATGCCGGCTTAACGTCGCTTTATCCGAAGCCGACGGCGTTAATTGGCGGCAGATGGGCGCTTAGAAGCCGCCAGCGCTCACCGCCATCGTCGCTCGCCCAAAGGTTGCCGGTGGTCGACCCCATCACCAATCGGTTGCCTGTTTCATCAACATCAAGAGCATGGCGGAAGACGAGGTCGTAACTTGGCTCGGACGGAAGTCCGTCAGTTTTTACGCGCCAGCTTTCGCCGCCATCGATGGTTTTGTTAACGACGAATTTGCCGTCCACCGGCACCCGGCAATCGTCCTTAACCCCGGGGACAAGCCACGCGATTTCAGGATCGTTCGGGTGAACGGCGACTGCGAACCCGAATACCGCCGGCTCTACATCACGAAATTCCGTGAACGTTTCGCCGCCGTCGCGCGATAGGAAGATGCCGTTGTGATGCTGACACCAGATCGTGTCCGGCGCCGAGGCGCATGACGCCAGAAGGTGTGGGTCTTGCGTGTTCGGTTCTTCCGACTGTTCCGGCGGCGTATAGTCTGAGCGCAGACCTTTTCCGGTGAGGCGCCAGGTCTCGCCGCGATCGCTTGATTTCCAGACGCCGCCGCAGGATATGCCTAGCGTCAATTTTGAGCTGTCGCGGGGATCAACAAGTATGGAATGAATGCCCGGATGATCGTAGCCGCCGCCGAACCAGCCCTCTCGTTCTGGCCGGTCCCAAAGGCTCTCTATAAGGCGCCAGGTCTCGCCGCTGTTGTCGCTGCGAAAGAGGGCGCCGGGGATTGTACCGGCCCAGATCGCGCCGGGTTCATCGCCGCCGCCGGGCGCAAGGCTCCAGATCATTGACACCGACGGCGCTTTCTCATCGGGGTCGTCCGTTTTTTCGAACGCCGGCGGCGCGAGTTCATTCCACGTCTTGCCGTCATCATCGGAGCGGTGAAGTTTTGGCCCGAAATGTCCGAGGTCGAGCGCCGCATAAAGTGTTTCATCGCGCGGATCTTTGATGATGGCGTTTACTGGCTCGCCCAGAAACGCCGGCGACGACGTCGCCCAGTCGTCGCCATTGCGGCGATAGGTAAATAGTCCTTTGCGTGTAGCGGCGTAGAATGTTTCGGCCATATCAACCTCCGGAAAGGGCCTGAAATACGAAAATTTCATCGTCTGGGGCAACGGCGTCGCTCAATTTCACGCGGTCTGACACCATCTCGTCATTGATGAAAATGTTGACGTGTTTGCGCAAGCGCCCCTGATCATCGACGATGTAAGATCGCAAAGGCGCGTTCTGTGCGAAAACGGTTTCCATGACATCGCGCACGGTCTCGCCGCTCGCCTCGGTGGGCAGGCAGGGAAGGTGCTTCAGCAAATTATCCGTGAACGAAACGAGCGCCATTTGGGCAATCTCCCAGTTCGCGCCACTTAAAATGAAGCGCGCAGCGAAGGCTTGTCAATAGCGCGCCTTAATCGGCGTCACGCGCTGCAACAAACGCCTGAACACTGCGCGATACATCAGCTTCAGTCGTCGCCCAGGAGCAAACGCTAATGCGAATGACATCGCGGCCCTGATATTTGGCGCCGCCGATCCAGCATTCACCGCTGTCCTGTATATGTTTGATGACAGCCTGGGTTTTTTCGTCGTTCTCGCAGGCGACCAGTGTTTGATTAAACACAACGTCATTGGCGATTTCGAACCCCGCCTCGCGGAGTTCGCTGGCGAATTGCAGTGAACGTTCGTGGAGCGCGCCGACAAGTTCCTCAACGCCGGTCTGGCCGAGATATTTTAATACGGCCCAGAGTTCGATCGCGCGGGCGCGGCGGGAGAGCTCCGGCGTATAGAACATGCCGTCGCGCCTGTCTCCGTGCACAAAATATGATCCGGCCGCATGAAGCGCGTTGTTGAGCGCCTCCTTGTCACGGGTAAAGACAATGCCGTTGTCATAAGGCGTGTTGAGCGTTTTGTGCGCATCGACAGACCACGACGTGGCGTCTTCCATCCCGGCTGTAAGGGGCGCAAAACGTTCCGTTGCCGCTGCCCAAAGGCCAAAAGCGCCGTCCACATGAACCCACGCGCCTTTGCCTTTCGCATCGGGACATATCCCTGCGAAGTCATCGAAGGCGCCGGAATTCACATCGCCAGCCTGCAAGATAACGATCGTTGCATCGTCGATGGATGGCATGGTCTCCGGCGTCACGCACCCGCGGTCATCGACATCGGCCCAGTCGATGTTGTCTACGCCAAGGCCCAATAGCGCGATGGCTTTAATAACGGTAGCGTGAGCCTGGCGACCGGCAACGACCCGCAAGCTTGGCGCGCCATTGAGGCCTTTTGCGTTGATGTCCCAGCCCTTGTTTTGGAGCAAGCGATATCGCGCAGCCGCCAATCCGCAATAAATGCCCATGGACGAGCCGCTGACGAAACCGGCGACGGTTTCCGGCGGCAACCGCAGCATGTCGCGGAGCCATTCTTCGCAAACCTCCTCGAATACTGCGGCGACGGGCGAGGTAACGAAAAGCGGTGCGTTTTGGTCCCAGGCATCGGAAAGCCAGCGCGCCGCGAGCGCAATCGGCAATACGCCGCCGGTGACAAAACCGAAATACCGCCCGCCAATAGCGTTAACGCAAGCGTCGCCCGCAAATCGTTGCATGTCCATGATGATCGTCGCCGGGTCTGAAGGGCTCTGTGGAACTGGTCCGCTGAGTGCGGCGAGAGCATCAATATTTTCCGACGTCGGGAAGGGCCGCTTGTCGAATGCATCACGGATATGATCGCGTGCAAGATCGGCGGCGCGCATCAGTACCTTGGTTTCCTCTAACTCGGCGAAAATTTTTTCTTGCAGACTACTGTTCATAACGCGACCTCCAAAGAATCAACGAAAATTTATGTGGTGCTGGTCAGGACAGGGATAACGCTGGCGGCGAGTAACGCTGCACAAGTCCAATTAAAAATTTTGAGGTGCAGGGGTTTCCGAAACAGACGGCGCAATTGCGTGCCGAGCAGCGTCCAGGCGAAAACGCATGGCGCGCCGAGCAAGATGAAGGCAATCGATATCGTTAAAAGGCCAACGATGGATTGTTCTGCCGTCACGAAGGCGCCGAGGGCCCCAATGGATAGCGCCCAAGCTTTCGGGTTCACCCATTGAAATGCCGCGCCTTGCAAAAACGACATCGGTTTGCCGATGAGTTTTTCATCGGCGCCATTTTCTGGCGGTGCGGCGTTGGCGAAATTCCAGGCAAGGTAGAGTAGAAATGCAGCGCTTGCGAATTTCAAAATCAGTGTACTGATGGGGTATGTCTCAAGCGCGGTTATTAACCCCGCGCCAACCGTCCAGAGCATAAACTGAAAGCCGCAAATGACGCCAAAAATATGCGGCAAGGTCCGCGTCAGGCCGAAATTCGCGCCGGACGCCATCACCATCAGATTATTCGGGCCGGGCGTCACCGAAGTGATAAACGTGAAAGCAGCGAGGGCGGCGAGAAGTTCAAGGGTCATCTTGCAACTCTATTCGGCATTGCGCCGCAAGTTCTTGCAAAATACGCGGGTGTCCGCCTATTTTCACAATATATGACAGAAATTGACGATATAGACCGAAGAATATTGCGCGAGCTGTCGGCGGACGGGCGCAAGACCAATGCGGACCTCGCCAAAGGCGTTGGGCTTTCAGCGTCGGCATGTCTGCGCCGGGTGCAGGAACTGGAGCGGCGTGGCGTGATCTCCGGCTATCGCGCCGTCCTTAATCCGGCGGCTTTGGGCGTCGGTTTTATCGCGTATGTCGCGGTGGGCCTATCGGAGCACACCAAAGCCGCGCAGGACGAGTTTGAGCGAGCGATGGCAGGCGCGGCGGAAGTGCGCGAGTGTCATAACGTAACAGGGTCAATCGAATATATTCTGCGTGTTGAAGCACGCGATCTAGCTGCGTACAAACATTTCCATACGGAGATTTTGGGTCGATTGCCGAAAGTCAGAAGTATATCCTCTTATATCGTGATGGAGTCATCTAAAGACGAGCGCGGGTAGTCGTCTAACTGGTCTCTGCCAGAAACGATAACTGCGTGATCATGGCATTGCGCTTGGATTCGACTTGATCGATGAGGCGCGTTGGGTAATCGCCGGTAAAGCAATGATCGGTGAAAGCCGGGGCGGTTTTGTCGCGGGCGCCCTTACGGAAGGCTTTATAAAGTCCGTCGAGAGAGAGAAACGCGAGGCTGTCCACGCCGATAAGCTCGCGCATTTCTTCAACGGTCCTGCCGACGGCGAGAAGTTCTTCATGAGATGGCGTATTGATGCCGTAAAAATCCGGATGAATAATGGGTGGGCAGGCGATACGCATGTGAACTTCCTTTGCACCGGCCTGACGCAACATCTCCGATATTTTGCGAGAGGTTGTACCGCGCACAATTGAGTCATCGATCAGAACGACGCGCTTGCCGTCAATGAGCCCGCGGTTCGGCGAATGCTTGCGCGCAACGCCTGCCTCACGGATTTTTTGTTGCGGCTCAATGAAGGTGCGCCCGATAAAATGCGATCGGATCAGCGCCATTTCATAGGGCAGATCAGAATGTTGCGCGTAGCCAATCGCGGCGGGAACGCCGGAGTCTGGAATTGGCGAAACGAGATCAGCCTCGCATGGCGCCTCATCGGCCAACCGCTCTCCAAGGCGCTTGCGTAATTCGTAAACGCTCTCGCCGTCGACGGTTGAATTTGGTTTAGCGAAATAGATGAGTTCAAAAATGCAAGGCCGTGCATGGGGAGGTTCGGGAAATACCTGCCGGCTTTCGATGGAGCCATCGGCTTTGCAGATCACGACCTCGCCTGGCTTGATATCGCGAATGAATTTCGCGCCGATGATATCAAGAGCGCAAGTTTCTGACGCCAAAATTGGCGCGCCTTTTAAGTCGCCAAGGATGAGCGGTCTGATGCCCACGGGGTCGCGGGCGCCAATCAATCCTTCCGGCGTCAAAACGGTGAGAGCGTAAGCGCCTTCGACCTGTTTTAGCGCTTCAATCAATTTGTCAGTGGCGGAAAGATATTGCGAGCGCGCTGTCAACTGCAGGAATATTTCAGAATCTGATGTTGACTGAAAGATGCATCCGCGACGAACAAGGTCTGCGCGCAAGGTCTTTGCGTTGGTCAGATTGCCATTGTGCGCGATCGCGATGCCGGTCTGGTCAAGATCGGCGTAGAGCGGCTGGACATTGCGAAGAACTGTGTCGCCTTGCGTCGAATACCGCGTATGGCCGATGCCGCAGATACCCTGCAGTCGGTCAAGCGTATCGGCGTCAGAGAAATGTTCCGAGACAAGGCCCATCTGGCGCTCGGTGTGAAACTGTTCGCCGTCAAAGGTCGCGACGCCAGCCGCCTCCTGTCCACGATGTTGAAGAGCGTGCAAGCCCAACGCTGTCAGCGCCGCCGCGTCGTCCGTGCCGATGACGCCAAAGACGCCGCATTCTTCGTTGAGTTTTGGACCGCCTAGAATCGCATCGAGCTCGCTCTGGCGGCGGCGATATTTCGGGCCTTCAATTTTCAGGAAGTCTGCGGCGCGTTTTGAGACGGGCGTTTTGTCAGCGCTGCAGGTGAGCATCGTTATTGGTCTTCCGTCGCTAGAATTTCGGCGATGTCGTCATCTTCAGAAGCCGTTTCGTCAACTGGCTCATCGTCTGTTGTCGCGGTCGTGACCAACTCTTCCATACCGTCCCGCTCTATGCGTCGATATCCGTCGGAGCCGTCGCCAAGGTCCGGCTGCGTATTTTCAAGTTGGGTTTCCGGCGGCGCAAAACTTTCAAACCAGTTCGCCATGCCATTGGCGATTGGTTGGGTAAGCGCGTTCTGAACGCTTTCCGGTTGCTGATCGACATCCAGATAATAGCTGTATCCAAGATAGCCTAGACCGATTAGCACCAGGCCACGGACAAAACCGAAAACGCCGCCGCCGATACGATCTCCAAGGGCGGCGCGGCCTTCAAGCGGCAAACGCTTCAAGCCGAGATGAAAACCTACATGGGCGACAAGAAAAAACGCGCCAATAAGCACTACTGCGATAACAACTGTCGGGATAAACTTGTTGGTCATCCCCAATCCGCCAAGAATTACTGGGGCTGTTATCCAGGTGAGGCCGCCGGCGACCGCAAGCGCCAGCAATGTCGAAAGCTCGCGTAATCCGCCGCGCAGCGCAGCAAACGCTGTTGATAAACCAACAATTACCAGAAACAGGAGATCAAACATTACAAAAGCGCACTCTCTGACACGCCGAACTTATGGCGTGAGTCGTTGATCCCCCACGGGATATTTCAATAGCGCTCCGGGGGGCAATTCTCAAGCGCCGGTTGGTTGTAAAAGTCTAGTCTGCGGTCCGCACCCAGGCGGCAAGATCGGCGAGGGTCGACGCCTCTCTAATCTTCAGATCGGCACTGGCGACGCCCGCTGGGGCGACGGCCGACGTAAACCCCAGTTTTTGGGCTTCTTTAAGGCGGGCATCGCTCTGATTTACCGGTCGGACTGAACCTGAAAGCGCGGTTTCGCCAAATACCACGCATTGCGCAGGTAATGGTGCGTCAAACAGCGAGGAACAAAGTGCGGCGGCGGCGGCGAGATCGGCTGCAGGTTCCTGAATGCGCAGCCCCCCCGCAATGTTCAAAAAGACGTCGTGGCGGCCAAAATCCAGCCCGGCGCGAGTATCAAGGACGGCAAGCAACATGGACAGTCGAGCGGAGTCCCAACCAACCACGGAACGCCTTGGGGCTGCCAAAGAGGAAGGTGACACCAGCGCCTGAATTTCAACAAGGACCGGCCTCGTTCCTTCGATCCCCGCGAAGACAGCGGCGCCCGACGCCGCTTCGCCGCCATCGGTCAGGAATAGCGAAGACGGGTTGGCGACTTCTTCCAGACCTTTTGAGGTCATTTCAAATACGCCGATCTCGTGAGCGGCGCCAAACCGGTTTTTTACAGCACGCAAAATCCTGAAATCGCGGCCTTGTTCCGCCTCAAAATAAAGAACCGCATCGACAAGATGTTCAACGACGCGGGGGCCTGCAATATGACCGTCCTTCGTGACATGGCCAACCAACAGCACCACGGCGCCAGACTTCTTCGCGTAACGAACAAGTTCGTGAGCGCAGGCGCGCACTTGCGTCACCGTGCCGGGTGCGGCCGGGTGTGCATCAGACCAAAGCGTCTGGATTGAATCGATAATGACGACGTCAGGCTTTTCGGTTTTGAGGGTCGCCAGAATATCGCGGAGGTTCGTTGCGGCCGCCAGATGCACGGGCGTATCCTGAACCTTCAACCTGCCAGCGCGCATTCGGATCTGCGCGGGCGCCTCTTCGCCAGAAATATAGGCGACAGATTGGTTGCCGCGACCAAGCCCAGCGGCAATTTGCAGGAGTAAAGTCGATTTTCCGACACCGGGATCGCCGCCAATGAGAAGCGCTGAGCCTGGCACCAGCCCGCCGCCACAGGCGCGATCGAACTCATTGTTGCCGGATGGGATTCGCGGGGGCGCCTCACCGCCGCCGGCGAGGCTTGTGAATTCGATCTTGCGCGCTTTCGATTTGCCAGCGCCGCCGCCAAGCGATCCTGGCGGCCCGGCCTCGGCTGCTTGCGCTTCGATGGTATTCCACTCGCCGCAAGCCTCGCATCGACCGGCCCATTTCGCCGTGATGTTTCCGCAGGATTGGCAAACATAAGTTTCAGATGATTTCGCCATTAGGCTATGTCGCCGATTTTGGCGGGCGCGCGCAAGAGGCTCGCTTCAATTCCGAACCGATCAGGCGTTTGGACGTGTTCCCACGAACAATGATGATCCGGCAAGGGCAGTGAGCACGACCAATTTCATCATTGTTGGCGCATCAGACTGGATCAGGAGGAATGCTGAAACAGCCATCATGCCAATGGCGAAAATTTTTACACGTGTTGGGATGGCGCCGTTTTCGCGCCATGCGACGATGCCGGGACCGAGGACGGGGTGTGTGACCAGCCAATGTTCAAGGCGCGGCGAGGACCGCGCGAAGCACGCAGCGGCGAGAATGAGAAGCGGCACGCCGGGCATCACTGGAAGAATGATCCCGATTACGCCTAGAGCTGTCAAAACAACGCCAGCGATTTGTAAGGCGAGTTTCGTGTGCGGATTCAACGGGCGCGTTGCCGGATTTTTAGAATGCAGTTCGCCGTCTTCCATGACAAGTCGAATAGAGCAAATATTCAGTGAAGTCCTGCGCCTTTGTGATTTTTTCATTGTTGGCAATGCAATCCTATTCGGGGCGCTATTTTCTTGCGTCGGTTGCTATTCGTCCGAGATAAAACAACGGTTCTTTTGGAATAGTCCAATCAGGTTCCGCGAAATGCGAATTATCCGGCGCATAGCGTTGAATCGCATAATTGATGTCCGTGATGGATTTGTCGATATTCTCGATCGGTATTAGCATAAAAGTTTCAAATCGGTAGCGTCCGCCCGGACGGGTGTATATTTGAGTAATTCTTTCGAGAAAATTTTTCGGTTTCCGCGCGACGTAAAATTTGCCGGCCTTGATAAAAATCTCACCAATATCTTCCCAAGCGAAAATCCGGTCGCGGTAGGCGTGACGACCGCGCACGCCATTCCTGTCGATAATTAGAGCTGGATTGCCGGCGCCCGTTCGCACCAAACCGACGATGCTTTCTACGGCGGCGACAGTCAGGAACCCGCCAAAGATCAAAATCAAGATAAAATATTGTTGCGCGTTTTCCGGGTTCAGAAATTCAAGCAGGTCAGGCCGCAGGAGAATACCCGGAATGGCGCCCAGGAGAATAAGCATCGGTAGATAGGTGGATATGAATACCCCTGTTCGCGACGTGTAGGCGGCGATGAACGCGTCATGGGCGTCGTAATTGTTTTGCATGGCGTCCAAAATCTGTGCTTTTTCGATTTGCGCAAATTTATCCGTCAAAGTTTAACAATTCTCACAGATAGTGCTTGAGCCGCGGTCGTCCGGCGCCTACATCAAACCGCCCCCCACACAAAGGAAAGTTGCATTGTGACGCAAGCCGCCTTTCGACCGCCAGCGCCGCCGCCGCGGGTCTTGCCCCCGAATGCGCGACCGTCGCCAGGCGCCTATATGCGGTATTTCAAAATCATGGCGCGCAACCCTCTCGAAATCTGGACTGAGGGGCACTTCAACAAGCTTACCCATCTCGACAGTATCTTCGGCCGCGACTACGCAATCATCCATGATCCGAAAGCAATTCGCCATTTTCTTGTTACAAATGAAAAGAACTATCGCCTGACAAATATCCGTCGCGCAGTCTTCGAACCAGTTACGGGCCAGGGAATATTCGTTGCCGAAGGCGAGAATTGGAAGCGCACGCGCCGCGCGTTAACACCGGTCTTTACCCCGCGCCATGTTCAAGGTTTTGGCAGAGCCATGATCAATAAGTCAGTTGAAGCGGTTGATGCGATATCGAGCCGCTTAGACGAAGTCGTAAACATTTCCGATCAAATGACACAGCTGACGTTGAATATATTGCTTGCGTGTCTGTTCTCCGGTGATCAAAAGCTTGATGCGAAACGCTTCGCCAACGATCTGGAAAGATTATTTGAAAAGGCCGGTATGCCGCACCCCTTCGACTTGATGGAGGCGCCGCGCTGGATGCCGAGGGTTGGCCGCGGCGGCGCTTTGCGGATTGTTGCAGATCTTCGGCGTCAGGTTGCGAGCATCGCACTCGCCCGAAAGCGGTTGGTCGCAACCGGCGGCGAGGCGCCGGAAGATTTTCTTACTTTGTTATTGCGCGCCGGCCAAGACACCGGCGAGCCGCTGAGCGAAGACGAAGTCATCGATAATTTGCTGACATTTCTCGCGGCTGGACATGAAACGACCGCGCGAAGCCTCGCTTGGACATTTTACTTGTTAGCGAACAGCCCGGACAATTTACGTCGGGCCGAAACAGAAATTGACGCCGCAACCCTCAACATAAATGAACCTGCGAAATGGGGTGATGAACTGCTTTTCTTGACGGCCGTCATCAAGGAATCGATGCGGCTCTATCCAGCGGCGCCGATTTTGTCCCGGACTGCGATCGGCAAAGATAAACTTGGCGATCTATCGATTGATGCAGGAACAGAAGTTGTCGTTTCGACCTGGGTTTTGCACCGTCATCGCAAATTATGGCGTGATCCAGATAATTTCGATCCAACGAGGTTTTTGGGTGACGAAGGGAAGGCGATTGACCGCTTCGCCTATCTACCGTTTGGCGCCGGCCCGCGCGTTTGCATCGGGGCGAGTTTCGCCATGCAGGAAATGGTGATCGCCATGGCGACGCTTTTGAAGGAATTGCGATTTCTCCCGGCGCTGGGCGAAGAGCCGCAGCCAGTGATGCGGATCACGCTCCAGCCGTCGACGCCGATTAAGTTGCGCGTTGAGGCGCGCTGACCCGGCGCATTGGTTGTAATGCGCCGTAGGTTAATGATCGCCATAACCATTCAAGTGGTCCGAATCGATAATGTGCTAGCCATAATGGCGACCAGATCAGTATCACGATCCAGGTGGCGAAGGTGATCAGCAATAGCTGCAAATTGGTAAGTGCGTTGAATAGCGAAAAGCCGTGACCATAGGCCAGGGTCGTCCCGACCAGCGAGCAAGCGATGTAGTTCGTAAACGCCATTCGGCCGGTCGCTGCGACGGCGCGCGGGCGCCAACCGGATTTGACCAGCAGGCCAACCAGTCCTGAATATCCAATCGCACCAAAATAGCCATCGAGTTGATTGAGAATTTGCAAATAAGAATAAGCGGCGAAGTCCCAGTTATAGTGATTGAGTAGAGTCCAACGAATCGTATCGCAAATGACCGCGGCGACGAAACCGAAAATCAGCGCGCGGCGATAAGTGCTTACCGACGCTGCGCCGGTGAAAAATCCGGTGCGATAGGCCCACATGCCTCCAATCATGACCGCTAGCATTTCCAGCCAGTGTCCGCCGGCGAGGAAATACATAAATATGTATTCAGATGCGGATGTGATGCGCGCTTCAAAATGGCCGCCGATGCCGCCAAGCATCTGTTCCGTCGTTTCGCGAATGTATTCCGGGTCCGTTCCCCATAGAAACGGTTCGATCTCGGCGCGCACTTCAGGAATAGCGGCGGGACCGATGGCGAACAGCGTATTCCAGACTATTGCGATGAAAAGGAATTTTGCCGCCCACCGAATAAGTGTTTTTGCCGCCGCATTTCTGAACCACATGGCCAGAAATCCACAAAGTGCATAGGCAAACAGGATGTCGCCCATCCAAATCGCCAAAAGATGGATTAGACCGAAAATAAAAAGAAAAAACAGACGACGGCTCAAGAGCCCAAGGCTTCCTGAGTCTCTCATCGCCGTGCGTTCTGCGATTAGCGCGAGACCGGCGCCGAAAAGTGCGGTGAAGATCGTTCGCCATTTATCTTCAATGAAAAACACCTGGAGCGCGGCGACGAGCCGGTCATATTCGCCTGTCCACAAGGTCGCGTTGGAATAATAGGGAAATGGCGCAAGCATTGCCTTGATGTTGACGGCGAAAATGGCCAGCACCGCGAGCCCGCGAAGGATGTCCAGATAATCGAGCCTATCTGCTTCACCGATTGGCGTTGTTGTTGCGCCCATCGTTAAAATTCTCCCGCGAAAGCGCCACTAAACTGCGCACCGTCCTCGCCGTCAATATATGAGATGTGTTATGCTATTTTCATCAAGAAAGGCTGGCGATGCGTGACTGCTAACGAACTGATCAAAGTCAATCCTTACCTAAATGGACTTTATGCGCCGGTTGAGAAAGAAGTTGCCGCTGCTGATTTGCCTGTCACCGGAGACATTCCGCGCGATTTATACGGCGCGTTTTTTCGTAATGGGCCAAATCCTTCATTGCCGCCAAAGGGCATGCATCACTGGTTCGACGGCGACGGCATGATCCATGGCGTCTGGTTTGAAAACAGCGCGGCGCGCTATGCCAACCGGTATATCGGCGCGCAGGATTTTCAGGCAAACGGATCGGGTTCGCTTGGCGGTATTTTCGGTTCGGCAAACGATGTCCCCGGGCGCAAAGTCCACTATCGCGATACTGCAAATACTGATCTTGTATTTCACAACGGCAATCTATTGGCGCTTTGGTATATATCAGGCCAGCCGGTTGCGGTGGATGTTGACACGCTTGAGACCATTCGTACAGAGACCTTTGGCGGTGCGCTTCCGCGAAATATGTCAGCCCATTCCAAAGTCGACCCGGACACGGGCGAGCTCGTCTTTTTCGACTATCCGCTCTATGAGCCGAAAATGTGGACGGGAACGGTTTCCGCAAAAGGAGAGCTGACACATTTCCATGAGATCGACTTGCCGGGTCCGCGTTTGCCTCACGATATGGGCATGACGGAAAACTATGTCATCCTGCATGACTTGCCGGTGATCTTCTCTGAGCAAGCCATTCGAAATCGCATGTGGCAAATTCATGTCGCGGAATTACCGACACGTTTCGGTGTAGTCTCGCGAACAGGTGGCGGGATAAAATGGTTCGAGTTCCCGACGTCTTATATATATCATGTCATTAACGCATGGGAGGAAGCCGAAGAGGTCGTCATGGCGGCGTGCAAGATGGTTCCGAACGGCTATGACCCCGATCCTTCGTTTGGTGCTTACGCCGCGATGGCGGACGTTCTGGCGTTGCGCGCGCAGCCGTTTGTGTGGCGCATGAACATGAAAACCGGCGAGGGGCGTGAGGAACAGATTGACGATGCATTGTCCGAATTTCCGGTCGTCAATAATGCCTATGCAGGGCGAAAAACCCGCTATTCCTATCATGCAGTTTTTGACGATTGCATTGAGCAGCGGTTTTCGGCGCTGGTGAAATATGACCTGACAACAGGCGCCAGCGAGCGGCACGATTTTCCGGAAGCCGTCTTCGGATCGGAGCCTGGCTTCGCGCCGCGCGTCGGTGCGAAAAACGAAGACGACGGATATCTCATTTCGTTCACCACCGATTTTGACGGGAATTCTGAAGCGCATGTTATCGACGCGCAGAATTTCTCCGCGCCGCCAATTGCCCGCGTAAAACTGCCGCAACGTGTGCCCATTGGCTTCCATGGCGTGTGGGCGCCGGGTAGATAGCGCCCCATGCTGCGTTCGCTATTTGCTATCATCGTTGCTGTTATCGCTGGTCTGTCCGTCGCGAGATTTATCGAGGCCGCGACGGCTTCGCTCCGCGCGTCACCTGCGTCGCTGGGAGACGGGGCTTTGCCCTTCGATCATCAACTCACCCTGGTCGTCGCCTGGTTTGTCGGCGCTGCAGTCGCCTCGGCGCTGGCATTATTGTTGGGCCGGAAATGGGCGCCGCTTGGATTTCTCGCAAGCGGAACAATTCTCTTCTCGGCAATTATCACGATTTTGACGTTTTCCCTTAATTGGCTGATAGCGGCGCCGGCGGCTGTCGCTACGGCATTCGCCGCTTATGGCGTTCACATTTTGATGAAACCGCAATTGGATTACCCGCAGGGCAAGGCAAAAAGGGACTACTTTAGTGAGTGATTATATCCCGGCTGCGACGGTTATTTTATTGCGCGACGAACCTGAGTTTCAGGTGCTGATGATCGAACGTCATGCGGATATGGGTTTCGCCGGCGGCGCCCTCGTGTTTCCCGGCGGTCGTCTGGAAAAGAGCGACGCAAATCCTGAATGGGCGGACCATTGCGTTGGTCTGGAAAATGCGCCGCGTGAACAATGGGCGGGGCGCATCGGCGCCATCCGCGAAGCGTTCGAAGAATCCGGCATATTGCTGGCGCGCAAAGTCGGCGACGACAACTTTGTCGATGATGATTTTGCTCGCGGCTTGAACGACCAACGCAAAGCCGTCGAAGATAACGACCAGCTTTTTCTTGATATGGTGAAGCGCGAGGGAATTACGCTCGCCGCGGATGCCTTGCACCTGTTTGCGCGCTGGCGTCCGCCCAAGGAAGCAACCCACAAGCGTTTTGACACATGGTTCTTTGCCGCAGCGACGCCCCCAGGACAATCAGCGCGCGAAGACGGGAATGAGGCGACCGACGCGATTTGGACATCGCCAGATGCTGCTATGGATGCAGTTAAGACTGGTGATCGCAAAATGATTTTCCCGACCAAGCGTAATGTTGAATTGCTAGGCGTTTCAGCGAGTGCTGACGACGTGGTTCAGTTTGCGAATGATCGTGAGATTCGCGCGGTCGAACCGTTTATCGTCGACAAAGACGGAAAGAAATTTGTCACCATCCCGGACGATCTCGGATATCCGGTGACGGAAGAACCGATCGAAACGGCGTTTCGCCTATAAATTGGAATTTCCACGTGCCGCAATTGCATTGCGAGTGTACTCCAGCGCAAGGAGGTCATACGCAAAATGGGTTACCATTGGCGTGAGCAAATTGTCAGTGACGGCAAAAACGACGCCGAGATAGGCGCCAACGAGGCCTGCAATAACCGCATATAGCACCGTGCGCATATGTAACAATCCGAACACGATGTTTGAAACGATGATTGCAATCACCACAGGTGAAAAGCTGTTGATCCAGCTTTGCAGGAACCCGCGAAACAAAATCTCTTCGCCAACACCGGCCGCAAGCGCCATGGCGACAATTCGCATCGGTGTGAATTGGAACCCTATCTTGCTGAAAAAATCGATTTGCGATTCTCGAAATTCCGCGAAAGACGGAATGCTCGTTTGAGAAAACCAATATAGAAAAATCCCAAGGGGCAAAGTCGCGATAACGCCGAGCAACACATCATCGATTTTCAGCTTGATTTGCGGCGCTATCGGCACACCAGCGACATGGGCGAGGCCAAGACCAATGACAGCAAGTATTGTTGTACCGAGAATTGCGACGGCGAAGCTTGTTCCGTCGTCGCTCGCATGCTCCTCCGGTTCAGTCATCGGCGTTTAAGCGTACCTAGAATGCCCCGCGCCGCCTCGCGGGCGAGGGTGCGCACGAATGTTTTGAAGGCGGCTTCGCCGGCAGACTGGCGATTAGACCGACGCCGGGTCGTGCGGCGCCCGCCAGTCCGGCTTGAGGATTTGCGGGATTTAGTTTTTTCTTCGCGTTTGCTGGCGCGTTCCTGCTCTTTTTCAATTTTTTCGCGGCGGTCTTTCAATATTTCGTAGGCGGATTCATTATCGACCATTTCATCGTAGCGATCACCCATTTCTGACGCCGACAAAATCGTTTTCCGCTCCGCTTTCGTAATCGACCCCATGCGCGATTCCGGCGGCCGAATGAGGGTCCGTTCCACGACGCCCGGCACGCCTTTCTTCATCAAAGTCGACACAAGCGCTTCTCCAATGCCGAGTTCGGTAATGACATCGGTGGTTTTGAAATTGGGGTTGGGGCGGAATGTTTCAGCGGCTGCTCTCACGACGCGCTGCTCGCGGGGCGTAAATGCGCGCAACGCATGCTGCACACGATTGCCGAGCTGGCTCGAAACACTGTCAGGAACATCCTGCGGGTTTTGCGTTACGAAAAAGACGCTGACGCCTTTCGATCGAATAAGACGCACGACCTGCTCGACTTTTTGAAGCAAAGCTTTTGGCGCCTCATCGAAGAGCAGGTGCGCCTCGTCAAAGAAGTAGACGAGCTTAGGCTTGTCTGGATCACCGACTTCGGGGAGTTCTTCAAAGAGTTCTGACAACATCCACAACAAGAAGGTCGCATAGAGTTTCGGCGTCTGCATCAATTTGTCCGCCGCGAGGACGTTGATGATGCCTTTGCCGTTTTCGTCGGTTTGCATGAAATCGAGAAGGTCAAGCGCCGGCTCGCCAAAGAAATTTTCTGCGCCCTGTTCCTCCAGCGCTAAAAGCCGGCGCTGAATGGCGCCGACGCTGGCGGTCGAAACGTGTCCATATTCCGCGGACAGTTCTTTTCGTCTTGTTGCGACTTCGACGAGAAGCGAACGCAAGTCTTTCAGATCGAGAAGCAACAGCCCTTCATCGTCCGCTACTCGGAACGCCAATGTCAAAACGCCTTCCTGGGTGTCATTGAGGCCGAGAAGACGCGACAGCAAAAGCGGGCCCATTTCGGTGACAGTTGCGCGGATTGGATGGCCTTGCTTGCCATATAAATCCCAAAAGCAAACCGGAAAGCCGCGCGGCTTATAGGGTTCCAGTCCAACTATCTGCGCGCGTTCAGTCAGGAAACTTTTCATCTTGACCGCCTGCGAGATGCCGGCGAGGTCGCCCTTCACATCCGCGACAAAAACCGGAACGCCGGCGTCGGATAGTCCTTCCGCGATAATCTGCAGGGAAACAGTTTTCCCGGTGCCTGTGGCGCCGGCAATAAGACCGTGCCGGTTCGCGTATTTCAGTGGCAAATATTCCGGCTTTTCGCTGAACCCTAGGAATACGGCGTTTTCTTGCATGGAGGCTCCGGGAGACGTTTTTCTAAAATCAGCCGTCGATTCTGGTTTTTTTTCGGCGACTGTTCTGCGCGGTAACCATAAAATCGTCCGAAAACAAGCGAAATCACTGATTTTCATGAGCAAATAGCAAGGTAATTCAATGTTTACCGAAATTCCAAAAAGCGCTAAATCTCTGCTTCGCGTAGAGATATGCCGTTGACGAGAAAGATTCGACGGGGGCGCGAACAACGGTTATTGGGCGTGAATAAATGAAGGGAAGTGCGTCATGTTAAGAATTATTTTGGTCATCGCGGTAGCGTTGGCGATTATCATCGGGTTGATGAAACTTACTGGCAAGGATGCTGCGGACGTTGGTAAAGCCATTGACGACGGGGCTGAAGCTGCCGGCGAAATGGCTGACGATGCTGGCGACGCCATGGGCGACGCCGCTGATGCGACGATGGATGCGGCTGGTGATGCTGCGGATGCAGCAGGCGAAATGGCCGAGGATGCAGACGAAGCCATGGGCGATGCTGCTGATGCGACGGGCGACATGGCTGGCGATGCTATGGATGCCGCCGGTGACGCAGCTGGCGAAATGGCGGGCGACGCGATGGACGCAGCCGAAGACATGGCTGGCGACGCTGCCGATGCTGCGGGGGATGCCATGGATGCGGCTGGTGATGCTGCGTCGGACGCAGCCAGCGACGCTGCTGACGCAGTTGACGAAGCAGCTGCAGACGCTGCTGACGAAGTTGAAGCTGCGGCAGACGACGCGGAGGCAGCCGCCGATGAAGCCGCCGAGTCTACTGACAATTAGAATTTGCCGGCGGCCTGATCGGCTGCTGCGATTGACAAAAAATGCGCCGTTCTCTGGATCAGAGAGCGGCGTTTTTTTGATTAGTTAACAACGCGTTCACCAAACCCCGCAAAATTTTAATCGAATTCGAAGAAATGCAGAGTACGTCGGTAAGCGTGAGGAGATTTCTTCGATGCAGACGAGTGTGGCCATGAATGAACCAAGCCATATTGATTTGGCGCATCTCGACAAATATGTCGCGGGCGACGTGGCGTTACGCGATGAGATTTTGACGATTTTCGTAGATCAAGTTGAATTCTTGCTGGAGCAATTCAACATTGATCAGAGCGATGAAGACTGGCGCAACACGGCGCACGCTTTGAAAGGCGCGTCACGCGGCGTTGGCGCCTGGGCGCTCGGTGATCTTGCCGAAGAGGTCGAAGGGCTTATCGAAGATGCGCCAGGAAAATTGGAAAAAAGAGCGGGGCTGCTCGTTTCCATTCGATCGCTAGCGGAGGAAATTGCCAAAGAAGCAATTTCGATTCGCGACGCAAACTAATCAGCGTTTCAACTCAGCCATTGCTTTTTCGAGCCCGCCGATTGTCAAGGGATACATTCGGTCGCCGATCAGTTCGCGAATAAGCTGCGTTGACGGCGTATAGTCCCAGCTTTGGCGCTGAACTGGGTTCAGCCACACGACACTTTCATAGATATCAGTGACCCGTTGCAACCACAGCGCGCCTGGTTCTTCATTGAAATATTCAACCGACCCGCCCGGCACCGTAATCTCATACGGCGACATCGACGCGTCGCCGACAAAAATGACTTTGTAATCGTGCGGATATTTGTGGAGCACATCCCAGGTGGGTGTTTTTTCCGTCCAGCGCCGGCGGTTATCCTTCCAGACATAATCGTAGAGACAATTATGGAAATAAAAATATTCCATGTGTTTGAATTCAGTGCGCGCGGCGGAGAATAGTTCTTCGCAGATTTTCACGAACGGATCCATTGATCCGCCTGCGTCAAAGAAAATCAAAACTTTGATGGCGTTGCGACGCTCAGGGCGCATTTTTATATCGAGGTAACCTGCGCGCGCGGTCGCATCGATGGTGCTGTCGATATCGAATTCATCGGGAACGCCGGCGCGCGCAAAACGCCGCAAACGCCGGAGCGCGACCTTAATGTTGCGCGTGCCAAGCTCAACGGTGTCGTCGAGATTTTTGTAATCGCGCTTCTCCCATACTTTTACCGCGCGCCCTTGTCGCTCGCCCTCATTGCCGATACGAATGCCTTCTGGATTGTATCCTCCTGAACCGTATGGCGACGTGCCGCCTGTGCCGATCCATTTGTTGCCGCCTTGATGGCGCTTTTTTTGCTCCTCTAGACGCTTCTTCAGCGTCTCCATCAGCTTGTCCCAACCGCCCAGCGCCTCAATCTGCTTTTTGTCTTCCTCGCTGAAGTATTTTTCGGTGAGTAGCTTCAGCCACTCCTCCGGGATTTCAGCAGTGATCGAATCGCCAATGTTCTCAATGCCTTTAAAAACATGCCCGAAGACGCGATCAAACTTGTCGAGATTGCGCTCGTCCTTTACCAGCGCAGAGCGCGATAGATAGTAAAAGTCCTCAACCTTGCGATTGGCGAGGTCACTCTCCATTGCCTCCATGAGGGTAAGGTACTCGCGCAATGAGACGGGCAGCCCGGCCGATTTCAATTCGTGGAAAAACTTCGTGAACATGATCGAATTTTAAACGCCGAATATCCAATTGAATAGATGAAACAGCAATGTCGCCCTTTTTCGCTTAAAATGACCAGTGTGACCAGAAATCGACGAGGTGGCGCTGGTAAGAATTACCGGTAGCTGCAGTAATGCCAACGAAAGCTCCGGCGTCAACGTCAATTAGCTCACTCAGATCTAGCTCCTCGGAAAGCACCGGCGTCACCATATCATCGATAAAAACATCAAGCTTGCCGTTGCGCCAATTGACTTTGACTTTCTGTTCTTCACCGTCATCTTTGCCGCTAAATTCAGTGCTGACTATGCTAGAAACATTGTCGGCATAAATCCGACCATCCCGTGTTTGTCGATTTACGCTGATGTGCATTGATGATGCGTCATGGGCGTCACGAAAAGTGTCAAATTCGATTATGACGGCGTCATTCAGGCCCGCATACCCCAGTCCAGCGCCTGGTCCCATAAGTTCTTCCGGCAAGGATGGTGAAAGCACATATGCGAGACCATCCCCACCGGACGCGCCATTCAAATCCATCGCGCCGCCAGTTTGATCAATGCGAAAGTCGAATGACACGGTAATCCCGCCGGAAAGTTTCATTTTCTGCGGAATGAAAACGGCACCGATTTGGTTTTCCGCTGCTGCCGTCAACTGCAATGCCGCGCGATCCACCGTTGTCGCGCCACCAAGGAGGTGCAGTGTTTCGGCGGCATTTGAAAACCCGCCGATAATCATGCCGCTGCCAAGTCCCTCCGGACCTTTCGGACCTGTGTCGCTGTTGGTTGGCAGCGCGTAAAGATCCAGGGAGGCGAGGGTGCTCAATTCGTTTTGAAAAGTTGCGTAAGATATCGAAAATTCGTCGTCGCCAGTGACGATGACGTCGTATACGCAATTCGCCAACAAATTGACGTCGGTTACTCCGCTATTTCGGCATTTCTGTAATGCGGCGCTAGCTGCAGGATGTGTCAGCGCGTTTCTTTCAGGTAAAATTTTCGCGGGAAAATCGCGAAGCTGATATTCTTCGCTTGTCTTCCCTTCATCATAATCGAACAGACTTTCGTCATGGCTAATGCGCCAGCTATCACCCCAGACATCGTACAATAACGTTCGAAACTGTTCTTTGTCGGCGTGCGCAAAATCAACGATCGCGCCGTTGCGTGCGACGAAATCGTTTTCGCGGTCGCCGTCGAAGTCACCCCAGAGACCACGCGGGGTTGAGTGCCGATCAGCAATTAATCGCACAGCCGCGTCTAACCAAGAGCGTCCGAGATTCGTTACGATTAAACCGTCGCCGGCGGCGGTGCGTATTCGGACCGCATTTTCATCTCGTGAAATTTCTGTGCCGTCTGTCAAGGTATGCGCAGCGGCAGTCATTGCTTTGCCGTTTATTCGAATATGCGGTTCAGCGACATAGATTCCGATACGGTCGTTGCCTGTGCTCATCGCCAGCGCCGAGACAACGGAGACAGTCTTGAAATCAAGCCAAGGTTCCAGGCGCAACTGGATGGTCAATCCGTCAGAGGGGTCAGAAACAGCAATGAATTCGCCTGCCCCCTGAAATTTAAAATGGCGGCCGTCATGGGTGCGAAAATGCGGTTCACCGCCGACATAGCCGACGCTGCATCCACCAGTCGAGCGGCGCGGTGGGGCGCTTTCGGGCGGCGGCACGTTGCCCCATGCGCTAGGCGGGTCGTCCGGGTTGTTTACGGCGGGATCGTAGACCCGGTAGCGATCGCCGTGCCGCATGTAGTTTGGAAACCCGCCGGTTTCAGCGAGATTGATATCATCGCCCGAAAAACGGGCGTTATCCCAAAGTTCACCGTCTTCATTTCGCAAATCCCCGGGGTGAATGTGGTAGAAACCAGCAATTCGTTCGCCGGTATTACTCAATTCTATATGCTCGCCGTCTCCGCTGTCTCTTATGGCCGGCAAATCGCTAACGCTGACAAAATCTTCAGTTCCACGCGCCGGAGTTGTGTAACCATATTCTCCGTCGCTGGTTTCGTAGATCCAGCCGCCGAACTCGTGAAACTCGTTGCCGTCACTCGCCATGCTGTGGTCAATGTGGGCGGCCCAGGCGTCGTTTAACGCATTGCGTGCCGCGATATCGCGCGATGCGTATGTCGCCGGTCCCGATGAACCACCAGGGCTGAAATTACACCCTTGCGCGCGCACTTCGCCAAGAACGACGATAGCGATGCTAACGATCGCTGCGCTGGCGGATAACGAAGAAAATTTAACGTGCATTGCGTGCAACCTCCTCATCGACTGACGTTGGCTCGTCGCGCAAATTTCTGATGTAGGTCCAAGCAATTACATTTGCTGCATCATCTGCGGTTCTGACGCCTTTGCGATAAAGCACCGACCCGAGCGGCGGCATCGAGTAAAGATTCCACTCATTTCTAATCCACAAAGCGAGGCCAAGGTGAACATCTCGTCGGGAAATTTCGGTCCAACATACAAGCATTCGTTTTTGATCGAATGACAAATGCTTTTCTAGCGCGCTGTGGGCGTCTTCTACCGTTTCTGGATGGGGCGTCGCCGCCGGCCATGGCGCTGCATTAAACCGGTAGACACCTGCGGGAAAATCGTTGCAATTGAAAATTTCCGGCGCCGCAACTCCGGATGATTTCGGTGCGTCGGCGCTGTCGCAGGCGGCCGTTAGAGCACAGATAAAAATGAGCGCTGACGCCCGTCGCAATCGTCGTTGCTCCGCCATAGCGCGTCCTCCGCAAATGAAATCGACCGTAGGGCGCCCCAAAACGCCCGTCAAAGACGCCAATGTGCGCTCGACGGACGATTAAATTAGCGTCCGCCTATCAATCGCTTGGCGGCACGACTTCTAGCCCTGTTAACCTTCTAATTTATTCGTGTTAAAGTACGGTTTGATCATCCTTTGGGGGAAAATATGAAAACTAATTCCATCGTTGTCGGTTTGACATTCGGCCTTGTTGCGGCTGGCCACGCCGCTGCCGCAGTTCTCGTTACAGACGAGAGTGCGTTTCTCGCAGGGACAGACACGGTCGCCGTCGATTTGCCAGACCTTGGCAATACTGGCACGGGCGACACCACAGTTGGACCGTTAACGTTTTCATCGAACGGCGGCGGCGCTACCGATTTATTCATGGGCACGAGTGGCGTCGAGGGATCATTTGGGCCGCAATTTTCTACGCTAATTGACGGCCACGACATCGCCATCAGCGGGCCGGAAAATTTCGCCATTGATATTGACAGTATCGTCACGGCGTTCGCCTTTGAAATTCACGAGCCGTCAAGCTCGGCCTCGGCGACACCAACCAGGCCCGATGTTTGTAATGCAACGTGTTTCGACACGACTTTCGAGATCAGACTTTTTAATGGGGTTGCCCTCGTTGACACGCTGATTGTTAACGCCACTGACGACTCGGCATTTTTTGTTGGCATCATGGAGGCGGCCGGTTTCGACCGCGTAGAGGTTTTTGACGTCACAGCGACAAATGACAACGAATTTTTCGGCTCATTCCGTGTCGGCGATATTGACCCAATTCCGCTGCCTGCTGCGGCGGCGCTGATTTTGGCCGGCCTCGCCGGGCTGGGACTCATCAGGCGTCGCAATCGACGCTAGATTAGCCACGGCGATTTATTTTCTGGCTCCACTCCGACGGTTGTATTGGTGCGCGCCAAACAACCCGAAGTCGGGATTTTTCAATAAATCCTATATTTGGTGGATAGTTATCGCCCACCTTCGGTTTGGCCCTATAATACGCGCCATGAATAATATGCACCCAAATGCGGACCGGATTGATATCTTAATCGATGCTATCAGCTCTGGCTTGGAGCATCGCGGAATATGTGCGGCCCGCAGTCGATTCAAAACGGACCAGAATCGTTTGAAGCTCGCATATGAGCCAGGTAAAAGTTTTTCCTCCAAGAGAGAACCCTCACGAGGGCGGAAGGGAAAATTCGCATGAAAGCGACCAGTTTGCTTGCGGCGTTCTGCTTAATGAGTTTCGCCCTTTCGGCCTGTGTGCCCTTTGAGGACGAGATAACCGATACGCGGATTATTTCATCGCCGTTGATGGATGAGCCGCGGTTAAGCGATGTTCAACAACTCACGCTGACGAAATATTTTCAAGCCTATAAAAACAAGGATGTAGACGCGATGCTTGCGCTGTTCGATGAGAACATTCTAGGCGCCCTTTACCCTGATACGGTATTCGGCGTCGGCATCGATGCGGCGCGGCCGGGTATCGAGGGCGATTATGCGGCTCGGCCCGAGGCCTATGCTGTTATGCCCGAGCGCTATCGTATCGCTTCGGACAAATGGATGACGTTCGGCCAATCGATCAACGGCGAGACCCGCGCGCCGCTCTGGATCCTTTTTGATTTTAACGACGCCGGCGACAAGATTGAGGCGACCTACACACAGATTGGCTGGTCTGGAATGATTGCTGGCGCCTCAGTGGAGGAGCCAACGCCGTTGATGCGCGCCCGCTTTCACACAGTGTTCGAACGCCTTGCGGGGGCCGACTTTGACGGCGCTAGCAAACATTTCGCTGATGATGCGGCGCTCTATCAGTTTCCGCCTGCCGAAATCACCGCCTATGGGCCAATCATCACTGGCGCCTCAGATGTGGCGTCCGTGCTTGCCTTCAAATGGGGCGAGAGCGCGTGGCGACCGAATGTATCGCCGCGACAATACATGCAGTTCGTCTTTGTCGGCGTAAAGGGCATGAAAACAGGCGAATCTGATCGCGTTGCGCTCTTTACGTTTGATGCCGATCCGGCTAGCCCGTCTTACGAAAAAATCATTCGGGTCGATGTAATGGGCCCATCTGGCGGATAAGCCTCCGAGGAGACTGAAATGGCGGTCAGGAGACCTGCAAAAAACCAGCCCCAATCCTTTGAATGGACGCCTGAAAACAAGGCGTGGTGCGAGACGCAGATAAAGAAATTTCCGGAAAGCCGGCAGGCCTCTGCGGTGATCCCGTTGCTCTGGCGCGGCCAGAAACAGGAGGGCTGGATTTCGATCCCGATGATGGAGGCGATCGCCGAGCAGCTCGGCATGCCCTACATCCGCGTTTATGAAGTCGTGACGTTCTACACCATGTTCAACATGGCGCCTGTCGGCGAGTTTTTCGTCCAGCTTTGCGGCACTACCCCGTGTATGCTGCGCGGTTCGAACGAATTGCGCGAAGTCTGTAAAAGAGTCATCGGGCCGGAAAGTTCAGTTTCTGACGACGGAAAATTCTCATGGTTGGAAGTTGAATGCCTTGGCGCATGTTGCAACGCGCCCATGGCGCAGATTTCAACGAGCGAGAGCGATCACTATTATGAGGATTTGACACCGGAAAATTTTGAACAATTATTGGCTGATTTGCGCGCCGGAAAGGAAGTCAAAGCCGGTACGCAAAATCCAAAGCGGCACACGTCAGACCCGGAAGGCGAAAATACAACGCTCACCGATCCGTCGCTTTATGATGGCTCAGCGGCAAAGCCGCTGGATGTCATCCCGAATTCTCAGCCGGCGCCTGCGGAGTAATATTCACGCATGCAGACGCCCGACGATTATAAGAAGCAGGAAGCCGTCAACGCTCTCATCAAGATCGCGGTGTTTGAAGGGCTGCTGCTAATTGGTGTCGTCGGCGTGTATTTCGCGACGCAAAAATTGAATTATCTGTTTTTTGGGCTGGCCGGCGTGTTTCTGATCTCCGGCCCGTTATTCTTTCGATGGTTTAACGAACATGGCAAGGCAATAAATTCGTCGAAACCAAATTCAGCGGTGGGCGACGATGGCTGATGATCGCAAACAAAGCCCGCATTACATTCCGGAGTTAGATCCGGAAAATCAAAAGCGATGGAACGGATCTATTTCTCAGGGAGTAATCTGGTTTCTTTTTGTGGTCGGTTCGCTATTTGCCCTTGTCGGAGGTAGTGTGATGGCATTTACCGACTATGAGTGGGCGATATACCTTTTGATTGCCGGAGTTGTCATGTTGGCGCTGCTATGGCCGGCGGGAATATTTTAGCAAAGATTGTGCGGAATTCGTATGCTCGAAGATAAAGACAGAATATTCACCAACCTTTACGGCCTCCATGACTGGCGGTTGGAAGCGGCGAAGAAGCGCGGCGCATGGAACGGCACCGCAGATTTAATCCGTATGGGTCATGACTGGATCATCCAGCAGGTGAAGGATTCCGGATTGCGTGGCCGCGGTGGGGCAGGGTTCCCGACTGGTCTAAAATGGTCGTTCATGCCTAAGGAGATTGGCGAGCGCCCGCATTATCTGGTTGTGAACGCTGACGAATCCGAGCCCGGCACCTGCAAGGACCGGGAGATGATGCGCCACGATCCGCATCTTTTCATCGAGGGTTGCCTGATCGCGTCCTACGCCATGAAAGCGCACGCGTGTTACATTTATATTCGCGGCGAGTACATTGACGAACGCAACAATCTTCAGGCGGCGATTGATGAAGCGTATGAGGTCGGCTTGCTCGGCAAGAATGCAGCTGGCTCAGGTTGGGATTTCGATTGCTATGTTTCTCACGGCGCCGGCGCCTATATTTGCGGTGAGGAAACTGCGCTTCTCGAAAGCCTTGAAGGAAAAAAAGGACAGCCGCGATTGAAGCCGCCATTTCCGGCGGGGGCGGGGCTCTATGGCTGCCCGACGACAGTCAATAATGTTGAATCGATTGCTGTAGTGCCAACGATTTTACGACGCGGCGCGGATTGGTTTACGAAATTTGGTCGCGATAATAATCACGGGACGAAGGTTTTTTGCATCTCCGGTCATGTTGAGCGTCCGTGCAATGTTGAAGAGGCAATGTCGATCCCGTTGAAGACATTGATTAATACGCATTGCGGCGGCGTTATCGGCGGTTGGGATAATCTGAAAGCAATCATCCCCGGCGGTTCGTCCGTACCTTGTCTACCACAAGATATTTGCGATGACATCCTAATGGACTTTGATGCGTTGCGTGACGCCAAGTCCGGCCTTGGCACCGCGGCGGTCATCGTCATGGACAAGTCAACCGACATCGTCAAAGCGATTGCCCGCATCAGCTATTTCTACAAGCATGAAAGTTGCGGCCAATGCACACCGTGCCGCGAAGGAACCGGCTGGATGTGGCGCGTGCTTGAGCGCATGGCGATTGGCGATTCAACGACTGAAGAAATCGACAAGCTGCTCGATGTCGCCGGGCAGGTCGAAGGTCATACAATTTGTGCTTTGGGCGATGCTGCGGCGTGGCCGGTTCAAGGATTGATCCGTCATTTCCGCCCGGAGATCGAAGAGCGCATAAATATCTATCGCAATGATCGTCCGCATGTTGCAGTCGGCGCTGTTGCTGCTGAATAATACGTAACACGCGACTTTTCCTTATTTTGCAGTACTTTTAGGCTTGTGCGAGTGCGCGCGTTCATGTTTAAGCTGCGCAATCACCTGATTCGATTCGGACAGAATCCAACATTTCACAAAGGGAACGAATTCCATGGCTGTAAAACGCAAAACTGCGAAGAAAGCGCCGGCAAAGAAAAAGGCGCCGGCAAAAAAGAAAACTGCTGCGAAAAAGACTGCCGCAAAAAAAGCGCCGGCAGTGATGACGCTGAAACATCTTGCGGCTGAACTCGCTGACAAGCACGACATTCCGAAGAAGCAGTCGGAAGAATTCCTTGGCGACTTCATCGAATTGATCGGCAAAAACCTGAAAAAAGGTCAGAAAATTCGGATCCCAAGCCTGGGTATCCTTCAGGTGCGTAAACGCGCAGCTCGCATGGGCCGCAACCCGGCAACCGGCGAAACCATTCGCATCAAAGCGTCCAAAAAGGTAGCGTTCCGCGTCGCTAAAGACTTGAAAGAGCGCGTACTTTAAAGCGCGTTCTTTAATTTGAATGCAACGCCCGGGCTTGCCTTTCATTAGCGCAACCCGGGCGATTTTCGTTCTGGAGTTTGTATATGCAGTATTCCATCCGGCGAACCAGCAATGTTGCAGACGCCGTCAAGCTCGCAGAAATTGGTGCAACCACATTCGCCGACACCTTTGGACATTTGTATTCTGACGCGGATCTTGAGGCATTCCTGCGTGACGCCCATTCTGTTGACGGCGCGCGTGATATATTGAGCGCTGTGGAATATGTCGCCTGGCTTGCGGAAACAGATTCCGGTGAGGTTGCCGGCTATTGCGTCGCGGGGCCGACCCATCTGCCGATCCCGGACAAACCGGACGGCGCTGGCGAGCTAATTCGTTTGTACGTCGATAAAGCGCATCGGGGAGGCGGCCTCGGCATAACGATGCTTGAGGGCGCTCTCGATTGGTTGAAACAGCACTTCCAGCACGTTTATCTCAGTGTTTATCAGGAAAATCACGGCGCCCAGCGCCTCTACCGTCGTTATGGATTTAAGGTCGTCCACGAATATGATTTTATGGTCGGAAGCCACGCTGATCCTGAATACATTATGAAGATGGGCGGTTAAATTCTCCGTAAATTCCTGAAACCTATGAAGAAATTCAAAATCAATGCGGTTTATTACAGATGCCAGCCATAAAGTTACCTGCGTTTGAATTCCGAAGAACGCCATCATCAGATCGATATTTTGCGACATATTGAAAGGCTTTTATTTGAGTTGACGGAGGCGAACGCGGCGATTGATCGACGCTTGGACATAATGCATCAGGAACACCAGCGGCTAGTCGGCGCCGTTCAGCGAATTAAGCTTATGCAGGGCCGATCCCCGGCTGATAACAAACCTTGAGTGTCGAGACTGACGGCTAATAATTCAGGACCTTTTTCAGCGCCGGTGAATATTCCTCCAAACGCCTCTGGCGTGGCTAAAAAAAGGCCGCTAAACCACGCATCACAAGACGCCTGAAACAAGGGAATACAGCATGGGCGATATGCGCGTAATTAAGGTGAATGGCGATGAGTTTGAGGTTTCATCGGATTTGACTTTGTTGCAGGCTTGCGAGGCAGCGGGCGAGGAGATTCCCCGTTTTTGCTATCACGAGCGCCTTTCTGTGGCCGGAAATTGCCGCATGTGCCTCATCGAGGTCAAAGGAGGGCCGCCGAAACCTGTTGCGTCATGCGCTCAAAACGTACGCGATTTGCGACCCGGCCCCGACGGCGCCCCGCCGGAACTCTTCACCAATACGCCGATGGTGAAAAAAGCCCGCGAAGGCGTGATGGAGTTTCTGCTTATAAATCATCCGTTGGACTGCCCGATTTGCGATCAAGGCGGCGAATGCGACTTACAGGACCAGGCTGTCGCCTATGGTCGCGACGGATCGCGCTATTCGGAAAATAAGCGCGCAGTCGAAGAAAAACATATGGGCCCGCTGATCAAAACCATCATGACCCGATGTATTCAATGCACGCGCTGTGTGCGTTTTGCGACTGAAATTGCCGGCGTTGACGACCTCGGATTGGTCAATCGTGGCGAGAATGCAGAGATCACTTCATACCTCGAGAAAGCCGTATCGTCCGAATTGACCGGCAATTTGATTGATGTTTGTCCGGTGGGTGCGCTTACATCAAAACCGTATGCATTTAACGCGCGCCCATGGGAATTGCGTAAAACAGAAACCATCGATGTTATGGATGCAGTTGGCTCCAATATTCGTGTCGATTCACGCGGTCGCGAAGTATTGCGAATTCTTCCGGTCCGCAATGAGGGCGTCAACGAAGAGTGGATTGCTGACAAGACGCGCTTCGTCTGGGATGGCCTTCGGCGTCAGCGATTGGATAGACCGTACATTCGTAAGGGCGGCCAGTTGCAATCATCGACATGGGAGGAGGCGTTTCAATTTGCGGCTGATAAAGTTAAATCGACGGCGCCGGAGAAAATCGGCGCGATCATCGGCGATCTTGTTCCATCTGAAGCTATAAAAGCGCTTAAAGATTTAACAGACAAAATTGGAACGCCGCATCGTGATTGCCGACAAGATGGAATGGTTGTAGGCGGCGGAGCACGGTCAGATTATCTTTTTAATACTTCAATTGAAGGACTTGAAAAGGCCGACTCGATATTAATCGTTGGATCTAACCCGCGCATTGAGGCGCCACTCATCAACGCGCGGATTCGAAAAGCCTGGCTGAGTTCAAATGAACTTGAAATCGGCGTTATCGGCGAAGCGACTGACCTTGCTTTTGAATATCAACATTTAGGAAATGACCCGGCGGCGCTGAAATCATTGCTGAATGGCGACACAGCTTTTATGGAAACAATGAAGCGTGCGGAACGGCCCGTAATCATCGTTGGCGCTGGCGCGCTCTCGCGGTCAGACAGCGATGCAATCCTAGCCGTCGTTAAAAGACTCGTGCTGGAATGTGGAGTTGTAACGGAGCACTGGAACGGCTTCAATGTTCTCCATTCAGCGGCGTCGCGCGTTGGGGCCTTGGATCTCGGATTTTTGCCAGGCGAAAGCGGGTGCGGCTTTAATGGAATTCTCGACGCCGCTTCCGCTGGTGACATTGGCGTCGTTTACAATTTAGGCGCTGACGAATTTGACGCACGAAAACTGAATGCGGCCTTTGTAATTTACCAAGGTCACCATGGCGACGCCGGCGCTCGGTTTGCCGATGTTATTTTTCCCTCAGCAGCGTATACTGAGCAAAACGGCATATACGTTAATACTGAAGGGCGGGCGCAACTCGCGAACCGCGCTGTCAACCCACCGGGCATGGCGCGCGAAGACTGGGCGATTTTACGCGCTTTTTCGGACTATATTGATCGAAGTTTGCCATATGACGATCTTGCAGCATTGCGCGCGGCGATGTTTGAGGATGCGCCAACGATGGGGCAGCTTAATCATGTTACGGCAAGCAATGATTTCAGCATAAATGCAAATGAAACAACCGCCGGCGAGGTATCATCTGACTTGTTAGTTTCCGCGATTGGTGACTACTATATGACCAATGCAATAGCCCGCGCATCGCAAACGATGGCCGAGTGTTCGCAAGCAGCGAATGGCATTGATCAGATTGCTGCAGAATAAGTTGTCGGCCGCGCAATCTGCCGAGGAACGAGAAGCGGAGCTGCAAGCAAGTGCAGGTATCGTATTTGAAAATTATTTGGCTTCCGTAATTTTTTCTGCACTCGTTATTTTCGGGTTCATTTTTCTATACGGTGTTGCAACTGATATCTTACACGGCTCTGCCGGATTTCGACGTGTTGCAATAAGTTTACTGGATGCGTTCGTTGCTGCGGCGCTAACGTTCCTTGTTGGTTTTTTGGCCGGAATTGTCTTGGTTGTTCCATTGTACCGCCGAACCATTTCCAAAGACAGAAATTTCAAATCCCTTTTCGGCGTATGCGTCGTGGCAACGTGCGTCGCGATAATTTTGATGCTTAGCGCCATGAACAAAGGTCAGATGCCAAATATTCCGTCATTAATCACTGTGTTTTTATCGGCTATCTTAATATCGGTTAGTTTTCTGAAACGCATAAGCAGCCTGTCGAAATATGATCGCGGACGGCGCAACTCTCAGAATTTGAAAAAGTTTAACTGAGCGCGTCGCGCATTCATGCGATCAGTAGGCGAGCGTTTGCGATGAGCCGAACTTTGAACGAACGCTCCTCGCTGTTAAACTATACTTGTAATGGAGGCGCGCATGGGACGCATTGGCCGAGTATTATCTACAGTCGGGGCATTGCTTATTATAACACCGGCAATGGGCGATGATGACGGCGCGAAGGCGTCCAGAAGCTTCGATCTAACCGGGTTTCAGGGCGTAGAAATTGCCGGGGTCTTCAAATTAGAAATTGTCGTTGGCGCGGACTATTCCATCGAATTGACGGGAACGGCCGCGGAGTTAAACCGTGTAGAGGCGCGCGTAGATAATGGCGTTTTAACGCTTGACCAGCGCAAACGCCGCCGAAGCGAAAAGAAAAAAAGATCTGGCCATAACGGCGGCGTCGACGCAAGAATTGAATTGCCAGCATTGAATACTCTCGACATTTCTGGTGTCGTGGACGGATCGGTGCTAGGCGTAGACGCTGACGTATTTGACATCGATATTACCGGTGTCGGCGATATCAAACTTTCGGGCGCTTGCAGATCACTTGATGCGACAGTTTCAGGTGTAGGTGATTTGGACGCGAGGGCTTTGGAGTGCGGCGCTGTTAAAGTGCGCGTCTCGGGGGTTGGCGATGCGACCGTTTTTGCAGCAAACGAAGTCGATGCGAGGGTATCAGGTATGGGCGATATCGACGTTTATGGCGAACCGGAAAAGATCAAGAAGAGCGATAGTATTTTTGCCGAGGTCACTATCCATTAAATAAAAACAATCGGGAGGGGCTAACATGAAACTGTTCTTGGGAATTTTATTGGGTTTTCTTTTGACTGTAGGGATAGCCGCTGGCGCCGCATACATGGCATTCGGCGATATCGGCGACCTCGGGGAACGAGACCGGTCACAAGATGTGACGCGGAATTATGATTTTGACGGCTTTCGCGAAATTGATATTTCCGGTGTGTATGAAGTTAAAATCGAGGTAGGATCGGCGGCGTCAATCAATTTATCTGGCGCCCCAGAGGAAATGGACCGCGTCGAAATCGCCGTCACGGATGGCGTTCTAAAACTGGGGTCCGGGAATCACGGACGCACCAAGAAAAAGCTGCGAAATCACGGCATCACCGCAATTATCACAATGCCTGAGCTTGAGGCCCTTGATGTTTCGGGTGTGGCAGATGTTGAGGCCGATAACATAGCGGCCTCAGATTTCGACGTGCGATTATCGGGCGTTGGGGAAATCGATCTATCTGGGACCTGTGACACGCTTTCCGCTCGCGTTTCTGGCGTCGGGGAATTGGATGCTCGTGACCTCGAATGTAGCACAGCAGATGTCCGGGTTTCTGGTATAGGCGAGGCTACCGTCTACGCTAGCGATGCCGTCAATGCCGGGGTTAGTGGCATAGGTTCCATTTCAGTCTATGGAACGCCCGACGACGTGAAAAAGGACAAAGGCCTCCTGTCAAATATCTCCATTCACTAACGCATTTAACCGGACAGCTTGGATTGGTCGAAAATCAGCAAATTTTTGGCGCTGAACCCTCGTGACTAATGCCTCGATCCGCATTAAGACGCGGGGATTATGAACGAGATTTGGACTTTTCTTTCGACACGGCCAACGGACGCCGGATGGCTCGCTTGGCTCGCACCGACGGTCATTCAGGCGCTGGCGATATTAATAACGCTGTTGTTGGCGCAGGCGTTCCTGATGTATTTCGACCGAAAAGTCTGGGCTGCAGTTCAGATGCGAAAGGGACCAAACGTCGTTGGTCCGTTCGGCTTACTCCAGTCTTTTGCTGATCTGTTCAAGTTTGTTTTTAAAGAAATCGTGATTCCAGCTGGCGCGAATAAGGTTGTGTTTATCCTCGCGCCATTAATTACATTTGTTCTGGCGCTTATTGGTTGGGCGGTGATTCCGATTGGACCAGGCCTCGTCGTTTCAGACATTAATGTTGGAATACTTTACCTCTTTGCGATTTCGTCACTGGGTGTTTACGGCGTCATAATGGGCGGGTGGGCGTCAAACTCGAAGTATCCTTTCCTGGGATCGCTTAGATCTGCTGCTCAAATGGTGTCATACGAAGTCTCCATTGGCTTTGTAATAATTTCTGTTTTGTTGTTGGTTGGTTCCGTCAATCTATCCGATATCGTTGAAAGCCAGTCTCGCGGTGCTGGCATCTTAAATTGGCACTTCCTTCCCTTATTGCCGATGTTCGTGGTTTTCTTTGTTTCAGCATTGGCGGAAACAAATCGTCCGCCATTTGATTTGCCGGAAGCTGAATCTGAACTTGTTGCCGGTTACCAGGTTGAATATTCCTCCACGCTATTCCTGATGTTCATGATTGGGGAATTGGCAAACATCCTGTTGATGTGCGCCATGCTAACAATTTTGTTCTTTGGCGGGTGGCATTCACCTATCCCACACTCTTGGGCGCCTTGGCTGAATAGCGTTCCGATATTCTGGTTTTGTGCGAAAATTGTCTTTTTCTTTTTCCTTTTCGCTATGGTGAAAGCCATTGTGCCGCGATATCGCTACGATCAATTGATGCGAATTGGTTGGAAAATATTTTTGCCGCTGACTTTGAGTTGGATCGTATTGGTCGCCGGCTTATTAATCGCGTTTCCTGATGCGGCCGCGCATTTTCAGAGCTGGAGGAATTAGATGTCCAGGATTGCGCAGGCGTTAAACGGATTTTTGCTCAAGGATTTTATCGGCGCATTTGTGTTGGCGATGAAATATTATCTTAGGCCGAAAGCGACACTGAATTACCCTTACGAGAAAGGACCTCTTTCTCCGCGTTTTCGCGGTGAACACGCATTGCGTCGTTATCCCAACGGCGAAGAGCGGTGTATCGCATGCAAGCTTTGCGAAGCTATATGTCCTGCTCAAGCAATTACAATTGAGGCAGAGCCTCGAGATGATGGATCGAGACGAACGACACGATATGACATAGATATGACCAAATGCATCTATTGTGGGTTTTGTCAGGAAGCCTGCCCAGTAGATGCGATTGTTGAGGGGCCGAATTTCGAGTTCGCTACGGAAACCCGCGAAGAACTTTTTTACGACAAAGATCGATTGCTTGCGAACGGCGACCGGTGGGAGCGTGAAATTGCTAAAAACCTTGAGTTGGATGCGCCATATCGATAATGCGAGCCGGCTAAAGTTTAATATTAATTTTTTCCGTCGGCTGAGTCATGCTTGAGAAACCGAAAGTGGCGCTTATCGGCGTTGGTTCAATGGGCGGCGCATTATTAGACGGCTGGTGCTCGGCGCACTCAATTGATTTTCAAGGTTCAGCAATTTACGATCCAAACATTGACCAGCACCGCGCCGTTGCCGCTCAGAAGCTCGGCATTGCAGTAAATCCCGGCGAACCAAACGTATCGTTTGACGTAACCGTAATCGCGATAAAGCCTCAAATTGCTCCGAAAATTCTGGGAGATTACGCTGCGATAGCTCAAGATACTCTCATTATATCCGTTGTCGCGGGACTTTCGCTCGCAAAGTTACGCAAAGGATTGGGAGGCGACCATAATATATTTCGTACAATGCCCAATATTCCGGCACTCTATAATGCGGGCGTTACAGGAATTCTCGCGCCGGACCCATGCAGCGAAATGGCTCGAAAAGTGGTCGATTCGTTGATGTCTGCAGTCGGTGAAACCGTCTGGGTAGAAAGCGAAAGACTAATTGATGTTGTAACAGCTATTTCGGGGTCAGGTCCGGCTTATTTTTTATCGATGACCGAAGCGCTGACGTCTGCCGCTGTGGAGTTGGGAATCACTCGCGAGAAAGCGGCGATTTTGGCGCGTTCTACTTTGATAGGCGCTGGTATCGTAGCGAGTAAAAGCGAATTGCCGATCGCTGATTTGCGCCGTTCGGTGTCTTCGCCAGGCGGAACGACTGAAGCCGCCTTGAATATTTTGGACGGCGACGATTGCGTTTTGCGCAAGCTTGTGAATAAAGCGGTAGAAGCGGCGGCAAAGCGTGCAAACGAGCTATCATAGGCGGTCTAAATTGGTATTTTGATTGACGCACGCAGGCCGCCAAGCGGCGAGTCGCCAAGATTAATTTCGCCGCCATGCGCCCGCACGATGTCTTTAACAATTGTCAGGCCCATACCAACGCCGGCATCGCTTAAGTTCCTGGCTTCGTCTAACCGTACAAACGGCTTAAAAACTTCCTCGAATTTCGATTCCGGAATTCCCGGGCCATCATCATCGACCGAAATATCCAACGTGCGATCATCTGCCGCTACGGAAATCTGAACGTGTTCTGCGTGTCGAAAAGCATTAATAACAAGGTTGCTAATTGCGCGCCTAAGTGCCGAACGCCGAGCAGTAATAGAAATCGCATTATGCGGCAGAATTTTCAAATCGCGACCAGTTCGCTTTGCGTTCTGTGCAACGATATCGAGCAATTCTGTGACGTTGAAGGTTTCCGGATCTTCGTCGGCGGATTCGTTTCGCGCAAAACTTAAGTAAGCTTCCACCATTCGTTCCATGTCGACGACATCACGCTGCAATCCGAGCACATCCGGTGTCTCCGGTTCCAACGCGAGGGCGAGTTTGATTCGTGTAAGCGGTGTGCGTAAATCGTGGCTCACGCCAGCGAGCATCGATGTGCGTTGATCGAGGTGCCGCGTTATACGTTCGCGCATCGCAATGAATGCATATCCAGCTCGACGGACCTCAGCGGCGCCGCTCGGGCGGTATTCCGGCGCATCGTGCCCGCGCCCAAAGGCTTCCGCTGCGTGTGCAAGCTTCAATATTGATCGAACTTGATTGCGCATGAAAACGATGGCAATTGCGCCGAGCAAAATTGAGGTCCCCGCGAGCCAAAATAAAAATAAAGGCCCCGTCGTTGCAAAAACTCGGTCGCGATAAGCGAGGAAAACCAATTGCCCGTCGGATAGCTGTACACGAACTTCGATATATGCGGGCCAACTACGGGTGTTAAACCAATAGGGCTGACTTAGGCTTTCGCGCAATCTCTGATCCAGCGTCGAATTGTATACATTGAAAATCGAAAGCTCATCCTTTTCAGGGATTCCGGTTTCCGGTTCAAAACGAACATTCAAATCTAGATCATTCAGCGCGAGCACTTCCACTTCGTTTCGTTCAACATCGGTTGATGCTTGTTCGAAAAGATTTGCCACCAGTGCGATTTGCCCCGCAACGTTTGCGGATAGATTTGCTGTGACAAGGTCCCAGTGACGATTGAAAAAAACGTAAGTTACCACCGCCTGCGTCAAAAAAATCGGCAAGATCACAATGAGCACGACACGTGCATATAAGCTTTTGGGTAGAAATCGTCGCAACATAATTTCAGTCGGCCATCAATACATAACCGACGCCACGAACTGTCTGAAGGTAGACTGGCGCACGCGGGTTTTCCTCAGTTTTCTTTCTTATTCTTGTAACTTGAACATCAATTGATCTTTCTAATGCGCTGGAAGTTTGTTCGGCCAATGTTCTGCGTGAAATCGGTTCCCCTGGCTTTTTTGCTAGCGCTTTCAATAGAGCAGTTTCGCTTGCAGTCAGTTTAATAAGTTCGCCATCTCGCCGTAATTCGCCGCGCCCGAGGGAGAATGTACATGAGCCAAATGTCAATGTTGCCTTATCGGGCGTATTAGATCGTGTACGTCGCAACAACGCATTTATTCGCAACAATAGTTCTCGAGGCTCGAAGGGTTTCGACATATAATCGTCGGCGCCGCGCTCGAGGCCAATTATTCTGTCTTCTGATAACCCGCGCGCTGTGAGCAATAAAATCGGAATATTTGAGGCGGCGCGAATGGATTTCGTGAGATCAAAGCCTGACTCACCAGGCATCATTACATCGAGAATGAGTAAATCGAAATCCAGAGCGGCCATCAAAACACGCGCTTCCTGGGCGTTTTCGGCCGCCGACGTTAAGTATCCATTTTCGCTCAAATACCTTTTAATTAATGAACGAATTCGGTCATCGTCATCGACGATGAGGATGTGCGGAGTATTATCTGAATTCGGCGCAGCAGTGTTCATCGCCGACCATCTTCCTGGCTACCGCCGCAATATACCCAATACCTGCCGCAAATAAAATCCGCCCGTCACGACGGAGAGTAAAGCGGCAATCCACAAAATACCTACACCATATATCTGAGCTGGTTGACCAATAATACCGTTAGGCGAAGCGGCAATGAGTACTCCAACTGCGATCATTTGCGCGAACGTTTTCCACTTCGCGAGAGGAAGGACCGCCAGCTTTGTGATTTCCGCGGGGACGGCTCCGCGCAATCCCGATACAAGTATTTCTCTCAATACAATGATTAGGGCTGGAGTTACGTGCGCTGATGCGATGCTGCCATTTGCAACCAATAAGAATAACGCCGTCACAATGATCAATTTATCTGCGATAGGGTCTAAAACTATGCCTAGCGCAGTAATCTCATTTCGCGACCGTGCAACCCAGCCGTCAAAAAAGTCAGTGGCGGAAGCCAAGATAAAAACAAACAGAGCGGCATTCATATTCCATTTTGCGTTTTCCATGAAGAAATACACGAAGGGCGCAATTAACAGGATCCGAAAAACAGTCAGTAAGTTGGCCATTCCAAATATACTAATGCACGTTTTTGGCAGATGCTACAGTTGTGTAGTTTTTAACAAGTCATCGATATTCATACGTACCGCCTAAGCTTTATTGTAAATTGCTAGGTCTATCCCGACGGAATAGGACTCATCAAGTCTGTTAATTCTTTTGCAAGCCTTGCGCAAACATGAGCCGTTTGTAAACCGCGATCAAACTCCGGGTTATATTCAACGATATCGGCGCCGATAGGCGTTGCGTTTAGCTTGGAAAGTATCGAAAGCACTTCTCGTACGGTAAGTCCGCCAGGTTCTTGATGTGATACGCCGGGCGCGAACGCAGGATCAATACCGTCGAGATCAATCGAGATGTACAACGGAGCGACAAGTCTATCGAATGGTATTGCGCCGACTGATTCTGCGCCCAACATAATGACGCCGTTCGCCGCGCCAAATTTACGCTGTTCTGGTCCAACGCTACGCAATCCGATTTGGATCAAATTATTGACGCAGCCGTTCTCTAATGCACGCGCGAATGGTGAGGCGTGAGAATATCGATCGCCTCCAAATTCATCATATAAGTCAGTATGGGCGTCGATATGAAGAACATTCAACGCGCCATACTTGTCCTTCAGCGCGTCCAAGATTGGAAATGTGATCGAATGGTCGCCGCCCAAACTCAGCGGAGCATTACCACTACTGACTATATCCGTCACTTTTTTATAAATTGCTTTTCGCGCTGGCTCTGGATTGTTAGGCAGTTCGCCGAAGTCGTATGAGACAATCAAATCACGAAATGATTGCCCCGAAAAGCTGTATGGGCTCGATGCTTCAGAAGTTAATACTGCGCGAATAATATATGGAGCGAGGGCGGCGCCGCGCGCATAAGAAGAACTCGCATCCCATGGGAATCCAACAAGCGAAACTGGCAACTTATTCTCCAAACCGTGCGAAAGAAATCAATTGTAAAGCGTTAATCGCGTGCGTGGAAGTAATCATAGATCTTCATTGCGAGCGCACTCGATATGCCGTCGACGGCCTCAAGATCTTCTGGTTTTGCGCGCGCGATTTCTTTTGCAGAGCCAAAATGATTTAGCAGGGCGCGCTTTCGTTTGGCGCCGACGCCCGGCACGTTTGAGAGGGGTGTAGATGAAAGTTTTTTCGTCCGTTTATTGCGATGCGCGCCAATGGCAAATCGATGCGCTTCATCTCTAAGGCGTTGTAGGAAATGCAACGCGGGATCACGAGCGCGCATAATGAAGGGCGGCCGGCCCGGCATAACAATCTGATCGCAGTCAGTGCCCATTGTTCTATCAATCTTTTTTACGCCATCGCTTCCTATACGCCGCGCTTTCGAAACTCCGATTACGACGAAACCGTATGCTTCCGGATCGACCCCCAAGTCCGAAAATACGCCCAAAGCTGTAGAAAGATGGCCCACGCCGCCGTCAATAATGACAAGGTCTGGAACTTCCGCATTTTTTTCTTTGAGCAATCGTGAAAATCGGCGTGTTAGAACTTCCCGCATCATTGCGTAGTCGTCGCCCGGCTCAATAGATTTAGTGTCTATATTGAATTTGCGATATTGGTTTTTCAGAAAACCGTCCGGTCCAGCAACCACCATTGCGCCAACCGCATCGTCGCCTTGAATATGGGAGTTGTCGTAGACTTCAATCCGCTCAACAGGCGCATCAATTTTTAGTACGTTTGATAGCGAGCTAATTGCCGCTCTTTGGCTCGCACCTTCTGCCATGCGTCGTTGGAGCGCCTCTCTTGCATTCATCACGGCATCGTCAATCACCTTTCGTTTTTCACCACGAGTTGGGACTATGATTGAAACCCTTCGATTGGACTTCAGTGACAAAGCTTCATTTAGAAGCGCCGACTGTGGCAACGCTTCCGAAGTTAAAATTTGTTTTGGCGGCTCGCGACTGTCATAGAATTGCGCAATGAACGACTCCAAAATGGCGCCGGGTTCATTATCATTTGTTCGTTTTAGAAAGTAAGCGCGATTACCCCAGTTTTGGCCTCCACGAATAAAAAATACTTGCACACACGCGGTATTCGTAACTGCATTGATCGCAAATAAATCGCAGTCTTCTAAGTGCCTGGTATTGACGTTTTGAGTTCCTTGGATCACAGACAATGCGCGAATTCGGTCACGCAAGATAGCCGCACGTTCAAATTCAAGTGCGCGCGCTGATGCTTCCATTTCCTCGGAAAGTTCTTTTTGAATTTTCGCGTTTTTTCCGGAAAGGAATTCCTTCGCTTCATTAACTAACTTTTTGTAATCGTTGTGGCTGATAAACTCGACGCAAGGCGCGCTGCATCGTTTGATTTGATGAAGCAGGCAGGGTCTCGTGCGACTTTCGTAGACGCTATCGGAACATGACCTCAACAGAAATGCTTTTTGAAGCGAGTTAAGGGTGTTATTTACAGCGCCAGCCGATGCGAATGGCCCGTAATAAGTTCCTTTTCTTTTCTTGGCGCCTCGATGTTTTAATATTTGCGGTGCTGCATGGTCGTCAGCCACCAGGATGAATGGGAAAGATTTGTCGTCGCGCAATATGATATTATACCGCGGCTTTAATTTTTTAATAAGATTGGCTTCAAGTAGAAGCGCCTCGGTTTCTGATTGCGTGACGACGAATTCCATATCGCACGTTTCAGAAATCATTCTTGAAATACGGTTTGAATGCCCACCGGAATTGCAATAGTTGGAAACGCGCGTTTTTAAACTTTTTGCTTTTCCAACATATAAAACTTCACCCTTCGCGCCGATCATCCTATATACGCCAGGTCTCGCCGGTAGGCGCTTAACGAAATTAACAATAACTGAGGCGCCGGAATCTTGCACAGTTCGAATCCTCGCTCCAACGGCGTCAGGCCCTTCTTCCATTCCAGTTAACGCATCCTTCATATTCATCAATCTAGGCTTGCTTTAAGTTAGATTGCGACGTCTCTGTTAACAATTATAGAGCTTAAAAAAATGGACGTGCAGCTCAAAAATCGCTCGGAATATACGATTAGCTTCGTTTTCTTCCTGACCGTATCAATTTGCGGGATTATTGGCGTCAATTGGGCCGTGTCAAATTTTGCAATGGTGCGAGCAAGCGCAAGTTGGTCGGCTACCGAAGCGATCGTTCTTGATTATGATGCCGGGCCCCGCGATGAAATTCGGTATACCTATTCATACGGCGGTGTCGTTTATGAGTCCAAACGACGTTCAGTTTTTAAAAACTCAAAATTGTTGGAAGGCAAAAGATTTACTCCAGGTGAGAAAATAAGGATATTTGTCAATCCGGAAAACCATTCATATTCTGTGGTGGAGCCGGGTGGCGGTAAAACCATTCTCCTTTGTATGGCGCTGGTTAGCAGTGTTTTGGTTTTTTTTGGTTTTGCAGGTCTGGTGCGAATATTATTTTCGCAATATGAGCTGGCGCGTTTGGCTAACGATACTGCGCTTCCAGCCGAATAATTAGCGTGATCGAAAAATTTCCACGCCTGCGCCAGCCGCTTCTGAAATAGCATTTGTTTTCTCGACCGAAACGCAAACAGCGTTCACCATTTCATGCGCCAGCACCAAGTCTGCGACCTCTTCGGCCAGGGTTTCAACTAGCTTTATATGCCCGCGCGCGATGATTTCTTTTATGCCTTCACATAGTTTATTGTAACAAACGGCGTTGGATAGGTCGTCGAGTATAGGGTCCTCGGGTTCTTGGACCGTTGCGCGAAGGTTAATTAGGACGGGTTGCGGGGATGCCTGTTCGTAATCGTAGACGCCAATAAAAGCATTGAGCTCTAAGTCCCGCAAAAATACGGTTCGTACATAGCGGCGTCCAGCAATATCAGCGTCAGAAAAATTGTCACGTTGGTTCGACAATATTTACTCCTTTACGAGTGCGTCGGCCGTTCGCCATGCCAGGCGTTGCCCGCCGTCAACCGCGATCGTTTGGCCGGTGACACTTTTCGCCTTTGCCAAGTACAATAGCGCCTCGCATATATCGCTCGGATCCGCGCCGGCTCCAAGGATTGTGGCTGCATTTTGCTTTTTCCAATCGTCTTCACTTTGCCGTTCATTTCGTATCGTTGGGCCTGGCGCTATAGCGTTCACACGAATGCCTTGTGGCCCCAATGCCTGCGCCAATATTGTTGTTAGCGTATGCAGCGCCGATTTTGACAGGGAATAGGACAGGAATTTAGGTGTAAGTTTCAGGACGCGTTGGTCGGTGACATTAACGATGAGATTGTTTTCGCCTGCGGGTATTTGTGCAGCAAATTCCTGAGAAAGTTTTAGCGGCGCGCGCAAGTTGGTTTCGATGTGTAAATCCCAACTTTTTCGCGTCATTGTAAATAAGTCATCATCTTCGAAAACTGACGCCGAGTTCACGAGTAGCGATACCGGACCAAGACGTTGGTTGACGTTTTCAATTAGGGATTGGGTATCGTATTCTTGTGAGAGATCGGCGCGAAATATCTCTGCATTGGCGCCTTTCAATTCGATCACTTTTTTTAAGTCTGAAGCATCGCCGGCGGAGTTTCGATAATGTATCCCAATATTGAAACCATTGGCCGCAAGTGCTAGCGCCATCGCGCGGCCTATCCGTTTGCCCGCACCCGTTACCAGTGCGATAGGGCGACTAAGATTCGGGGTGTTCACGGTTAAAGACCGCTTGAGAAGTTCGCGACAGCAATGATGAATCCGATATAGGCGCCAAACAGCAACATGCCTGACCATCGACCGATATCGCGGCGCGATAAGACAAATGCAGATAGCACAATCGACGCAAGGATCATCACCGGTATATCGATCTGAAGTGATGTCTGATCAAACTTCGCTACGCCTGTAAGCCCGGCAGCGCCGCCAACGGCAAGCAGATTAAATATGTTGGAGCCGACAACACCGCCAATTGCAACATCGGACTTCTTGTGGATTGCAGCAGCGCATACCGTCGCCAATTCGGGTAAGGACGTACCGAACGCAACTATCGTTAGGCCAATAAGTTCGTTTCGAACACCAAGCTCAACAGCGAGTATGCTTCCGTTTGTGACCAATAAATGCGCGCCAAGTGGTAATCCAACTAATCCGGCAACGAGGAACAAAATTGTTTTCGTAGAAATCCCAGCATTTTCTAAATATTCATCAACTTCGTCGATAACTGGTTCGGCGCCGCCATGACTTGCGCGCCACCACATATAAAGGATGTAGGCAACAATACCGGCGAATAGACCGCCTCCAATGCGCGCATCAATATATCCGATCTTATAGGCCGCCAACGAGAACGCTGCTGTTGCGATGAGCATGAATACAAGGTGGCGCCGAAGTCCAGGCACATGCGCGGAAATGGGATAGATAATCGCTGGTAATCCTAGCACCAAGAGAACATTGGCAACGTTCGACCCAATGATATTACCAAGAGCGATGCCGGCATTGTCCGACAAAACCGCTTGCACGCTGACAACGAGCTCTGGCGCCGAGGTACCAAAAGCGACGATCGTCAAACTAATTAAAAGGGCTGGGACATTTATTGCCGCCGCCAGGCCAACAGCCCCTCTAACGAGCAGATCGCCGGCGACCAGCAAAATCGCCAAGCCAAGAATTAGCAGTATTATTTCAGGACCCATCTGGCGCTTTCAATTTTGCAAACGAATTCACGACGCTGCAACTTGCAACCCTTCGGTGACAAGTTGCGTGCGGAAGCGTTAATCAACGCTGCCCTTCTCGATGAGATTCAAAATGCAAAATGCGAAGAAAAACGACAGAATCATAAACACGCCAATCCAGCCAGCAGCCATGGGAATCCCCTGTTGTTCGTTAGTATCAGGATTAGGTTATAGTCGCCGTTAACCTTTTCGTCACCCCCGATTTGCCGCTGAATCATTGGGTTCTCTCAATGGCCAACTCCCGCTCTCAATCAAAATTGGAAGAACTGATTCGTTATTTCGAAAATTCAAATTTTGTGAAAATTTTTTGATGGGGAAACACACCAACATCACCGGCTTTCAATATCTTGTTCTGGGCAAGGGTTGAGGAAGCAATATGTCTATAGATATCGCGGATTTGTTTGACGGGTCGGCCGCCGCGCCTACGGCCGACAGGCGAATAACCAACAGGTTGATGGAATCGTGGGCGCGCGCGGACCGCGATCGTTTCCCAAGTTGGGCGTCTCTTCAAAACCATGATCTGGGCGATGATTGGAATTGGATTTTCGTTGTGGATTTGGCGCGTAGCGTAGGCTTTCCTTGCTTCACTTTTCTGGGCGACAAGCTGGCGAAGCTTTCGGATGTTTACTTGTCCGGTTCGGAGGACTGGACCGTGTCTCTTTTGGAAAAAGTCACAAATGATGTTTTCGACGCCGCTGCAGTTGAGGGGCCGCTAGATCGCGATGATGTATTGACGCTGTGCGACGGGCGTAGATTGCTTGTCCGCGCGGTCACATTGCCTTTGGCGGACGACGGCCAAATTATCAGCCATGCCATCGGCGCTGTAAACGGGCGATTTGCAACCAACGCCAAAGCGCGTCTTGTCGCCATAAAATGAGCCATCGTCGCTACGACTTTTGTTCCCGCTGTATGTCTTGGGCGCGAGCAATGCTTGCTGTTCGCGACTGCTGGGTCTAGTGTCCCGCCGGAAAACTCAATCTCAAAGAGGCGGCTATGACACGGATTCTCGGCCATTTCGTGAACGGCAAAAATTTGACTGGCGCGTCAGCGCGCACCCACGACATCTTTAACCCGACTACGGGCGAAGTTCAGGCGGCAGTTGCGCTTGCATCACGTGAAGATATTTCTGCGGCGGTTGATGCGGCCGCGCAGGCGTTTCCGGCGTGGGCAGCCACCAATCCTCAAAAACGCGCACGGGTAATGTTCAAGTTCAAGGAACTTGTCGAGAAAGACATGGAAAATCTAGCGAAAATGATTTCGTCGGAACATGGAAAAATCTTGCCGGACGCACGGGGAGATGTGCAACGTGGTCTGGATGTCGTGGAATTTGCGTGCGGGATTCCCCATTTGCAAAAGGGCGACTATACGGAGGCCGCTGGCCCGGGAATCGACGTCTATTCGATGCGTCAACCGCTCGGAGTTGTCGCTGGAATTACTCCGTTTAATTTCCCGGCTATGATCCCGATGTGGATGTTTTCAATCGCTATTGCGTGCGGGAATACATTTATCAACAAGCCTTCAGAGCGCGATCCATCATGTCCATTGCGACTTTCTGAGTTGATGATGGAGGCTGGCGCGCCGGAAGGAGTCTTGAATTGTGTCAACGGCGATAAAGAGGCTGTTGATGCATTAATTGAAGATCCAAGAGTGAAAGCGATTAGCTTTGTCGGGTCGTCGGATATCGCACAATACATTTACGCAAATGGCGCTGCGAACAACAAACGCGTACAGGCATTCGGCGGCGCAAAAAATCATATGATTATTCTGCCTGATGCTGACATGGAAAATGCAGTGAATCAATTGATCGGATCGGCTTACGGTTCGGCAGGCGAACGCTGTATGGCGACGCCGGTTGCGGTTCCGGTTGGTGATGAAACTGCCGACGCTTTGATTTCGATGCTGAAGCCGAAGGTCGAGGCTTTACGTATCGGGCCGTCTATGTCGGAAGATTCGGACCTGGGCCCGCTAGTGACGGCGCAGCACCGCGACCGTGTTGCTAATTATATTCAAATGGCGGTTTCCGAAGGACAAAAACTCATAGTCGATGGTCGCGATTTTGCGCTTCAGGGATATGAAAACGGATTTTTCCTGGGCGGCACGTTGCTGGACAATGCAAAGCCAGAGCACCAGTCGTATCAAGAAGAAATTTTTGGCCCTGTTTTACAAATCGTAAGGGCAGATCATTTCGATGATGCTGTCGCTTTGCCATCTGATCATCAATATGGAAATGGCGTCGCGATTTTCACGAGAAATGGCGCGGCCGCGCGTGAGTTTGCGCAGCGCGTCAATGTCGGAATGGTCGGTGTGAACGTTCCGATTCCAGTCCCTGTGGCCTATCATACGTTCGGCGGCTGGAAGCGATCTGGCTTTGGCGATACAAATCAGCATGGCCCTGAAGGCGTTAAATTCTGGACAAAGATAAAAACGATTACGCAAAGATGGCCGGAAGATGTGCAAGGCGCTGAATTTGTAATACCGACTATGGGATAGCAGATCCGCCGGACGTGGAGAATAGGATGAATTGCACGTGATCATTCTGTTGCAACTATTGCTCGTGGCCGGATTAATTTTAATCGTCTTGCAGATATTGAAAATGTCGCGTGGCGAGAGCGCGAATTCGCGAGTTTTCAATCCGCCGTCTGAAGCAAATGCGCTAGCTGCGGAATCGCCAGTAAAACAAGTTCTTGGCGCGTTGAATTCGTTGAAAATCGCTCGAGCAGAATTGAAGCAGGAATATCCAGCGGCGCTGGCCATGATTGGCGGATATCTTAACAGCCATACCGTAGTTGATGCAGGCTCCATGGACGCCGCGACAGCGACTATGATCAACGATTGGTCGGATCGCAGCGACGAAGTTCGTCGCGATTTAGCGAAAATTCTGGCGGACTACGAAACGGATGAAGAGATCGAAGCAGTAATTGTTGCGGTTAGTGATTTGGAACTTGAGAAAGGAAATTATAGAGCCTGGTTGACGTGGCTGCTTGCTCAATTCACGAAATAAGCTGGAGCGCAGAATTATGCGTTTAATTTTGATTCTCATAGCCGGGATTTATGCGTTAAATGGCGCAAATATGCTCGTTATGCCGAAGTTCTGGTTTGACGCGGTCCCAGGCGTATCGATGCTGGGCCCCTACAACACCCATTTTATTCGAGATGTTGGTTTGCTGTATTTGGTGACCGCCGGCGCCTTTTGGTGGGCTTCTGCCCGGCCGGGGCGAATGGCCGGACTTTTAGTTGCTGCCGCATGGCCGACGGTACACGCCGTTTATCACTTGCAGATGTGGATTGCGCGCGGTTTACCCTTTGATCTAATAGCGTGGGTGAATATACTGGTGATCCAGGCGCCGGCGTGGGCGGGCATATATTGCGCCTACCGTCTTTACAAACAAAGTTTATCGACGAGCGGATAAAGTGAGCAGATTATCAAGCGGAAAGTGTATGTGCGGCGAAGTCGCGCTTGAATTCCAGCTTGACGAAACTAATGCACATGCATGCCATTGTGGACAGTGCCGTACGTGGAGCGGGCATATCTGGGCGTCCGTCAACGCACCGGCGGCATCACTGATGTTCAACAAAGGCGAAGCAAAAGTAAAATGGCGGCGGTCGTCTGATTACGCGCGGCGTGGCCATTGCGACACATGCGGCTCAGCATTGTTTTGGCATGCGGATCATATAGATAAGTACAAAGATCGCATAGCGATTTCAACCGGTTCGATATCGCCGGACGCCGGTATTGCATTGTCCGAGCATATATTCGTCGCCGATAAAGGCGCTTATTATGAAATCGGCGACGGGTTGCCGGAAAAAGAAAAATATTAGGGGCGGCATTTGTTTGGATTTGAAGCCGCTGATATGGCGATGTTGTCAGGGTGGGTGCTTTACGCAGTTATCTTCCTGACACCGTTTTGGCAGGAAGATGTTGCAGTAATTGGCGCAGCAACCGCTTCGATTAGCGGTGTTGCTCCAACCCAGTTTCTTATCGTCGCAATTTTGGCGGGCCTCGTTGCAAGCGACGCCTGGAAATATTGGGTTGGCCATTTCGCGCGCCGATATGAATGGGCGCACAAATTCGCCGAGAAGCCTGGGGTCTCGATTGCGGGCGATCTGATATCAAAGGAATTTACGCAAACAATGCTCACGGCTCGGTTTGTGCCGGGAACGCGTATACCGACCTATGTGGCTTGCGGATTCTTCAAAGCGCCATATGGCAAATATGTCGTCGTTTTAGTGCTGACTGCATCACTATATATCGGGTTTACATTTGGTTTGTTTCATTCGGTCGGGGCCGTAATTGGTGAGAAAGCGAAGTTCTGGCTGCCGATTGCATCGATTTCGATTTTGGCGAGCTACATCTGTGTCCGATGGTTTAATCACGTAAATCGTCATGAAGGCCCAATGACGCCTATGTCAAAAGAGTTTGATCATGCGGTGCCCGATATTGAAGATTGTATGGAAGAAGACGAAACTGTCACGATGGAAAACTCCGAGAAAGACGAGACTAGCTAATGGATTTTGCGCTTACAGAAGATCAACTCGCCATCCAGGAAATGGCGCGCCGTTTTGCGACGGACGAGTTGCAGCCGCATGCCGCGAAATGGGATGAAGACCATCATTTTCCGATCGATGTTATCAAGCAATCCGCAGACCTCGGGCTCGCCGGGATTTATACACGCGACGATGTTGGCGGTTCGGGCTTGGGCCGGCTCGATGCAGTATTGATTTTCGAAGCCCTATCAGAAGGATGCACGTCGACTGCGGCGTTTATTTCCATCCACAATATGTGCACCTGGATGATCGATCGTTTTGGGTCGGACGAAATGCGCAGCGAATGGTGCCCCAAGCTGACATCAATGGAGGTGGTCGCCAGCTATTGCTTGACTGAGCCGGGCTCGGGCTCGGATGCGGCGGCGCTGAAAACTAAAGCTATTCGCGAGGGCGATGAGTACGTTCTAAATGGGTCGAAAGCGTTCATTTCCGGCGCCGGCGTCTCCGACGTATATGTGGTAATGGTGCGCACTGGCGAGGATGGGCCTAAGGGAATCTCAACCGTATTAGTTGAAAAAGGAACGAAAGGCCTTTCATTCGGCGCCAATGAAAGCAAAATGGGTTGGCGGTCGCAACCAACTGCGATCGTGAATTTCGAAGATTGCCGCATACCTGTCGCAAATCGAGTGGGTGAGGAGGGCGACGGATTCAAGTTCGCAATGATGGGGCTTGATGGTGGGCGATTGAATATCGCTGCATGCTCGCTCGGAACGGCTAACGGTGCGCTTCGCGCCGCTTTGGACTACACAAACGAGCGCAAGGCTTTCGGGAAACGACTCAACCAACAACAAGCGCTGCAATTCAAGCTGGCCGACATGGCCACCGAGCTGGAGGCAGCCAGAGCACTGCTTTATCAGGCTGCCTGGAAACTGGACAACAAAACCCCAGACGCAACGCGCCATTGCGCCATGGCGAAACGTTTCGTCACAGATACCGGGTTTAATGTCGTCAATGACGCGCTCCAGCTTCACGGCGGCTACGGATATTTAAGCGATTATCCGCTTGAACGCATGGTGCGGGACGTTCGAGTACATCAAATTCTCGAAGGCGCCAACGAAATTATGCGCGTAATCGTTGCTCGAGATTTGTTGAAAGAATATCAAGCGTAGTGCGCCGATAGGAAATTTAATATGCGGATTATCATTTCGCTGCTTATATTCTTGGCTGGAATTGGCAGTATCGGATATTCCTATATCGGGTCCTTCGTATCGCTTGCGGGCGACGTAGAGAAAACCGCCGCAGCCGGCGACGACACTGGCGCTGTGATGCAAGTCATAAATTTCGTTTTGCGCGGCGAAGCCCCGCAGCTTATGGGTTTTCTTTATGCCGGCATGTTGCTGATCGCGATAGCGGTCGTAAATATGATTGTTACAAGGCCGAAATCCGATGACCAATAAAATCCTGTTCGAACGACAAGCCGATTGGGGTGTTGTCACAATCAATAATGAGGAGGCGCTGAACGCCCTCGACTGGGATATGGTGAAGGCGCTTCACAAACAACTCATCGGTTGGGCGGCGGAAAACGCAGTCAAGGCTGTGTTGATAAAAAGCGCTGGCGAAAAAGCATTTTGCGCGGGCGGTGATATTCGATGGCTTTACAAAAACGCTAAAACCGATCCGGCGGGCGCATCTGAATTTTTCCGCGACGAGTATACGACGAATGCTTTGATCTATCATTATCCAAAACCGTATGTAGCGTTGATCGACGGAATCACGATGGGCGGCGGCGTCGGGTTATCGGTGCATGGCGATTTTCGCGTGGCTGGAGATCGGACGCTATTCGCCATGCCGGAAACGGGCATTGGGTTGTTTCCGGATGTTGGCGGCGGACACTTTCTGCCACGATTGAACGATGGGCTCGGCCTCTATTATGCGTTAACCGGGGCTCGCGCCAAGGCGGCGGACTGCATGGCGGCTGGGATTGCGACTCATTTTACGACATCGGATCGTCATGGCGCGTTGGCAAATGCTTTGTTCTCTGCGCCGCTCGGCGATAGTGCGCATGCTGATATCGAGGCCGTGCTTGATGAGTTTTCAGATGATCCCGGCCACGCCGGCATTAATAATATTCGTGGCGCCATTCGTGAGCATTTCGAATATGCAAATTCCATGGAAGGATTAATGGCTGCGTTGGGCGGCGCGTCAGATGAATTTGCCGCCGGCGTGTTAACAACGTTGTCGCGCATGTCGCCGACATCGATGAAGTTGACTTTCGAACAACTAAAGCGCGGTCATGAACTCGATTTCGACGAAACCATGAAGATGGAGTTTCGCATGGTTCGACGCGTGATGGAAGGGCACGACTTCTTTGAGGGAGTGCGGGCGCAAATCATCGATAAAGATAGAAATCCAAATTGGAAACCGGCAGAAATCAGCGATGTTTCCGACGATGAAGCCGCTCAATATTTCGAGCCGCTAGGCGATGATGAATTAACGCTTCCTTAGAAGCTATCCGGCTTTAACGTCATCAACAGAAAAAGCGCCGGACATCGGCCCGTGGACGCGCTTTACGGCAACGTCGATAAGATCGAAGATCAAATCAAATTCCTTGAGAATTTTGTTGATGCGTTGAGGGTTATCGAGCTTTTGAAACATTGTTCCCATATTCAATGCGTCGCCGACCTCGATTGCAACGAGTAGTTTGGCGCCGGTAAACGCAGCGCGAAATTTGGCGCCGTCAAACAATCGGTCGAGTTCTTCGAATCGTTCCAACATAACCGGATCGATAAGCTCGCGCGCTTCGACCTGGTCCGTCGACCATGCTTCGAACGCCTTTTCGAATTTCGCTGAAACAAGTCCGACATTCGAGAATTTTTTGCCGGGTTTCGATAGCCTGTTCAAAATACCAACGTCGCGCTTGATCACTGTTTCACCGAGAAATTCTGTGGGGTAGTCAATCGCGAGGAATTGTCCGTGAAAAACGGTTCTTGTGGATTTCTTTTTACCCCTTGAGCGATATTTTAGGTGCGCTTCGCAAAGTTGAAAATTCAACCCGTGGCGCGCGCCGCTGACACTGTCTTCCCAGTCTTCAATATTGAATCGTCTGATAAGACCAAGACGATTTAAATCTTCCAGGAAATCCGGACGTTTCGCTTCGCGTTTGTAATCAAATCCAAGATGCGCGGTAATTCGTTTCAACAGTCCCTTGGTGATTTTGTTTCGGGTTTTGGTGAAGCGCGCAGTTGCCGCGCCGCTGCCCAATATTGCGCTACCCCATAATAGAAACGGCCTGATGGTCATACCGTCATGGGTGAAGACCAATGCCGCCAGAAAGACGCTGCCTGCGACGGCCACTATAGCGACAATCCCGTAAAGCGTAGACTTACGCAGCTCTTCGTGGCGTTGAAGGAACGGCGCCAGCTCTTCTGCGTAGAACGAGCGGAATGATTGAAACTCTTCGCGGGTAGATGGCAACGCAAGCGGCACTGGTGGAACTCCTGAATTGGCGATCAAATATATTATTTCACGGAAGGAGTTAGAGCCGGGTAAACTCGCGTTTATAATTTGTTAAGCGATTGCGAAGGTTTTCGTGGGCTATACGACTTGCGGCGTCACCGATGGCATCAGGAGCGAAGCGCCATTGTCGGTTCCTGATTGCCGCGCCCAAAGATCAGCATAGAAACCATTCGACGCGACGAGTTCACTATGCGTGCCACGTTCAATAACTTTCCCACCGTCGAGAACAATAATCATGTCCGCGTTGGCGACGGTTGAGAGGCGGTGTGCGACGGCAAGCGTGGTGCGGCCCTTTGCGGCTTCTCGCAAGGCAGCCTGGACTTCCTCTTCTGTAGAAGAATCAAGTGAGGACGTTGCTTCGTCCAGAACCAAAATTGGCGGATCGAGAAGAATTGCCCGGGCGATGCCAACACGCTGCTTTTCGCCGCCCGACAGTTTCAGCCCACGCTCGCCAACCCTCGTGTCGAGGCCCTCCGGCAAACTTTCAATAAATTCGCCGAGTTGGGCGCGACGTGCGGCGGACATGATTTCTTCTTCGCTCGCTTCCGGTTTGGCGTACGCGAGGTTGAACCGCAACGTATCATTAAAGAGAACAACCTCTTGTGGGACGACGCCAAGCGCGGTGCGAAGCGACACCTGATTAACGTCGCGAATGTCCTGGCCGTCAATAACGACGCTGCCGGCGACTGGATCATAAAAGCGGAATAGCAATTTTAGAATAGTCGATTTCCCGGCGCCGGATGGTCCCACGACGCCGATGAAATTGCCCCCGGCAATATCAATGTCGAGATTTTGCAAGCCGTCTTTGCGACCTTCGTGGGTGAAGGAAACATTATTGAATTGAACATGCCCGCGATCTGGTTTGAACGCCATGGCGCCTGGCTTGTCCGGCACGTTCGTTTCCATATCCATGAGGTTGAACAATTTTTCGATATCAACCGAGCCTTGCTTAATTTCGCGCCACGCCCAGCCAAGAATATTGAGCGGGCGATAAATATTAATCAGCATGAATAAAATCGCGGCGACGTCGCCCGACTGCATGTTTCCGTTGATGACGCCGTGGCCAGCCATGATCAGAACGGCCAGCAATCCGCCGGTCATGATCAATTCCTGACCGCTGTTCAATACGGAAAGCGACTGCATAATGCGGACATATTGTTTGTTGTAGTTGCGCAGAGCGTGATCGAAGCGATTCGATTCTCGGTCTTCCGCCGCGAATGATTTTACCGTTTCGAAATTTGACAAGGTGTCGATGGAAATACCGCGAAGCTTTGTGTCGGCTTCGTTAAAATCACGCCGTTGCTCGTTGCGCCATTCGGTGACGACGATCGTAAATACTGCGTAGACAACGACAGTAACGACTGCGGCAATAGAAAATTGTATGCCGTAACGCACGGCGAGTACTATCGACGCGAGGCAAAGTTCAATCAGCGTCGGACCAATATTGAACGCCAGGAACCGCAGCAAATATTCCATAGCACTGGCGCCGCGTTCTATGACGCGGTTGAGCGCGCCGGCGCGCCGCGTCAGATGAAATTGTAAATCGAGTTTTTGTGCGTGGGCAAAGGCGTCAACGGAAATGATGCGTTGTGCGTCTTGCGTGACGGCGGAGAAAAATGCGTCGCGCAGGGCGGGCAAGGCATTCGACAAAAACCGAGAGCCCGCGAACAATAAAAAGAATGCGACGAAGGACATTCCGGCGGCGCGCGCTGCGCCATCCGCGGTCAGCTGATTGATGCCATCGCCCATAAAAACGGGCGCAATCACGGCAAGTCCCTTGGCGGCAACTGTTAGCAAAAAGGCCAGTGCAATACGCAAACGCCAGCGCCGCATTTGTGGGCGGAAGAGAACAGCGAACATCCGGCCAATTGAACGGCCGAACGGCGTCGCTTCGCCGCGACTTTCAAGATCTATATCGGCTGAATGCTGCATCGGTAAGAGATAGGCGCCGCGCGCTCAATAGCGAGCAAAATTGTCAGGCGCGATCTATAAACTCCCATTGATCAATTTCATGACGCCGGAAAAGTCGAGATCGTCGCGGCCTGCCGATTCCATTAATGCGTATAAAGCTTCGGCTTGCGCACCGAGCGGCGTCGCCGCCTTAGCCTTATGGGCGGCTTCCTGGGCGAGACGCATGTCTTTTAGCATCATCCCCGCGGCAAAACCCGGCTGATAGTCACGGTTTGACGGCGCCGCCTCAACGGGTCCTGGCGCCGGGCAATAGCTCGTCATCGACCATGACTGTCCCGATGCTGTGGACGAGATATCAAAAAACGTCTGCGCATCAAGGCCGAGTTTTTCAGCGAGATTAAACGCCTCACAAGTGCCGATCATCGTTATGCCGAGCAGCATATTGTTGGCGATCTTTGCGACCTGTCCGTTGCCGGCACCACCAGCATGAAAAATGTTTTTACCCATGGCGTCGAGAATTGGATGCGCCCGATCGAACGCAGATTTTTCGCCACCGGTCATAAATGTGAGGGTGCCCGCCGTCGCGGCGGCGACACCGCCGGATACCGGTGCGTCGACCATTTGAAATCCCTTGGCGGCAGCGGCGGCGTTGACGTCGCGCGCGCTGTCAACGTCGATGGTCGAAGAATCAATCAGAAGTGCGCCGTCTTTGGCGTTGGCGAGCACGCCGTAATCTTCGAGGTAAACGGAACGGACATGGGCGCCGGCGGGCAGCATGGTGACGACGATGTCGGCGCTGGAAACGGTATCGGCAACTGTCTTCCCCGCGGTGCAGCCAGCTTCTACCGCGCGTTTGATCGCTGCGTCTGACAAATCTGTTGCCGTTACTTCATGACCCGCCTTCGCGAGATTAGCGGCCATGGGGCCGCCCATGTTGCCAAGACCGATAAATCCGATTTTTGTCACTTGCGGAATTCTCCTTCAATTGGGATGGCGCAACTAACGACCGCCAATTCTGGGGGGAGGAATAACACCAACAAATTGCGGTGGCGAGGGCGCTCGCTTGGGCGCCTCGTCGCAACCCCCGCCATTGCTGGTGTTCCTGTGAATCTGGTCAGGTTCTCGCGGCTTAAGTGGCGGAGAATCTGCGGTTTGGAAACGGCGCTAGCCGGCGGAGATTTCATTTCGTTTATCGTTCCAAAATGTGGTCTGGTGAAATTTGTTGCGGCCTTGTGCTCTGCGGCTTACCTCCCTCTTGAGGGGAGGTCGAAAGTTTCAACGACACTTTTGGGAGGGTGTAATGAATGCCGTTACAATCACCCCCCTCGAAATCAAAGATTTCTATCTCCCCGGTCGGGGGGGATTGGGGCGCATCTTTCCACAAATAACTTTTTTCATGAGCCCCACTTTAAGGCGCCTGCGGAGCATGGGGATAACTATCCACCGATAGCAGGTTTTATGAAAGAATACCCTCCTCAGGTTGAATTGTGATTGGTTAATTCAATCGGATTTTCCGGGTTTTTCAGCGATGATTTTTCTGAACACCTGCCGGGTGCGTAGCGCGACAAGAAACGGCAGATATTGAGCCAATGCAATGCGCACACGCGCGCCGAAAGGCGCGACAATAATTTCCTTGTTGCGTTCCACCTGATCGAGCGCATAGGCCGCAAACTTATCGACTGGGTAAGGTGGGCCACCGACCTTGGTCAG
>JABDJK010000092.1 GCA_013002535.1 Hyphococcus sp.
ATGCGCGGGCGAGGTCGATCGAATAAACGCCATATTCATATCCATACTGATCAACGGCGTTTCGGAGTTCAGTAGTCGCGTTTTTCACATTGCCTTGTTTAAGAGCATAGAGTCCGTTCAGATGCGCGATCGCCTTGTCTTCGGTGCGATCCGGATTGTCGTCGGGCAGGCGATATTGCGCGAGTTCGGTTGTTTCGGCGTCGACCGGTTCGCCGGCTGATGCTTTCAACACGCCGCGCAAATGCAGAAATCGCGTCGGCACACCGCCCTGGGGCGTGTCGCGAACACCATTTTCAAGATGTTCAAACGCCTTTTCGCGGTTGCCGCGATCAGCCTCTGCTTGCGCGAGCACATACCAGTAGAGCCCGCCGCGCACGACCTCTTCGCTGATGAGATCGCGAACCGGGGCGAGGGCGCTCTCAATATTCTCCGGCGTTTCTGCAGCGCGGGTAATATGCGCCAGATCGAACGCGGCATCGATGCGATTGCGCGGCGGCAGGGTTTCGTCATCGCGGATAGCGGTAAAGCCCGCCGCGGCCTCGCCTCTCTCACCAGCAAGAGCTTGCGTTTTTGCTAGGCCAATTTTTGCAGGTGTGAATGCGGCGTCCAGCTCCAGCGCCTTTTGGTAATCCTCTTTCGCCGCGGCGACATCGCCGGTGCGCAAATCAAGAGCGCCATTTAACTCCCACGCGTTTGGAAAATCCGGATAGAGATCGACGTATTTGCTCAAAACCTCGCGCGCTTCATCAAGCTCGCCAATGGAGGTCAATTGATAGCCGAGCGCGCCTAGTACATGTGGGTTTTCGGGCTCTTGGATATGCAAGCCCTTGAGTACTTTTACCGATTCTTTTTCCTGATAGGAATCAAAATAGGCGCGCGCCAATAATTGTTGCGCTTCAATTTCATACGGAAATTCGGCGAGCAGCTTGTTGTAGACCTGAATTGCCTCGCCATATTCGCCATCCAACATTTTCTCGTATCCGTCGACGTAAAATCGTTCGCGCGCGTCGAGCATAGCGTCAGCAGGAATCGCAGCAAGAACTTCTCGCGCCTCATTGCGACGGCTGGTCGTGTTTAGGATATCGGCAAGATGAAACCGGGCGATGTGAAAATCCGGACTAATCCGCAAAGCAGTTTTAATATTTTTTTCCGCTTCCTCATATTCAAATTTATTATAATGCTGCAGCCCGTTTACATAGGCCTCATACGCAGCAATATTTTCAGCAACAAAATCCGCAGATAGCGTTTGTAATTCTTCTTCGCGCGGAATTTTCATTGCTTGTTTAATGTTCAGGGCGATGCGCGTTGTCGATTGAACCAGATCTTTCGGTGTCAGGTCTGGATAAGTTTGTGACATCACGTCTATGCCGGCGCGAAGATTCGTAACGCGAACCGCTGCAAGTAAATTTTCGTTTGCCGTCAAAAGCTCGCCGGACACTAAGTAATCTATTCCGATTCGTCTCGCATTGGAGATCAATTCTGTTTCATCGTCGGATGTGTCGTTAATGCTAGACCAACTGACTGGAGATAAAACCACTGCGTAGCGAGAAGATGAGAGTTGATCGCGCAATAGATTTGCCACGCCTTCGCCCATCCAGTCATTCTCATTAGCATCTGATAGGTTTTCCAATGGTTTGATCGCAATTCGGATTGGTTCTTCGACGGATGGTGTTATCTCGATCGACGGCGCATTAATTGTTTCAACTGGCCCTGAACGGATCGCAAGAACAATGAGAGCCGGCGCCAAAATCAACGCGGCTGCAAGCACCCATAGGCCGGAATGTTTGTTTCGCCGTTTTTTGATGACGCCGAGCAGTTTTTCGTCGCCCTTGGTGATAACGTCATAGACTTTTTGCTGAAATGCATCGTCGTCATAGTGGGATTTTGTGATTGCCTGATGGCTGCCGAGGCTGAAACTGAGCGCAGAAGGCAACTCGACATTTTCGATATAGACGACCTGCACCGGGACAGTCAGCGAGAGGGCATAATCAATTTCGCGTTCGCAATTGACACTGGCCGCTGACTTTTTTGAAACGACAAAGAGAACTTTATCGGCATGTTCTATGGCGCTTGATAATTCTTCGCGCCACTTGCTGCCAGGTTCGATGCCTTCGTCATACCAGATGTTAACGCCGCGTTCGCGTAAGCTGATCAGGAGCGGGTAAACCGTTTCCGAATCGGCGTGGGCGTAACTGACAAAGATATAGGGATCGTCGCCGCGATAGGCTTCAAATGGCCGCTTTTCCATGCCCGCAGACTCATCAACATTTCACCGCTCCCCTTGGCCTCAGGATATGCGCAATCGCGTTGCGAATAAAGAAGCGCGCGACCTGATATCAGGCCGCGCGCAGCTATTTATCGTGAATTTCTCGCGTTTTAGCGTGGTACGCGGACGCCAGAGTGAGAGGTGCCGTCGCCGTCCTGGCAAACGCCGGAAGTGCCGTCCGCGTCGAGGTCGACATACAGCTGTTGATCTGAACCAAATGGCGTTGATGAAGGAGGGCATTCTGATCCATCCTGTTCATCAACAAGTGCGAAAAAGTTAAGAAGATTCACGGTTATGGTCGCTTCATTCGACAGCAATTCGTATGCGCCGCCATGGGTCAGGTCGGCGGCAGTAAAGGCGCCGTCGCCGTTACTGTCTTCGATAAACTCCGGCGCCCGTCCGTTCACGACGACGGCGCGAATCTCGACCTCATAATCGTTTGGAAAGGTGGAAAAAACGGCGTCAACAACATCACCCGTTGAATTGAGGTTCGACGCAGACGCAGTGACCTGTTCTTCGTCGTTTTGCGTCGTGATGTTCACAGAAGCCGGGAACGGGCCAAAGAAGCCGCCGTCAAGATCGACGAACGTCATCGGCCGCAACATGTTGAGCCGCACCGGCATGCGCGCCACCACGGCTGTTGCACGCGCGCTGTCGAGCAATTCGGATGCAACGCCGGAAACAAGACCCGCCATATTTCGAATGCGCGTATTATCGTAGACTAGGTTTTCGTCGAACACGCGGGCGGCGCCGACATTCGCCATCACAACTAGCGACGGGATGTCGTCATCGGCGCCAAAACCGTAACAATCCTCATGATCGAAATCCGTCGTGCTGATCGGTCCGCCGGTTTTGGGCCCGACCTGAAAAATTCCGCCGATGCCGGCGGCGCCGTCGGAAAAGCGCGGATCAACGTAAGGCGTGTTCATGCTTGACGGCGGCAAATCTCCAAATTCGTCACGTACGAGACGGTCTTTAATTGAGCCTTCGCAAAACCCGCTCTCGTCGCGCACATCCGGCGCATCGAAAATATCCGTCGTGAAATTCATGAAAGTTTCGTCCGGCCCGCCCGGACAGGATTCGAATGGGAATGGCGTGTAGAACGGAAACAAATCCGTTGGAAACGAATGCGACAGATCCAGACAACCGTCGGGGTCATCTAGAACAAGTGTTTCATAGTTCGTGCCGCCAATGCCTTTACGGCGCGTATTTACGAGAGCGACGGAATCAATTGCCGCCATGCGAAATTCAAACGCATACCCGTCTTCGAATAATGTCGGCGCTTCGAGGTTGGCGTCTTTGTCTTTGACCTTGCCGTTTTTGACCTTAGCGCCGTCGCTAAGGATCGGCCCGCCAGGCGCTTCAATCGTCAATCTGATTGGCGCGTCCTGCGCAATTGCGCTTGCTGCAAAAATAGGCGCAATAAAAACGCCCGCTAAAATTTTTGATTTCAATGACATGATTATGTCTCCCCTATATGGCGTTACGACCACCCAAAAGATCGCTTCGCTGTACCCTACGTAGACATCGCCCAACGGTAAACAAGAGGGGTGCGGATTTCCCCCGAATTCATCTGCAATTAGAGATAAAAGCCAAACGTTGAGGCGATATATTGCGGCGCCGCACACCTTTAACGCGAATTAGCTGAGCAAGATTACGGTTGAGGCGCATTGAACTATTGCGGGGCCTCAACGCATGCGGCATTGAAAATTCCCTTAAGCGCAAATTTCACGTGTCGCGCAACCGGGAATTACGAACAGCCAGGGGCGCATAAAAAGGCCGCGCAATAAATTGCGCGGCCGAATTACTAGCATAGCGAAGCAACTATTGCGCTGGAATTAATCCGCCCGGCGTCCATGGCGCCCCGGCGTCGATGAGTGCTGTTTCAAAAGCGGGGATCGTTGTCGCCTGCAGCGTATTCAGCCGCTCTCGGATCGCCTCAAAGTCGGATTCTGCGTAACCAAGCTGGGTTACATGCGTCGGTGTTGGTCCATAGGTTGAATAGCCGGTGCCGATCATAACCTTGCCGAGACGGCTCTGGACATTGGCGATATCTTCCTGACCGACTTCGGCCATTGCTTGATTGCCGTTCAGTGTAGCAACGATGTCCTGGTATTCCGACCGTATCGCCTGCCACTGATCGTCAAGCGCATCAGGCGCTGCGCGTGTCCGGCCAAGAGCAATTTTGAGGTCATCGATTTTTTTCTCAAGATTGTCGATGGTGACGTCTGCAGCGGTAACGCCGCGTTGAAGCCGGGATACTCGATCCCAAAAAGCAACGGTCTCTTCCGGCGAGGCGCCGGGGAGGGCGCCGTCACGCAAGCGCTCCACAGTAAACTCTTGCGGACCGACCAACTCGGTCGTCACGCCGCGCACACGCTTTGACAGTGAGACCGTGTAGGTTCCAGGCGCCGCCAAATGACCGGTGACTTCTTCATTGGGATAGCCAGGTCCTGTACCGACGGCGTCCATCGCCGGGAAACGCAAATCCCAGGCAACGCGGTGAAAGCCTTTTTTAATCGGGCCATCGATGCGTCTGACGACATTGCCATCGCTGTCACGCACCGTAAGCCAAATTTCCGGCGCCACTTCGCGCATTTCATCCTGAGCGACGTCAAAGCCGACAAACGGTGTATCTTCCCAGGCGTCAAGCTTGTCTTTCTCCGTCTCCTGACGAATTTCCGCGAGGGTCTGCAAATCTTCTTTCAGGAAGTATGTAAAGACTGCGCCAAAAGGCGGGTTCGGCGCACGGTAATAGGAGTGGCCTTGCGAGCCGCCTTCTGTGAAGGCGAGGGGGTGGCGTTCCATATACCACCAGGCGCGACGACCCGGGAATAGCAGCGCTTCATTATCGAGGGCCTCGGCGCTGACATCGCGCAGCGGTGAATAATCATCGAGAATGAAGAACCCGCGCCCGAACGATGCTGCGACGAGATCGTTTTCGCGACGTTGGATAACAACATCACGGAACGAAATCGTCGGCACGCCGCCGTCGAGTTCTGTCCAGCGCCCGCCGCCGTCAACTGTAAAGAACAATCCATACTCGGTCGCCGCGAATAAAAGGTTCGGATTGACGTGATCTTGAACCATGCGCCAGATGAGATGACGATCTGGAATATTCGATGCAATCGACGTCCAGCTCTGGCCGCGATTGGTGCTCTTCAATAGATAAGGCGTGTAGTCGCCATATTTATGATTATCGAGCGCAACATAAACAGTATCCGCATCGTATAAGTCAGCGCGAATATCATTCACAAAGGCCGTATTCGGGACGCCGGGGAGCCGGCCGACTTCGATGCGGTTCCAGGTTTCGCCGCCATCGGATGTTGTCTGGATTATACCGTCATCGGTGCCGACATAGAGAATGTTCTCATCAATGGGAGATTCACCGATAGACGTAATCGTATTGTACTGCGACATGGCGAGGAAATCCCAACCGGCTTCCCATGACCATTTTCGGCCCATGACAGGCAATTTCATGCGGTCTTCGTTGCGGGTGAGATCATCCGACAGCGCCCGCCATTCATCACCGCGATTATCCGAACGCCACAAACGATATGATCCAAAATAGATCCGTTGCGGATCATGGGAACTCACATAAATCGGCGCGTCCCAGTTGTAGCGCTCGACCGGGTCGCCTGGTTCCGGTTGCGGCTGGATGTAGACAATTTCGCCGGTCGTGCGATCAACGCGAACGAGATTTCCTTCCTGCCATTCGGCATACATAATGTCGGGATTGCCCGGCTCAATTGCGGATTGGTGACCGTCACCGAATAGCGTAATGAACCAGTCCTGATTGCGAATGCCGTGGCGATTGTCTGTACGCGACGGACCGCCTTGGGAGTTGTTGTCCTGCGTCCCGCCATAGACAGTATAAAACGGCTCCGCGTCATCGACAGCGACCTTATAAAACTGTGTTACCGGAAGGTTGTCGATAAAACGCCATGATTTTTCACCGTCATAGCTCTCATAGAGACCGCCGTCTGACCCAAAGAGAATGTAGTCCGGGTCGTCCTTGCGGAAGGCTATCGCGTGATCGTCAACGTGCTTGTATTCATTGTTGAGATTTTCCCACGTCGCGCCGCCGTCTTCAGAAACCTGCGTGGTGTTGGAGACCATGTAAATTTTGTCGAGCTTGTGCGGGCTTGCAAAAACTTCGGTGTAATAATGCGGGCCGGTGCCGCCGCCGACAGCGTCTGACATTTTCTCCCAAGAGGCGCCGCGATCATCAGATCGCCACACGCCGCCTTTGCGGCGGTCGAGCTCGATTGCTGCATAAACAATGTCCGGATTGACCGGTGAAACGGCAAGGCCGATCTTGCCCATTTTTCCTTCAGGCAAACCGTTCTCCAGTTCTACCCATGTCTCGCCGCCATCTTCTGACAAATGAATGCCGCTTTCCGGGCCGCCGCCAACATAAGCCGCGACAGTGCGGTGGTGTTGCCATGTGGCTGCGTACATTCTGTTTGGATTGCGCGGGTCCATTGCCATATCCGTGACGCCGGTCCATTCGCCTGCGGACAATACGTTCGTCCAGGTCTCTCCGCCGTCGGTCGTTTTATAAAGGCCGCGCTCGCCGCCTGGCGACCAAAGCGGTCCTTGCGACGCTGCGAATACTGTATTGGAATCGTCCGGATGAATAAGAATTTTTGAAATATGGTCCGATGCTTCGAGGCCAAGATGTTCCCAAGTGCCGCCGGCGTCTTTGGAGCGATAGACGCCGTCGCCAAAACCCTGATGGCGCCCGCCCGTATTTTCGCCGGTGCCGACCCAGACGACATTGGCGTTATTGGGATCAACTGTGACGTCGCCGATCGAATAAGAATTCTCACCGTCAAAAATCGGCGTCCATGTGGTGCCGGCGTTCGTCGTTTTCCAGACACCGCCCGAACCCACCGCGACGTACCAGGTCGCTGGATCGTTCTGATCGATATCGATATCCGCGATACGTCCTGACATAAGCGCCGGGCCGATATTGCGAAGCTCAAGCCCTTTGAAGGTCTCGCTCGACATCGGATCATCGGCCTGATCGTCGGCGCGCGCGCATGCCGCCAGCGACGCCAACAAAATTGCGGCGGAAATTTTTGTGATTTTCATGGAACGCCCCTTTTGACCTTACCCCGGTTCTCTCCTTCGGGAATTTTCAAAGGGTTATAATGAAAAATGCCATGTGAACAAATCACATTGATTATTGTTGGGCGGCTTTTTTTCGTCTTTCTTTGAGGGC
>JABDJK010000114.1 GCA_013002535.1 Hyphococcus sp.
GCGCGCAATTTCAGAAATATTTTGTGAGATGTTGCGTGTAACGCAACACTACTCAACCAAGACACGAAACTTTATCTCAGCTGTCGCCTCTCAGAAGAAACGCACCATTGCGAGCCTTGTTTGGTTGCGCCGTTTTGGGCGCCGTCTCAATACGTCCGTGTAACAAAGTGGTGGATAGTAATTCTCATGGCTTGAAGCGGCCTTATAGTGGTCTCCATGAGAAATTTAGATTGCCATGCATGCGCGTGTTTTCATCCCCCTATACGGGGGGATCGAAATCTTTGATTTCGAGGGGGGTGATAGTTGCCGGCAAATAGATCCCTTCCGAATTTCGCAATCAATGGACAATCATGCCGCCAGACCACATTTTGGAACGATACTCGCATTGAGTACCGCCTCGGCTAACGACGCAACGACAGCCCAGATTTTCCGCCGATCTCCCGGCGAGGACCGGACCAGATTCGCTGGAAACGCAGGCAGGGCAAGGTTTCGCGCGGGGCGGTGGACGATGCAGAGCGCCGCGAATTGGCGCGCGCTTAAGTGACCTTTCGCCGCCAATAAAAACGGTTCAACGAATTTTGAGTGGCGCGTGAAGTCCGCCCGTGCGAGTATCGTGGTCAACAACTGCGCGATGAATAAACCAACGAAAGCAGTCATGTCGTTTCCAGCCGTCCTTTCCGCCGTGTCGCGATCTGTCCGTTACTTCGACGGCGTCAGGTTTCGATTAAATGGTATCCATCTACGCCGTCCGCGCGCCCATGTTGCGTTTAATATGGCGTTTTTTCGCAGCGCAGTTTCGGCTGTGTGTCTCTATACATATATCGTTGGATTGCGCGCTTCGCGAATTTTGCGCGGCGTGCGCCACGATACGTCCATTGCGTTTTATCCGCAGTCTGCGGCGCCGTGGTACAATATCTGGATCGTTTCGCAATTTGCGCCGGTATCCATTACGTCGGATATAAAATCCGCGGACCGCATTTTTGCGTTTGAAGATGAAACGCGCGTTCAAAGCTATCCTGAGTTATCCGAGTTCGAAGTTGCGCGGCTGATCAATCATCGGATTAACGACATTTCAAAACGACGCGTCGCCGATGTCTTCAAATCTATTTTCAGATACGATCTGGATATCGATCCCGCCACCTATAACGGTCCCGCCGTGTGTAAATCGCAAACCAACGGCGTCCATGACGGCGTCATCGTTGAGTGCCCGCTGGCGCCGGAAGAAATCAAGACGGGATACGCTTACCAGAAACTGATCGACTCAACCTTTAACGGCCGCACCAGCGAAGATTTGCGCATATCGTTTGTGTTTGGAAAAATTCCTGTTGTCTTCCACAAACATAAGTTAATTGAAAAACGTTTTGGTACGGAATATTTAAGCGTAGATGTCAAGGACGCGGGTGACGTTTTTTCGTCAGTTGAAATTGAAAACATCATAGAGTTTTGCCGTGAGATCGGCCTCGACTTCGGCTCTATCGATATGATGCGGGATAAGCATGACGGTAAGATTTACATTGTTGATGTCAACAAAACCTGCATGCCTGTGCTGTGCTTATCCCTGAAGGAACAGAACCGGGCTATGCGCCGGATCGCAGACGCCTTTGCCGATGGCGTCGGCGCCGGGCGCGCTTCCAGTTAGTTGCGCTTGAAAACTATCATTAGCATTCTTTCGCAGCGGTATTATGATGGCGCCAATCATAGATTCTGGGAGGAAAAATCATGGGCGTTCTTGAACAATTTGGTTCTGCAATTCTCTCCGGCGATATCAAAATTGTCGATTTAACACATACGCTTGAACCGGATTTTCCCGTGCTGCAGCTTCCGCCGGAATTCGGCCAGTGTGAGCCGTTCAAGATAGAAGAAGTCTCGTGCTATGATGATCGCGGTCCAGCATGGTATTGGCGCAATTTTTCCTGCAATGAACACACAGGCACGCATTTCGACGCGCCGGTGCACTGGGTCACCGGCAAGGATGTGCCTGACGGCTCTGTCGATACGATTGACCCGGACGGTTTCGTTCGCCCGGCTTGCGTTATGGATTTCTCAAACGAAGCGTCAGGCGACGACGATTTTGTTCTGACAGCCGATCATATCAAAGCGTGGGAAAATGATAACGGTGAGATACCAGCGGGGTCGTGGGCGATTTTTCGCACCGACTGGTCAAATCGTTCAGGCGAGGAATACCTAAACATGAAAGAGGACGGCGCCCATCACCCGGGACCGGATGCGGACGCCATTCGCTATTTAATTGACCGCGATGTTGTCGGGCTCGGTGTTGAAACAATCGGCACTGACGCTGGGCAGGGGCATCTGTTTGAGCCGCAATATCCTGCGCACGCTCTTCTGCATGGCGCAGGGAAATACGGGCTGCAATGTTTGCGAAACCTGGATCAGTTGCCGCCCACTGGCGCTGTTATTGTTGCATCACCACTTAAGATCAAGGCAGGATCGGGAAGCCCATTGCGCGTCATAGCGTTGGTCGAAGGTTAGTTCGACGCTAAAATTGTTTCTGCTGCGAGGTCTGCGAGGTCATCACGCGACAATCCGCCTGACGGTTTGAACCAGTTATGCGTCCAATTCAACATGCCGAAGTAGAGCATAACTTTCGCGCGTAACCGCGCCGTGTCGTTTGAGAGTGTTGGCGACGCAGCCGCAATAATTTCTCTCACAGCAGTGACAATGTTGCGTTGTTTGGCGACGATTTCTTTGCGCCTGTTTTCCGGCAACGCGTCCAGTTCGTAGAGTAACACTTTTTGTGCGTTCTCTGAGCCAACATAGTGACGAAGCAGCTCCCGCGACAGAGTCTGCAGTGAGTCCGCGGGGTTTTTAACCGCGGCGTCATGTGTTCGGATAACGTTCAGTAGACCGTTGATATGGTCATCCATCACCTCAAATAGGATGTCCTCTTTCGACTGATAGTAATGATAAATAAGTGATTTTGAAAAACCGCAAGCCGCGGCGAGCTCTGAAATTGACGCCGAGGCAAATCCCTTTTCACCAAACAGTTCTGCCGCGGCAATCGTGATCGCCTCGCGCTTCTTGTCGTAATCTGCGGCCTGGGTGCGCGCCATTGTCGAGCGACCTAAATCGCATTCATGGTAAGTAGGTCATAACTCGCAACGGCTTCATCATTCTGATTTGTGACAAGAACATCCCATCGGACTTCGCCATATTCATCGTTGCGCTTTTTCTTGGATTTCGCCGTCAGCCGCACTTTAATCGTATCACCGGCTGGAACCGGCGTGAGGAATCTAAGTTCATCAAGGCCATAATTGGCGAGTACGGGCCCCGGCGCCGGGTCAACAAACAGGCCAGCAGCAAAGGACAATAACAAATACCCGTGAGCGACGCGGCCGGGGAAGAATGGATTTGCCTTTGCCGCTTCATCATCCATGTGGGCGTAGAAAGTGTCGCCGGTGAAGTTTGCAAAATGTTCAATATCGTCGAGCGTTACTGTGCGTTCTTTGGTTTCGATGGTTTTGCCGATTTCAAGTTCGCCGAACTTTAGACGGAACGGATGCGGCTCGTCTGCATAGCAGTTTGCGCCCTTCATCCATTGATTAGTGACGCCGGTGAGTATCGACGGCGAGCCCTGAACAGCCGTGCGTTGCATGTAGTGTTTGACGCCGCGAACGCCGCCCAGCTCTTCGCCGCCGCCGGCCCGGCCCGGGCCGCCGTGAACAAGAACGGGAAGCGGCGACCCGTGCCCTGTCGATTCCTTCGCACTGTCGCGATTGATAATAGCGACGCGTCCGTGATAGGCGCCCGCGCCAAGAACAAATTCGCGCGCGATTTTCGGATCATGCGTGAAGAGTGACATAACGAGAGAGCCTTCGCCTTTATTGCAAAGAGCAATCGCGTCACCGAGGTCATCATACGGCATCAAGGTTGACACCGGGCCAAAGGCTTCAACTTCATGAACTTTGACTGCGCTGCCCGGATTGGCGCACCGTAACAACACCGGCGATATAAATGCGCCGATCTTCGGGTCAGCGCCGAGAACCTCGACATTCGCGGGATCGCCAAATATTATATCGGCTTCGGTTGCGAGGATTGCGATTTTCTCACGCACGTCTTCACGTTGCGCAGCGCTGACAAGTGCGCCCATGCGGACATCGTCATTGGCAGGGTCGCCAATTGTAACTTTCGCGAGTTTCTGCTTAAGCGCGTTTTCCGCTGCGTCCGCCAGTTTCGACGGAACAAACGCCCGCCGGATCGCCGTACATTTTTGACCGGCTTTGACGGTCATTTCCCGCACGACTTCCTTGATAAACAAATCAAACTCCGGCGAGTTTTCCGTCGCATCAGGACCGAGCACCGAGGCGTTCAGCGAATCCTGTTCGGCGACAAACCGCGTTGATTGTTCGACGATGCGCGAATGATTTTTCAGCTTCGCCGCCGTCGCCGCTGAACCTGTGAATGAAACGATGTCTTGTCCGGTCAAGTGCTCGAACAAATCGCCGGTTGACCCAACGATCAGTTGTATGGCGCCGTTAGGAAGGCGCCCGGTTTCAATAATGATACGGAAAGCGGCCTCGGCCAGATAGGCCGTCGCTGTCGCCGGTTTCACAATGGCGGGCATCCCGGCAAGCAGCGTCGGAGCGAGTTTCTCTAACATGCCCCATACCGGAAAATTGAAAGCATTGATATGCACCGCTGCGCCTTGCAGCGGCGTATAAACGTGCTGACCCATGAATGTACCTTCACGGGAAATTTGTTCGGCGGGACCGTCGATAAGCACTTTGTCATCTGGCAAATGACGCCGTCCTTGCGATGACATGGCGAACAGGGTTCCGGCGCCGCCTTCGATATCGATCCAGCCGTCTTTGCGCGTTGCGCCGGTTGCGAAATTTATTTCGTACAGTTCGTCTTTGCGATCCATGATCGCTTTGGCGAGATCTTTTAACATGTAGGCGCGGTCGTGGAAGGTCATATCCCGCAAGGCCGGTCCACCGACATTTCGTGCATGATCGAGCATTTCCTTAAAGTTCAGACCGTCGGAACTTGTCTGCGCGACAGGCGTTCCATCAACGGCGGAAAGAATGTCGCGCAAACCGCCGTCGCCCTCGACCCATTTATCGCCGGCATAGTTCTTGAGAACGGGAACTGTCATCGAGGTCTCCTGAATTTTCGTGTCGCGCGGTTGATGAATTTCTGTGCGCTTACAATTTATTTGCCGGCGAAACTCGGCTTTCGTTTGTTCATGAAGGCGTCAACACCTTCGCGGTAATCGTCAGAATTTCCTAGCATACGCATCTTATCGCGTTCGAGATCCAGTTGCTTATCGAGCGGTCGCGTAAACGCTCCGCGGATAAGCTTTTTGGTTTCCGCAAGGCCGCGGGTCGGGGCTTTTGAAAATTTCACTGCAAGGGCATCGGCCTCCTGGGCCAATGCGTCATCGTCAACGCATTTCCAGATCAAGCCCCAGTCCGCGGCTCGTTCGGCGGTGATAGGCTCGCCGGTGAGCGCCATGCCTAGAGCGCGCGCCTGTCCCACAAGGCGCGGCATCGACCACGATCCGCCGGAATCCGGCACGAGACCAATGCCGGCAAACGACATGATGAATTTTGCGCTTTTTGCCGCGAGAACGATATCGCATGCAAAAGCGATCGAGGCGCCAGCGCCGGCGGCGACGCCGTTGACGGCGCAAACTACAGGCATAGGCAACGATGTCAGCGTGCGAATGAGCGGATTATATCGCTTCTCAACAGATTCACCGAGATCAACAGCGTCGTTTCCTGGCGCCACAGCGCGATCGGATAAGTCCTGCCCGGCGCAAAATCCCCGCCCAGCGCCAGTGATCAGAAGTGTTCTGATGCTATCGTCCGCCTCAATTTTGTTGAGGGCGTCGCGCACTTCTTCATGCATCTGGACAGTGAAACTGTTCAGGCGATCGGGACGGTTTAAAACCAGCCGGCTCACGCCATCATCTATTGAAAATTCGATCGTTTCATATGCCATAATGAAAATTCGCCAGCGGCGCTCCGGGTCGATTGACAAGGGTCGAGACGTTTGCAATTCGCCTGGCTGTCATATAATCGAATGGTTGGTCAGTCAATTTTTTGGGCAATCGCGTGAAGCAATCAAACGACGACAGCACTGCCAAAAAAATTGCACTTGCGCTGCATGCGCGCGAAAACACATCGCGCGCCTTCGGAATAAAATTAGAAGACGCCGGCGAGGGTTGGGCGCGCGCGTCGATGACTGTGCAAAGCGACATGCTAAACGGTCATGGTATTGGTCACGGCGGTATTATCTTTGCGTTGGCGGATACGGCTTTCGCCTGGGCATGCAATTCGCGCAATGTGAAGACTGTTGCACAACAGGCCTCAATCAGCTTTTTAAGCGCAGCTCAGAAAGGCGAGCAATTGACGGCGGAAGCGCGCGAAGAATGCGTGTCTGGCCGAAGCGGCGTTTATTCGGTTCGCGTTGCCGCGGAAGACGGGCGGACAATAGCAATATTTCAGGGGTTGTCGCGATCCATTGGCGGCGCCGTAGTGGTAGAATGAGGAAAACATGACTGACGCTTTTATTTGCGATGCAATCAGAACGCCTATCGGGCGGTATGGCGGCGCCTTGTCTTCCGTGCGCGCCGATGATTTAGCGGCGATACCGCTGAGGGCGCTGAAAGAGCGCAACACTGGTGTTGATTGGGATTCAATCGATGACCTCGTCATGGGTTGCGCCAATCAGGCTGGCGAAGACAATCGCAACGTCGCGCGGATGGCTGCATTGCTGGCGGGGCTGGGCGAGCGCGTTCCCGGAACCACGGTCAATCGTCTTTGCGGTTCCGGTATGGACGCCGCGACAATCGCTGCCCGGGCTATCAAAGCGGGCGAAGCGAACTTGATTGTCGCCGGCGGAGTTGAGTCGATGTCCCGTGCGCCGTTTGTCATGGGCAAAGCGGAAACGGCGTTTTCTCGCAATGCTGAGGTTTTTGACACCACCATCGGCTGGCGCTTTGTCAATAAAATTTTGAAAGACCAATACGGCATCGAATCTATGCCGGAGACGGCGGAAAATGTCGCCGAAGATTTTTCTGTCAGCCGCGAGGATCAGGATGCATTCGCACACCGTTCGCAAAGCCGCGCAGCGACGGCTCAAGCCAACGGAAGACTTAGCGTTGAGATCACGCCAGTATCCATTCCACAGCGAAAAGGCGATCCGCTTATCGTTGAAAAGGACGAACATCCGCGCGAGACGTCGCTGGAAAAGCTCGGCCAGCTTAAACCATTCGTGAAACGCGACGGGGTTATCACCGCTGGTAATGCTTCTGGCGTTAATGACGGCGCCGCGGCCATGTTCGTCGTATCAGAAAACGCAGCGAAATTGCACGGCCTGACGCCGCGCGCGCGATTTGTCGCCGGCGCCGTTGTCGGCGTTAGCCCGCGCATTATGGGGATCGGACCCGCGCCGGCGTCCAAGGCGGTCCTTGCGAAAGCGGGCCTTTCCGTTGGCGACATGGATGTAATTGAAATTAATGAGGCTTTTGCTTCTCAGTCTCTCGCGACGCTGCGTGAGTTAGGACTGCCGGACGACGCTGAACACGTTAATCCAAATGGCGGCGCCATCGCGCTCGGTCACCCGCTTGGCATGTCTGGCGCAAGGCTTTTACTGACAGCTACGGAAGAACTGCATCGCCGTAATGGCCGCTATGCTTTGTGTGCTATGTGTATAGGCGTGGGGCAGGGGATCGCGAGCATTATTGAACGTGTATGATGAGTTGGTTCGGAAGGCGGGATGCATGAAAAAATTTGTATTAGCTGCGATAGGCGTCGCCGCCGCAATTATCGGTCAGTCGTTGGCTCAAATTCCTGATGGTCACGAAGAGATCTATAATGAGCCGACGCGCGTCAATCTGGGCGGCCGTTGGGTGGTCGCTGATATTGCGCTTTATGCTGATGCGCCACGCACCAATCAATTGCATTTAGCCCTCGTCACGGATGTCACAAAATTTATCAAGGAAACTGAGAACGATCTTAAAAATTGGGTCGCGACTAATCAGGAACGCTGCGGTAACCGATGGGGCGCCGGCGAACCGCAGATCAGTTTTCCCGGCGACTCAATCCGGTTTGTATTGGAACTCGAATTGCAGGTTTGGAGTTGTGGCATACGCCGTCGAGGCGAACCGGGAATGATGGCGCGCGAAGCCGGCAAGATTGACGTAGTTCTTGACCCATATATCGAGGCTGGGAAATTACAGGCGCGGCTTAGGTCATTCAAAGTTGAGGAACGTCAGGGAATATCCAGAATTCTGCCCCTCGAATTTATTGCCAAACGCGTCATTGACGCGGAGCTTGAGAAGCTAAACGAAAATCCCAAATTCTATCAAGCGCCGCAACCGCTCCTCGATTCAGGGTTTCGATACCGCTCAATCGAGGCATTCAAGGACGATGATACGGTGATGATCACGGCGCGGTTTTCCGCAATCGGGTCGACTGATAAATTCGACGAGCTCGTAACTGACGTCCGCGAAGACGGTATTACCCAGAAAAAATAACGAGTTCCCCTGGCTGTTTGACATGCGGCTGCGCCCAACTCGGGCGATATTTTTGGCAATTTTTCCGGGGCCAACAAAACGGGCCCGCGAATTGGTCAAAAAATATACAAAAACTCTCAAAAATAAATTGACCGACCGGTCAGATTATTATATACAGAGGATATCGCTAATGCGCTCATGGATACAGAGCGATTAGCTGGCAGGATAAGGCGTAAACGTCTAACAAAGCTGGGCTTGCGATTGTCGTTCCCCCTCCGATCAATCGCAGCGCCAGCTTTGGATTTTTGCGGTAATAGGGAAAAGCTCATGTACGCGCAGGAAGTTAAATCTACCGGCAAGGGCGTAAAATCTCTGGACGAGATGGACCCGCAGGAGCGAGCATTTCAGGAGCGGATTGACGCCGACATCAAGATTGAACCGAAAGAGTGGATGCCGGACGGTTATCGTAAAACGCTGATCCGCCAGATTTCGCAGCACGCCCATTCGGAAATTGTCGGGCAATTGCCGGAGGGCAATTGGATTACTCGCGCGCCGACATTGGATCGAAAAGCAATTTTGCTTGCGAAAGTTCAAGATGAAGCGGGGCACGGGCTTTACCTTTACTGCGCCGCTGAGACGCTAGGCGTTTCTCGTGATCAGATGACGGAGGATTTGCTTTCGGGGAAGGCAAAATATTCCTCAATTTTCAATTACCCGACTCTGACCTGGGCGGACATAGGCGCTATCGGTTGGCTTGTGGACGGCGCCGCTATTATGAATCAGGTGCCTATTCAACGTTGTTCCTTTGGACCTTACAGCCGCGCAATGATCCGCGTTTGTAAGGAGGAAAGTTTTCATCAGCGTCAGGGCTACGACATCATGATCAAGCTTGCGAATGGAACGAATGCGCAAAAGGAAATGGCGCAGGACGCACTCAATCGCTGGTGGCATCCATCCTTGATGATGTTCGGTCCGCCCGACGATCAATCAGTGCATTCTGCGCAGTCCATGGCGTGGAAAATCAAGATGAACACCAATGATGAGCTACGCCAGAAGTTTGTCGATGAAACTGTGCCGCAAGCCGAGTATCTTGGCCTGACCGTTCCCGACCCGGACCTAAAATGGAACGAAGAACGCGGACACTATGATTTTGGCGAACTCGATTGGAATGAATTCTACGAAGTGATCAAAGGCAATGGCCCGTGCAATCGCGAGCGCCTTGAGGCGCGCCAGAGAGCTTGGACTGACGGCGCTTGGTTCAGGGAAGGCCTTGTCGCCCACGCTGAAAAACGTGCGTCGCGTGTTGCAGCGGAATAGGAGAAATCGCGATGTCATCTGAATGGCCGCTTTGGGAAATTTTTATTCGCGGGCAGCATGGCCTTTCTCATCGCCATGTTGGGTCGCTTCATGCGCCAGACGCGGAAATGGCCATAAACAATGCGCGCGATGTTTATACGCGCCGTGCGGAGGGCGTTTCGATCTGGGCGGTTAAAGCAAGCGACGTCGTCGCCAGCGCGCCCGGTGAAAAAGGCCCGCTTTTCGATCCGGCGAATTCAAAAGTTTATCGTCACCCGACTTTTTTCGATATCCCTAAAGAAGTTGGCAAAATGTGATGGACGATAATTCGGTTCACGAACTTGCGCTGCGGATGGGCGATAACTGCCTTATACTCGGCCAAGGCCTTTCCGCCTGGTGCGGGCATGCACCGGCTTTGGAAGAAGATATCGCGCTCGCCAACATAGCACTTGACCTCATTGGCCAGACTAAACACTGGCTCGGCCTTGCCGCTGACCTAAGTAGCGAAAAAAAAACTGCCGATGACCTGGCGTTTTTGCGTGACGTCCGGGAATTTAAAAATTGCCTGTTGGTAGAGCAGTCAAATGGGGACTACGGCAATACGCTAATGCGACAATTCCTTTTTGACGCCTGGCATTACCCTGTGTTGGAAGCGCTGGTAAAATCGTCGGATAAGCGTATTGCGGATATTGCCGAGAAGTCGATCAAAGAAGTCACTTATCATCTGGAGCGTTCGACCGATCTCGTGATTCGCCTGGGCGACGGGTCGGCGGAAAGCAATAAGCGCATGCAGGGCGCTCTCAATAGGCTTTGGCGGTATACCGGTGAACTCACAGAACCTGATTCAATCGATGACGCACTTGCCGATAGCGGTATTGCGCCGGATCTCGGTGAAATTCGAAAAAAGCACACACAATACCTTGCTGCAGCTCTACGCGAGGCGATGCTGACTATTCCAGACGGCGAACAGATGCAGTCAGGCGGCAAGCGCGGTCTGCATACGGAAGGGTTCGGTTATTTACTTGGCGAAATGCAAGTTTTGCAACGCTCTAATCCCGGCGCCAAGTGGTAGCCTGCATGCAGACGGCAGCAAAAAAAACGAGCGTGGCAACCGTTTGGTCGTGGCTGGAGAATGTGCCTGACCCCGAGATTCCCGTTATTTCCGTTGTCGATCTCGGCATCGTCCGAGATGTTGTTTGGGTGGACGATCGCTTGGTTATCTCGGTGACGCCAACATATTCTGGGTGCCCGGCGACGGCCGTAATTTCGCTTGAAATAGAAAATGAATTGCGCCGTCACGACGTCGAAAAGGTCGAGATAAAAACGATACTATCGCCAGCCTGGACGACCGACTGGATTACCGAAGCTGGCCGCCAAAAATTGAAAGATTATGGAATTGCCCCGCCAGTGAACGGCGCGGCGTCTTGTGCTGGCGCACTCATGCGACCCGCTTTCTCTGCGGTTGAATGCCCACATTGCGGTTCATCGGAGACAAAATGCGTGAGCCAATTTGGTTCGACGCCATGTAAAGCGAGTTATCGTTGCGAAGAATGCCTCGAGCCGTTCGACTATTTCAAAAGCTTCTAGGCAAAAATTAGGCACCTGAAATGGCGAAATTTTATCCGCTGGAAGTTTTGGAGATTCGAAAAGAGACCAACGATTCCGTTGTCGTATCGTTGTCGCCGCCGCCCGAAGCCAAGGACGACTTCGAATTTATTCATGGACAATATCTAACCTTCCGCCGCGAAATAAATGGGGAAGAATTGCGCCGCTCTTATTCAATCTGTTCTGCCGTCAGCGAAGACAATCTGCGCGTCGGCATTAAGAAGGTCGATGATGGCTGGTTCTCGACCTGGGCGAATGAAGACATGAAAATTGGTGACATCGTCGACGCTATGGCGCCAATGGGGAACTTCTACGGCTCGATCGAGCCGGATCGCAAAAAGAAATATCTCGGATTTGCCGGCGGCAGCGGCATCACACCATTCATGTCAATTATCAAAACGGTGCTTGCGCGCGAACCACATTCAACATTCACGCTTGCTTACGGAAATCGCTCCGCGCGTGATGTGATGTTTCGCGAAGAGTTGGAAGACCTAAAAAATACCAATATGGGCCGATTGAATATTGTCCATATTTTAGAAACCGAGGCCGACATCGATCTCTTCTCTGGAAGAATGGATAAAGAAAAATGCGACGCGTTGTTTAACAAATGGATAGATGTGTCTGCTTGTGATCAAGCGTTTATCTGCGGACCCGAGCCAATGATGCTGGCGGTCGCAGACGCATTGAAGGCGCATGGTATCGCTGAAGACAAGATCAAGTACGAACTCTTCGCGTCAGCGCCGCGGGGCAAAGGTGGACAAAAATCTGCCTCGAAAGTGACCGACGCGAATGCCGAGCAAACATCGCTGACGATATCTCTTGATGGCGTGCGCCGTGACACAAAAATTCCGAAAACCGGCGTCTCGGTTCTTGAGGCCGCGCTTGCAGCACAAATCGATGCGCCGTTCGCTTGCAAGGCCGGGGTTTGTTCGACTTGCCGTGCAAAAATTGTCGAAGGCGAAGCCGAGATGGAGGTTAACTACGCTCTCGAAGATTATGAAGTTAAGGCCGGATATGTGTTGACCTGCCAGTGCTATCCGCTCAGTGATTCACTCGTCGTCGATTACGACCAATAAGTGAGGGAACGTTTGCGATGAACGACGACCAGTCCACCTATGAGTATCTTGCGAAAGGCGGGAAATTAAGTTCGCCTGAAAATACGCCCGCACGCTATCGCGCCGAGTTAATGCGCCAAATGGCGAGCTTCGTAGATTCCGAACTCGCTGGCGCCGCGGGCTTTGCAGATTGCGTAAATTATGGCCCGGGAATCAAAGAACGCATCGCGGCTTCACGGATCGTACTCGAAAAGCACGATCATGCTGAGCGCGTTCTTAAGCTGATGGGCGAATTTGGCGCCAATACGGACCGGTATCAGAGCGTGCACCCGTGGCATGAACGCGCCGGACGAGAGGAAAACCTCGGGCATGAACGCCATGGCGGCGATATGCGATTGAATGTATTTCATTACCCGATTGAGGGATGGGCTGACGCTGTTACTATGAATGTAATGATGGGGGAGGCGACTGTCCTTCAAATCGGGGAATTTGCACAGAGTTCCTATCAACCGCTTGCCGAAACGATCCAGGGTATTTTACCGCGCGAAAAACGTCACTTGGAACTTGGGAAAGAAGGCACACAGAAACTGGTGCGTTCGGGAACAAGCCAAAAACAAAAAGTAGAACAATCCTTAATCTATTGGCGCCCACGCATAGCCGCGTCTTTTGGCGGCGAAAATTCGCGCCGCCTAGAAAACCTGAAGAAGCTCGGCTTACGCAAGCAGAGTAATGAAGAGCTGCGCTCGGCATGGGAATCGGCTGTCGATAAGTATTTTAGGTCGCTGTTTTCGGATTAACGCGTTGGCTTGTTCACCGAAGATCGATTCTTATCCAAATATTTTATTTAACGCACTGGTGGATTTCCACGCACCGCACTAAGACAGAATTGGTCGCGATTGTCTGAAGCGGGTGCGGCAAAACAGCGAGAATTCATTTGCAGGATTGTCTCTCATTGCAATTTATAGCGGGCAAATTGTTCAGTGCTTGCGGATTGCGGCGCTAATGAAAATTGGAACCCGATCTAGCTTAATGGCGCTTGCGCAGACCAATGAAGTTGTTGCGCAGTTGACGACCGCATTTCCAGAACTCACGCCGGAAATCGTAAAGTTCAAGCCGCGCGGCGACATTGATCAAACAGCCAAATTGAATCGTCATGGGGGCAAAGGCGGCGCGTTTGTTGCGGAGATCCGCGATGCCATGCGGAGCGGCGAATTGGATGCAGCTATGCACTCGCTCAAAGATGTTCCGGGCGATGAAGAAGCGCCCGGACTGGTTTTTGCGGCTTACTTGAGACGAGAGGCAATAAACGACGCACTGGTTTTGCGAAACGGTCTTTCAATTGAGGAATTCAAGTCAAGGAAGGGCGCGGGCTTCAAAATCGGCACAAATTCCGTCCGCCGCGCTTCTTATTTAAAAATTCTCTATCCCGAAACCGAAGTGATCCATTATCGCGGCGCCGCGGATACGCGGATCAAAAAACTTGACGAAAGAGCGCTGCAAAAATTACCGGACGGCGGAGAGGTCGGCCCTGCCGACGCGCTGGTGATGGCTGTAAGCGGTCTCGAACGCGTTGGTTTCGCTGACCGGATTTCAAAAACCTTCACTGGTAAAGAGATGTTGCCGGCGGTAGGGCAGGGCATTGTTGCTGTGGAATGCGCTGCGCAAGATTGGCAAACCCGGGCGCAGCTGGCGAAGATTGATGATCACAACACAAGAATTTGCGCGCTAGCCGAGCGTGAAGTTCTTTGGGTGCTCAACGGACATTGCAACACGCCGATTGCGGGCAACGCAAAACTAGATGGTGATACGCTCTATCTCGATGCCGCGGTACTGAGCATTGATGGCGGCACAATTATTCAGACGTCTAAAACTGGTGATGCAGTTCGACCGCGTGAGCTAGGCCGGTTGGTCGGGTTAGAACTGCTCGATAAAGGCGCCGCACGCCTCATCAATGATGTGCAGTAGTGCAACTGGGAATTCAATGCGGATCCAAGTATCACCAAGAACAATAATGTCGCCGCCGGTTCGCAAAGGTTTTCGATGACGAAATGCGATAGCTACGACGCCATTGTCGTTGGGGCAGGGCACAATGGTTTGACAACAGCTTGCTATCTGGCGAAGGCTGGATTGAAAACGCTTGTCATCGAAAAAAATGAACAAATTGGCGGCGCTGCCGTCAGCACCGAGCTCTATGACGGTTGGATATATTCCAATTGTTCCTATGTCTGCTCATTGTTGCGCCAGGAAATTATTCGCGATCTAGAATTGCCGCGTTTCGGCCTGCAGGTTGTTCCGTTCAGAGGAGGCGTAAATCTGGACGGGAAAGGCAATTACATCGGCGCTTATCCCGATCACTATGTGATGCGCCGGGAAATCGCGCGCCACAGCCCCATCGATGTTGATGCGTATGATCGTTACTATCAACTTGTCATGCGACAGTGTCGGTTCATTCGGCCGTTTCTTTTGCGTCCGGCGCCGGACCCGACATCGATGAAACCACGCGATATTGGGGAGTTAATTTATCTTGTCAAACGGATGTACGATATCGGTCCGCGCGAAGTCGGCGAAATGATCCGATTCTGGACAATGTCGATCGGCGATTTTCTCGATGAATTTTTTGAATCTGAATTTGTGAAAGCAAAGTTTGCAGGATCAGGCATCATTGGCACCGGGCTTGGCGTTTATTCCCCGGGCACGGCTTATGTTCTCTTGCACCATTATATGGGAGACGTGGACGGCTCGCTTGGCGCGTGGGGGTTTGCGCGCGGTGCTATGGGCGCCATTTCGAAAGCGCTTGGCGCCGCTCTCGAAGAAGCGGGCGGCGAGATCAGGACTGATGCGGGGCTTGGCGAATTCGTCATCCGCAATGGCAAAGTCACCGGCGTTGCGCTTGAAAATGGCGATGAGTATCGCGCGCCAATTGTTGCATCGAATATGGATGTGAAGCGCACGATTTTACATCATGTCGGGCGCGATAAATTGCCCGGTGACTATGTGAAGGCGGTGGAGCGTTTCAAAATTCGCGGCTCAAGCGGGAAATTAAATATTGCGCTCGACGCTATGCCGCGTTTTCCTGACCTGCCGGAGAATGGCGAAATCTTTCAAGGCGATTTCGCCTGTAATACGTCGCTTGAGATGCTTGAGCGCGCTTACGACGATTGGAAAGAGGGCTATTGGTCGAGTGGTCCCTATTTTGACATGCTGATTCCCACGAAAATTGACCCCACCCTTGCGCCGCCTGGTAAGCACATGATGTCGGTTTTCGTTCAGTATGCGCCCTATGATCTGAATGTTGGCGGCGTCAGGAGCCCGAACAACTGGACGGATGAGAAACGAGATGCGTTCGCAGAATGCGTCTTCGACCGGCTATCGCTTGTTTGTCCCGATATTCGAGAGCGCGTGCTGCATGCGGAAGTCAGAAGTCCTGCAGACATTGAGCGCGAGGTCGGTTTAACCGAGGGCAATATTTTTCAGGGCGAACTGACCTTTGATCAGTTGCTGTTTAACCGGCCAGCACCCGGTTATGCGCAATACAATACGCCGATTGAGGGTCTTTACATTGTCGGATCGTCTACTCATCCGGGCGGCGGCGTTATGGCGGCGCCGGGCGCCAATGCAGCGCGCGAGATATTGCGCAAACTCGGCAAGACGACAGCAATGCCGACAGTTGCGGATGACGAGTTCTGATCGTGGCGCAGTCGGAAAAAAGATACGATGTTATCGTCATCGGCGCCGGTCACAATGGTCTTGTGTCGGCCGCGACCCTTGCGAAATTAGGCAAGCGTGTCTGTGTGCTCGAAAAGGAAAATGAAATTGGCGGGATGGCGCGCAACTATGAAATTGCGGACGGACTGCAAGCGCCGCGAATTGCGCATCTTCTCTATAACTACAATCCCGTTGTCGCGAGGGAGCTTGGGCTCGCGGAGAAAATTGATAAGGCGCCAATCTCAACAATCGCTCTGTCGGATGATGGGAGGCATATTGAGATTGCAAATGGCGCGCTACGTTACGCCGATGGCGCGGAGCATCCAGATGCGGCCGCCTACGCTGAAATTCGCCGGAAGATCGAAAAGTTCGGAAAATTGCTGGCGCCGTTGGCGCTTCGTTCGCCGCCGGATTTGAGCGAAGGCCTTTCCCTTGCTGGCGCCGGGGAAGCCGCGGCGATTGCCAAGCTGGGTCTTGAGTTAAAAATGTTTGGCAAGAAAGACATGCGCGAATTTTTGCGCATCGTTCTGTCAAATATTTATGACCTTGCGTTGGATGAAATGCCTGATGGCGAAGTCGCCGGGCTGCTTGCCGCTGACGCCGTCTGGGGCGCATGGGCGGGGCCGCGCTCGCCGGGAACTGTATTTTTGTTGATGTATCGCTACGCCTATGGCGCTGACCCCTCACTGCCAAAGCGCGGTGCGGGAGCGGTCGTTGACGCAATAGTGGACGTGGCGCGTTCGCGTGGTGTCGAAATTCGCACTGGCGCCGCGGTCTCCAGGCTGAACATAAAAAATGATGCGGTTACCGGCGTTGTTCTTGAGGGCGGATCCGAAATTTCGGCAAAGGTAGTGATGTCATCCCTTGGCGCTTTTCCGTCGATGAAAATGGCAGGGCCGCAACATTATGACGTTGAAACCGTGCGACGTCTGCGCAACGTACGTGCGAAGGGCATGACCGCCAAAGTCAATCTAGTATTGCGTCAGGAGCCGAAAATTGGCGGCGTTAGCCTTGCGCAAATAGCCGGGCGCTTTGTCATCGCACCGTCAGCAAAATATGTCGAGCGGGCTTTCAGCAAAGCAAAGTATGGCGAGTTTCCAGGCGCACCGGTTATCGAGTTCGTTATGCCAATGGTTTCGGATGCTGCACAGCGTGGGCGCTATCTCCTAAGTGCAATTGTTCAATATATACCTTATCACTTGAAAGGCGGCTGGGATGACGCAGCACGCGATCGCCTGACCGCCCTCACTATCGATACTTTATCGCAATATATTCCAGAGTTGCGTGAGAATATTGCGCATGTAGATGCGCTGTCTCCCGCATTTATCGAACGTGAGACCGGCGCACCCGGTGGTCACTGGCATCATGGAGAACTCTCAACAGATCAATTACTAACAGTACGACCTGTGAACGGCATGTCGCGATACGCATTTGGCGTCAGAGGCTATTATCTTTGCGGCGCTGGGGCGCATCCGGGCGGCGGGGTTAGCGGCGCTGCAGGGCGTAATAGCGCCCTGCAATTGCTCAAGGACGGGGTGCTGTCATGAAATTGTTTAAATCTGCGGCAAAACCGGTCGCGGTCGCGCGTGAATTACTGCCGACCCCATTTTTCGACAAACTCGACGCGGTCAGTCTCGTCAAAAACTGGCACGAATGGAACGGCTATTTAGTCGCCGACGTTGTTGAGGCAGTTGGTAAAGAATACTTCGCCATTCGCAATCAATCGACGCTCTTTGATATTTCACCTATGTGCAAATATCGCGTCAAAGGGCCGGATGCTTTGCGGGTGATGAATCGTCTCGTCATCCGCGACGTTGCGAAAATTGGCGTTGGACGCGTCGGTTACGCCATGTGGTGTGACGAAGAAGGTATGGTGATCGATGATGGTACGGTTTTTCGGTATGGCGATGATGAATTCATGTTGCTGTGTCAGGAGCATATGTTCACCTGGCTTCATGATTGCGCATGGGGCTTTGATGTTTCGATCACCGATGAAACACACAATTTTTGCGGGCTGGCATTACAGGGACCGACAAGCTTTTCCGTTCTGAAAGAAGCCGGGCTGGAAAGCGTCGCGGATATGAAACCATTTGATCTGCGTGAGATAGAGCCGGGGCTATGGATTTCGCGAACGGGTTATACCGGCGATCTTGGATATGAGCTTTTTACAGATTCTCAATACGCCCATCAACTATGGGATCGCCTGTGGGGCGCAGGCCACAAATTGTGGGGGCTGATACCAATCGGATTCGACGCATTGGAAATAGCGCGTCTCGAAGTTGGTTTCTTGGCCCCCGGCCTTGATTTCCAGCCGGTGCATGTAGTGTCTCGCATAAATCGCGGACGAACGCCTTTTGAATTGGGGTTTGGCCGGCTTGTCAATTTTGAAAAAGGACATTTTAACGGCCGTCGTGCGTTGTTGAAACATCGCGATGAGGGTTCCCGATACCATTTGGTGAGGCTGGATATCGAGGGCAAAGAACCGGCGAAAGACGCCTTTATTTATTCTGGCCGCGATAAAGTTGTCGGTCATGTAACGTCTGCGGTCTGGTCACCAACAGCGAAGCGAAACATCGCTCTTGCTGAGTTGGAGGCGCCTTACGGCGGCAAAGTTAAGAATGGATTGTGGGCGGAAATTTATGTGTATAAAGAAGGCGCGTGGCAGCGCCGTCAAAAGAAAGCAGTCGTTGTTGAGACGCCGTTTTTCACCAATGCAAGATCAAGGAAAACGCCGCCTGATCTGTTCTGATTGCTTATCGAAATAGAATTCATAACCCGTCCATGAAACGATCGCCCAACATCCTCAATGATACGCCGGATAATTTGCGAGCTCAATTGAAGCGGCAAATGGATCAGCAGGGCCGGGCCATGAACTCTTACTTCTATCGCTCGCCGCTCGTTTATGAATTGGAACTGCACAATTTAGTATTCAAGAGTTGGATCTACGCCGCCCATATTACTGAACTTCCAAATCCGGGCGATTTCGTTTTGCTCGAGGTGGGCGAGGAATCGTTGATCATTGTTCGGGATCGCAACAACGAAATTCATGCGCTGATAAATATTTGCCGCCACCGCGGCGCCCGCGTTTGTGAAAAATTGAAGGGACACTCAAAAACATTTGTATGTCCATATCATGGCTGGACCTACAGCCTTGACGGAACACTTCGATCCGCCCGTCACATGGAGATGCGCAAGGACTTTAACCGCGCGGATTTTCCGTTAAAGCGCGCTAAAGTTCTCGTGCATATGGGTTTGATATTTGTAAATCTCGATGAACAAGCGGCGGACTTAAGCGGCCCGCTTTCCAAGATCGATGTTCAACTCGGCGCCTATGACCTGAAGAATGCGAAAGTCGCTCATAAGCAGATTTACAAAGTCGACGCAAACTGGAAGTATTGCCTTGAGAATTACCTTGAATGCTATCACTGTAAAACAGCTCACCCTCATTACGCACGCATCCACACGCTGGCAGATTTAGACGAGGACGCAAAAGATTTTGATGCGGCGATGCGCGCGCGGGCCTCGGTTGAGACCGGCGTCGCCGGCATTGAAAAGGAATACCGGAAAATCTATTCCGCCGCTGAGGCGTTTGGCGCCTGCGTCCAGGCAACGCGCTACGGTCTTTATGACGGCTATCTAACAGGCAGCGAAGACGGGCAGGCCGTTGGGCCTTTAATGGGTAAAATGAAGGGCTATGACGGGGGCGCAAGTGACTTCCAGTTTGGCCCATTAACTTTCATGTTGAGCTATCCTGACCACTGCGTTTTGTATCGGTTCATTCCGCGCGGACAGAATAAAACCGATATGGAGGTTGTCTGGTTTGTGAATGGCGACGCCGTTGAGGGCGAAAATTATGAAATAAACCGCCTCACCTGGCTTTGGGATCAAACAACGCTTGAAGATAAATACATTATCTCTCGAAACAGCGAGGGCGCCAGTTCTGATTTTTTTGAGCCAGGCCCGCTTCATCCCGAATTTGAACAGACTTTGATGATGTTCATCGACTGGTATCTTGATGTAATGCAGAGCGTCATCAAATGAGTCCGTAAGAATCTGGATCAGACGCGAACTTTCTCCGCGAACTCACAACCCAATAAATGTCGTATTTTCTTCGACCGGCGCGCGTTCTGCTTTGAATTTATTTATTGGCGCATCAGCGTCGCGATATCCAATGCTCATCCCGCAAAACATGATGTGATCATCTGGAATGGGAACAAATTTTCGAACTGCGTCCGGATACATCGCCCATGCTTCTTGCGGGCAACTGTCCAGGCCTTCTTCGCGTAGCAGCAACATCACTGTTTGAAGCCACATACCAAGGTCGGCCCATTGCGGCGGCCCCATGAATTTCGGCGTGTGAAGGAACAAACCGATAGGAGCCCCGAAGAACTGAAAGTTTTGCGAAAGTTGTTGCAATCGAGCGAGTTTGTTTTCGCGCTCAATTCCAATCGATGAATACATGGCCTCACCAACATTGTAGCGCCGCGACCGATAGGGTTCGGCGAGGTTTTTCGGGTATATCGCGTATTCCGGTTCATCAGGGCCTTTTAAAACACGCGTTTCCATATGCTCTTTCAAGCTGGTCAACTTTTCGCCGCCCAAAACAACAATGTGCCACGGTTGAAGATTACCTCCGGATGGTGCGCGCACCGCCTTTGACAATATGCCTTTTATTAGATCTGCCGGTGGGGTTTTATCGGTGAAAGAGCGGATAGATCGCCGGGATTTTACAGCTTTTGTAACGTTCACTTTGTAGCCTGTGTTGGTTGGACGTTTTTAGTCGGCATAGATTATGTAGTATACAGAGTAAATCCATCAGCCGTGACCAATGCGAATTAGTATTGGCAATGCACACAACGTATTCGCAGCAAATTTTAACAATGCGGCCATATGCCACGGAATAGGCTAAGAATTTCAATATTTTCGCATAATTAGCCAATTTCCGTGAAAAATACTGCATTTGCACAGTAAATTATGTTGCGCTGCAATATTGGCTACGTTACGATTTTTGGAATCAACTTCAGTCAGTTGCGTCGCCGGGACGCGAAGTCGCTATTGGATCATTCGTAGTTTATTCCGCGATAGCGAAATCCAATCGCAACTCTTCCGGCATGCGGACCCAAGCGCAAGAGAGAGGATAAGTTATCACTGAAGAATTGCTCGCATTTACGTTCCGCGATCGCGAAACACCGCAAAAGCGTGAAGCTGAGTTGCGGCGCAGCGATTTTGAAGAGATTTACGAGCGATACAAAACCAAAACTGCGGCGGCGCAGGCGGCGCGCTGCAGCCAGTGCGGCGTCCCGTTTTGTTCAAACCATTGCCCCCTCGGGAATGATATTCCTGATTGGTTGCGGTTAGCGGCCGAAAATCGTTTGGAAGAAGCTTACCTGGCGTCTTCGGCGACCAATAATATGCCCGAGATTTGCGGGCGCATTTGTCCGCAAGACCGCTTGTGCGAAGGTTCGTGCGTCATCGAACAATCGGGTCATGGCACCGTTACGATAGGCGCGGTCGAGCAGCACATTACTGAAACAGCGTGGGATAATGGATGGGTCAAGCCGATCCAGCCAACGCTCGAAAGGCCACAATCCGTTGGGATTATTGGCGCCGGTCCGGCCGGTTTAGCGGCGGCGGAAGAACTGCGTCGCAATGGTTTTCAGGTTGTAATTTATGATCGTTACGACCGTATTGGCGGTCTTTTGATTTATGGAATTCCAAACTTCAAACTCGAAAAGCACGTCGTTGAACGACGTGGCAATCTGCTTAAGCAGAGCGGTGTGCAATTCAAGCTAGAATTTGAAGTTGGACGAGATGCTAGACTTGCGGAACTGCGATCTGAACATGATGCGGTTTTAATTGCGACAGGCGTTTATAGGTCACGCGAATTGAACTGTCCCGGCGTCGGCAATAACGGCGTTGTTCGAGCCCTTGATTATTTGACGGCATCCAACCGCAAAGGGCTGGGCGACGCGGTAGAGGACTTTGACAGTGGTTATCTTGACGCTCGCGAGCGAAATGTCGTTGTCATTGGCGGTGGCGACACGGCGATGGATTGTGTGCGCACGGCGGTTCGACAGGGCGCGAAATCGGTCACTTGTCTTTATCGGCGCGATAGAGAAAATATGCCGGGGTCAGCGCGCGAGGTTGCGAACGCTGAAGAGGAAGGCGTTCATTTTGAATGGCTTTCAGCGCCGAAGGCAATTCTTGGCGCGGCCAATATCTCAAGCGGGTTGCGCGCCGTTAAAATGGAATTAGGGGCGCCTGATGCCAGCGGTCGGCGGGCGCCGCAGGAAATCGTCGGCTCTGATTTCGAGTTGAAATCTGATCTCGTAATAAAAGCGCTCGGATTTGAGCCTGAAGAATTGCCAACCATTTTTGATGAGCCGGACCTCGCCCTCACACCATACGGAACATTGCGGGTCAATCCGCAATCGCTCGAAACGACGCTTCCCGGCGTTTTCGCCGCCGGCGACATTGCGCGCGGCGCTTCGCTTGTCGTGTGGGCTATACGCGACGGGCGTCTCGCCGCTGAAACAATTTCAAAACATATCGCGGCGTCGCCGCGTCTTGCGGCCGAGTAGTTACGTGAACGATTTCATCTCGACTTATAAACGCCGCCGAAAGGCTCTCATAGACGCGAACGCCTACGACCCTGCATCGGAGCGCGACGCGTGCGGCGTTGGTCTCGTCGCTGCAATTGACGGTGAGCCGCGCCGCGAAATTGTAAAAATGGCGATCGACGCGCTCAAAGCGGTTTGGCACCGCGGCGCTGTTGATGCTGACGGCAAAACCGGAGACGGAGCGGGCCTGCGCGTTGATGTTTCGCAATCGCTGTTTAAGGAATTCGTTGAGCGCACGGGCCACACCGCGGGCGAGGAAGATATCTGCGTCGGGATGGTCTTTCTGCCGCGAACAAATTTTGGCGCGCAGGATGCGGCGCGTGCGCTCGTCGAGTCAGAAATCCTACGCCGCGGATTTTACATCTATGGTTGGCGTCAGGTGCCGGTAAATTCGACAGTTCTGGGAGAGAAAGCAAATGCAGCGCGGCCGGAAATTGAACAGATTTTATTTTGCGACCCCACCAAGCGCGATCAAGAAGAGTTGGACCGCATACTTTATCTTGTGCGCCGTCGCGTAGAAAACCGCGCGATCCAGGCGGGCCTCAGCGATTTTTACGTGTGCTCATTATCCTCGCGCGACGTCGTTTATAAAGGAATGTTCCTGGCGCAAGAAATCGATAATTTTTATGCTGACCTGAAAAACCCGAAATTCGTTTCGCGCGTCGCAATTTTTCACCAACGATACTCGACCAATACATTTCCAGAATGGCGTCTGGCGCAACCTTTTCGCATGCTCGCGCATAATGGTGAGATCAATACGCTCAAAGGAAACATAAATTGGATGCGAAGCCACGAAATCCGCATGGCTTCAGATATTTTTGGCGACGATCAAGAGGATATTAAACCTGTCATCCGTCCGGGTTCGTCAGATTCTGCAGCGCTTGACCAAGCGTTTGAGCTGATCGTCAGGGCAGGGCGTCCAGCGCCGGTCGCAAAGGCGCTATTGATTCCAGAAGCGTGGTCCAAACGAACTACGGTGATTAAACCGGAATGGCGGGCATTTTACGAATACTGCAACGCAGTGATGGAACCGTGGGACGGGCCCGCGGCCGTCATCGCTTACGATGGGCAATGGGCGGCGGCGGGTCTCGACCGCAGCGGATTGCGGCCGCTGCGCTATGCGATCACGGCGGACGGCGTGCTGACTGTCGGATCGGAAACGGGTATGTGCCCGCTTGACGGCAAAACGATCATGGAACGAGGCGCCGTCGAACCCGGCCGTATGATCGCTGTCGATCTTGATGCCGGGAAGTTCTATTCTTCGCCGGAAATTCTCGATCGAGTCTCGGCGCGACATCCATACAATGAGTGGGTTGAAAAAATTGTCGAACTTGAACCGGAAATCGGTCCGGGGCCGGAGGAGCGCTTGTTCGATGGCGAAGAACTCGTGCGACGGCAATCGGCCGCAGCTTATGACCTTGAAGCGTTAGAATTGATTCTGCGCCCCATGGCCATGGAAGGGAAAGAAGCAATCGGCTCCATGGGCGATGATACGCCCCTTGCAGTGTTATCTGAGAGATATCGTCCGCTATCTCATTTCTTTCGTCAGAATTTCAGTCAGGTGACCAATCCGCCCATCGATCCATTGCGTGAAGACGGCGTCATGAGCCTGAAGACACGATTTAAAAATCTCGGCAATATTCTTGTCACAAACGCATCACAAACAGATGTTTTTGTGCTTGAGAGCCCGGTTCTGACAAACGGGATGTTCGCAAGGCTAAAGGGATATCTTGATCAAAAAATCGTTGAAATTGATTGTACCTATCTCTTTACCCAGATTGACAATGATGGCCGTGCGCTCCGCAATGCATTAAATCGAATATGCGCCGATGCGTTGAAGGCAATCGAAGGCGGCGCGGGGCAGATCATCTTAACCGATGAATATCAAGGGCGCGGCCGGATCGCTGTTCCGATGATCCTCGCCGTTGGCGGCGTTCATGCGCGTCTGACTGACGCGGGTAAACGACCATATTGTTCGATAATCGTACGTTCCGCCGAATGTATGGATTCACATTATATGGCGGTATTGGTTGGCGTAGGCGCGACGGCGGTCAATCCTTACCTTGCCTTTGACAGCGTCAGCGCCGCGCATGGGCGTGGCTTGTTTGGCGATCAAACCATTGGACAATGCACATACAATTTCAAATTGGCGTTCGAAGCCGGGCTTTTGAAAATTATCTCGAAGATGGGCATTTCGGTAATTTCAAGTTACCGCGGCGGATGCAACTTTGAAGCGCTCGGTCTTTCGCGCGCCCTGGTGGAAGAATTCTTCCCCGGCATGACGAGCCGTATTTCCGGGATTGGCCTTTCAGGGCTCGAACAAAAAACCACGCAAATTCACGCTGCAGCGTGGGAAAATGATATTCCACTTCTTCCGGCTGGTGGTTTTTATCGGCAACGCGCCCGTTCCGAGCGCCATGTCTATGAAGCAAATGTTATAAGCCTGCTGCAAAAAGCGGTGCGCGACGATGATTACGCAGCCTTCAAGAATTATTCCAGGATGTTGAGAGAACAAACACCTTCAGCGCTGCGCGACCTGCTTGCAATTGATAAAGAGCGCTCATCCTTGAAGTTGGAATCTGTTGAATATGTCGGCGATATTCGCAGCCGATTTGTAACGCCGGGAATGTCTCTGGGCGCGCTTTCGCCGGAAGCCCACGGCGCGCTGAATATCGCCATGAATCGAATCGGCGCCAAATCGGTATCTGGCGAGGGCGGCGAAGTTCCGGAGCGATACATGCCGTTGCCCAATGGCGACAACGCAAATTCAGCAATAAAGCAAGTCGCATCGGGACGTTTCGGCGTCACAGCGGAATATTTAAATCAATGCCAGGAAATCGAGATCAAAGTCGCCCAAGGCGCGAAGCCGGGAGAGGGTGGCCAGCTGCCCGGTTTTAAAGTCACGGATTTCATTGCACGCATGCGGCATGCAACGAAAGGCGTCACGTTGATTTCTCCGCCGCCGCACCATGACATTTATTCGATCGAAGACCTTGCGCAATTGATATTCGATTTAAAGCACATAAACCCAACCGCGCGCGTGTGTGTAAAGCTCGTTTCAGCGTCTGGAATCGGCGCCATAGCAGCAGGGGTTGCTAAAGCGAAGGCCGATGTCATTTTGATTTCCGGCAACGTCGGCGGCACTGGCGCAAGCCCGCAAACGTCGATCAAATTTGCTGGATTGCCCTGGGAGCTTGGCCTCGCTGAAGCACACCAGGTTTTGACGCTCAATAATCTGCGTTCAAAAGTTACGCTTCGAACTGATGGTGGAATTCGTACCGGACGCGATGTTGTGATTGCAGCCATGCTTGGCGCCGAAGAATTCGGGATCGGGACCCTTTCGCTTGTGGCAATGGGTTGCCTCATGGTGCGGCAGTGCCACTCCAATACTTGTCCTGTTGGAGTATGCACGCAAGACGAAGCGCTGCGCGAGCGATTTACTGGTTTGCCAGACCATGTCGTCAATCTGATGACGTTCATCGCTGAAGAGGTGCGAGAAATTCTGGCGGAAATCGGATTTTCCAAACTTGATAAGGTTATCGGTCGAACAGATCTTTTGCATCAGGTATCGCGCGGTGCGCCGCACTTGGACGATCTTGACCTCAACCCAATTTTGACTCGCGTTGATGTTAGCGAACTCCCTCACCAATATTCCCGCACGGGCCGTCAAGACGTCGATGATACGGTTGACCAGCGAATATTACCGAAGCTCAATACGTTTTTTGAGGACGGCGTAAGATTACAATTTGATTTACCAGTGAAAAACACCGAGCGTGCGATTGGCGCGCGGATTTCCTCCGAGCTTGTACGGCGGCTAAAGCCTGAGACCCTTGCCGAGGGACATTTGACTTTGCGATTGAAGGGTTCAGCGGGACAATCCTTAGGCGCTTTTTCAGTTAATGGCCTAAAATTGATCGTCGACGGCGATGCCAACGACTACGTTGGGAAAGGGTTGTCCGGCGCGACGATAGTCGTGCGGCAAGAAAATGCGGAATATACGCCAGGCGCGATCATCGGCAATACCTGCCTTTATGGCGCGACGTCGGGCGCTTTGTTCGCTGCTGGCGGCGCCGGCGGCCGTTTCGCGGTCAGAAATTCCGGCGCGGTGGCAGTCATTGAAAGCTGTCTTGCAAATGGTTGCGAATATATGACTGGCGGAACTGTCGTTGTCCTTGGCATGGTGGGGAGTAATTTTGGCGCCGGCATGACGGGCGGCGAGGCATTCGTATTTGATGAAAAAGGCGTTTTTGACCAATTCGTAAACTTTGACAGTGTCGATGTTCGCACTATCGTTAATACAGACGCCGAACAAAAATGCCGTGAACTGATAGAACGCCACGTTCGTGAAACAAAATCACTCCGTGGAAAATGGATTCTGGACAATTGGCAGTCTTGCCGGAAAAAATTCAAGCTCGTTGCGCCAACTGAAGTCGCAACCAGTACCTATGAGTTGCCCCAGAGAGCGACAGCGTAGTTCGCTGTGGTTTCAACCGCCAACGGATGTTGTGCTAACTCTATATCGGCCCAGCCGACGCCTAATTGAATTTTTAACGGCGTATGGCCTGCCAGCATCTGCAAATATTTATTTGAATATGGCTCCCCGAGCTGGACTCGAATCATTGACCCGCTGATTAACAGTGAAATCAGCATACAGAATATAGGAAGCTTTGTTGTGAACAACAGGGCTAATTCAAACCAAATGACTTAGTCGATTGAAATCGAAAAATCAGATGACGTCACGCCCATGTTTACGTCAGTCATCCAAATTGCAAAAATTTTGAGAAATGATAAACAGCACACTGATATGAAGCAACGCCGTCGGATTTATTATTCACTTGAGCAACGGTCTGAGATTACCCGCGACCCGGACTTCGGAATGATCCTCTTTGCAGACTTTGGTGGTCCGCGTGCTATAATTGCCAATGACTAATTGGAGCGGAGTACGATGTCAGAACCCGACCTCTTAGAGTTAGCGGCGATGTCGCGTGCAAACTTGGGCTTCCTTGTAACCCAGATCATCGCTGTGCAATTCGCAATCATTGCCGGAATTTATCTGTTTTTGAATCGCACAGGCATTTTACTGAAGTTATTTATTTTTGTTCTTTATACGGCCGGATATGCAGGCCTTCTCAGTTTGTACTACTGGGAACAGGACGCTTACGTTGCCGTTAGAGAGGCAATTCAGGCTCTTCCAGAACCGAGCGCCGCATCCAATGCCGTTATAGATTGGGTACAAGGCCCCGGAAGAAATGTTTCCACCTACGTCAAAGGACTCTTCATCGCAAATTGGTTCGTGATAGCCTTCTTTTTGTTCGCGCCGATTCTCAGAGATCGTGATTAAAAACTGTCCACTGAAAAGGGGCAAGACTAAATCGCCCAAAAGCAGACTTTTGCAACTCATGCTATGGATGCTCAACGAATGAGGTTTCAAATGCAGATTGGAATAATCGGCGCCGGTATGGTTGGAGGCGCACTGGCAAACGCCCTTACTAAAGTCGGACACCAAATCACTATTTCCGCTCGTGAACCTGCGGGGAATAATCTCCAATCGATTTTAAGAAAGGCCGGCCCAAATATCCAAGCGGGAGACAATCAATCTGTCGCGGACTTCGGAGAAATTGTAATCTTGGCATCTCCTTGGCCATCTACAAAGGAAATCCTTAAGGGCCTTAGCGGCCTTAAGAACAAAATTATCATTGATTTAACAAACCCAATTTTGGCGGACTTTTCTGGCTTGGACAAAACTATCCGAAGCGGAGGCGAGGCGGTCGCCGAATGGGCTTCAGATGCAATCGTCGTGAAAACACTTAATCATATCTCCTCGAATATGATGGACCATCCATCACTTGAGCATGGAAAACCTATTATTTTTGTTGCCGGCGACGACAATGCCGCAAAAAGTATCGTCGTCACATTACTGGAAGAACTGGAGTTCGAAGCGGAAGACTGCGGGGCGCTTTCAATGTCAACCCATTTGGAGTCTTTAGCGTGGCTCTATATAAATCGTGCAATGGTCCAAAACAAAGGTCGACACTTTGCGTTTACCATTGCGAATGCAATCGACAAAGAGCAGTGATTGCACTCCTCCATCCAATCGTCCTGCAAATGAACCAATGAGTTAACCGAAAGCAAAACCGGGGCAAAAGGTTTAACGAACGCATCCAACAAAATTGAGCTCGAGGTTGGCGAGTTCAGATTATTCGTTTGTTCCGTTAGTCGTGCTTACCGTAGATCGCGATTAAAACCGCCGCTACGGCAATAGTCGCCCCAAGCCCATCCCCAGCGATAAACCCGATCATTCTGGTTATCCGAGTGGTTACCGACGCGATCCTTCTTAATGCCGACGGCGTGACCAAATTCATGAGCAACCAATTCCGTCAAACGACAAAACCCTCGATCCGGAGTTGCGGCTGCCGCGTCAGATACCTTTTTATAGCAAATGCGTATCTTGTTGCTGGCCGCGCCAAAAGCATGTCGTCCACTGGATCCATCGCACAAAGGTGCGGAATCATTTGCACAGGCAAACCAAAGCCTACCGAGCTTTCTATCTCGTCCTAGCCTTCTCTCTACACGCCGATTGGCCCCGCGCCTTGGGTGATAGTTGTTGTCGGCTTCGTAAATGGTTCTCACGGCACTCATGTGAACATCAAGAAATTCCACCACGTCGCGAAAATTTTCGCTTGCACCTGCGGGGCAATCCCGTGTGAACGGGCGAACCCGCGCATCTGCCGCCGAAATCATTAATAAGAAAATGATCGTCCCCAAACAGCTCTTCAAAACCATCTCGCATTCTCCCTTGTGTTGAAGCAATACCCCAATACACTTCTATTTTATCACATTGATGGTGAGTTCACAAAAGCACTGTTTTCAACGTCTTTGTGCGGATAGCTCAACTTTCAGAGTGTAAAAATGGCGCGAAGGGTTGGCGCATCATGGCTGTTTCTTGCCGAACACGAGTACATTAGTGCAATCTTCGTAGGTCAGGAAATTTACCGCTACCCAATCAATCTCCGTTTCTGGCCTGTGGATTCAACGGTTCGCTGCAACCGGGCCGAACGGAAATAATTAGCTCTTATTTTGTCGTTCGAACTCCCATATACACAGCAAAAGCAGATAAAAGGGGGGGTACGTGCTGTTACGCCGCATCACAGAACACATCAAAGCGCAGAACTGGACCGCGGTTGGGCTCGACTTTGTTATCGTCGTTGTTGGTGTGTTCCTTGGTATTCAGGTTGCCAACTGGAATGCAACCCAGGCGAATAAAAGGACAGCTCAAAAA
>JABDJK010000040.1 GCA_013002535.1 Hyphococcus sp.
GAGGCCAATAAGGGTAAGCATAGGAGCCGGTTAAACGGTGAAATGAAACGCGCTGCAAGCAAAAATGTTTGCCGGTTCGATCAGCCTACGCATTCCCTGCCGTTTCAAATAAAGACGACTCGAGCGCCTCATTCGGTTTTTTTCCACCCCAGACGAGGAAGTTGAACGCCGGGTAAAACCGGTCAATCGCCTCGCCCGCCGCGCGGATAAACGCGACCGCTTGGCCGGGCTCAATTGTGCCATTTTCAGGCAAGATCGCCGCGTTCCGGAAAACGATAGCATTATCCTCCGTCCACAGATCGAAATGCCCGGTCCAGAGGCGTTCATTGACCATGGCGACAAGGCGGCTCGCCTCATCAATGCGGCCGGCCGGCGCCTTCAAATCAATGGGCGCGCCCATTTGCAGCGTTGAGAGTTCATCGCGCCAGGTGAACCACAATCCGATGTCGCGCCAGACGCATGGCAACATCACATGAAGCTCATGGTCCGCGACGCGTTCCATCTCGATATCGAGGCTCGCCGCCGCGTTCTCGAACACTTCCAACGGATGGATCGCAGATTTTGGCTTGCGAATTAATTCAATCGACATTTGCGCCCTTTCGGCGTCACGCGGAGGGATGGCCCCGCAACTCCAATTCGAGCGCTATGTCGCGCCGATTCGGAAGCCGGCAAAACGATTCGATTGTTCTGATTTTCCTCAATGAGGAAGTTTCGGCGCCGTTACGCGCCCAGCTTTTCTTCTAGCGCGGCGATTCGAGCTTTCAGCGTCTCGTTTTCCTCACGCGCCAGCTGCGCCATTTCTTTCACGGCGTCGAATTCTTCCCGCGGCACAAACTCCATATCAGCGATCAGCCGCTGCAACTGGCTGCGCATGGCGGTCTCGGCTTCACGGCGCACGCCGTCCGCAGCGCCGGCGGCCTCGGTCATCATTTTTGCGATCTCGTCAAAAAACTGGCTTTGTGTCTGCATAGAAAAATCCTTTCATGGTTTTATATAAGCACGAATTCACCGGGGCGACAGGGCGCCCGAACCGCGCTATTGAGACGCAGATTTGTTTTCGGAGTTTTGAGAGATGAGCCTGCCTTTCCCAGATATCGGCCCGGTCGCGGTCAGCATCGGCCCGGTGCCGATCCGCTGGTATTCCCTTGGTTATATTGGCGGCCTGGCGCTCGGCTGGTGGTACGCGGCAACGCTACTGAAGAATATAAAATTATGGCCCGACAACAATGCGCCCATTGAGCGGGCAAAGCTCGACGACATTATCTTCTGGGTCGCTATCGGCGTCATGGCCGGCGGGCGGCTCGGCTATATATTCTTTTATGAACCGGCGATCCTCATTCAGCCATGGGAGATGCTTGGCGGCGTTGTCCCCTTCCCGCCAGCCTTAATGCTGTGGCATGGCGGCATGTCGTTTCATGGCGGTCTAATCGGCGTCACCCTCGCCGGCTTTTTATTCTGCCGGAAATATAAACTCGACCCGTTAAGCGTCGGCGATCTCTTTGCGACGGCGGCGCCTATCGGCATATTTCTTGTGCGCATAGCGAACTTTATCAATGCGGAACTTTACGGCCGTCCATGGGATGGACCGTGGGCGATGGTATTCCCGACAGATCCCCTTCAGGTCGCTCGTCATCCCAGTCAGCTTTATGAGGCCGCGCTCGAAGGCCTGGTCCTTTTCATTGTTATTCGCATTGCGACGCACAGTTTCGATCTGTTAAAACGCCCGGGCGCAACAATCGGTTTATTCCTTGCCGGCTATGCGGCGTCGCGAATCTTCGTTGAGAACTTCCGCGAACCCGACGCGCACATGCCGGACTTCCCATTGGGCATTACCATGGGCATGATTTTGTCGTTACCGATGTTGCTTCTCGGACTGTGGATGATTTGGCGAACGCGTGGGCAGGGCGCGCCGGAAACAAAATGACGACCAAAACCGACGCCGCGGAACCGACGCCGCTTCAGGAACGTCTTGTTCAACTAATCAAGCTGAAAGGGCCAATCACCGTAGCGGACTATATGTCTGACGCGCTGGGTCACCCCCATGACGGTTATTACATGTCTAATAATGCTATCGGCGCTGACGGCGATTTTATCACCGCGCCGGAAATTAGTCAGGTATTCGGCGAGTTGATCGGGCTATGGTTAGTCGACGCCTGGCGCGCGATGGGCTCGCCGTCGGATTTCAATCTCATTGAATTGGGACCCGGCCGCGGCGTTTTGATGGATGACATCCTGCGCGCCGCAAGATTACGGCCTGCATTTACCGGTGCCGCGAAACTATGGCTGCTTGAAACATCCGGCCGCTTGCGTCACGAACAACAGCGCCGATTGCGAACGTCGGAGGTCAATCCAAACTGGGTCGATGAGTTCGCAGACATTCCGCCGGCGCCGTCATTGATCATCGCCAATGAATTCTTCGATTGCATGCCGGTCCGCCAGTTTCAACGCATCGAGACTGGTTGGCGAGAGCGTCTGGTGGGCGTCGGCGACGACGGAAAATCACTGGAGTTTGTGCTGGGCAAAACCCCACCCCCCAAATCTTTCGGTCTGCCTGAAATCGACGACACGAAACCCGGCGATATATTCGAGCTTTCCTTTGAAGGGCGCGATCTTGCAATGCAGCTTGCGGAATTTCTAAGGACAAACGGCGGACAAGCGCTCGTCATTGACTACGGCCATATGCAATCGGGCCTTGGCGACACATTGCAGGCGGTTCGCGGCCACAAATTCTGGCCGCCGCTCGCCGCGCCCGGCAGCGCCGACATTACCGCACATGTCGATTTTGAGAAGCTTGCGCAGACTGCATTCGATTGTGGCGCAGTTGTTTATGGCCCGGTCTCACAAGGAACATTTCTTGAGCGTCTTGGCTTGAACCTGCGCGTAGAAATGTTGTGCAAAACGCAAGACAAGAAAAAGGCTGATGAAATCAGAGCCGGCGCCTACCGCATCGCAGCCCCCGACCAGATGGGGGAGATTTTCAAGGTGATGGCGATCTCGGCGCCCGGCCTCGATGAGCCTGCGGGGTTTGAAGAAACATGACACCGCCGTTTCTGACTGTTGATTGTCTGGCGGCGCCGAACATTCGCCACGGATTTTTCGGGCGGGCGGGCGGCGTTTCTTCCGGCATTTTCGCATCGCTCAACACCGGTCCAGGATCGGGCGACGACCTGGCGCATGTTGCAGAGAACCGGCGACGTTGCGCGGCAGCTCTCGGTGTTGACGGCGAGAGGCTGGTCACAAACTACCAGATCCATTCGCCGGACGTGCTTGTCATCGACAATCCTCATGACGGCGAGCCGCACGAGGCCGACGCAATCGTAACGAATACGCCTGGCCTGGCGCTCGGCGCCCTCGCAGCGGATTGCATGCCGTGGTTATTTGCTGACGCGGAAGCGGGCGTGATCGCCGCCGCCCATGCGGGCTGGCGCGGCGCCCTAGCCGGCGTTTTGGAAAACACGGTTGCCGCCATGATCAAAATTGGCGCCAGCCCGGAAAATATCGCCGCCGGGTTAGGCCCATGCTTGCGCCAGCCGAATTTTGAGGTCGGCCTCGACCTGGTCTCCGCATTCACGGACAAACATCCGAACGCAAACGCATTTTTCGCCCCCGGTCGAAACGATGAGAAGCGTCAATTTGATCTCGCGGCCTTTGCACAATGGCGGTTCCGCGAGGTCGGCGTTTGTCTTTACGGCGACACCGGCGAATGCACGCTTGCGGCGCCGGAAAAATATTTCAGCTATCGCGCCAGCCGAATGATCACCGAGGGCAATTATGGCCGCAACCTCTCGGCCATCGCGCTTGTCTGAAATCTGCGGAAAAAAACGCGGGAAACCGGGTTGCGCGACTGTCAATAAACCGTCATGAAACCCACGCATCGCTCAGACGAACAGGATGGGGTATCGCCATGAAGCTGATCGCGGGAAATTCCAATCGCCGATTGAGCGAAGCCATTTCCAAACGCCTGTCGAGCAGCGTCGCCAAAGCTGATATTCGCACATTCAAAGACGGCGAAGTTTTCGTAGAAATTCAGGAGAATGTACGCGGCGAAGACGTGTTCGTCATCCAGTCGACGTCCTATCCTGCGAACGATCACCTGATGGAACTCCTCATCACGATAGATGCGCTGACCCGTGCGTCGGCAAGCCGTGTGACAGCGGTGATCCCTTATTTTGGCTATGCGCGGCAGGATCGAAAAGCCGGTCCGCGGACGCCGATTTCGGCGAAGCTGGTTGCAAATCTTATTACAACCGCCGGCGCAGACCGAGTTCTGACCGTCGATCTTCACGCCGGCCAGATTCAAGGCTTCTTCGATATCCCGACGGACAATCTCTATGCCGTCAAGGAATTTGAAAAACGTGTGCGTGAGATTCACAATGGCAGTCTTGATGATGTCACAGTGGTATCGCCGGACGTCGGCGGCGTGGTGCGCGCGCGAGCACTTTCAAAACGTCTCGACGGACGCCCGCTTGCAATCGTTGACAAGCGCCGCGAGGGACCGGGCCAGTCGGAAGTCATGAACATAATTGGTGAAGTCGACGGCCGCCATTGCCTGATCTTTGACGATATTGTCGATAGCGGCGGCACGCTATGCAATGCCGCGGAAGCTATCATGGAAAAAGGCGCGAAAAGCGTAGCGGCTTGCGTCACCCATGGCGTTCTATCAGACAACGCTGCAGCGCGCGTTATGAAATCCGACGCCTTGTCACGCCTGATCGTGACAGACTCGATCGAGGCGCCGCAAGATGTCGCCGACTGCCCAAAAATCGAGGAAGTCTCAATCGCAACTTTGTTGGCTGAGGCCATCCGCCGGATTGCCAACGAAGAGTCTGTTTCAAGCCTGTTCGACTGACCGGCTAGATCACACTGCCGCCATCAAAGAGCGGATCGTCCTGAATTTTTTCGCCAAGCGCTTCGATTTTCGCGCCGGTGGCGTCCGGATTAAAAACACTCGCCACATGAAACAACGCGTCGCCACGGTTGACGATCGGCAGGTTTACCCGGCCGATGATCACGCCGTCGGATTTAGCGTAAATGATCTCTTCATTCTCTCCAAAGGGATCTGAAATTGTCGCAAGCTTTTCGTCTTTCGCTACATTTTGCCCGAGTGATTTAAAGCACCGCATCACGCCGCCCGTGGTCGCGCGCAGCCAATGGCTCGATTGCGAAAATGTTGGCGCCGCCGCCGCTTTGATTTTCTTTGAGGGCGGTATCATTTCAAGATGCCGCATCACATTGAAAACGCCCTTGATGCCGATAAGGATCGCCTTTTCATCAAAGCGCAGCGCTTCGCCTGCCTCGTAAACAATGACTTTGCAGTCTTTATCGCTAGCAGCCTGACGCAACGATCCCTCGCGTAATCCGGCATTCAAAACTACTGGCGCGCCGAAGGCGGCAGCCAGGGCCTTGGTTTTCTTGTCGACGATTTGAGCGCGGATTTGCGGCAAGTTTGATCGGTGCACAGCGCCGCTGTGCAGGTCTATTCCGTAGTCGGCGGGCCCGACAATTTCAGCCATGAATGTATTTGCGAGTTGCGACGCCAATGATCCTGTCGCGCTGCCGGGAAAACTGCGATTAAGATCACGGCGATCAGGAAGGTAGCGGGAATTTGCAATAAACCCGTAAGCATTCACAATCGGTATAAGCATAACCGTACCGCGAATTCGTTTGAGCTGCGAAGACTGGGCAATACGCCGGATAATTTCAACGCCGATAATTTCATCGCCGTGAACGGCGGCGCTAACAAAAAGCACCGGTCCCGGTTCACGGCCGTGAAAAATTTCGGCCGCCAACGACATCGACGTGTGATTTGCCAGCCGCGATATTGGAATATCGATGGTGCAGCGCTCACCGGGCGCGACTTCAACGCCGGCGATACGGAACGGGTCATTGGTAGACTTAGCCTGTGCCACGCGTCTTCGTCTTTCCGGGTTTTGCATTCTTTTCGATGAATTCAATGACCTTGCCGGCCACATCAAGCCCCGTCGCTTTCTCCATGCCTTCCAATCCTGGCGATGAATTAACTTCCATGACCACCGGCCCATTGTTGGATCTCAACATGTCTACGCCGCAGAAATTCAACCCCATGGCTTTCGCAGCACGCACCGCCGTTGAGCGTTCATCCGGTGAAATTTTCACTTTTTCTGCCGTCCCGCCGCGGTGCAAGTTAGAACGGAAATCGCCCTCTTTGCCTTTGCGTTTCATCGACGCAATCACTTTATCGCCGATCACGATGCAACGTATGTCTTCGCCGCCGGCTTCCTTGATAAACTGTTGAACCAGAATGTTTGTATTCACCCCCCCAAACGCCTGGATAATCGATTCAGCCGTTTTTTCAGTTTCGCCGAGCACCACGCCAATACCTTGTGTTCCTTCGAGCAGTTTTATGATAACCGGCGCGCCGCCCAGCATCTCTATGACTTCGCTAGCCTGGCTAGTACGGTGCGCGAAAACTGTTACCGGCAATCCAACACCCTTGCGCGCCAACAATTGCATCGATCGCAATTTGTCGCGCGAACGGGAAATCGCCACAGACTCGTTCACGGGATAGACACCCATCACTTCGAACTGGCGCAAAACCGCTGTGCCATAAAACGTGACCGACGCACCGATGCGCGGGATCACCGCGTCATAGCGCGGCAATGTCTCGCCGCGATATCGAACCGATGGATCGTTAGAGGTAATATTGATGTAACACCGAAGATGGTCGATGACATCAATGGTGTGGCCGCGCCCCTCCGCCGCCTCAACTAACCGGCGATGCGAATACAATTCAGCGTTTCGGCACATCAATGCCAGCTTCATAACAATACTCCAGTTTTACGATTAGCGGCCGAGCAGAAATGACTTGCCGGGATCGATCAGAAATTTACGACGCAACGCATCACGCCCAAGCAAGAGACGAAAGCCCATAGAGTCCCGGTTGGCAAGCGTTAAATCAATCATCCAACGCCGCCCGTCCATGTTGAGCGGCGTTTTGATTAAATACCGATCTTCTTCAGCGCCGTTTGAACTGCGTATGGTGCGAATATCATGAACCTTAGCGACACAAGATATTGATGGGTTTTTTCTTCGCTGGACCGGATGGACGTCGAATTCTACATGGTCAACGCCGTCGATTTTAAATTCCCTTATCCCGAACGCATGGATCGCTGACGACTTGGCTCCCGTATCAATCTTCGCATTGATTCGATCAATTTCCAGGTCGGGCAGCGCCACCCATTCGCGCCAACCGATCAGGCCCTTAGACCGTCGCAGCTTTGATGTCTTCCGCTTCTTGGTGGTCTCGGTGGTCATCGGTTGACTAAATTTCGCTGCAGAAATATTTTATTCAGCAGCGTGAACATGGGCATATTCGCTCTCGTCAAGCAAGCCGCCATTGAAGACGAAACCTTCAACACCGGGCACATAGAGCATATTGGTGAGGCGTCCGCCCAGAGCCTTGTAAGTTTCATGGCCGGGCGCGCGCATACAGACATGGGGCAGTTTTGCCACTTCCCCGATCTTCGCCAGCGATTTCTCGCCGACGGAACGAAAATGGGAAATGTCATCGGGGTGCACCAACGATTTTGTCGTGGCGCCAATTAGACTTTCTGCTTCGACGCCAAAAACCGCATGCGCGGCCGGGCTCGCATAAGTCACGCGGCCCTCCGGTGAAAAGATGATCGTCAGGTCGAGCGTCGATTCAACGAGCGCGCGATATCGCTGCTCCGCTTCGTGAGCGTCATCGACTTTCTTTTGCAATGCATTGAACAATTTGGTGTTCTTGGTATGCAATAGAATGGATCGATCGACCATGCGTTGTGTCATCACCGCGAGGTAGGTCGTTGCGACGCCATAAAGGAATACAACGCCTGCTATTGCAAATCCGTCAGCACCGGCCATCAACGCATAAACAACGGCTAACGGCGTTAAGGCCGGTACACTGAACGCAAGCACCGCACGCCAAGATGATCCAGCAGAAACGATCGCGCCCGCGGCTGTCCCGGCGATAACAAACGGCAACAGCGGATGTGTAATCAAACCATTAGCCGCAAAAATCGGCGCCAATACGCCCCAGATGGCGCCGTTGATCGCCATTAAAACAATATGCACGCGCGCAAACCGGGACATATTTCGACCAGAGGCGCCGGCGATCTTGTAGCGACCCCAAATTGCGAGTCGGATCAGCGCAAAGGAAACGGCAGCCGCGACCCAGAAAAGCAGCATGTTGTTGTCAAAATCGGACCAGGTAACAGCGGCGACAATTAACGCATTCACGGCGCTGATGGCGACAGCTACCGGCGCGCCGCGAAACAACAACGCCGCACGCTCGACCTTCAGTTTGACGGCCTCAACGTTGGTCAGATCTTTCAGCCGGGCCCGTCGTCCTGGCGCCTTTGAAACTGCTGTTTGCAGCTCGGCAATCATATGCTCTCCCAATCCATTCGGGCTCGCTATGAGACCACATCGCACGGTTCGGCGATACAGAAATTTCAGCAAAACAACCCAATATTTTTGTTTGGATATATTAGTTTTTCTGTTGGTATTTCAAGGGACTATGCGATATCGCGCCGCTAATGCGTTAACCTCCGGCGAGACAATTGCCGCACAAAATCTTATGCTGGTCGAACAATTTTTAGGAGCGTTTTGTCGGTAATTATCACGGTTGCATTGCAACATCCCGCTAGAATCGGCACAGTTTTTTCCGAATACTAAACGGAACACCGGAAAATGTTTAAGCAATCAAACGCGCTGCGCCGCGTGAAGCCATCGCCCACGCTCGCCGTCACACAACTCGCCCGCGATCTTGCGCGGCAGGGCAAGGACGTCATTTCACTCGGCGCGGGCGAACCGGATTTCGATACGCCAGACTATGTGAAGGATGCTGCCGCACAAGCGATCCGCGACGGGAAGACCAAATACACGCCAGTCGATGGCATTCCAGAGCTTAAGTCAGCGATCGTCGCGAAGTTCAAACGCGACAATGATCTTGATTACTCAGAAAATCAGATTTCAGTGGCGCCGGGCGGTAAGGCTGTCATTTATAACGCGCTGGTCGCATCCTTGAATCCGGGCGATGAAGTAATAGTGCCAGCGCCTTACTGGGTGTCGTATCCTGACATGGTGCTGCTCGCCGGCGGTGAACCCGTAATTGCGGCGGCGCACGCTGATGACGGGTTTAAACTAAAGCCCGACATTCTTGAGAATGCAATTACATCGCGCACGAAGTGGTTGATATTTAATTCGCCCTCCAATCCCACTGGCGCGGCCTACACCGCTGATGAAATCAAGGAATTGACTGACGTCCTGCTGCGCCATCCAAATGTCATGATCATGTCCGACGATATGTATGAGCATATCGTCTATGACGGATTTCAGTTCGCGACACCGGCATCTGTCGAACCAAAACTATATGATCGAACCCTCACAATTAACGGCGCCTCTAAAGCCTACGCCATGACGGGCTGGCGTATTGGATATTGCGGCGGCCCGGAGCCGCTAATCGCTGCGATGCGCAAAGTAATGTCCCAATCAACGTCCAACGCTTGCTCTATAAGCCAGTGGGCGGTGACAGCAGCTCTCAACGGTGACCATGCTTTCCTGCAGGAGAGGAACGCTGTCTTTAAAGAGCGCCGCGATATGGTCGTTGCAATGCTCAATGAAGCTGAAGGCATCGAATGCGCGACGCCAGATGGTGCGTTTTACGTATACCCGTCTTGCGCCGGTGCAATCGACAAAAAAACGCCCGCTGGAGTGAAAATCGATAACGACGAAACATTCGCGCGCGAACTTGTCGATGCCGAAGGCGTGGCGGTTGTTTTTGGCGCCGCGTTTGGGCTTTCGCCGTTTTTCCGGATCTCTTATGCGGCCGCTACCGAACAATTGCGGGACGCCTGCGTGCGGATTCAACGCTTCTGCAGTTCTCTTTCATAGCGATTTTCTCATATCGATGCTTTCGATATATTGTTTCACTATTATCTATTTGATAGATGGCGCTCACGTCCCTATCTATCGAATGAAGCAAAATTACGGGAGTCAAACACCCATGTCTATCAACATCGGAATTGAACAATCAGATCGAAACGCTGTCGCCGAAGCGTTAAACAACACGCTTGCTGACACCTATACCCTCTATATGAAAACTCACGCCTATCACTGGAATGTAACAGGCCCGCAGTTTCATACGCTGCATGTTATGTTTGAAGAGCAATATAATGAGATGTGGACGTCGCTCGACGAGATCGCAGAACGCGTGCGTGCGCTTGGCGTTTTTGCTCCCTCCAGCGGCAAGAGAATTACCGAGAGGGCTGCAATCGACGCCGCCGATGATGAGCCGCCGTCAGCGCCTGTGATGATTGAACGATTGCTGGACGGCCACGAAACCCTTGTCCGGCGCGCACGCGAAGGATTGAAGGTCGCCGAAGACGCCGGCGACGCCGCCAGTGCGGATCTTTTGACCGTGCGCATTCAAACCCACGAAAAAACCGCATGGATGCTGCGCGCTATGACGCAGTAGTCGGTTTAACGCAGACAACGATTAGGGCCCGCAAATTTTCACCTGCGGGCCCAATTTCAGTTTAAGAAGAATTCGACTTAAGAGTCGTCGCCGCCAGGCAGCATGCCTTCAATATATTCAAAGCCGCCATCGGTCATATTGGTCAGCATTTCCGGCATACCGTAACGGTCGCCAGTTAATCCGCCCAAACCAAAAATAACAGCCCAAAGAATCAAGGTGATGAGAATTCGCATCACGCCCCTCCAATTAACTAACCCCTGCGGCGGATACTGCCCGATATGTTAACGAGTAACAAGTCTGAATTTTTGGCCAATATTCGCGGATTTCTACTATAGCGTGTATATCAACACGGTTGCATTTCGACTGATGGACCATCAGTTCGCTATGCAATAGCGTGCGCCGCGCACTGGATCAGACACGCCATCAGGCAAAAGGAGCAATCATGCGGGACTACACACAGTTTTATATCGGCGGTGAATGGGTCGCGCCCTCCGGCTCAGAAACGATGGATGTCATCAATCCGGCAAGCGAACAAAAAGCGGGCGCAATCGCCCTTGGACAGGCGGCGGATATTGACTGCGCTGTTGAAGCGGCCTCCGCAGCATTCCCCGCATTCGCGCGGACATCGCGACAAGACCGGGTCGAGTTGTTGAACAATGTCGCCGCGGAATATCAAAAACGACTTTCGGATATGGCCGACGCAATTACCGAAGAAATGGGCGCGCCGTCTTGGATGGCGAATAAAATGCAAGCGCCAGTCGGCCTCGGGCATTTAATGACGGCGTCCAAAATTCTTGCCGACTATCAGTTTGAAGAACCGCGCGGCGCCATGATGATCGCAAAAGAGCCGATCGGTGTTTGCGGGTTTATTACGCCGTGGAACTGGCCATCCAACCAGATTGCGGCGAAGGTCGCCCCGGCTCTCGCGACGGGCTGCACAATGGTCTTAAAACCTTCGGAGATCGCACCGTTCTCCGCTTATCTGTGGGCGGAGATTATTGACGCGGCGGGCGTTCCCGCCGGCGTCTTCAATCTTGTCAATGGTGAAGGTCCTGTCGCCGGCGCGGCGCTCGCAAGTCATCCAAAAGTCGATATGGTGTCTTTTACAGGCTCGACCCGCGGCGGCGTCGCAGTCGCGCAAAACGCGGCGCCAACCGTTAAACGTGTTCACCAAGAACTGGGCGGGAAATCTCCAAACATTATTTTAGACGATGCGGATTTCGAACGCGCCGTCGCGGGCGGCGTCAAGCAAGTGATGTTGAACACCGGCCAAAGCTGCAATGCGCCGACACGCATGTTGGTGCCCGCAGCGCGCCTTGAAGAAGCGAACGGAATCGCAGCGGCGGCGGCCGCAAAAACGACAGTCGGCGATCCATCGGAAGAAGTGGCCATGGGGCCGCTGGTTTCAAAAGCGCAATGGGAAAAGGTTCAGGGTCTCATCGAAAAAGGCATTGAAGAAGGCGCGAGGGTCATCGCCGGCGGCGCCGGAAAACCTGACGGCCTAAACCAAGGCTATTACGCAAAGCCAACTGTCTTTTCAGACGTCAACAACGACATGATCATCGCGCGCGAGGAAATTTTCGGGCCGGTACTTTCGATCATTCCCTACAATTCAGAGGAAGAGGCAATCGCAATCGCCAATGACACCGAATACGGCCTCGCCGCCTATGTGCAAGGATCAGACATCGAACGCATCCGCAACGTCGCGAGCCAGTTGCGCGCCGGCCAGGTCACCATCAACGGCGCCAATGGCGGCATGATGGCGCCTTTTGGTGGTTACAAGCAATCCGGCAATGGTCGCGAATGGGGTGACCTCGCGTTTGATGAATTTCTCGAGGTCAAAGCCGTTATTGGATATGAGGCGGAGTAATCGCGCCGATGCACCTGGCAAACTGCGTTGATAGTAGATCAAAGAGGAAAATGACGCCCCACACGGACTCCAACTGCGGACCTGCAAATCACAAACTAGTTCGCACACCAATGTTTTCAATGGCTTATGCGCTAAAAATCGAGACGACGGAGAGCATGGCAATTCCTTTCGAAACCTGGTTCTCATAATTGCAATGGCGCGCAATCACACCATGATCTTGATCAATAACGAGACTTAACCGTCCCAACCGGAAGCGATGTGGAAATCCTACATATTTGCAGTACTAAAAATTCCGACACATCACTCACCGCGCCATTAACATTGGCGCCGCCGTTGTTTTCAGCATATGCCGCGTAAACCCACCAAAGACAGCTTCGCGCCAGCGATTATGAGAATAGGCTCCCATAACAACGAGGTCGGCATTCGCCTCGACGACCTCATGAACCATGACATCGATGTGGTCCTGCCCCTTTTCCAGTTCAATTTCCGTTTCGCTCGTTTCAACGCCATGGAGGCGAAGCGATGCAGCAAGATCAGTCGTTGATGTGTTTCTTTTGGATATATCATGGACTGATAAAATCTTCACCATGTCCGCGTACTTCATAAACGGCAGCGCGGCCGCGATTGCCGCTGCGGCTTCGACACTCCCATTCCAGGCAATTACTATGCGATTGGGAAATCTCTCGACGCCTTCCTTTGGGCTAAGAAAAAGCGGCCGACCCGACGAAAACAAAAGCTCTTCGACCAACCGCCATTGGAATTTTTTATCGTCTGGCCCAGGCGCTGCCGCGACAGCAAGGTCGAATGACGACGCGGTCCTGGCGAGATCCTCCGGTATGCGTCCCTTTAAGTCTCGCCACGAAGCTGTTGCGCCTTTTGCGTCGCTGTGGCGTGCGATATCATTTATGCCGACCCCATGTTCGTCGCATAAATCGTCGAACTGCAGACGAAGTTTGCTAACGTTTTTTTCTTCAGCTCGCTTCAACGCGTCATCGTCGCCCAGAGGGTAAACGCCGCCGAGCGGAAAATAGACAACGCCCGCACTAAGCGGCCGCTGGCGCATGGAGGCCGCGGCGATATGGGCGTCGAATTTTTCAGCAATAACAGCCGCCGCCTTAAACCCGACTGACGCATCTTGTTTGCTCAAAAACGGCACAAAGATAGACTTTATGGGCATGGGACCCCCTGATTTAAGCCGCGAGTTCCTTTTTGCAGAAGTACCAGTCCGTGCAGTCATACTCGCCCTCGACCCGGCTTTTGGCTTCCTCGGCGGTTGCGGGCGTCGGCAAGATGACCTGATCGCCGGGGACCCAACACTCGGGCGTTGCAACGCCGTGTTCGTCGGTTATTTGTAGTGCATCTACCAAACGCAAAATTTCGTCGACGGAACGACCATTCATCATTGGGTAATAAAGCCGAGCCAGCAACTTGTTTTCCGGATTTTTTGACTTAAATGGCGGCGCGTGTTCATTCAATCTTGGGTAGGCATTGAATGTGGAATTAACTTCATAACTCATTTTAGTCTCCATAAAATTCGCTAGTGCGGCGAGACTTTGGTCAAAACTTGTTCAAAGGGATTTTCAGGTAGGAAACGCCGTTCGATTCCATCGGCGGAAATTCACCGGCGCGAATGTTTACCTGAATGGACGGAATAATAAGGCGCGGCGGCGGCAATCCTGAATCGCGATCTTGGCGCATTTGAATAAATGCATCTTCGCTCGTTCCGGTGCGAATATGCACATTACGCTCGCGCTGTTCACCAACCGTTGTTTCCCACGCATAATTATTGCGGGTCGGCGATTTATAGTCGTGGCACATAAAGAGCCTGGTATTCGGCTTCAATCGATAAATTTTTTGAATGGATTGATAAAGCGTCGCCGCATCACCCCCCGGAAAATCGCACCGCGCCGTCCCGTAATCCGGCATAAACAGCGTATCGCCGACAAAGGCGGCGTCGCCAATAACATAAGTAAGGCATGCAGGCGTATGCCCAGGCGTATGAATCACATGTGCTGATAATTTTCCGATCTTGAATTTTTCTAGATTGTCGAAGAGGTAATCGAATTGCGAACCATCTGTCGCGAAGTCGCTGGCGAGGTTAAAGACTTCCGCGAATATGCGCTGGACGTCGACAATTCGAGCGCCAATAGCGACTTTACCGCCTAGCTTTTCTCTTAAGTATGCGGATGCTGTCAAATGGTCGGCATGCGCATGCGTTTCCAAAATCCAATCGGTTTGATAATTCTCACGGGAAATGTAGTCGATAATCGCATCCGCGGAATTCGTCGCTGTCTTTCCTGAATGGAAGTCAAAGTCGAGAACGGGATCGATTACGGCGCAAATTTTTGATTTTTTGTCGGCGACGACGTAGGAAACCGTATTAGTGTCCTCATCGAAAAATGCCTTGATATCCGGAACCATTGCCAATCGCCTTCATTCAATGCACGGATTTTCGCGCTTTCCAAGTTGAGTTCATTGATCAAGGTCAATGCCCGATCACAAAATTGACGGCGATAACGCTGGCGATTGATTGAGAAACAGAAGGAACGCCCCGATGGACATAGAGATCGCAGATCAGGCCAAATCGAGAGTTATCGACCTTGATCCGGAAAAGGTTTCAACGTTGCTCACCAAAAATGCTTGCCTATTAATTGATGTGCGCGAAACCGGCGAATTTGAAGCCGAACGTATTCCCGGCGCGATGCTGCTTCCGTTGTCTGAGTTTGACCCAAAATCAGTGCCGTTCGAAGGTAGACGCCGCATTATTTCTCACTGTGGTACCGGAAAGCGTTCCCACAACGCTGCATCGCGGTCTTTGTCCACAGCAAACGATGATGTCTCTCACCTTACTGGCGGGCTTCGGGCATGGAAAGAGGCAGGACTGGAGACAATTTCCTTTGATCCGGAGACCGGGAAATGGCGTCAGGCGCCGTACCGGTGAAGTCGCCTTTGCGCGCATCAATAGCTGGCCAGATCAATAAGACGCTCCCCGCCGCGCACTGGATATCGACTTATGAGCGGCAATACTTAACTGGCGACATCACCGCCGGAGTCATCACAGCAATAATGTTGGCGCCGCAGGCGATGGCCTACGCCATGCTTGCCGGGTTACCGCCACAAACCGGGCTATACGCCAGCATTGTTCCACTCATTCTTTATGCCGGGTTCGGATCAAGCCGCACACTAGCCGTTGGTCCGGTCGCGCTTGTGTCTCTTATTACGGCCGATGCCCTTGGCAGCATCGCTGGCCAGGGCACTGAGGCCTACATAAATGCCGCATTGGCGCTTGCAATCATGGTCGGGTTGATGAACCTGGCGCTAGGGTTTTTGCGCGCCGGGTTTCTTGTAAATTTCATGAGCCACCCCGTGATCTCAGGTTTTACCAGCGCCGCTGCAATAGTTATTGGCTTCAGTCAGTTAAAACACGTTTTGGGTGTCGATCTGCCGCGCTCTCACAATATAATTGAGATAGTTGGCAACGCCGCGGGAATGTTTTCCGAATTCAAGTGGATGACGATTGGGATCGCCGCCGCTGGCGTCGTTTTCCTAGTAGTGTCAAATGGTTGGTTAAACGGATATCTAAAAAGCCGCGGCCTTTCCGAAGAACGCGCTATACAGATTTCGAGAACCGGCCCGCTGTTTCTGGTTCTTGCATCCACAATTGCAGTTTGGGCGTTGGCGCTGGCGGCAACCCACGGCGTTGCGATCGTTGGTGATATCCCGTCTGGTTTGCCGCCGATATCAGTCCCGCCCTTTGAGCCCGGATTATGGCGCGCGCTAGCGCCAACGGCGGCATTAATAACGCTAATCGGTTTCCTCGAAAGCGTCTCCGTTGCGAAGGCACTCGCAGCAAAGCGTCGTCAAAAGATCGATCCAAACAGGGAGTTTGTCGGCCTTGGTTTTGCAAATATTGGCGCGGCGTTTACCGGCGGTTATCCCGTAACTGGCGGCTTTAGCCGGTCAAGCGTCAATTTCCAGGCGGGCGCCGCAACGCCCCTCGCCTCAATTATCACAGCTGGATTGATTGCGCTGACGGTTCTGTTTTTGACCCCAATTTTCTATTTTCTCCCGAAGGCTGTGCTCGCCGCGATTATCATCACGGCTGTCGCCGGCCTTGTAGATTGGCGGATGCCGAAGCGGCTATGGCGCTATGACCGTGCGGAAGCGATGAGCGTTATCGTCACGTTTCTTGCAGTCCTCACATTTGGCGTAGAAATCGGCATTGTCGCCGGCGTTGTATTCTCCATTCTTGTATTTCTCGGAAAAACTGCAAAGCCGCACATCGCGATTATTGGTCGCGTTGGAACGTCGGAACACTTCAGAAATATTTTGCGCCATGAAGTCCATACCGATCCGAAAATTCTCATGATGCGGATTGATGAGAATTTGTATTTTGCAAATTCCAATTACTTCGAAGAACAAATTTTACACGCCATGGCCAATCACCAGTCCGCCGAAAACGTTGTTATCAACTGTAACGCAATCAACATGATCGACGGCAGCGCTATGGAGGCGCTCGAAGCACTGGTTGAAAATCTTCGCGAAGGCGGAGTTACTTTGCATTTAGCAGAAGTTAAAGGTCCGGTCATGGACCGTTTGTTAAAAACCGATTTTCTCGATCGCCTCAAACCCGGCAAAGTTTTTTTAAGCGCCTATGATGCAATGATTGAGCTTGAATCACAATTGAACGCAAATAGCGACGCCGTGAAATAGCTAAGTGGCGGCGGCGAAATCGTCATTGGAAAAGGTTGATTTTTCCACATCATTCCCATTTTGCTGCGCTAAAGCGTGCAGTGAGCGTCGCGCATTTACAACTGCGGTTTCAATTTCGCGCCTGATTTCCATCGGCCGCGCCAATATCGGAAATTCGATAACCGCGATACCCGTTCCACGAACCGTCAAGACGCCATAGCCGAGAATTCGGCCCAGAAATGATTGATGCACTAGCACTTCTTCGATCTTGTCGAGGCTTACTTCATGGGTGTCGCGCGCGATGAGCCCAGTTTTTAAGATAAGGCGCATGGACGTTACGGCTATGACCGTCGTCCACTTGTGTATGTATCGTCGCAACAAATAAATACCGCCCAGCAAAAACGCGACAACTGTTAAAATGCTGAATGCCCCACCGACCGCATCAGATTGCAAGTAGCTTTTTAGATATTGGAATATCCAGAGCGCCGCCGGAACACAGCCCAGCAAAAACCAAAACCAACTTCCAAAATCATAGGTCCAGTTGAACTTTGCGCGATAGACGTAGTCTTCACCTGGCGCGAGTGTTTTTCTGACATAAGCCATAATCAAATCCTGCAAATCGCAAACAACCGCTCCGCGGGTTAGGAGTTTATCGTGCGTATTTGAGCAATTGCCGGTAGCGCGGATATTTTAATTATGGCGATAGACGGAATTTCCGCATTGATCAGGATCAATCTGGGCGTTCGTCTTTTTCTAGGGCTCGGCGCAAGCGTCGCAAAATAATTTGCCGCGATCTCTCGTCAGCGGCGCCCTCCAACTCGTCCACGATATCCAGAGATAGTTGCGCCAGATCATTATGCCAATCAAGGCGCGAAGCCGTCGCCGTCGCTATTCGCGGCTTCGTGTCCCCTTTTGTTTTCTCGGCGCGTTGCGGCGAAAGCTCATATTCATTGTCGAGCTCGGGAATGACAACGCGCTCATCAGAAAGGCCCGCCGTAATCAACCGCGAACGTAAAGAGTCCAGCGACGACGGCTCCCCGTGAACCAGAAAAACATTCCCGCGGACAGGCATACGATCCAGCACCCACTCTTCCAAACCGTCTGCATCTGCGTGACCGGAATAAACATCTAGATCAGTGATTGTCGCTCTGACCTTGACGGTTTCACCCTGTATGCGAACGGCTTTTTTCCCGTTCAGCAACAATGCGCCCAAAGTTCCAGGCGCCTGATAACCGACCATCATCACCGTCGCATTCGGGTTCCAAAGGCGTCTCTTCAGATGATGCCGAATTCGTCCAGCTTCACACATGCCGCTTGCGGCAATGATGATAATATTATTTTTATATGCATTGATCCTCTTGCTCTCATCCGCGTCTTTCGTGAATACAAAATTGTCATTGAACAAAAACGTATCACTATGGCTAACGTCTTCTAAATCGTCGGCATAGAGTGCAAACGTTTGCGTCGCTTTGATTGCGAGCGGTGAATCTAGAAAAACGAGCGAGTCGTGAATTCTCTTTTCACGAAGCAATATGCCTATATCGATTAACAGCTCTTGCGTTCGTTCGACGCTAAATGCTGGAACAACAAGGACGCCTTCACCGGAGCGAATGGCTTCATTTATCGCAGCGGCCAATCGGTCGCGTCGCATTTCCGGGCTTAGAGGCGTTTTGAGGCGATCGCCGTAAGTCGCCTCGCACACAAGGAAATCTATACTATCAGGCGCGTCCGGATTCGGATGAAAAAGCTTATGCTCCGGTCCAATATCGCCCGAAAACAAAAGGCGAATAGTCTCGCCGGCGCTGTCGGCAATCTCCACTTCAATAGACGCCGACCCCAATATATGCCCGGCATTCCAGTAACGCATCCGGACCCCGGCCATCGGGTCAGTCCATGACGCATAATCGATAGTTTTAATTTGATTGATCGCATCGTGTGCATCCGACTGATCGTATATAGGCGTTACGGTTTTGATGCCTTTCTGCTCTCGTCGCCTGTTCAAAAACTTGACTTCAGTTTCCTGGATATAGGCGCTATCCGGCCACATGAAGGCGAGCAAATCGCGCGTGCCCTCGGTCGTGAAAATTGGCCCCGTAAATCCATGTTTTACAAGCTTTGGAACCAACCCTGAGTGGTCGATATGCGCATGAGTAAGCAGAACGAAATCGATATCCGCCGGGGAGAACGGAAAATCTCCATAATTCAACTCTTTCAACGTTTTTGAGCCCTGATACATACCGCAATCCACAAGGAAGCTGGCCGCATCGCTCTTAATCCAAAAGCACGAACCGGTAACAGTTCCCGCCGCGCCGCAAAATTTAATACGCGGGCGCATCGACGACCTCCGTTTCCAGCGTTTGTGCTAGCAGCGCCGCGATTTGGATAGCGTTTGTAGAATGCGGGACTGTATCGGTGCTATACAAATGCAAAACCCCTGCCTTTCTTAGCCGCGTCAGATCGTCATTTCCGCATAATGCATGAGCTACGAGCGCTTCAATATCGCCTGCACCGCGCGCTTTCAGTATTTTCGACGCCGCCGCAAGCGTTTCACCGGTTGAGGCAACATCGTCGATTAAAAAGACTTTTCTGTCCGCCACGGAAATTTCAGAATCCATCGTTAAACGCACATTGCGATCACCATGACGCGTTTTTGACATTGTGGCGAACGAAAGACCGGCGTACAGCGCCGTTGCGCACGTCCAATCATGGGCCTCTTCGTCGGGACCGATCAATAACGCATCTTGTTCGACGTTTTTGATCTGGAGCAATTTTCCGAGCAGCGGCGCGGCCGAAATCATTGTTGTTTTGACGTCAGGAAAAACGTCGCCGAAATTCTTTATTCGATGAAGATGTGGTTCAACCGTCACGATGTGATCAATCCACGGCGTAAAGGTTTGCGCCATCACTTTTTGTGAAACGGGCTCACCGCGCCGAAAGGCTTTGTCTTGACGCATGTAACAAAGATATGGCGCGACCAAAATAATCTGGTCGGCGCCAAGGTCGCGTAATGCTGAGGCGGCAAGGATGAGTGGGAATAGTTTCGGATCAGGCTCGTAAAGCGAACAATATAATACCGCGATCGCAGCTGATTGCGGCACGAATAATTTCGTTTCGCTATCGGGAAACCGGCTAACCTCGATGGAAACAACTGGACAGTTCAAACATTCGCCGAGGCGTGTCGCTGGCGCCAGATCCGGCGGCATCGCGACAATCACCATATTCTTGGCGGACACACTCATTGAGAATTCTCCGACGCTGGCGGCGCCTGCGATAAAATCGTAACGCCGTGATCAGCGGCCGCCATTTTTGACGCAAAGTCAAAGTCAGATTTAAAGCACGAATGAATACGGTAAAGCGGCGCTCCTTTGACGACCTTGTCGCCAACTTTCTTCAAAAGATCGATCCCCGCGCCTTTGTCCATCGGCGCGCCGGCTAACCTCGCAATGCGTCCCAACCGAAAGCAATCCATTCGCATGACCACGCCATCTTGATCGGCCGTTATCTCTTCGGCGATATCGCCCAATTCGCTCGATACGCATGTTTCGCCTTGCGCGGCGATGATGGTTTCCATTTTCGCCAGGGCGGCTCCCGTGTCTAGCAATTCTTCAGCCCGCGCGCGACCGGCGCCGCCGCGTAGTTCCGGGTCGAACTCAAGCACCCGCCCCGCAAGAAAGAGCGCGCGCGCGCGCAGATCAACAGGCGCTTCGGGCGCATTGCGCAAAACCGCCATGACATCGCGCGCTTCCAATGCCGGCCCAATCCCGTTGCCTACAGGTTGGCTGCCGTCGGTAAAAACGACGTCAAGGATAAGGCCGATTTGATCGCCAATAAACTCAAATAGCTTTCGCAACCGTATGGCTTCGGCCCGCGAACGCACCTTTGCGCTGGGACCGACCGGAATATCAATAACAAGATGCGTCGAACCAGCCGCAATTTTTTTCGAAAGGATAGACGCCACCATTTGCTCTCTGGTGTCGATGCGCAACGGACGCTCCACCGATATCAATACGTCATCAGCCGGCGACAAATTCACATGGCCGCCCCAAACGAGGCAGGAATTTTCGCTCTCAACAACGTTGCGCATTTCCTCCATAGTCAGGTCGACCCTCGCCAACACCTCCATTGTGTCGGCTGTCCCAGCTGGCGATGTTATCGCCCGCGAAGACGTTTTCGGCATGAACAGCCCGTGAGCCGCAGCAATTGGCGCTACGATCATCGAGGTCCTGTTGCCGGGAATTCCACCGATGCAATGTTTGTCGACGATGATTGGCTTATCCCATTTAAAACGCGCGCCGGATTCTGTCATCGCGCGGGTCAATGCAAGCACTTCATCGGTTGTCATGAAATTTGCGGTCGACACCAGAAAGGCGGCCACTTCCATAGGTGAATACCGAAATGCTGCAATATCATTGATGATGGCGGCGATCTCGCCCGCGCTCATCTCGGCCCCAGCTATTTTTTTCCGAACCGCTTCAAGACTGGCCGGCGGGGCCGCTTGCGCGATTTCAACCATAGCGCCGTTTTGCAATCCCAACCGGCGGAACGCTGGATTCGCCACGCCAAGTTCATCATCAGCGACCACAGAAGGATCATCGGAAATTATCAGCGACGCCAATAATTTTTTGGCATTGCCCATAACTTCAATTTTTTTTAGCGCCGCAAATTCTTCGGCTCGATAGACCGAACAGTCCCTTGCTAGAATAACAGTGTTATCCGGCGCGGTATCAAGGGCGATGTTTTTAATTTTTAGCATCAAGTTTGCGCGAACATCAACATTGTCAGCTAAAGGGCGCGATCGAATTGCTCAACGCTGACTGGCGCGCCGGGCTTGGCGGTCCGCAAATCTGCAATGTCAGCGCCGATAAAATACGGCCACACAAATAGCGCGAGAACGCCTTTCCAAAACCCGAGTTTCAAATACCCAATGGAAAATAACCATCCGATCAACCAAAGCACACCAAGCGATCCATGATGTTTGATATTAATGGAATCTGCAATAACGAAACCTCTATGCTGCGATCGCGTCAGCGCCGCCCTCAATCATTCGCGCCGGATACATGTAGTTGCGCATCATTGGCGCCGCTTCAATTGATTTCAGCAGCTGAATTTGAAATACGACGTGATCAAGATATCGAAATGACGCCTCGGAACCGGCAAGATAAAGCTCCCACATGCGGGCGAATCTATCATCATAGAGGTCAACCGCACGCGCCCTGTTCGCAGCGAACCGTTCACGCCAGAGACGGATCGTCTCTGCATAATGCAGCCTGAGCGTTTCCACATCGCCGGTGATTAGGTTGGACTTTTCAACGGCTGGCGCAATCTCCGACAACGATGGGAGGTGCCCGCCCGGGAAAATATGCCGACGGATCCAGGGGCTCGTCGGCGCCGGTTGGCCGGTTCGCCCGATCGTATGGAGAAGCGCAACGCCATTGTGCGCCAACAGGTCATGCACAGTATTGAAAAAAACGCTATAATCGCTGGGTCCAACATGTTCGAACATGCCGACTGACACGATGCGATCAAAGACGCCGTCAATTTCGCGATAATCGCGCAACTGAAACTCAACTCGATTAGAAAGCCCCAATTTCGCCGCGCGCTTTGTCGCGACTTCATACTGGCGCTCCGAAAGTGTTATGCCGAGCACGTTGACGGGACTGGCTTGCGCGATTGAAATCGCCAATCCGCCCCAGCCGCATCCAATATCAAGGACACGCCCCATTTTCGGCAGGTTCATCTTGGCGATGATGTGAGCTTTCTTCGCTTGTTGCGCCGCTTCAAGGGTCATCGACGGCGATTCAAAATACCCGCAGGAATACTGCATATCATCGTCGAGAAAGAGCCGATAAAGGCGTTCGTCAATGTCGTAATGACGATGAACATTTTTCCGAGAGCGCCCACGAGAATTTGCACTTAATATACTTTGGACAAAAACCTGAACAAGGTTGGGTATTGCAAATGAGGGAGTTGCCTGAAACCGCTCTGCATTTTGGAAAAGGAGCGCAACCAAGTCATAGATTTCACCGGCGCGCAGAGTCAGACGACCATCTGAATATGCTTCCGGCAATGCAATACTTGGATTGACAAGAATTTTACGAAGGGCGCCTTTATCACATATCTCGAATTCCACTTTGGCGCCGGCGGCGCCATAGCACTCTTTTCGTCCGGACGGATATATGACGCTAAGGCGCCCAATTTTAATGATGTTTGTTAGTGCACGATGTAACCCTGTCTCAACTATCATTCCGTGCTCCACCTATTGCCTGGCAACATATTACGCACGCGCGAAATAGTTTGAATTGACCGATGTCAAAAACGCTAAATGATCGTGAATCGGGTGAGATTTGACCACTGGACAGCGTCAATTCTGGCGTCTTTTATTGTCGAGAAAGAAAGCCCGTTATCTGACCAGCAGAAACCCGGGGGCCAGGCACGAGCAGGCCGTTCTCAAGCTCGAACCATAATTCAAGACCTGAACCGGCGGCTGCCTCTAGCCATGAGCGCTGAAGCGGTGCGGTATATGTCGAGATATAACCGCACATCTCGGCGGATCGGGCAAAACTGACGCCGCAGACGCAATCATTGGTTAGACGTTTGGGCTTTACCCGAACGTCATTGTTGAAGCGCACCTCAACAATTCTTTCGGGGCTGGTATCGTTCGGGTGAAACCCTTGAATGGCGAGGGTCAAGTCCTCACCGCGGCCGCCGAGTTCCACCGTATATTCCGTCGTCTCGCCCTTGCCTTCATAGACTTTACACTGACCGATAGGCGTCAAACCTGCGCCTGTTTCCGTTGCCGCGTGCTCGCAAGCCGTCAGCGCCAAAATCGACATCCCAAGAAGGCAGAATTTCATATTCCAAGTTTCATAACTCATACCTCAAACAAGCCCCATCCTCCGGCGTATATCATTGATCAGGATCAAATCTGCCTGTGAAGCAGTTGGCGCTGTCAGTCGATTCCCGCCAAAATTAGGTTACAACAATGCGCAATTGTCTTTATAAATCGACGTAACTCAGCACGATTTTTTCTAGCCGCCGACCTGTCCTTAGCAAAACAAAAAAATAGTTGGAATGGATAAAGACGAAAGACGGAGTTTAGGCGACCGGTTCGTAGACGAAATTCTCGATACGGTGGAAACGCCGATTGCACTGCTCGACGGCGATGGCTCGATCTTGCGTTTCAACCATGCATGCGAGACATTGACCGACTATAACGAGAATGATGTTGTCGGGAAAAAAGTCTGGGATTTTCTAATCATCGATGATGAGATCGAGGCTGTACGCCAGGTATTTTCCAAAACCCAAACCGAAAATGTGCCGACACATTTTACCAATTACTGGAAAACGAAAGGCGGCAAGCATCGGCTGATCCAATGGTCGAACAAGACGGTACGAATGCCGAAAAGTAGTACCGTCGGCGTTCTCGCCACTGGCGTTGACATCACCCATTTGAAATCCGTGGAACACAGCCTGAAGGAAAGTCAGGAGTATTGGCGCTCGACAATTAATGCGTCTCCCATTTCAATAATCACAATTAATGATAGCGGCCTGATACTGACTTTTAGCAAGGCCGCAGAAGAAACGTTTGGTTATTCGGAAAAAGAACTCGTTGGACAAAATATCAATGTTTTGATGCCTGAACCCCATCACACCCGCCACGACGACTATATCCGTCATTATCTGGAAACAGGCGAAAAGCGTATCATTGGCAAAGCGCGCCGGGTGAAGGCCAAGCGCCGTGACGGATCCACTTTTCCCGCCATGTTGCATGTCAGCGAATTTTCTGATGGCATTCGCATTTTCGTCGGTTTCATCGAAGATTTAAGCGAGAAAGAGGAAATTGAGCAGCGCCTTGACGAAACGAATTTTCAACTGAGGCATGCTGATCGCGTCGGTTCCATGGGCGAGATCGCTACATCTATCGCCCATGAACTGAACCAACCGTTAACCGCCGCCGCCAGTCTAATCGGCGCTGTTTCCATTCGCCTCAAAAAAGGCGAATGTCCCGAGTGCTCACAATCTATTCCTCTTTTGAACGATGCAGTCAGCGAGATACGCCGCGCCAGCGAAATCATTCAACAAATGCGCGAATTTGTACGTAAGCAGAAAACCGCAAAGAGCTTGTACGACATCAACAAAGTCGTGGAAGACGCCGGCGCTTTGGCGATTATTGGCGCTGACGCTGATGGCATAGAAGTGAAATGGGAAATGACGCCGGAGGCAGGCGAAGTTGAACTTGATCGGATCCAAATCCAACAGGTTGTCACCAATCTTATCCGGAATGCGATTGACGCCATGCAAGGCGCCCCAAACCGCGTATTAAAAATATCGACGGCGCGCGACAACGAATATATAACAGTAAGCATAAGCGATACCGGCCCCGGTCTTGAAAATGCCGTGAAAAACAAGCTATTCGAGCCCTTCGTTTCCAGTAAGGAAAATGGCATGGGTGTGGGGCTATCAATTTCAAAATCAATAATTGACGCACATCAAGGCGAAATTATAGCGACTAATCAAAAATCCGGGGGTTGTGTTTTCACGTTCAAGCTGCCGGCGGGAGCAAATGACCGACTCGTCAATCACGAATGATCGCGCCGTTTTTCTCGTAGACGATGATGTTGCGGTTCGGCGTGGTGTCGCGGCGCTGTTGTCCGCCGCGGAATACGAAACAACCACTTTCAAATCCGGCGAAGAATTTCTGTCCGCGCTTCCCGATTTGGAATTGGCCAATGCTGTAATGCTCGTCGATGTCTGCATGCCGGGCATTCAGGGGTTAGAGCTGCAAGAACAATTAAACAAAGACGGCGTTGATCTGCCGGTCATTGTTATGACGGCTCATGGCGATATACCCATGGCGGTGCGGGCTATGCAAAACGGCGCCATAGACTTTTTGCAGAAACCGTTCACTGTCGATGAAGTAACAACGGCGCTGGAGCGCGCCTTATCTGTCTCGCCGCGCAGGCAAAGTCCGCTAAAAGACGCCTCGCCCGAATTACGGAGCCATCACCAATCCCTGACGCCGCGTGAAAACGACGTGTTCCGTGAAATTGTCGGCGGCAATACAAATAAAGAGATTGCGCGTATTCTCGCCATCAGTCCGCGCACCGTCGAAGTCCATCGGCAAAAAATCATGAGCAAGATGGAGGCCGAAAACCTCGCCGAGCTTGTCCGCATGGCTGTGACCCTTAACATTGGCGAATAACTGTCAAAAAAAGTCGATGAACGTTCGTCATAAGCGAACAACGGTATGGCGCTTGAACACGAACATACATCGCACGCGATTGCTGCTCGACTGGCGGAGCCGATCCGCCCAAGTTACCTGAGAGATTGGGTTATCGGCGGCATTGACGGCGCCGTCACAACCTCTGCCAACGTCGCGGGCGCCGGGCTCTCGTCCATTGTTGTGATCATACTCGGTGTCGCCAATCTTATCATTGACAGTATCTCGATGACCGCCAACTCCGGTATCAAAGCGGAAAATGACGATAGTCGACGGCTACGCGATATGAAACGGCGCCATATTCGACTTGCGCCCGAGCATGAACGCGAAGAAGTACTCCAGATTTTTCGAAACAAAGGATTTTCTGGCGAAACACTTAATCGCGCGGTTGAAACGATCAGCCGATGAAGAGCACTGGATCGACTTCATGCTCACGGAGGAATTCGGCGCGCCAAAAACTGAACGATTACCGTTGCCGGCGGCATTGGCGACCTTCGGCGCGTTCGTCGTCTGCGGCGCAGTTCCGTTATTGCCCTATAGATTCGGAGTGGGCGCCAGTTTTCCTGTCGCTGCGGATTCGACTGGCGTCTTTTTATTTCGATCGACGCGCTCAAATCCAGGTGGTCGACTACGCGATGGTGGATATCCGGGGCCGAAACTTTTTTCACTGGCGCAGCGACCGCAACCGCGGCCTATTATATTGGCGACATCCTCGAAAAATTGGCCGCGTAGTCACGCCCATACGTAGTTTTACGTAAGGCATTTCTCTTACAAATAAGCACATTGATTTTGCTCAAGTTTTTATCGTCGCCGGATCATTCCGACGCAGCTTTGGCCTACTTTGAAAGGTCCGCCAGCGGCGCCCCAAGAAAATCAATAGGTATTCGACCCAACTAAAAAACATCGCTCCCAAATGCTTTTATCGCATTGTGTAGCGTACCAGGAAATCCTTTTTTCGGAGAGATTAGCAATGACTGCTCTCGTCAATCCAGACGCCATGCAATCCGGCGCAGCGCCAATAACAATCCACAACTCATTTGGTAAACACGACGCCGCATCAAACGCCAATATCCGGCGCCTTAAAGCCGGTGAAACGCTATACGTTGAAGGCGACAGTGCGCCGTACTGCTTTCAGGTCGTCGATGGTGTGATGAAGGAATATAACACACTGGAAGACGGCCGACGCCAGGTGGCGGATTTCTACGGCAGTGGCGAATTATTCGGCATCTCCGAACTCAACGAACATTTACATACCGCAGAGGCCATCACAGAGTGCGCAATACGATGTTATCCTCGCGATGCATATTTAAAGGCAATCGCTGGCTCTCCGGAACTATCCGAGCAATTCCTTGATACGTTGATGACGCGGCTTCACCGTGCAAGGGAACGAATTGTAATGCTTGGTCGAATGAGCGCTGTACAGAGAGTCGCGACTTTTTTACAACGACTGTCGGATGAGCAAGATACGATTGACAATGTTCAGTTTGTGATGAGCCGGCAGGACATTGCCGATCACCTAGGACTTACGATTGAAACTGTGTGCCGGGTTTTGACTGAATTCAAAAAGAAACACATTATCGAAATGCCGTCCGCACGGCTCTTCTCGGTGCCGAATATCGATATACTTGATGACACAGTACATGGCGGCGATAGAGTGCACTAAAGCTGCTTTGTGCATGTTGAAGGGAACAGGGCTCCTTCCCCGCCCAGAAAAGGAGCCCTTTTTTGTCGCCGCTTATGCCACTTTGATCGCAATTTTGCGTTCATGTTCTTTGGCTTTTTGTGATTTTGGCATATGAATTGTTAGTACGCCTTTTGTAAACTTCGCATCAACAGCGTCTTCGTCGACCTCGCAGGGCAATGAAATAGTCCGGCTGAAAGCGCCATAGGCACGTTCCGAACGGTAATAATTTTTACGCTTTTCTTCGCTCTCATCTTTCCGCTCACCGACAATCGTAAGGGCGCCGTCACGAAGCGTAATATCGATTTTGTCTTCCGCCATACCGGGGAGATCGACGGAAAGCTCAAGCGCGTCTTCAGTCTCGCTTAAATCCACAGATGCAAGCGCTCCGAACCTGACGCCGCCATCTCGGCAGTCTGAAAGTTGCGGAAGAAAATCGTCGAATAGCCGATCCATTTCTTCATGCATCCGCTCAAAAGGGCTTAGCGCACCATCGCGCGTCGCCTGACGGCGCCGGTTTCTAAAGGGTACAAGAGCATTCAATTCCATGGTGGGTCTCCTGAATTTCATTTCGGGGCAACATTAATTGCCTCGGAGCGCATCGTAGCGGGGACGGCGCGATTGAAATTGAATGGCGTCAAAATTGTTGATTGAAAAACGCCTAAAATTCCAACATGCCGCGCGCGATCTGGAGCGTTTCATTCGCTGAACCAGTTGCATCGACTTCAAGCCACCCGCCAGTATCAACTTTGTGTTCCAATTGATTTTCCAATACATCTGAGGTTGCGTCTGATGCGCCGTTCATTCGCTTCGTTATCCGATCCAGCAACACATTGCGCGGCGCCGACAGCCATACGCCGCTGAACGGTACATCTAGTTTCTCCGCAAGCGCCTCAGCAGCGGTTCGAAATTCTTGATCAAGAAACGTTGCATCAATCACAACCGATTGACCCGCACGCAAAGCCCGGCGCGCGTCTTTAAATAGTCGTTGATATGCAGCGTGGGAATGCGCCGTCACGTAGCCGCTTTTTTCCAGTTGCGTTTCCGGCGTCTGGCCAAGCAACCGCTTACGAACAACATCGCTTCGAAGCATGATGGCGCCGGTTCGATGGTTCATTTCCATGGCGAGCGCGCCTGCAAGTGTCGACTTTCCAGTTGCGGAATGCCCTCCAATCGCGATTACCCTCAGCTCGCTCTCGCCAACTAAGAATTCCAGAGCCAAATCGAGATATCTTTCCGCAACACGCTTTGTCTTTTTCGGCTGCGTCGGCAGGCTCAGCACCATTGCGCGTACGCCAGCTCTCATTGAATGAAAAAGTCGAAGAAGGCGAGCGCCGCTATAGTCTCTGGTGATGCTAAGATAGCGATTGATCAAAAGGTTTGCGAGCTCGCCGCGATTATGGGCCACGAGGTCCATCGACACAAAGGCGATATCATACAAAACGTCGATAATTGCGAGGTCTTCGTTGAACTCAATCGCATCAAACGGCGTGGGATCTCCTTTGAACAGGCAAATATTTGCAAGATGCAAGTCACCATGACAATGACGAACCCAGCCATGACGGCGGCGCGCATTTATATACGCGGCATGCCGCTCAAATTCTGTGAATGCAAGGGACGACCAGCGAGCGATATCGCGTTCGCGTGTCGCGCCGATTTCATGATCGTGCAGCGACGTTGAGATTTGATCCAATACCGATGCAACGCCGCCGCCAAGGCTAAAGTCTCTTTTGATCTCGGCTGACTCATGAAACTGCGCCAACTTATCCGCGAGCTGTTTTATCAGCGATGCATCAAGTTTTCCGCGACTGACCAGAGTATCGAATTGTTCATCAGTATCGAAGCGCATCATTTCGACAGCCCAGTCAACTGGTTCTCCGCTGCCCGCCCAGGCAGCCCCTTTTTGGCTGCAGTAGATCGGCACCACGCCAAGATAGATTTCGGGCGCCGTGCGTCGATTGACTTTAACTTCCAGTTCGCAAGCTGCTTTGCGTTTCGCAACGCTTGAAAAATCGACAAAATCGTAGCGCACCGCACGCTTGATTTTGTAGGCGCGATCACCGGTCAAGAATATATGAGATAGATGCGTGTCAATTTGTTGAACCACCGCGCCGCCATGGCTCGCCGGCGATGACAGGAAGTCGACGACCTGGCTTTGTGAGTCGCAAATCAATGGAAATGCCTCTCGAGAAACTTTAGTGCGCCATCAAAATTGGAATTTTCGATTTTCTCAGCAAATGCCGAGTGAAGCCGCCAAGAATGACTTCGCGCCACCGGCTATGTGAATAGGCGCCCATAACAATGAGATCAGCGCGCTTTTTCTTGACGAGGGCCATAAATTCCTCTTCAGGATCGACGCCCTTGTTCAGCCGCGCTTGTAACGCTGTTGCGCGAACACCGTGAAGCTTGAGATACGAAGCAACATGATCTGGCGGCTCGCTTGCCCACGGAAGGTTACCCACCGACATTACTATCACGAGCTTGGCTTGCTTTAAAATGGGCATCGCCGCTGTGATAGCGCGCGCCGCTTCACGCCCGCCATTCCAGGCGACAACTACGGTGTCTGGAAAATCTGCAATCGGCTGTCTTGTATCCGCTAGCAGGACCGGGCGCCCGGATTGAAATATGATTTCTTCAACAAGTTCGAATTCGTATGCGGGCGCATCATCGCCGGCCCTGGCTAATATAGTAAGGTCTGAGACACGGGCGCGGGATGAAAGATCATACGGCAAGGTCGCATCGACATCGGCCCAAGCCGCGGTAACACCTTTGTCATCGGTGTGTTCTTCTTCATCGTACAATCCAACATCACGTTGGCGACACAAACGTTCATAGAGTTTTTTTAGATCTTCCGCTCGATTATTTGCGGCGGCCGTCAACGTATCAATATTGTCCTCAATATAGGTTACAGCGATTGGGTAATAACCATTACCTGTCAGCGCAGGTGAGATCCTCTGACGCATATGTACAACATCGAGGTGCGCCTTAAATCGTTCAGCAAGGACAACGCCCGTTTCGAAGGCCGCCGTTCCTGACCCTTCATCGAGAAATGGAACCATAATCTTTTGAATTGCCATGCGCTTGACCTCCGTTTACTCCGGATAAGGTATTGGCGTGAGCGCCTGGCGCATTGATGCGGATCAATGGCTTCTTAAGAAAAAATTTGATCGAAATCAGTTTTTTACGGCCCCCTTGAGCTTAAGATATTGCCGGAATCCAGATCGCCTGAGGAGAATGCTCAATGTCGAACAAAATGTCCGACAAATATGACGATAAATCCCGAAAAGAAATTAGCCCATTTCCGATATTTGATCCCGCAGAATTTTCAATGTTTGGCAATCAAAATCTTCAGGTTATGACGCGCGCCGCCCGTGCGTATTACAATGGAGCGGCCAAACTTAATCAGGAACTTATGGGTTTCGTCAACGAACGCGTCCGCAAAGACATTGAAACCGCCACTTCATTCATGTCGTCAAAAACCACTGAAGAAGCATTCCATCACCAGGCGGAATTTGTGGAAGAGGCAATCAGGGATTACGCGGACGAAGCTTCCAAAATTCTCCATCTTGCAGCTGATCTGGCTCACGAAACACTGGCGCCCGTTGAAGAGCGAACTGAAGAAGTGTTGCATGAATTTGACGAGCGCGCCGAGCAAGCAGAGCAAAAGGCGGCGGCGGAATAAATACTGCTCAATGTTACCGGCGCTTGGCTACGAGCCTGTGAGTATGCAGAGCGATCATCAACTCTTCGTTTGTTGGAATGACCCACGCGGACGGGAGAATTCGATCTTTTGAAATTTTTCGATTCCCTGCGTTATTTGCCTCGCGATTAATTTCAAAGCCCAACCATCGGGACGCCTCAAGAATACGCTCGCGAATTACAGGGGAATTTTCTCCGATACCGGCCGTGAATATCAGCGCATCAACCCCGCCCATTGCCGCCGCCAACGACCCAATTTCTCGTGCGGATCGATGAACAAATAAATCGATTGCTTTGGTCGCGCACGGATCGCTACTCTTTTCCAGTTTGCGCATGTCGCCGCTCACATTGGAAACGCCGAGCAGCCCCGATTTCGCATATAGGCAGTCGGCCACCTCACCGGGCGACATGTTCTTATTCTCGATTAGGTACAAGACGACACCCGGATCTAAAGAACCGCACCGGGTCGCCATGGGCAAGCCATCAAGCGCAGTGAACCCCATGGTTGTTGCAATGCTTTTGCCGCCTTTGATTGCGCACATACTGGCTCCTGCGCCGAGATGCGCCACGATTATTTTACCGCACGGAATCTCCTCCATATTTTGCGGCGCCGTTTGTGCAATATATTCGTATGACAGACCATGAAACCCGTATCGAATGACGCCTTCATCGGCAAATTGCCGCGGCAGCGCAAAAATCTGTTCGACACGCGGTTGAGTGCGGTGGAAGGCGGTATCGAAGCAAGCAATTTGCTTTGCTTGTGGCCATTTTTCGCTTGCAGCCGAAACCCCAGCCAAATTGTATGGCTGATGCCCCGGCGCCAGCGTTATCAATTCTTGCAATGCGCTCATGACTTCATCGTTAAAAAGCACGGGCGAAGAATATTCGGCGCCGCCATGCACAACACGGTGCCCCACCGCCAGCACTGTGGAATCGCTCAACGCATCTTCAATCCATCCGAGAACAAACGGCCAGGCGCTATCAAGATCGCGTACGCCATTTGCGCGAACCGCTTCCCTGAGTTTTCCGTTTTTCATTTCGAAGACGCTTAGAACCGGTTCGCCGTCTAGTCCCAACAATTGCCCTCGAATTGCTGGATCGCGCTCTACCTCAGAGTCCTTAACGTCGAAGACTGCGAATTTGATACTGGATGATCCGGCGTTGAGGGTGACAATGTTCTCCATCTCAAACGCCGGCCTTGTGATAGTGAAAGAGCTTGGCGATAGCGCTGGCTGCGACGCGGGACAATTCACCTTCTGCGCGGCTCGTTAAAATAATAGGCACGCGCGCACCCAGAACAATGCCCGCCGCGACCGCGCCAGCGAGATAATCAAGTTCTTTGGCGAGCATATTCCCGGACTCAAGATCTGGAACGACAAGCACGTCTGCACGACCGGCGACAGGCGACTTCAATCCTTTTGCATCCGCTGCCGCCGGTGAAATTGCGTTATCAAACGCAAGAGGTCCATCGACCAGGCCGCCTGTAATTTGACCCCGATCCGACATTTTACAGAGTGCGGCGGCGTCAATCGTTGATTGAAGTTTTGGGTAGACTGTTTCGACGGCTGATAAGATTGCAGTTTTCGGCTGGTCAACACCAAGCGCTTTCGCCAGGTCGATAGCATTTTGAATAATGTCGCGCTTGGCGTCGAGGTCCGGGCAAACGTTAACGGCGGCGTCTGTGATGAATAGCAACTTGTCATAAGCGGGCGTGTCCATCACATAAACATGACTGATACGCCGTTCGGTGCGAATACCGTGATCGGCGGAAACAACTTCCGACATGACTTCATCTGTATGAAGGGCGCCTTTCATGAGCGCATCGAGCTTACCCTCGCGCACGAATGAAACGGCTTGCGCAGCAGCGGCGTGACTATGGGGCGCATCAACCAGCTCTACATTTGATAAATCGAAATCGGCTTCGACCGCAGCCGCCTCGATCTTTGCAAGCGGCCCGATCAAAACCGGTTTGATCAGTTCTTGTTCTAATGCGCCGGCGACGCCCTGCAGCGTGATCTGATTAACCGGATGGACAACGCCCGTTCTTATGGGCGCACTCGGTTTCGCTTTGTCTATAAGCTGAATCAATCTTTCGCCCTCTTCCATCAGGAACGTGCGGGGAATTTCACCTAATGGCCGTTTGATTTTCCTTGTTGGCGCCATGACGACGGCCGTACCGGCGATTACCGTTTCGCCGTCGTGATTTGCGCATTCGCACTCTAGCGACACACGATATTGTTCGCCTTTGTCGCGAACGGTCACCTTCACCTTAAGTTCGTCGCCAAGCTTAACGGGTTTTAGAAATTTCAAATCCTGTGATACGTAGCTCGAGCCGGGACCAGGCAATTGTGTTCCCAGAACGGCGGAGATCAATAACCCGCCCCACATGCCATGGCCGACGATCTCACGAAACATGGACGATCGTGCGAATTCAGCATCAAGATACGCGGGGATGATATCGCCTGAAATCGCGGCGAACAGCTTAACGTCTTTTTCCGATAGTTTATGCTTTATCGACGCCTGATCACCGATTTGTATTTCGTCATAGGTGCGGTTTTCGATTTGGCCCATGATCGTGGTTACTTCATCATGACATAGACGCCGGGCGCGCCGGGTTTTTTAAGCGTCAAAGTGGTGTGCGGTGCATAGTTGTTTTCGACCCATTTTGCAGTTAGCGGCATGATCATTTCAGAGGACCGTTCGGCACTAGACATTGAATGCTTTTGATTTTCCGACACGATTACCCGAAAGCAGACCATTTAAGTTCAGGTTTTGCGATAGCGGGACATCGGGGCGAACCTGCACGTTCAAATGGTTGCTCTCGGGTGCTCGACGATGCGCTGATACGAGGCGTCGATCATTGATTTCGATCAAGCTGCAGTCAGTTCACCTTTTTTCGACGCCACTGCTTTTAATACTTCACCCGTCAATGAAGCTGGCGCATGGAGCGCCACATCTTCAAGACTCAACATCCCGACAATTTCCTTTTTATCGTTCATAACAGGCAGTCGTCGAACCTGATTTTGCTCCATAATCCGAACCGCGTCCTCCAGCTCTTCATTTTCGGCACACCAGAGACAATCATCGGTCATGATTTCGCGAACTTCTGTAACGGACGGGTCCATGTTTGCGCCGACGGCTCGAATTGCGACATCTCGATCTGTAATCATACCAACGAGCTGACGGTCCTCGATGACCGGCAATGCACCAATGTTTTGCGTACGCATCTTTTTCGCGGCGTGCGCCAAGTTTTCGTCCGGTTCCGCGATGCGAATACCTTTTGTCATTACATCTTTCACTTGCATTTTAATTCCTCCAATATACGTCAGTTCACACGTAGGTTATCAACGACCTGCATAACGCCCTGCGCGGACCACGCGGCTCTTTCAATCAGGGCTTTTTCGTAATTTGCGTTGATGTCACCGGTGAGCGTCACCTTGTTTCCATCAACTGCAATATTAATTTTTGATTTTTCAAGGTCAGCGTTTCGGTGAAGCGCGCGCGTGATCTGATATTTGATGTCTCGTTCGGAGACTTGTTTTTTTTGTGCTTTTTTTCGCAGCATGACGCGATTATCAACGCCGCGAACGCCATACATATGGATGACCTGGTTCTTGATGGTGTCCCGTTCAAAGTTCCAATCGACCTCACCGGTCAGCGTCACGTAACCATTACGGACTTCGGCCTGAATATGAGGATCTGGAATAATCACGTTCCATTCAAGCAAATTGGAGATACGCTCCGCGATTACCTCATCGGTAACTTTATCGTCATTCGGCAGAGAAATTTCGATATCTTCGGCTACCGCATGAACGCCTTTCACGCGTTTTGCCGCCGTTTCAGCCGCATAGCGTTCAGCATAAGATGCAACCGTGCCCGTGAGACGCACCGCACCGTTCTTTACTGTAACGCCAATATCCGTTGTTTTGACCCGCGGATCCCACGCGATTTCTTCCTGAATATCATTTCGAATGCGTTCGTCTTCCTTCATAGCGACTTCCTCACCGTTTTCGGTCATTGATACGGCAGCTCTTGCTTCATGCATAAAAATAGGGACGCTTCGGTGGGCGCACATTGAGCTATATCAAATGCGTCGTGATTGTATTGTCCGATTATCCAGGGAAACTATTTTTGATTTTAAGGCGCAAAAACTATGCAGGGACCTGTAATGCCCGCCCCCCACTCACTCAAAACGACCAATGACATCGTGCAAAATGGCGCCATCTATCGCACCACCGGTCTCACGAAGGTCTATGGCGAAGGGCCCGCAGCTGTACATGCATTGCGCGGCGTCAATCTGGAAATTCCAACCGGTGAGTTGGTGGTGCTGCTCGGACCATCAGGCAGCGGCAAATCAACTTTGTTAAACATCCTCGGCGGTATTGATCGGGGAAGCGACGGCGATGTTTTTTTTCAAGATAATGCCCTGAGCGAAATGGATGACCGCGGGCTGACGGCTTACCGTCGCGCGCATGTAGGCTTCGTTTTTCAGTTCTACAATTTGATGCCGAGTCTGACGGCGCAAGAGAATGTCGAACTTGTGGCAGAAATATCGCCCGCACCGATGAAGGCAATAGACGCCCTCGATCTTGTTGATCTCGGCGATCGCGCCAATCATTTCCCTTCAGAATTGTCCGGCGGCGAGCAACAACGGGTCGCCATCGCGCGCGCCATTGCGAAAAAGCCGACCGTGCTTTTTTGTGATGAACCCACCGGCGCCCTAGACAGCAAAACCGGCGTGACTGTCCTTAAAGCCTTACAAAAACTCAATAAAGAACTTGGCGCCACGACATTGGTCATTACTCACGCCGCCGCGACTGCGGCGATGGCAGACCGGGTCGTGCATTTTGCCGATGGCGACATTCGCGAAGTCATCGAAAACCAAATCCCTGTCACCGCTGACAAAATTAGCTGGTGATATAAATGCGCCCTGCTCTATCCATGCTGGACCGAAAAATGCTGCGCGACCTCTGGCGCATCAAGGGCCAGGCGCTTGCGATTATTTTTGTCATCGCAGCGGGCATTGCGCTTTTCGTCATGTCGAGCGGTATGATGATCGCGCTCGAAGAAACCATGCGCGCCTATTATGAGCGCCATCGTTTTGCAGACGCTTATGCGCCGGTAAAGCGCGCGCCCAATCATCTATTGGCGGATATTCGAAACCTCGATGGCGTTTCAACCGCCGAAGGGCGCATCAATGGCGGCGGCCTTGTTACGCTTGAAAAGGCCAGCGCGCCTGTCAGCGCCCGGGTTATTTCATATGATCCGGACGCGGCCTCACCGATCAACGCGGTCTATCTCGTCGAAGGGCGCATGCTGCGCACAACCCAAAGCGATGAGATCATGCTGCTCAAACCGTTTGCGGACGCCCACAACCTAACGCCGGGCGACTCAATCGCCATAACGATGAACGGTGCACAACACACCTTCATCATCGCCGGCCTCGTTCTATCCCCGGAGTTTATCTATGCGCTCCCCCCGGGCGAATTTGTCGTTGACGCCGGGCGGTTCGCCGTGTTGTGGGCAAGCGAAGAAGCGATGGAAGCCGCTTACGATCTTGACGGCGCCTTTAACGAAGTCATCCTCACGACATCGCGCAACACAAATGAAGACGGCCTGATCGATGATCTGGATCGGTTGCTGGCGCCTTATGGCGCTGTTGGCGCTTTTGTCCGGGCTGACCAGGTCTCCAACAAATATCTAACCGAAGAGTTGAAACAGCTTGAGACCATGGGCGTTGTGATGACGCCGATCTTTCTGGGTGTTGCGATCTTTCTCCTCAATATCGTCATTACCCGGCTTGTGCATACTGAGCGCGAGCAAATCGGCCTGTTGAAAGCGTTCGGCTATTCAAATAATGATGTGGGCGCACATTATCTTAAGTTTGTTCTGGTCATCGCCCTTGGCGGCGCACTGGTCGGTTGGGGCGGCGGGCAATATCTCGGCCGGTTGCTTTCGGGGATCTATCAGAAATATTTCCATTTTCCGTTCCTGTTGTTCAACCCGGAATTTCGCACTTTAGGACTCGCCGTCCTTTTCAGCGCGGCGGCCGCGGCGCTCGGCGCATTTTCCGCCGTGCGCGGCGCAGTCTCATTATCGCCAGCTGTCGCCATGCGCCCGCCAGCGCCGCCCCACTTCACACGCGGCAATGCGTTCAGCAAGACGCTCACGCGCATCCTCGATCAACCAAGCCGGATGATTTTGCGCCGTGTCTCACGCCAGCCCTTTCGCGCTGCGTTAACGACGCTGGGGATCGGCGCCGCCATGGGCCTTGCCGTAATGATGCGTTTCAATATGAACGCAACCGACTATATGCTTGATATCAGCTTCAACATTGCCGACCGCAGCGATGTCTTTGTCACTTTTGCCGAGCCGCTATCGGAAACGACGATCTATGAGCTTTCGAATATTGAGGGCGTAATCTATGCGGAACCGTTTCGCGCAAGCGCCGTCATGTTTCGCAATGACCGGATTGAACATTTGGGCGCCGTAACCGGACTGCCCGAAAACCCGGTCTTAAACCGCGCGATCGACGCCAATCTCGCGCTGGTCGATATCCGTGGCGACGGGATCGTTTTTTCTGAGCAGCTGGCAGACATTCTTGAAATTGCGGTTGGCGACACGGTGATCGCCGAAGTGCGCGAAGGCCGCCGCCCCACTCTTGAAATTCCGGTCACCGGTCTTGTGGAAGCCATGATCGGCACGCCCGCCTATATGACATCCGATGCGCTCAACAAAAAATTGAAAGAACCGAACCGCGCCTCCGGCGCTTATCTGAAAATTGATATGGCGCAACGCAATAAGGTCTATGATAAACTTAAGTCGATGCCGTTGATTGCCGGCGTCAGCCTGCGGCGCGAGGCTTATTATAATTTTCAAAAAATGATTGATGAAGGCCCCGGTACATTCCGCAGAATTATGATGGTTTTTTCAATCGTAATTGCTGCAGGCGTTGTTTATAATGGCGCGCGCATCGCGTTTATTGAACGCCATCATGACCTTGCGAGCCTGCGCGTTCTGGGATTTACGAAAATCGAAACCGGTTATGTGTTGTTCGGTGAGCTTGCGCTATTGGCGATTTTGGCGCTGCCGGTCGGTTCGCTCATCGGCCTTGGCTTGTGGGTCTATATCGCCGATGCGCTCAGCACCGAGCTTTACCAGATACCTGTTGTCTTTAAGGAAAGTGGGCTTGGCTATGCGGCAATTGTCGTTCTCGTCTCAACCGCGATTGCCGGCGCATTAGTCCAGCGTGACATTATGAAACTCGATCTTGCGACAGCGCTGAAGGCGCGGGAGTGATTTGATGATAGGCGTAAAGCCACGTACCCTTGTTATTGCCGCAGCCATAATCGTTGTGGGGCTATTTTTCCTCTATGCGTTCTGGCCGCGCGCGGCCCAGGTTGATCTCGCCACCATCGAACAAAGTCACATGATGGTAACGATCGACGAAGAGGCAAAAACCCGCGTGCGCGATTCATACGTTGTTTCAATGCCTGTGGCGGGACGGCTCCTGCGCGTTGATGTCGAAGCCGGCGACGCTGTCATGCAGGGCGAAACGATTGTTGCGCGCATTGCGCCAGCAAGCCCTACGGTTCTTGATGTTCGAACTGAAGAACAAGCCGGCGCCGCCGTTGCCGCCGCTGAGGCCGCGCTGGCGCTTGCGAAGGCCGAAGTCAAAAAAGCGGCGGTTGATGAAGACTTCGCCGAGGTTGAGGCTGAGCGCTATCGGGAGCTGCGCCCCCACGACGCCGTCTCCCAATCGCAATTAGACAATGCCGAGCGCAGCTGGCGCGCCGCGTCAGCCGCGCTTGAGATGGCGCGCGCAAATGTACGGTTGCGCGAAGCCGACCTTAAAAGCACCCGCGCCATGCTAATGACGTTCAGCGAAGCCGAAGAACGCAGCGTTGCAACCAACCCGCACCCGCGCGAGGCGCTGGAGGTTCGCTCACCCATTTCCGGACGGGTCCTGCGGCTTATTCAGGAGAGCGAGACCGTGTTGCCCAGCGGCGCACCGGTGCTGGAAATCGGCGACCCACAAAGCGATCTTGAAATTGTCGCAGAGCTTCTTTCAAGGGACGCGGTAAAAACCAAACCCGGTGATCGCGTTATCATTGAAAAATGGGGCGGCGATGCCCCGCTCACCGGCGAGATTGAACGTATCGAGCCCTGGGGGTTTACAAAATTTTCCGCCCTCGGGGTTGAGGAACAGCGCGTCAACGCCATCATCAAATTCACCTGTGAGAAAAGCGATCATGAAGCCCTCGGTCACGGCTATCGAACTGAGGTAAAAATTGTCGTTTGGGAAGATGAAGAGGCGTTGGTCGCCCCGTCTAGCGCCCTCTTCCGCCTCAATGGCGGGTGGGCGGTGTTCAAAGTCGTTAATGGCAGAGCGACCGAAAGCACTGTTGAAATCGGTCGCAATAATGGGACGCAAGCGGAAATTTTAAGCGGACTGAACGACAGCGATACTGTCATCCTTTATCCGGGCAACCAGATTGTTGATGGAGCGAGGGTGGAAAAACGAAGAATTTAAAGGATATCGAGTCTGAATTTTTCGATGCCATTTACCAACGACCAAGACGCTCTTTGAAGTAGTCAAGAAGCTCCGGCTCGGGCATATTCGTAAGATCCTTGTCGAATACGCCAATATATTTCGCTGTTACCTGCAGTTGGAATTTCGCGCGCAATTTTCCGAGAGCTTGCGGCGGTGCGGCGACAACGATCTGATCAAACTTTTCTCGTTGAGCCGCTTTGTTCAGCTTTGCAGCGATTTCACCAAGAAACGCAGCTTCAATTTTGTCATGGGGCTCGGCGCCGCCCATGGCAAAGCGTGAGTCCGGGCCTGTTTTATGCCCGCGGCCCGGCCGTTCCCGGCCAAGCTCGCGGGAGGCTTTGCGCGCATCTTCCGCCTCCTGGTTGTCAATGAGCGTCCACTGTTCCTTCATGCCGCGACTTTCAAAGAGCTGCATACGAGCGCCGTCCGCAACTAGGAACCAAGTTGTTCGCTGTGGTGTTATCATGAGATTTCCGAACTCATCTACAAATATTTCACCCCGTTCCTAGGGCGCTTCCCACTTTATGGAATTGACGTGCGTCAAAGCGCGCAAACGCTTTGACGCTACTATTTGTCCGACGGATAACAATGAATCAAAACTGAAAAATGGCGAAACAAATCTGCATTCTGCAAGGGCATCCCCATGACGACCCGTCTCATTTTTGCCGGGCTCTTAGCGCTGCATACGAAGACGGCGCCATTCAAGCGGGGCATGGCGTTGATGTGATCGATCTTGGGAAAATGGAAATTCCTTTCCTTCGCGACCCGGCAGACTTTAAAAAAGAGCCGCCGGCACAGATCATCGAAGCGCAACACATCGTCAAAGAAGCAGATCATCTTTACGTGATCTATCCGCTTTGGATGGGTTCCATGCCAGCGCTTGTGAAAGCATTTTTTGAACAACTATCACGTCACGAGTTTTCGATCGCCGAGAGCGAGGGCGGCTGGCCACGCAAAATGCTGAAAGGAAAATCAGCTCGGGTTGTCGTAACCATGGGCATGCCGGCGGCGGCGTACAAAATTTTCTTCGGCGCCCATGGCGTAAAGAGCTTTGAAGGCGCAATTTTGGGAATGGCGGGATTTAAACCAGTCAAAGAAACATTGATTGGCGGTGTTGGCGGCCTCAGCGCCAAACAAGCCGAGAAACGCCTCGCTAGAATGCGCAGTATTGGCGCCCGGGCTAAATGAATATTTTTTTCCCACTTTGTAATGATTCACTAATTGTGCGGCAGGCCGGCGTTGATGGCCCTCGATGATTTCAACACGCTATACCAATTAGCGCTTTCCCTTGCGCTTGGCCTGGTCATTGGAATTGAGCGGGAGTGGCGCGAAAGGGATTTTGATGGTGAGCGGCGCCCGGCAGGATTACGCACGTTCGGGCTCATCGGTTTGAGCGGCGGCGTCAGCGGGTTAGCTGGTCGCCAGTTTGAAGCTATGCCTGCAATTGGCCTGGCGATAACAATCCTCGTCATGCTGGTTGCTTATTGGCGGCGATCATCGTCACGTGAATTCATGGGCGTGACAACAATATTCGCTGCCTTTGTTGCGTTCGCCTGTGGGGTTTTGTGCATTATGGGCACGGAAGTCCCGGCGATTGCGGGGGCAATTGTTGTCGCCATGATACTGGGCGCCAAAGATCGCATGCATGGCTTTGTAGGACATCTTGACCAGAAAGAGATTTTCGCCGCGCTTCAATTTTTGTTGATAGCCGGCGTCGCCCTACCGCTAATACCGAATGAGCGCATGGGACCATATAATGCAATCAACCCGTTTGAAATCTGGCTGATGGCGGTATTGATTAGCGGACTTTCTTTCTCCGGCTATATCGCCTTGCGTACCCTCGGCGCCCGCCACGGAATATTGGGCACAGCGATACTCGGCGGCTTCGTTTCATCTACTGCCGTCACGGTATCCCTTGCGCACATGGCTCGGCGCCAACCTGAACTGCATAATTTGCTAAGCGTTGGCATAATCACGGCGTCTACGATCATGTTCGCTCGTGTTGCCGCCATCGCCGCTATTGTTCACACACCCTTATTAGGGCGACTGGCACCGCCCATTGCTTGCGTCATTATCATATCGATTATCTGCGCCACGTTCATCGCCAGAAAAACAGACGGCGTATCTTTTGAAAAACCCAAAATTGCGAATCCGTTAGATGTAGCGCCAGCAATACTTTTCGCCGGGCTGCTTGGAATTATCATGGTAAGTTCGCGCGCACTGGAGGCCTTGTTCGGGCCGGAGGGGGTTTATGCGATATCGATCGCATCGGGACTCGCCGATGTCGACGCTATAACTTTGACGCTCAGCCGGTTCGCCGCTGAAGGTTTGTCAGTTGAGGTCGCCTCGATTGGAATATTATTAGCGGCAGTGACGAATACATTCGTGAAAGTCGCGTTGGCGGCTTTCGCAGGCGGAAGCAGCTTACGACCAGCATTCCTATCCCTGTCAGCAGCGATTATCGCAGCCGGGTTATCCGCAGTGATTACGATGTGAGAGATTATGTTACGCTTTAGGCAGCGCCGATTCCGCCCAGACGAGATCGGCGCAATCGGTCTCAGACCACACGAATATTGTCCACAACTTGAGTAACGCCAGGCGCAGCCCATACGGCGTCTCCGGCGAGTTTGCGCTCATACCAAGCCTTTACGTTGCCTGAGAGCGTTACTTTACAACCGGTGACGTGAACATCGACATGCGACGCCTCAAGATCAGCATTACGATGGGGCGCGCGATTGATTTCTTTCGAGACATCATCCGGCGCAATGCGAGGCTTCACTGTAATCAGTTTGCTAACACCCTTTACGCCGCGAACACCGGCGATCTGATTTCGCGCAACTTCACGCTGAAAATTTCATTCAACGTCGCCCGATAACGCCACAAAGCCGTTCCGAACCTCTGCCTGTACCGTGTCTTTTGGAATAGACGTATTCCATTCGATAATGTGGGAAATGCGCTCGGCGACATTTTCATCGCCAACCGATCGATCATAAGGGTATTCGACCTCGATTTCTTCAGCAATCGCATGAACGCCTTTCACCCGTTTTACCGCCCGTTCAGCAGCTAATTTTTCCGTATAACTGCTCACCACACCAAGCAAGGATACTGCGCCGTCCTATACAGTTACCCCAACTTCCGTCGGCTCGGTCTGCGGGTCACAATCGATCTCGGCCAGAACGTCGTTCTAGATGTCGTCATCCTTTCTCATCTCTTCCTCCAATAGCTCGTGAGGGCAAATCGAAAATAGATGGGCGAATTTTTAGAAAATTGACGCAGGTCAACTTGATCCCTGTCAAGGAAGACGGCGCGGGGCGAACCTAGAAAAAAGAATGCGCCCCGTTCAATCTGTCAACTCGCCATAACCCATATGCCAAATACGCAATGGCACGCCATGCCGCTGAACGAGGTCCTCGTCGCGTTAGGTGTCGGGACTGAGGGGCTTAGCTCATCTGACGCGAACTCAAGACTAAACAAATTCGGTCCCAATCAATTGCCGGAAACGGGGCGACATTCAAAATTCTTCATCATCATTCGCCAACTAAACAACCCGTTGACGTTTATTCTGTTCGTGGCGGCGATAATTTCATTTGCACTTGGGCAAGCGACAGACGGAATTTTTATCTGCGCTGTCGTTATTATCGACATGGCAATCGGCTCTGCGCAGGAATGGCGCGCGGAAGCGAGCGCCGCATCGCTTAAGAAAACACTGCGCATTTCCCCGATTGTCATCCGCGCGGGAGTCAAGCAAACCGTTGACATCGCGGAGATCGTTCCGGGTGATCTTGTGCTGCTTGAATCGGGCGTTGTTGCACCGGCGGATATACGCCTAACCGCGGCTCATGATCTGAAGCTTGATGAGTCGCTTTTAACGGGCGAGTCCAAGCCCGTAGAAAAACAAAGCGACCGTGTATGTACGCCAGATGCGCCTCTCGGCGATCGCAATAATATGACTTATGCGGGCACCATGGTGACCGCGGGGCGCGGCGCCGGCGTCGTATGCGCGACAGCGGCGAATACAGAACTTGGCCATATTGCAAAAATGCTGGCTGGGCGCGGTGGCCGCGCGCCGTTGCTTTTGCGAATGGAAAAATTCTCCAACCGCATTGCAGTGACCACGGTCCTGCTCGCCCTCGCCCTCGGCGCAGGGCAGTATTTTCGGGGCGAAACGCTCAGTAGTGTCTTTATTTTGACCACAGCGTTAGCGGTTTCAGCTATCCCCGAAGGACTGCCCATGGCGATTACAGTTGCGCTTTCCGTCGCCTCAAGCCGGATGGGAAAGCGAAATGTTATTGTCCGACACTTGCCCGCGGTCGAAGCACTTGGTTCTTGCACTCTGATCGCAGCGGATAAGACCGGCACGCTCACGGCCAACCGTCTGACGATAAAACGAGTCGTGCTGGCTAACGACGCTGTAATCGATATTGAAGGCGAAGGCCTGGAGGTTGAAGGCGCCGCGACAACGCAAGAAGAAGGTCCGCTTTCTGATCGGGCGCAAAAAGAATTATTGAATTTGGCCAGCGCCGGCGTGCTCACCAATGAAGCAGACCTTGGCGTTAACAACGGTGCTGTGGAAGCGCGCGGTGATTCAGTCGATATTGCGTTTCTCGTTCTTGCCGAGAAACTGGGAATTAAAAAAAAGGCGCTTCGCCGGCGACAAAAAAAATGCGCCGAAATTCCTTATGAGCCGGAAATCGGCTTTTCCGCATGCGCACACAAAGGTGGAGAGAATACAATTATCTCCGTCAAAGGCGCGCCGGAAGCCGTACTTTCTATGTGTGACGGATTTGATCGGGCGGCAATTGATACGCAGCTCCACGAACTAACTTCGGTTGGCTATCGGGTTATCGCCGTTGCAAGCGGTGAAAAGGCAGGCGCGCGCGATACACTAACACAAGATGACTTAAAGAGCCTTCGGCTTCTCGGGTTTGTCGGTCTGATCGATCCGTTACGCAGCGAAGCGCCGGACGCCGTCACGCATGCGCGCGCCGCAGGCGTCGATATCCGGATGATCACCGGCGATCATCCCGAAACTGCACTTGCAATTGCGCAACAACTAGGCCCCGCTTGGATGCCGGATAGCACCCTTACCGGCGCAGAACTGAAAAATCTGGCAGACAAGGAGCGCTCCAAAGCCATTGCAGATACGCCGGTCTACGCCCGCGTTGAACCAGCGCAGAAAAACCTTATCGTCACGGAATTGCAAAAGCAGGGTCATTTCGTTGCTGTTACGGGCGACGGCGTGAATGACGCGCCAGCGTTAAAGACCGCTCATGTCGGCGTCGCTATGGGCGCGGGCGGCACAGATGTCGCGCGGGCCGCATCCGACCTGATTATTACCGACGATAACTTTGCCTCTATTGTCGCCGGAATTGAAGAAGGTCGCGCCGCATATGACAATATCCGAAAAATCGTTTGGCTTTTAATTAGCACCGCAATAACCGAAGTTGTCGTGTTCGCACTTGCGCTTTTCGCCGGGCTTCCAATCCCTCTCACCGCCGTTCAAATTCTCTGGCTCAATCTTGTCACCGAGGGCATTCAGGATGTCGCCCTCGCCTTCGAAGGAAAAGAACCCAACATTATGAAGCGCCGGCCTCGGCGGCCAAAAGAACCGATTTTCGACCGACAAATGATTGAACAATGCCTGCTCGTTGGGCTTTACATAGGCGGTTTGGCGTTTTTAATTTTCTATTGGTTATATAATATTCAGGGATATTCCGAAGAAACGGCGCGCAACCTAGTTCTTCTGTTCCTGGTTTCATTCAACAATTTCCAAACACTCAATTGTCGCTCGGAAACACGCTCAGCGTTCTCGATTCCCTTAAGCGCCAATCCATTGCTCATCGGCAGTATCATTGGCGCACAAGCGCTCCATATCGCCGCCATGCACATCCCGGCTTTAGAAGAAGTCCTTGATCTTAATCCGGTCACCATTCGGGAATGGGCGAGCGCCATTGGTCTCGCGGCTACGGTATTCGTACTTGGTGAGTTATACAAACTCCTTGTTTCCCGACCCCGCATCCGCCGAACCTTTGAAGCCACCAAATGCAATCATGACTTCTCGAAAACAGGATATGAAACGCCTAAAACAATTGACAGCACACCCAATCTGGCGCCTGGAGTAGAACCACATACTCATAAATTGGATCAAGCGAGCAACTATCTCGATGGCAGACCGAACTGATAACACGTTCCCAAACGAAGAAGAATTTGAGAACAGGCTGAAGAAATCACGGCGCTTGATCATGCTTGCCGTCGCCCTCTTTATCGCATTGATAGGAATTGGCTTTGCCTCTCTCAATCTGGAAAGCCTGCAAGCGCTGGGCGAACAGATAAGAACGGCGCAACCAAGATGGCTCGCTGCTTCGGCGCTTTCTCAGCTAATGACATATGCATGCACGGCGCTCATATGGCGGCGCGCGCTCGTAAGCGCCGGTTACAGCTTGCCGTTCCGCGATTTATACTGGCTATCTGTTGGAAAACTATTCGCCGACCAGGCGATTCCGTCAGCCGGGCTGTCCGGTGGCGCACTATTCTTCTACGCCTTCGCCAAACGCAACATTCCCAATAAAATAGCCTTTTCGCTCTTCATTTTTGTATGTGTTGCTTACTTCATCGCGTTTTTCATCGCCGGAATCATCAGCTTTGCCGCGCTTACTGCTGTTGACAGCGCATCACCGGTAATTTCAACCAGCATAACTACGGTCGCGATCGTATTGATGAGCATTCTCGTAATCAGTTTTCTAATTATTATCTCACTCCCTAACGCGACGCCGAGATGGGCGCAGAAAGTTCCACATTTTAATCAGGCGCGTCACTGGGTTTCTACCGCCCTTTATTTCATTAAAACGGAACGCAGATTATTCTTTGAGCTCACGGCGCTGCAGTTTTTCGTCCGCCTTATTGACGGCATCACATTGTATCTTGCATTTGTTGCAATCAACATAAGCGTACCGATAGAGGTGTGCTTTTTCACTGTTATTATCGGCTCGATCGCATCGATGGTGGGATTTATGCCCATGGGCGTCGGCGCCTATGAAGCTGGCATGATCGCGACATTAAAAGTTTTTGGCGTTCCAATAGATAGCGCAATCGCAGCAACTGTCATATTCCGAGGCCTGACGTTGTGGCTACCGCTGATACCAGGGTTTTACATTGTTCAACGCGAAATTTTTCGAAAAAAAGCTTCCGCCGGTTGATCTGCATCAAATTTAATCGAGGTAGTACTTGCTATCGTCCATTTAGCCGCAACGAGGAGCTGAACCAAAGAAACATTGCTCGCGAAATGTCCGTGAGGGTATGAAACGAACAAATGAAAGAATTGGGAATGCGATGAGACGTTGTGACGGAGCCCGTTGGCGGTTGACGCTATGATGTGAGGGCGACCTCGCGGAAAGCGTTACCGTCTCGGGCTTTCCGGTTTTGGAGGAAACTCAATGTTTGCAAACCGAAAAGCAGCTGGCGAGGCGCTTGCAAAAAAACTTGAAGCGCATGAAGGCGCCGACACAGTCATCTTTGCGCTGCCGCGCGGCGGCGTACCGGTTGCGGCGCCGGTTGCCAAGAGGTTAAAGGCGCCTTTAAGCCTACTGTTTGTCAAGAAAATTGGCGCGCCCGGACAACCCGAACTCGCAATCGGCGCCATCGTCGACGGTGAGGAACCAACACAAATTCTGCACAACGATATTATTCGTTCATTGCATGTGAGCGAGCTTTACCTTTCCACCGAGAGCGATTTGGCCTTGGCCGAAATTGAGCGGAGGCGAGCTTTATACGCTGGTCTATACGCGCGCGTCTCGCCAAAGGGGAAGACCGCTGTCATTATCGATGATGGCTTGGCCACAGGCGCCAGTATGGAGGCCGCCATAAGCGCGGTGCGGCAGCAAGGCGCGACTCGGATTATTGGCGCCATCCCAATTGCGCCGACCGACATAATCGAAAAACTGAAATCCGACGTAGACGAACTTATTTGCCTTGATGCTCAAGAATCATTTCACTCTGTCAGCCAAGCTTATCACGAGTTTATGCAATTGTCGGATGCTGATGTCATGGAAGTTCTGAACGAATTCTCAGGAGACGAAAGAAGCCTCGTTCAAAAGAGAGCCTAAATTGGTGAAGCTCCTTTTCCGCTT
>JABDJK010000047.1 GCA_013002535.1 Hyphococcus sp.
TCGTTGATGCGATGCGCCGTTGGCGGCGCAAGTTCAAGCAATGCGCGAATGGCGCCGGACGTCTGGCTACGCGCGCGCAATTCGAGAACCTGACCGAGTAGAACAAGCGTTGTGATGACGGCGGCAGCCTCATAATAGACAGCGACCTGCCCGTGCATGCCGCGAAATGCGTCCGGGAAAATACCAGGCGCAACTGTAGCGACAACGCTGAAAACATAAGCGACGCCGACGCCAAGGGCGATGAGTGTAAACATATTCAGATTCATGGTGCGAACCGACTGAACACCGCGGACGAAAAACGGCCTGCCGCCCCAGAGGACGACCGGCGTCGCGAGCGCGAATTGAATCCATTGCGCCCATGCGCCGGGCAGCAAGCCCTCGAACGGCTTGCCCGGAATCATTTCGCCCATAGCGTAGATGAAAAGGGGGACGCTCAAGACGGCGCCGACCCAGAATCGCCGCGTCATCGAATCGAGCTCCGTGGTATCCTCTTTGGCGCTCAATGAAACGGTCTCCGGCTCCAGCGCCATGCCGCAGATCGGGCAACCGGTGTTGCTGGTCTCACGCACCTGGGCGTGCATCGGGCAAGTCCAGACAGCGCCAGAGTAACCGGCCGGAACGTTGTCGTATTTTCCGTTTGCCGACGCGGCTTCGTGGTTAGTATGGCAATGGTCGGGGTGATGTTTGTGAACGTCCATCATCGGAGGCTCCATAAATGATTGCGTTGCGCTACGCGGTTCGGAATCGACGGCGCGCAAGACTATACATATACCCCCTATAGGTATAGTCAAGCAATAAAGTTTTGCTTGGTCACTCTTGTCGCGGCGCAACAGAAAGCAGGCGTCTACGCGAACTAAAGGTTGTCGATAACCGTCCGCAACTGGTCTCGAACGGTCTCAGCAATGCTGGCAAGGGCGGAATTTTCGATAGCCTGCATAGAAGCGACGGGATTTACGGCTGCAACCTCCACGCCGTCATCGACCTTTTGAAGAACGACATTGCAGGGCAGCATCGTTCCGATCTTGTCTTCCGCCTGCAGCGCCTTGTGGGCAAGGTCGGGGTTACAGGCGCCCAGTATCTTATAGGGACGAAAATCGGCTCCGATTTTCTCTTTCAACGTTGTTGTGACGTCGATTTCCGTGAGAACGCCGAAGCCGGCTTCCTTCAGCGCCGATCTTATGCGCATTTCTGCGGCGTCCAGATCGCTCTCAGCAAGCGTTTTCGAAAAATAATAGGTCACAAAAAGTTCTCCTCAAATAAAGGCGGTTGAAGTTGTTGATCCTTGACCGGATCCAAAGCAGCAGGGCCTAAACTTGGCGCAATTAGGAACTAGTTCGACTTCGGATCAAGGCTGCCCTCGAAATCCGGAACCGGGCGAGCCGCTGCTTGTGCTTGCGTCGTCACAGGCCCATTTTCCTTTATGTCCCGGATCAGCCAGTCCATTTCCTTGATCTCGCGTCGCTGAGCTTCGATGATCTCGTTCGCAAGTTTTTGAACGCGCACATCTTCGAACCCGGCCCGCTCGCTGGTCATAATGGCGATAGAGTGATGAGGGATCATCGCGCGCATGTAGGATTCGTCATCAACAGTAGTTTGACTTCGCACAAGCCAAAGGGCGAGCAGGATAACGACAGCACTTCCGATGAATATAGCGATATTGGTTTTAGTGTTCTGATACATGCCGAGCATGAAACTCAGCATGACGATCGCCATGGCGCCGCCCATGATGAATGTCATATAGAACCGAGTTTCGCTCCATCGGACGTGTTCGAAAGCGTATGTATTGAAATACATAAGACCGAACATGACAATCATTGAAGTAACAATCATCGCACCAAACCGCCAGTAGGCGCTGTTATTGTCTCTCGCGTGCGCTGCTTCTTGTGATTTAGTCATAAGGAGCTCTCGTTTATTTGTCGGCGCATGTTCCTGGGCATATAAATGATGAACACCCGAACGATGCGCGCGTTCCCAGCCCATAATGATTAGTGCTCATGCTCGCCGGTGATCGGCGCGGAAGACCAGTGGATATGGACGATGCGCCATCGGCCGCCGTCACGACGCAAGACCATCGTTTCCATCATGCGCGAATGCACGTTCTCACCCTTGTACGTTCCGTGAATTTGCGACTCGGAAACGACTGTTGCGAGGTCGCCGTTTTCGATCAAGTCACGCTTCTTCAGCGAGAAATCGACCGCCGCGGTAAACGCCATGTCAGCCGGCATGTGATGGCCGGCATATTCCTCTACGGACCGTTCTGCGCCGCCTCCCTCCGCGACGATGACATCGGGCGCCAACAAGGCGCGCAGGGCGGTTGCATCTTTGGCTCTTAACGCGGCGCCATATGCGTCAACGACAGCTTCCGGAGTTGCAGGATAATTGTCCGCGTCGAATGCTGCTGCCGACGCCGTATCGCTAGTTTCCGGTTCGGCAGCGGCATTATCGCCGTGGTCATGGGTTTCGCCAGCGGCAAGATCGCCTGCATCGTCGTGATCATGACCGTCTTCATGATCGCTGGTCGGTTCTGCGGACCCGTCGTCGCCATGGCCTTGGCCGGGCGCATGTTCGTGATCATGGCCTTCGCCGGTCACGACGGGCATGCGGGAGACGCCGAGTCCATGGCCGTAAACAAGTTTACCGCCCCACCATGCGGTGACCGAAAGCGAAGCCGCTGCCGCGAGCATTGGTATAGAAAAAAGAATCGACGGGCGTTCCGCGCGTTTGGCCCACCGCCAGACCGCAAGAGCCAAGATCGCTGCGGCGGTTGGCACGGCCCAATTGCGGTGAACGGTCATGGCGGCGTGAGACGGGCCGTCATGATCGACCGAGTAATAGGCTTGAAACCCTGCCGCCGCCGTTGCGATGATGAATAGCGCGCCAAAGCCGAGCATCCAATCGCCAGCATGTTTCAAGGTGTCGCGCCAGCCGCCCGACGGCGTCAGTGACACGACGAACAGGCTGAGCGCGCCAGTGACAGTGAGCGCATAGGCGAAGTGAACAAGAACAGGGTAAATGTTCGGTTCGATCAAATTTTCCATGAGTTTGCCTCCCTAAAACCAGAAACGGATGCCGGCGACGAACGATACGCTTGACGGATCGCCGCCGTCGGCGCGCACAAAATCGGCGGTTTCGCCGACGGACCGCGTCCAGTCGACGCCGATATAAGGCGCAAATTCGCGTTTGATTTCGTAGCGAAGCCGCGCGC